>NZ_CM001558.1:4925076-5530579 GCF_000281895.1 Pseudomonas fluorescens Q2-87 | reverse complement strand
GGCCGTGGATGCGCTGATCGAAGCGCCAGAAGTGAAGGCGCTGAGTTTTGTCGGTTCGACGCCGATTGCCGAATACATCTATGCCGAGGGCACCCGACGCGGCAAGCGCGTCCAGGCGCTGGGTGGCGCAAAGAACCATGCAGTGCTGATGCCGGATGCGGACCTGGACAACGCCGTCAGCGCCTTGATGGGCGCGGCGTACGGTTCGTGCGGCGAGCGTTGCATGGCGATTTCGGTGGCGGTATGTGTCGGCGATCAGGTGGCGGATGCGCTGGTGTCCAAGCTGGTTCCACAGATTCAGGCACTGAAGATTGGCGCGGGGACTTCTTGCGGGCTGGACATGGGGCCGCTCGTGACGGGGCAGCATCGCGACAAAGTCAGTGGCTATATAGAAGACGGTGTGTCGGCGGGTGCTTCGCTGATCGTCGATGGTCGCGGTTTGAGCGTGGCCGGGCATGAAGAGGGCTTCTTCCTTGGTGGCTGCCTGTTTGATCGCGTGACGCCTGAGATGCGCATCTATAAAGAAGAGATCTTCGGGCCGGTCCTGTGCATCGTTCGGGTCAACAGCCTGGAAGAGGCGATGCAACTGATCAACGATCATGAATATGGCAATGGCACCTGTATCTTCACCCGTGATGGTGAAGCGGCGCGGTTGTTCTGCGATGAGATTGAAGTCGGCATGGTCGGCGTCAACGTTCCTTTGCCTGTTCCTGTTGCGTACCACAGCTTTGGCGGCTGGAAGCGTTCGCTGTTCGGCGACCTGCATGCCTACGGCCCGGATGGGGTGCGTTTCTATACTCGCCGCAAGGCTATTACCCAGCGTTGGCCGCAGCGGGCCAGCCATGAAGCTTCTCAGTTCGCTTTCCCTAGCTTGTAACTTATTAGGGAAGAGGCCGGCGCCGTTAGGCGCCGGCCTCTTTGTTTGTGGGGCGTTTTGATCCATATGACAGAATTATGAAATTAAAGGTTGACGGCAAAATCCAGACGTCTATAATTCGCCCCACTTCCGGCGCAGTCGAAACGGAAAACTCCTTGAGATTCAACGAGTTAAGTAGGTTTCGAAGGTGCAGGGCTTCAGTTCATCGAGGTCCGGAAGGAGTTGATGGGGCGGTGTTGTAAGGCTCTGTTGACGATTCGATCTTCTCGGTCGAAAGCGGTGAAAAAGAGGTGTTGACAGCAGCGAGTAACGCTGTAGAATTCGCCTCCCGCTAACGAGAGATCGGAAGCGCAAGTGGTTGAAGTTGTTGATGTTTCCCAAGCGAAACTTTAAAAACTTCTGAAAATAACCGCTTGACAGCAACACCAGGCGCTGTAGAATGCGCGCCTCGGTTGAGACGAAAGAATCAACCCGCCGCTCTTTAACAACTGAATCAAGCAATTCGTGTGGGTGCTTGTGGGGTCAGACTGCTAGTCAACAGATTATCAGCATCACAAGTTACTCCGCGAGAAATCAAAGATGTAACCAACGATTGCTGAGCCAAGTTTAGGGTTTTCTCAAAACCCAAAGATGTTTGAACTGAAGAGTTTGATCATGGCTCAGATTGAACGCTGGCGGCAGGCCTAACACATGCAAGTCGAGCGGTAGAGAGGTGCTTGCACCTCTTGAGAGCGGCGGACGGGTGAGTAATGCCTAGGAATCTGCCTGGTAGTGGGGGATAACGCTCGGAAACGGACGCTAATACCGCATACGTCCTACGGGAGAAAGCAGGGGACCTTCGGGCCTTGCGCTATCAGATGAGCCTAGGTCGGATTAGCTAGTTGGTGGGGTAATGGCTCACCAAGGCGACGATCCGTAACTGGTCTGAGAGGATGATCAGTCACACTGGAACTGAGACACGGTCCAGACTCCTACGGGAGGCAGCAGTGGGGAATATTGGACAATGGGCGAAAGCCTGATCCAGCCATGCCGCGTGTGTGAAGAAGGTCTTCGGATTGTAAAGCACTTTAAGTTGGGAGGAAGGGCATTAACCTAATACGTTAGTGTTTTGACGTTACCGACAGAATAAGCACCGGCTAACTCTGTGCCAGCAGCCGCGGTAATACAGAGGGTGCAAGCGTTAATCGGAATTACTGGGCGTAAAGCGCGCGTAGGTGGTTCGTTAAGTTGGATGTGAAATCCCCGGGCTCAACCTGGGAACTGCATTCAAAACTGTCGAGCTAGAGTATGGTAGAGGGTGGTGGAATTTCCTGTGTAGCGGTGAAATGCGTAGATATAGGAAGGAACACCAGTGGCGAAGGCGACCACCTGGACTGATACTGACACTGAGGTGCGAAAGCGTGGGGAGCAAACAGGATTAGATACCCTGGTAGTCCACGCCGTAAACGATGTCAACTAGCCGTTGGGAGCCTTGAGCTCTTAGTGGCGCAGCTAACGCATTAAGTTGACCGCCTGGGGAGTACGGCCGCAAGGTTAAAACTCAAATGAATTGACGGGGGCCCGCACAAGCGGTGGAGCATGTGGTTTAATTCGAAGCAACGCGAAGAACCTTACCAGGCCTTGACATCCAATGAACTTTCCAGAGATGGATGGGTGCCTTCGGGAACATTGAGACAGGTGCTGCATGGCTGTCGTCAGCTCGTGTCGTGAGATGTTGGGTTAAGTCCCGTAACGAGCGCAACCCTTGTCCTTAGTTACCAGCACGTTATGGTGGGCACTCTAAGGAGACTGCCGGTGACAAACCGGAGGAAGGTGGGGATGACGTCAAGTCATCATGGCCCTTACGGCCTGGGCTACACACGTGCTACAATGGTCGGTACAGAGGGTTGCCAAGCCGCGAGGTGGAGCTAATCCCACAAAACCGATCGTAGTCCGGATCGCAGTCTGCAACTCGACTGCGTGAAGTCGGAATCGCTAGTAATCGCGAATCAGAATGTCGCGGTGAATACGTTCCCGGGCCTTGTACACACCGCCCGTCACACCATGGGAGTGGGTTGCACCAGAAGTAGCTAGTCTAACCTTCGGGAGGACGGTTACCACGGTGTGATTCATGACTGGGGTGAAGTCGTAACAAGGTAGCCGTAGGGGAACCTGCGGCTGGATCACCTCCTTAATCGACGACCGCAGCTGCTTCATGAGCTCCCACACGAATTGCTTGATTCATTGAAGAAGACGATAGAAGCAGCTTTAAGCTCCAAGCTGATAGCTCACGCTAACAGTTACAAGCTCGAAATTGGGTCTGTAGCTCAGTTGGTTAGAGCGCACCCCTGATAAGGGTGAGGTCGGCAGTTCGAATCTGCCCAGACCCACCAATTTTGTTATGGGGCCATAGCTCAGCTGGGAGAGCGCCTGCCTTGCACGCAGGAGGTCAGCGGTTCGATCCCGCTTGGCTCCACCATAAACTGCTTCTGAAAGCTTAGAAATGAGCATTCCATCACGGTGATGATGAATGTTGATTTCTAGTCTTTTGATTAGATCGTTCTTTAAAAATTTGGGTATGTGATAGAAAGATAGACTGGACGTTACTTTCACTGGTAACGGATCAGGCTAAGGTAAAATTTGTGAGTTCTCTTAGTTGAGAAATTCGAATTTTCGGCGAATGTCGTCTTCACAGTATAACCAGATTGCTTGGGGTTATATGGTCAAGTGAAGAAGCGCATACGGTGGATGCCTTGGCAGTCAGAGGCGATGAAAGACGTGGTAGCCTGCGAAAAGCTTCGGGGAGTCGGCAAACAGACTTTGATCCGGAGATGTCTGAATGGGGGAACCCAGCCATCATAAGATGGTTATCTTGTACTGAATACATAGGTGCAAGAGGCGAACCAGGGGAACTGAAACATCTAAGTACCCTGAGGAAAAGAAATCAACCGAGATTCCCTTAGTAGTGGCGAGCGAACGGGGACTAGCCCTTAAGCTTCTTTGATTTTAGCGGAACGCTCTGGAAAGTGCGGCCATAGTGGGTGATAGCCCTGTACGCGAAAGGATCTTAGAAGTGAAATCGAGTAGGACGGAGCACGAGAAACTTTGTCTGAATATGGGGGGACCATCCTCCAAGGCTAAATACTACTGACTGACCGATAGTGAACTAGTACCGTGAGGGAAAGGCGAAAAGAACCCCGGAGAGGGGAGTGAAATAGATCCTGAAACCGTATGCGTACAAGCAGTGGGAGCCCACTTTGTTGGGTGACTGCGTACCTTTTGTATAATGGGTCAGCGACTTATTTTCAGTGGCGAGCTTAACCGAATAGGGGAGGCGTAGCGAAAGCGAGTCTTAATAGGGCGTCTAGTCGCTGGGAATAGACCCGAAACCGGGCGATCTATCCATGGGCAGGTTGAAGGTTGGGTAACACTAACTGGAGGACCGAACCGACTACCGTTGAAAAGTTAGCGGATGACCTGTGGATCGGAGTGAAAGGCTAATCAAGCTCGGAGATAGCTGGTTCTCCTCGAAAGCTATTTAGGTAGCGCCTCATGTATCACTGTAGGGGGTAGAGCACTGTTTCGGCTAGGGGGTCATCCCGACTTACCAAACCGATGCAAACTCCGAATACCTACAAGTGCCGAGCATGGGAGACACACGGCGGGTGCTAACGTCCGTCGTGAAAAGGGAAACAACCCAGACCGTCAGCTAAGGTCCCAAAGTTATGGTTAAGTGGGAAACGATGTGGGAAGGCTTAGACAGCTAGGAGGTTGGCTTAGAAGCAGCCACCCTTTAAAGAAAGCGTAATAGCTCACTAGTCGAGTCGGCCTGCGCGGAAGATGTAACGGGGCTCAAACCATACACCGAAGCTACGGGTATCACTTAGGTGATGCGGTAGAGGAGCGTTCTGTAAGCCTGTGAAGGTGAGTTGAGAAGCTTGCTGGAGGTATCAGAAGTGCGAATGCTGACATGAGTAACGACAATGGGTGTGAAAAACACCCACGCCGAAAGACCAAGGTTTCCTGCGCAACGTTAATCGACGCAGGGTTAGTCGGTCCCTAAGGCGAGGCTGAAAAGCGTAGTCGATGGAAAACAGGTTAATATTCCTGTACTTCTGGTTATTGCGATGGAGGGACGGAGAAGGCTAGGCCAGCTTGGCGTTGGTTGTCCAAGTTTAAGGTGGTAGGCTGGAATCTTAGGTAAATCCGGGATTCCAAGGCCGAGAGCTGATGACGAGTTACCCTTTGGGTGACGAAGTGGTTGATGCCATGCTTCCAAGAAAAGCTTCTAAGCTTCAGGTAACCAGGAACCGTACCCCAAACCGACACAGGTGGTTGGGTAGAGAATACCAAGGCGCTTGAGAGAACTCGGGTGAAGGAACTAGGCAAAATGGCACCGTAACTTCGGGAGAAGGTGCGCCGGTGAGGGTGAAGCACTTGCTGCGTAAGCCCACGCCGGTCGAAGATACCAGGCCGCTGCGACTGTTTATTAAAAACACAGCACTCTGCAAACACGAAAGTGGACGTATAGGGTGTGACGCCTGCCCGGTGCCGGAAGGTTAATTGATGGGGTTAGCTAACGCGAAGCTCTTGATCGAAGCCCCGGTAAACGGCGGCCGTAACTATAACGGTCCTAAGGTAGCGAAATTCCTTGTCGGGTAAGTTCCGACCTGCACGAATGGCGTAACGATGGCGGCGCTGTCTCCACCCGAGACTCGGTGAAATTGAAATCGCTGTGAAGATGCAGTGTATCCGCGGCTAGACGGAAAGACCCCGTGAACCTTTACTATAGCTTTGCACTGGACTTTGAATTTGCTTGTGTAGGATAGGTGGGAGGCTTTGAAGCGTGGACGCCAGTTCGCGTGGAGCCATCCTTGAAATACCACCCTGGCAACTTTGAGGTTCTAACTCAGGTCCGTTATCCGGATCGAGGACAGTGTATGGTGGGTAGTTTGACTGGGGCGGTCTCCTCCTAAAGAGTAACGGAGGAGTACGAAGGTGCGCTCAGACCGGTCGGAAATCGGTCGTAGAGTATAAAGGCAAAAGCGCGCTTGACAGCGAGACAGACACGTCGAGCAGGTACGAAAGTAGGTCTTAGTGATCCGGTGGTTCTGTATGGAGGGGCCATCGCTCAACGGATAAAAGGTACTCCGGGGATAACAGGCTGATACCGCCCAAGAGTTCATATCGACGGCGGTGTTTGGCACCTCGATGTCGGCTCATCACATCCTGGGGCTGAAGCCGGTCCCAAGGGTATGGCTGTTCGCCATTTAAAGTGGTACGCGAGCTGGGTTTAGAACGTCGTGAGACAGTTCGGTCCCTATCTGCCGTGGACGTTTGAGATTTGAGAGGGGCTGCTCCTAGTACGAGAGGACCGGAGTGGACGAACCTCTGGTGTTCCGGTTGTCACGCCAGTGGCATTGCCGGGTAGCTATGTTCGGGAAAGATAACCGCTGAAAGCATCTAAGCGGGAAACTTGCCTCAAGATGAGATCTCACTGGGACCTTGAGTCCCCTGAAGGGCCGTCGAAGACTACGACGTTGATAGGCAGGGTGTGTAAGCGCTGTGAGGCGTTGAGCTAACCTGTACTAATTGCCCGTGAGGCTTGACCATATAACACCCAAGCAATTTGCTTGCTTCGAGCTGAAAAGCGAACGAGCACCAGATTGCGGTGTGTGAAGACGAAACGAACCGAAAGTTCGAACGTCACAAAACACCGAAACCTATCACATACCCATTCGCTGGAACGTGACCGCAAGGCACGCGCTGGCTACCGAATTTCTTGACGACCATAGAGCATTGGAACCACCTGATCCCATCCCGAACTCAGCAGTGAAACGATGCATCGCCGATGGTAGTGTGGGGTTTCCCCATGTGAGAGTAGGTCATCGTCAAGATTAAATTCCGAAACCCCTATCTGCTGACGCAGGTAGGGGTTTTGTTTTGCCCGCGGGAAAGTCATTTTGCGTTTCTATGCAATCGCCTTACGCATGGCTATCATGCGGGCCTCATTATCAGGGCGCACTCCGCATGCTCACGTTGCTAAAACTTCTGAAGGATGGTCGCTTTCACTCGGGCCAAGCGCTGGGTGTCGCGCTGGGTATCAGTCGCAGCGCTGTATGGAAGCAGTTGCAACACCTGGAAGCGGAGCTGGGTTTGTCTGTGCATAAGGTTCGCGGCAAAGGCTACCAGTTGGCCAAGCCCCTGTTGCTTCTGGATGCGACGGATATCTGCGCGAAGGGTCTCCATGAGTGGCCCGTCCATATATTTGACTCTATTGATTCCACAAATGCTGAAGCGTTGCGCGCCATAGAGCGTGGCGCGCAAGCACCATTTGTGGTCTTGTCTGAGCGGCAGGTGGCGGGTCGAGGACGGCGCGGTCGTAAATGGGTCAGTCCATTTGCCGACAATCTCTATTACAGCTTGGTATTGCGCATTGAGGGCGGCATGCGACAGATCGAGGGGCTCAGCCTTGTCGTCGGGCTTGCTGTCATGCATACGTTGCGTGACATGGGGATTTCGGAGGCGGGGCTGAAATGGCCTAACGATGTTTTGGTGGGTGCGAAAAAAATTGCAGGCATTCTGCTTGAGTTGGTGGGAGATCCGGCGGATGTTTGCCATGTTGTCCTGGGCGTAGGGATTAACGTGAATATGCAAATGAATGATGAGGTCGACCAGGAGTGGACGTCGATGTGCCTGGAGGCGGGCAAGGGTTTTGATCGAAATGAGCTTGTGGCCAGAATGAGTGCGAAGCTTCAGCAGTATTTGAAGCTTCATCATGCATCTGGTTTTGCCGCAATTCAGTCAGAGTGGGAAAAATACCATCTGTGGCAGGGGCAATCTGTTTCGCTGATTGCGGGCGCCAACCAAATTCACGGCGTTGTGATGGGCGTTGATCTGCAGGGTGCGCTGCGGTTGAAGGTGGATGGAGTGGAAAAAGTCTTTAGCGGTGGTGAGCTCAGTTTGAGGTTGCGCGATGATTCTTGAGCTCGATTGCGGCAATAGCTTCATCAAGTGGCGGGTTCTTCGCTCCGATGGTGTAACACCTGTCCAGGGGGGGATTGTCGGTTCCGATGATGATCTGTTGACGTGTCTGGACGATGCCGGCAAGTTTCAGCTGAAAAAATGTCGGCTCGTCAGTGTCAGAACGGCTGAAGAAACGGATTCATTAGTCGCCTCATTGGTTGAGGTGTTTGGCGTCTCCGTAACTCGTGCCCTACCCATGCGGGAAATGGCTGGGGTGAAGAACGGGTACGAAGAGTATGAACGATTGGGTCTGGACCGTTGGTTGGCTCTGCTCGGTGGCTTTCATCTTGCTTCGGGTGCGTGCCTGGTGCTCGATTTCGGTACTGCCATTACGGCCGATTTTGTGGCTGCCAATGGTGATCACCTCGGAGGGTTCATATGCCCAGGCATGCCTTTGATGCGAAATCAGCTACGTACCCACACCCGACGGATTCGCTATGACGATACGGCGGCTGAGCGGGCTCATGAGAGTCTCGCTCCTGGTCGTACCACCGTCGAGGCGGTGGAGCGCGGTTGCATGCTGATGCTCAGGGGATTTGTACTGACTCAGCTTGAATTGGCGCAGCAATACTGGGGAAAGGATTTCGTGGTGTTTCTCACGGGAGGGGATGCTGACCTGGTATCAGGCGTCGTTCCGGATGCCAGGGTAGTGCCTGACCTGGTTTTTGTCGGTCTGGCGATGGCCTGTCCTTTGTCTTGAGGTTTTTTATGCGCTGGCTGTTCCTGTTGTTGCTGGTCTTGAATGTCTTCTATTACGTCTGGCATCAGCAGGAGGCTCCGCTTCGAGCCAAGGATGTCACTCCACTGAACTTGTATCGCGGCTCCCAGCAGGACATCCATCTGTTGAGCGAAACAGCAGACGCACTTGTCAGGCGCGATTCCGGTACGTCTAGTGATGCGCAAAAAGGCTGTCTTTATGTCGGCGGCTTCACTCGTCTGGAGGTGGCTCGGCAGTTGGAGCAGCGACTTGCTGCTTCGGGTGTTGTGAGTCGTGCCGCTCCATCGAGCTCCTCGGGTTCTTCAGATGCTGGAGGATTCTGGTTGCAGATATCCCCCGATAGCGCAGGAAAGGTGAGTGAAACACTGCTTCAAAACCTTTCTAAAGAATTCAATGAGTTAAAACATAAAATAATGCCGTGTGAAGGGGTTGCGCCTACGGGGTAGTTTGCATAGAATGGCGCCCGCTTCGCAGCGAAGGCCTTAAAGGGCTAACGGTGCAAAGCGTAGTCAACGCAGCTAACCTCAGGTTTTTAATGAGAAAATGCTTGACAGAAGGCTGGCATAATATAGAATGCCGGCTCGCTTAGGAGGGGTTCCCGAGCGGCCAAAGGGATCAGACTGTAAATCTGACGTCTACGACTTCGAAGGTTCGAATCCTTCCCCCTCCACCATTTTTAGCGTGAGCTGCAAGCTCCGCGGGTATAGTTTAGTGGTAGAACCTCAGCCTTCCAAGCTGATGATGCGGGTTCGATTCCCGCTACCCGCTCCAAGTTTGCAGGTTGTGCAAGGTGTTTCGCTCTTGTAGCTCAGTTGGTAGAGCACACCCTTGGTAAGGGTGAGGTCAGCGGTTCAAATCCGCTCAAGAGCTCCATATAACAAGGCAGATATGCAAATATCTGCCTTTGTTTTAATGGCTGATATGACTCGCTAAATTCTTCTCCTGGGGGTGATTTCGATGGCTAAGGAAAAGTTCGAACGTAACAAGCCGCACGTCAACGTAGGCACCATTGGTCACGTAGATCATGGTAAAACCACGCTGACTGCTGCTCTGACCCGCGTCTGCTCCGAGGTGTTCGGTTCGGCCAAGGTTGACTTCGACAAGATCGACAGCGCCCCGGAAGAGAAAGCTCGCGGTATCACCATTAACACAGCTCACGTTGAGTATGATTCGGCCGTGCGTCACTACGCACACGTTGACTGCCCGGGTCACGCTGACTACGTGAAGAACATGATTACCGGTGCTGCCCAGATGGACGGCGCTATCCTGGTTTGCTCGGCTGCCGATGGTCCGATGCCTCAGACCCGTGAACACATCCTGCTGTCCCGTCAGGTAGGCGTTCCGTACATCGTTGTCTTCCTGAACAAGGCTGACATGGTTGATGACGCCGAGCTGCTGGAGCTGGTTGAGATGGAAGTGCGCGATCTGCTGAGCACTTACGACTTCCCAGGTGACGACACTCCGATCATCATCGGTTCGGCTCTGATGGCTCTGAATGGCCAAGACGACAACGAGATGGGTACCACTGCTGTCAAAAAGTTGGTGGAAACTCTGGATAGCTACATTCCAGAGCCGGAGCGTGCTATCGACAAGCCGTTCCTGATGCCAATCGAAGATGTATTCTCGATCTCTGGTCGTGGGACTGTTGTGACTGGTCGTGTTGAGCGTGGCATCGTTCGTATCCAGGAAGAAGTTGAAATCGTTGGCCTGCGTGATACTCAGAAAACGACCTGCACTGGCGTTGAGATGTTCCGCAAGCTGCTCGACGAAGGTCGTGCTGGCGAGAACTGCGGCGTGTTGCTGCGTGGTACCAAGCGTGACGATGTTGAGCGTGGTCAGGTCCTGGTCAAGCCGGGCACTGTCAAGCCGCACACCAAGTTCACCGCAGAAGTTTACGTTCTGAGCAAGGAAGAGGGCGGTCGTCACACTCCGTTCTTCAAAGGCTACCGTCCACAGTTCTACTTCCGTACGACTGACGTGACCGGTAACTGCGAGTTGCCAGAAGGCGTAGAAATGGTAATGCCAGGTGATAACATTCAGATGACTGTTACCCTGATCAAGACTATTGCGATGGAAGATGGCCTGCGTTTCGCTATCCGTGAAGGCGGTCGTACCGTCGGCGCTGGCGTCGTGGCCAAAGTCATCGAGTAAACAGTTGTAATGTCTTTTTCGGGCCGGCATAATGGTCGGCCTGATTTTGTTTTAGGTCAGTAGCTCAATTGGCAGAGCGACGGTCTCCAAAACCGTAGGTTGGGGGTTCGATTCCCTCCTGACCTGCCAGATTCACTCGGTGTGTCTGGCTTTCTTTTCACAGGATCTTCATAGATGACTCCTAAAGCTGAAGCTCAAGGCTCTCGCTTCGATCTGCTCAAGTGGCTAGTGGTAGTCGCTTTGGTGGTTGTTGGCGTTGTTGGCAATCAGTATTACTCTGCTTCGCCGATCCTGTACCGCGTGCTTGCATTGCTCGCCATTGCTGCCGTTGCTGCCTTTGTAGGCTTGCAAACGGCGAAGGGCAAGTCTTTCTTTGTACTCGCTAAGGAAGCTCGCACCGAGATTCGTAAAGTCGTATGGCCGACTCGCCAAGAAACCACGCAGACCACGTTGATCGTTGTGGCTGTTGTTCTGGTAATGGCGTTGCTGTTGTGGGGGCTCGATTCCCTGCTCGGCTGGCTTGTTTCCTTGATTGTTGGCTAAGGGTGTCCCGTGGCTAAGCGTTGGTACGTTGTGCATGCTTACTCGGGTTACGAGAAGCATGTCATGCGCTCGCTGGTAGAGCGCGTAAAGCTGGCTGGCATGGAAGATGGCTTTGGCGAGATTCTGGTCCCCACTGAAGAAGTGGTTGAGATGCGTAATGGCCAGAAGCGCAAAAGTGAACGCAAGTTCTTTCCGGGCTACGTGCTGGTACAGATGGACATGAACGAAGGGACTTGGCACTTGGTCAAGGATACCCCTCGGGTGATGGGTTTCATTGGCGGTACCGCCGATAAGCCTGCGCCGATTACGGATAAAGAGGCAGAAGCGATTCTGCGTCGTGTTGCTGATGGTAGCGACAAGCCGAAGCCTAAGACATTGTTTGAGCCGGGTGAAGTGGTACGTGTCACCGACGGTCCATTCGCTGATTTCAATGGCACGGTTGAAGAAGTTAACTACGAAAAGAGCCGGATCCAAGTGGCAGTGCTCATTTTCGGTCGCTCTACTCCGGTAGAGCTAGAGTTCAGTCAGGTCGAAAAGGTCTGATTGAGCAGGCATCCCAACCCCGCAGCCCTAGGCTGTGGGGTTTTGTCGTCACTGGGATAAACGCGCAAGTAACCGGGGAGCCTTTCGAGGCGTTCGAACCCGTAATTGGAGTGCCTCATGGCCAAGAAAATTACCGCTTACATCAAGCTGCAAGTGAAGGCCGCTCAGGCTAACCCAAGCCCACCCGTTGGTCCTGCACTGGGTCAGCACGGCGTGAACATCATGGAATTCTGCAAGGCCTTCAACGCCCGTACTCAGGGTCTTGAGCCAGGTCTGCCGACTCCAGTGATCATCACTGTCTACAGCGACCGTAGCTTCACCTTCGAAACAAAAAGCACCCCTGCTTCGGTTCTGCTGAAGAAGGCTGCAGGTTTGACCAGCGGTTCCGCTCGTCCAAACACCGTTAAGGTTGGCACCGTTACCCGTGCTCAGCTGGAAGAAATCGCGAAAACCAAAAACGCGGATCTGACTGCAGCTGATATGGATGCAGCCGTGCGTACTATCGCCGGTTCTGCTCGTAGCATGGGCCTTAACGTGGAGGGTGTGTAATGGCTAAGCTGACCAAGCGTCAAAAGGCTATCGCCGGCAAAATCGAAGCAGGCAAGGCCTACAACTTTGTAGACGCCGCCGCTCTGCTGGCTGAGCTGTCGACTGTCAAGTTCAGCGAGTCGTTCGACGTTGCTGTAAACCTGGGCGTTGACCCACGTAAATCCGACCAGGTCGTTCGTAGCGCCACCGTGCTGCCTCACGGCACTGGCAAGACCGTACGTGTTGCCGTCTTCACCCAAGGCCCGGCTGCTGAAGCAGCTTTGGCTGCCGGCGCTGACCGCGTAGGCATGGACGACCTGGCTGCTGAAATGAAAGGCGGCGACCTGAACTATGACGTAGTAATCGCATCCCCGGATGCCATGCGCGTTGTGGGTCAGTTGGGTCAGATCCTCGGTCCACGTGGCCTGATGCCTAACCCTAAGGTTGGCACCGTAACGCCAGACGTAGCTACCGCGGTTAAAAACGCCAAAGCTGGTCAGGTTCGTTATCGCACCGACAAAAACGGCATCATCCACACTTCCGTAGGCAAGATTGGCTTCGACGCCGTCAAGCTGAAAGAAAACGTTGAAGCCCTGATCGCTGATCTGAAGCGTATCAAACCAGCTTCTTCGAAAGGCATCTACGTCAAGCGCGTTACCCTGAGCACCACTATGGGCCCAGGTCTGGTCATCGATCAGAGCTCGCTCGACGCGTAAGACTCAGGTTGGCGCAAGCAATTGTGCCAATCGAAAAATTGGGGTCCCTGCCTGGCGGGGGCTGTCCAAGACCGTAGGCGACGCAAGTCTTAAACCACAAGCCTACGCAGATGGTGCTCCCGGTTCCTTACCGAATCAGACACCAAAACGACATTCGGTTTCGACCGGATGAAACGGTAACAAGCAGGAGTTAAACCCGTGGCAATTAAACTCGAAGACAAGAAGGCCATCGTCGCTGAAGTCAACGAGGCTGCCAAAGCTGCTCTGTCCGCTGTCGTGGCTGATGCCCGTGGCGTAACAGTAGGCGCAATGACCGGACTCCGTAAAGAGGCTCGTGAAGCTGGCGTTTACGTACGTGTTGTACGTAACACCTTGCTCAAGCGCGCTGTTGCTGACACTGAATACAGTGTCCTCAACGACGTGTTCACCGGCCCGACCTTGATCGCGTTCTCCACCCAACATCCTGGCGCTGCTGCCCGTTTGTTCAAGGAATTCGCCAAAGGTCAGGACAAGTTCGAGATTAAGGCAGCTGCGTTCGAGGGCAAGTACCTCGCAGCTAACCAGATCGACGTATTGGCAACTCTGCCGACCCGTGACGAAGCAATTTCTCAGCTGATGAGCGTGATTCAAGGCGCAACCAGCAAATTGGCTCGTACTCTGGCGGCACTGCGCGACCAGAAAGAAGCTGCCGCAGCCTAAGGCTCGTCACTCCTTTTCGCGTTTTTTGTTTATTTCGATGGTCGCGTAGGCCGTCCCCCAATCCAGGAATTTAGAGTCATGTCTATCTCTCAAAACGATATCCTCGAAGCCGTTGGCAACATGTCCGTAATGGAAGTTGTTGAGCTGATCAAAGCTTTCGAAGAAAAATTCGGTGTTACCGCTGCTGCCGCTTCCGCTGGTCCAGCTGCTGTTGCTGCCGTTGCTGAAGAGCAAACTGAATTCAACGTCATGCTGACCGAAGCTGGCGAGAAGAAAGTTAACGTGATCAAGGCAGTACGTGAACTGACCGGTCTGGGCCTGAAAGAAGCCAAGGCTGTAGTTGACGGCGCTCCTGCCATGGTTCTGGAAGCTGTTGCCAAAGACGCAGCTGACAAAGCCAAAGCTGTTCTGGAAGAAGCAGGCGCTAAAGTCGAGCTGAAGTAAGCATCGACTTTGCGTCTCCAGCCCGAGCGTTAAGCGAAAGGCTGATGGCTGGTGGCTCTTGCCACCGGCCTTTTTCCGTTATTGCCAGCCGACTGGGTCGGTGCCGATAACGAGCTGTAACCACCCGATGCGGTGGCGCAAACCATGGGGTTTGCACGATTTTCTGGCTGCTCCCGTCGGGAGGGGCCAAACAAGCAGGTGACCAAGCTGGGGAACGCTGATGGCTTACTCATATACTGAGAAAAAACGTATCCGCAAGGACTTTAGCAAGTTGCCGGACGTCATGGATGTGCCGTACCTCCTGGCCATCCAGCTGGATTCGTATCGTGAATTCTTGCAAGCGGGAGCGACTAAAGATCAGTTCCGCGACGTGGGCCTGCATGCGGCCTTCAAATCCGTTTTCCCGATCATCAGCTACTCCGGCAATGCTGCGCTGGAGTACGTCGGTTATCGCCTGGGCGAGCCGGCATTTGATGTCAAAGAATGCGTATTGCGCGGTGTAACTTACGCCGTACCTTTGCGGGTGAAAGTGCGCCTGATCATTTTCGACAAAGAATCGTCGAACAAAGCGATCAAGGACATCAAAGAGCAAGAAGTCTACATGGGTGAAATCCCCCTGATGACTGAAAACGGTACCTTCGTAATCAACGGTACCGAGCGTGTAATCGTTTCCCAGCTGCACCGTTCTCCGGGCGTGTTCTTCGACCACGACCGTGGCAAGACGCACAGCTCCGGCAAACTGCTTTACTCCGCGCGCATCATTCCTTACCGCGGTTCGTGGTTGGACTTCGAGTTCGACCCGAAAGACTGCGTGTTCGTGCGTATCGACCGTCGCCGCAAGCTGCCAGCATCGGTACTGCTTCGCGCGCTCGGCTATACCACCGAGGAAGTGCTGGACGCGTTCTACACCACCAACGTATTCCATGTGCAGGGCGAGAGCCTCAGCCTGGAGCTGGTGCCTCAGCGCCTGCGCGGTGAAATCGCTGTCCTCGATATCCAGGATGACAAAGGCAAGGTTATTGTCGAGCAGGGTCGTCGTATCACTGCCCGCCATATCAACCAGCTGGAAAAAGCCGGTATCAAGGAACTGCAGGTACCGATTGACTACGTGTTGGGTCGTACCACCGCGAAGGTCATCGTGCACCCAGCCACCGGTGAAATCCTTGCAGAGTGCAATACCGAACTGACCACCGAGATCCTGGCGAAAATCGTCAAGGCTCAGGTTGTGCGTATTGAAACCCTGTACACCAATGATATCGACTGCGGTCCGTTCATCTCCGACACGCTGAAGATCGACTCCACCGGCAACCAACTGGAAGCCTTGGTCGAAATCTATCGCATGATGCGTCCTGGCGAGCCGCCAACCAAGGATGCAGCCGAGACGCTGTTCAACAACCTGTTCTTCAGCCCTGAGCGCTATGACCTGTCTGCGGTCGGCCGGATGAAGTTCAACCGTCGTATCGGTCGTACCGAGATCGAAGGTTCGGGCGTACTGAACAAGGATGACATCGTTGCGGTCCTCAAGACCCTGGTCGACATCCGTAACGGCAAGGGCATCGTCGATGACATCGACCACCTTGGTAACCGTCGTGTTCGTTGCGTAGGCGAAATGGCCGAGAACCAGTTCCGTGTTGGTCTGGTGCGCGTAGAGCGTGCGGTCAAGGAACGTCTGTCGATGGCTGAAAGCGAAGGCCTGATGCCGCAAGACTTGATCAACGCCAAGCCTGTGGCTGCGGCGGTGAAGGAGTTCTTCGGTTCGAGCCAGCTGTCCCAGTTCATGGACCAGAACAACCCGTTGTCCGAGATCACCCACAAGCGTCGTGTCTCCGCACTCGGCCCAGGTGGTTTGACCCGTGAGCGTGCAGGCTTCGAAGTCCGTGACGTACACCCGACTCACTACGGTCGTGTATGCCCGATTGAAACGCCGGAAGGTCCGAACATCGGTCTGATCAACTCCCTGGCTGCCTATGCGCGCACCAACCAGTACGGCTTCCTCGAAAGCCCGTACCGCGTGGTGAAAGACGCCTTGGTCACCGACGAGATCGTATTCCTGTCTGCCATCGAAGAAGCTGATCACGTGATCGCCCAGGCTTCGGCCACGATGAACGACAAGAAAGTCCTGATCGACGAGTTGGTGGCTGTTCGTCACTTGAACGAGTTCACCGTCAAGGCGCCGGAAGACGTCACCTTGATGGACGTATCGCCGAAGCAGGTAGTTTCGGTTGCAGCGTCGTTGATCCCGTTCCTCGAACACGACGACGCCAACCGTGCCTTGATGGGTTCGAACATGCAGCGTCAAGCTGTACCGACCCTGCGTGCCGACAAGCCGCTGGTAGGTACCGGCATGGAGCGTAACGTTGCCCGTGACTCCGGCGTTTGCGTCGTGGCTCGTCGTGGTGGTGTGATCGATTCCGTCGACGCCAGCCGTATCGTGGTTCGTGTTGCCGATGACGAAGTTGAAACTGGCGAAGCCGGTGTCGACATCTACAACCTGACCAAATACACCCGCTCCAACCAGAACACCTGCATCAACCAGCGTCCGCTGGTAAGCAAGGGTGATCGGGTTCAGCGCAGCGACATCATGGCCGACGGCCCGTCCACCGATATGGGTGAACTGGCGCTGGGTCAGAACATGCGCATCGCGTTCATGGCATGGAACGGCTTCAACTTCGAAGACTCCATCTGCCTGTCCGAGCGTGTGGTTCAGGAAGACCGCTTCACCACGATCCACATCCAGGAACTGACCTGTGTGGCCCGTGACACCAAGCTTGGCCCAGAAGAAATCACTGCGGACATCCCGAACGTGGGCGAAGCCGCACTGAACAAGCTGGACGAAGCCGGTATCGTTTACGTAGGTGCTGAAGTAGGCGCAGGCGACATCCTGGTGGGCAAGGTCACTCCGAAAGGCGAGACCCAGCTGACTCCGGAAGAAAAACTGCTGCGTGCCATCTTCGGTGAAAAAGCCAGCGACGTTAAAGACACCTCCCTGCGCGTGCCTACCGGCACCAAGGGTACTGTCATCGACGTACAAGTCTTCACCCGTGACGGCGTAGAGCGTGACGCTCGTGCACTGTCCATCGAGAAGACTCAACTCGACGAGATCCGCAAGGACCTGAACGAAGAGTTCCGTATCGTCGAAGGCGCAACTTTCGAGCGTCTGCGCTCCGCTCTGGTCGGCCACAAAGCCGAAGGCGGCGCCGGCCTTAAGAAAGGTCAGGAAATCACCGACGAAGTTCTCGACGGTCTTGAGCATGGTCAGTGGTTCAAACTGCGCATGGCTGAAGATGCTCTCAACGAGCAGCTCGAGAAGGCGCAGGCCTATATCGTTGATCGCCGCCGTCTGCTGGACGACAAGTTCGAAGATAAGAAGCGCAAACTGCAGCAGGGCGATGACCTGGCTCCAGGCGTGCTGAAAATCGTCAAGGTTTACCTGGCAATCCGTCGTCGCATCCAGCCGGGCGACAAGATGGCCGGTCGTCACGGTAACAAGGGTGTGGTCTCCGTGATCATGCCGGTTGAAGACATGCCGCACGATGCCAATGGCACCCCGGTCGATGTAGTCCTCAACCCGTTGGGCGTACCTTCGCGTATGAACGTCGGTCAGATCCTTGAAACCCACCTGGGCCTCGCGGCCAAGGGGCTGGGCGAGAAGATCAACCGTATGATCGAAGAGCAGCGCAAGGTTGCTGACCTGCGTAAGTTCCTGCACGAGATCTACAACGAGATCGGCGGACGCAACGAAGAGCTGGACACCTTCTCCGACCAGGAAATCCTGGATCTGGCGAAGAACCTGCGCGGTGGCGTTCCAATGGCTACTCCGGTGTTCGACGGTGCCAAGGAAAGCGAAATCAAGGCCATGCTGAAACTGGCAGACCTGCCGGAAAGCGGCCAGATGCAGCTGTTCGACGGCCGTACCGGCAACAAGTTCGAGCGTCCGGTTACCGTTGGCTACATGTACATGCTGAAGCTGAACCACTTGGTAGACGACAAGATGCACGCTCGTTCTACCGGTTCTTACAGCCTGGTTACCCAGCAGCCGCTGGGTGGTAAGGCGCAGTTCGGTGGTCAGCGTTTCGGGGAGATGGAGGTCTGGGCACTGGAAGCGTACGGTGCTGCATACACTCTGCAAGAAATGCTCACAGTGAAGTCGGACGATGTGAACGGCCGGACCAAGATGTACAAGAACATCGTGGATGGCGATCACCGTATGGAGCCGGGCATGCCCGAGTCCTTCAACGTGTTGATCAAGGAAATTCGTTCCCTCGGCATCGATATCGATCTGGAAACCGAATAACACGTGACGCGAATCGAGAGCGGGGCTGTTTGGCCCGCTCTCTGCTCCGCCAGGAGGAAAGGCCTTGAAAGACCTACTGAATTTGCTGAAAAACCAGGGTCAAGTCGAAGAGTTCGACGCCATCCGTATCGGATTGGCCTCGCCTGAGATGATCCGTTCGTGGTCGTTCGGTGAAGTTAAAAAGCCGGAAACCATCAACTACCGTACGTTCAAACCTGAGCGTGACGGCCTGTTCTGCGCCAAGATCTTTGGCCCGGTCAAGGATTACGAGTGCCTGTGCGGTAAGTACAAGCGCTTGAAGCACCGTGGTGTGATCTGCGAGAAGTGCGGCGTTGAAGTCGCGCTGGCAAAAGTTCGTCGTGAGCGCATGGCGCACATCGAACTGGCCTCGCCAGTTGCCCACATCTGGTTCCTGAAATCGCTGCCGTCCCGTATCGGCCTGCTGATGGATATGACCCTGCGTGATATCGAACGCGTTCTCTACTTCGAGAGCTATGTCGTTATCGATCCAGGCATGACCACCCTTGAAAAAGGTCAGCTGCTGAACGACGAGCAGTACTTCGAAGCGCTGGAAGAGTTCGGCGACGATTTCGATGCCCGCATGGGTGCCGAAGCTGTCCGCGAGCTGCTGCACGCGATCGACCTGGAGCACGAGATTGGCCGTCTGCGCGAAGAGATTCCGCAAACCAACTCCGAAACCAAGATCAAGAAGCTGTCCAAGCGTCTGAAGTTGATGGAAGCCTTCCAGGGTTCCGGCAACCTGCCAGAGTGGATGGTGCTGACCGTTCTGCCGGTTCTGCCGCCAGACCTGCGTCCACTGGTTCCGCTTGATGGCGGTCGTTTTGCGACCTCCGACCTCAACGATCTGTATCGTCGGGTGATCAACCGTAACAACCGCTTGAAGCGCCTGCTCGACTTGTCCGCTCCGGACATCATCGTGCGCAACGAAAAGCGTATGTTGCAGGAAGCTGTCGATGCACTGCTCGACAACGGTCGTCGTGGCCGCGCTATCACCGGTTCCAACAAGCGTCCTCTGAAATCCCTGGCTGACATGATCAAGGGTAAGCAGGGTCGTTTCCGTCAGAACTTGCTCGGTAAGCGTGTTGACTACTCTGGTCGTTCGGTAATTACCGTAGGCCCGACCCTGCGTCTGCATCAGTGCGGTCTGCCTAAGAAAATGGCCTTGGAGCTGTTCAAGCCGTTCATTTTCGGCAAGCTGGAAATGCGTGGTCTCGCTACCACCATCAAAGCCGCCAAGAAGATGGTCGAGCGCGAGCTGCCAGAGGTCTGGGACGTTCTCGCTGAAGTGATTCGCGAACACCCCGTATTGCTCAACCGTGCACCGACCCTTCACCGTCTGGGTATCCAGGCGTTTGAACCGGTACTGATCGAAGGTAAGGCTATCCAGCTGCACCCGTTGGTCTGTGCTGCGTACAACGCCGACTTCGACGGCGACCAAATGGCCGTGCACGTACCGCTGACGCTGGAAGCCCAGCTCGAAGCGCGTGCGTTGATGATGTCGACCAACAACATCCTGTCGCCAGCCAACGGTGAGCCAATCATCGTTCCGTCGCAGGACGTTGTATTGGGTCTGTACTACATGACTCGTGAAGCGATCAACGCCAAGGGCGAAGGTCGTGTGTTCGCGGATCTGCAAGAAGTTGACCGTGTGTTCCGTGCCGGCGAAGCCGCACTGCACGCCAAGGTCAAGGTGCGGATCAACGAAACCGTTAACGATCGTGATGGTGGCAGCGTGACCAACACCCGTATCGTCGACACCACCGTCGGCCGTGCGCTGTTGTTCCAGGTTGTGCCAAAAGGCCTGTCCTACGACGTCGTCAACCTGCCGATGAAGAAAAAGGCGATCTCCAAGCTGATCAACCAGTGCTACCGCGTGGTGGGTCTGAAAGAGACCGTTATCTTCGCTGACCAGTTGATGTACACCGGTTTTGCCTATTCGACCATCTCCGGCGTTTCCATCGGCGTTAACGACTTCGTTATCCCGGATGAAAAAGCCCGCATCATCGGTGCTGCCACCGAAGAAGTGAAAGAGATCGAAAGCCAATACGCTTCCGGCCTGGTAACCCAGGGCGAGAAGTACAACAAGGTGATCGACCTCTGGTCCAAGGCGAACGACGAAGTTTCCAAGGCGATGATGGCCAACCTCTCGAAAGAGAAAGTCATCGACCGTCATGGCAATGAAGTCGACCAGGAATCCTTCAACTCGATGTACATGATGGCCGACTCGGGCGCACGGGGTTCTGCTGCGCAGATCCGTCAGCTCGCCGGTATGCGTGGCCTGATGGCCAAGCCGGACGGCTCCATCATCGAGACCCCGATTACTGCGAACTTCCGTGAAGGCTTGAGCGTACTTCAGTACTTCATCTCCACTCACGGTGCTCGTAAGGGTCTTGCGGATACCGCGTTGAAAACCGCGAACTCCGGTTACCTGACTCGTCGTCTGGTAGACGTTGCCCAGGATCTGGTCGTGACCGAGATCGATTGCGGCACCGAGCATGGCCTGCTGATGACTCCGCACATTGAAGGCGGTGACGTTGTAGAGCCACTGGGTGAGCGCGTATTGGGTCGTGTCATTGCCCGTGATGTATTCAAGCCAGGTACCGAGGACGTGATCGTTCCTGCTGGCACCTTGGTTGACGAGAAGTGGGTCGAGTTCATCGAACTCAACAGCATCGACGAAGTGATCGTACGCTCGCCGATCAGCTGCGAAACCCGCTACGGCATCTGCGCCAAGTGTTACGGTCGCGACCTGGCTCGTGGTCACCAGGTGAACATCGGTGAAGCGGTCGGCGTTATCGCTGCCCAGTCCATCGGTGAGCCGGGTACCCAGCTGACGATGCGTACGTTCCACATCGGTGGTGCGGCAAGCCGGACCTCGGCAGCCGACAGCGTCCAGGTGAAGAACGGCGGTACTGTCCGTCTGCACAACCTCAAGCACGTAGAACGCGTGGACGGTCACCTGGTGGCTGTATCCCGTTCCGGTGAGCTGGCGATCGCTGATGACTTCGGTCGTGAGCGCGAGCGCTACAAGCTGCCTTACGGTGCTGTGATTTCGGTCAAGGAAGGTGACAAGGTCGACGCTGGTGCCATCGTGGCCAAGTGGGATCCGCACACCCACCCGATCGTGACCGAAATGAAAGGTACCGTGACCTACGTGGGCATGGAAGAAGGCATCACGATCAAGCGTCAGACTGACGAATTGACCGGTATGACCAACATTGAAGTACTCGACGCCAAAGATCGTCCAGCTGCCGGCAAGGACATTCGTCCAGCCGTTAAGATGGTCGACGACAACGGCAAGGACCTGTTGCTGCCAGGCACTGACGTAATCGCTCAGTACTTCCTGCCAGCCAACGCCTTGGTCGGTGTTGCGGACGGTGCGCGGATCGCGATCGGTGATGTTATCGCCCGGATCCCGCAGGAAACTTCGAAAACCCGCGACATCACCGGTGGTCTGCCGCGTGTTGCCGACTTGTTCGAAGCCCGTCGTCCGAAAGAAGCCTCGATTCTGGCTGAAGTCAGCGGCACCATCGCGTTCGGTAAAGAGACCAAGGGCAAGCGCCGTCTGGTCATCACCCCGAACGACGGTAGCGATCCGTACGAAGAGCTGATTCCGAAGTGGCGTCACCTGAACGTCTTCGAAGGCGAACAGGTAAATCGCGGCGAAGTTATCTCCGACGGTCCAAGCGATCCACACGACATCCTGCGTCTGCTGGGTGTGAGTGCGCTGGCCAAGTACATCGTGAACGAAATCCAGGACGTTTACCGCCTGCAAGGCGTGAAGATCAACGACAAGCACATCGAGACCATCCTGCGTCAGATGCTGCGTAAGGTCGAGATCGCTGAATCCGGCGACTCGAGTTTCATCAAGGGCGACCAGATGGAACTGACTCACGTGCTGGTGGAAAACGAGCGCCTGGCGACCGAAGACAAGTTCGTCTCCAAGTTCACTCGCGTGCTGCTGGGTATCACCAAGGCGTCCTTGTCCACCGAATCGTTCATCTCGGCGGCTTCCTTCCAGGAAACCACCCGTGTACTGACCGAGGCGGCGGTAACCGGCAAGCGCGATTACCTGCGCGGCCTGAAAGAAAACGTGGTCGTGGGTCGTCTGATCCCGGCCGGTACCGGTTTGGCCTATCACAGCGAGCGTAAGCGCCGTCGTGATGCAGACAAGCCGTTGCGCGTAAGCGCCAGTGAAGTGGAAGCTGCACTGACCGAAGCACTGAACTCGAGCGGTAACTGAGTTCTGCGGTAGATAAGTGCCTGGCCCTGGTCACTCCGTCCGGCGGATCGAGACAAATTGTCGAGATACGGCGGGCGGGGAGGTCGGGGCCTTGCCTTGACTGGGGACAAGATCCTCTTTAGACTCTTGATCCCCTAAATTTGGCGGGAATTCGTTCCTGCCATTTTGCTTTTCTTGTAAGACAATAGCGTCGCAAGACAACAGTGGAGCTAGTAGATGGCAACTATCAACCAGCTGGTACGTCAGCCGCGTAAGCGTATCGTCGAGAAATCCGACGTGCCTGCGCTGCAGAACTGCCCGCAACGTCGTGGCGTATGCACCCGTGTGTATACCACCACGCCGAAAAAACCTAACTCGGCACTGCGTAAAGTATGCCGTGTGCGTCTGACCAACGGTTTCGAGGTTTCCTCGTACATCGGCGGTGAAGGCCACAACCTGCAAGAGCACAGCGTGGTACTGATCCGCGGCGGTCGTGTAAAAGACTTGCCAGGTGTTCGTTATCACACCGTTCGCGGCTCTTTGGATACTTCCGGCGTTAAAGGTCGTAACCAAGGTCGTTCGAAGTACGGTACCAAGCGTCCGAAATAATCGGCCGTTTAGCAGATTTTAATTTTATTGAGTCGATAAGAGTAAGGTCGGGCACGCATTTGCTGTCCCGGGCTAACCTGAAGACCGTTTGAGGGCTTATCAATGCCAAGACGTCGCGTAGCAGCCAAACGTGAGATTCTGGACGATCCGAAATACGGAAGCCAGATTCTCGCCAAGTTCATGAACCACGTAATGGAAAGCGGCAAGAAAGCCGTTGCCGAGCGTATCGTTTATGGCGCACTGGACAAAGTTAAGGAACGCAAGAACAGCGATCCCCTGGAAATCTTCGAGAAAGCTCTCGACGCCATCGCTCCGCTGGTCGAAGTGAAGTCGCGCCGTGTAGGCGGTGCTACTTACCAGGTTCCGGTCGAAGTTCGTCCGTCCCGTCGTAACGCCCTGGCAATGCGCTGGTTGGTAGACTTCGCCCGCAAGCGCGGCGAGAAGTCCATGGCTCTGCGTTTGGCTGGCGAACTGTTGGACGCTGCTGAAGGTAAAGGTGCTGCAGTTAAGAAGCGTGAAGACGTGCACCGTATGGCTGAAGCCAACAAGGCTTTCTCGCACTACCGCTTCTAATTTTAGCGTCACTCAATTTGCGAGGGCTTTATGGCTCGTACTACACCGATTAACCGCTACCGTAACATCGGTATCGTTGCTCACGTGGATGCTGGTAAAACCACCACCACTGAGCGCGTCCTTTTTTACACCGGCAAAAGTCACAAGATGGGCGAGGTGCATGATGGCGCCGCGACCACCGACTGGATGGTGCAGGAGCAGGAGCGTGGTATCACCATTACTTCCGCTGCCATTACCGCCTTCTGGAAGGGTTCTGAGAAGCAGTACAAGGATGAGCACCGCTTCAACGTCATCGATACCCCAGGTCACGTGGACTTCACCATTGAAGTAGAGCGTTCCCTGCGCGTACTCGACGGCGCGGTCGTTGTGTTCTGCGGCACCTCGGGTGTTGAGCCTCAGTCGGAAACCGTATGGCGTCAGGCCAACAAATACGGTGTTCCACGTCTTGTTTACGTAAACAAGATGGACCGTGCTGGTGCCAACTTCCTGCGCGTGATCGGTCAGATCAAGCAGCGTCTGGGTCACACTCCGGTGCCAATCCAGTTGGCCATCGGTTCCGAAGACAACTTCCAGGGTCAGATCGATCTGATCAACATGCAAGCTGTCTACTGGAACGATGCCGACAAGGGCATGGTCCCTGTTCGCAAGGACATTCCTGCTGAGTTGCTGGAAGAAGCCGAAAAATGGCGCGGTAACATGGTTGAAGCAGCAGCTGAAGCCAACGAAGAGCTGATGAACAAGTATCTCGAGGGTGAAGAACTCACCAACGAGGAAATCAAGGCCGCTCTGCGTCAGCGTACTATCGCTGGCGAAATCGTTCTGGCTGTTTGCGGTTCTTCCTTCAAGAACAAGGGTGTTCCCCTGGTTCTCGACGCCGTTATCGACTTCCTGCCTGCGCCAACCGACATTCCGGCCATCAAGGGTACCGACCCGGATGACGAGAGCGTCGAGCTGGAGCGTCATGCAGACGACAACGAGCCGTTCTCGGCTCTGGCGTTCAAGATCGCTACCGACCCATTCGTGGGTACCTTGACCTTTGTCCGTGTTTATTCGGGCGTGTTGAACTCCGGCGACGGTGTTATCAACTCGGTAAAAGGCAAGAAAGAGCGCGTGGGTCGTATGGTGCAAATGCACGCAAACGCCCGCGAAGAGATCAAGGAAGTACGCGCTGGTGACATCGCGGCCTTGATCGGCATGAAGGACGTCACCACGGGTGAGACTTTGTGCAACGGCGACAAGCCGATCATCCTGGTTCGCATGGACTTCCCGGAGCCGGTTATTTCGGTTGCCGTTGAGCCAAAGACCAAGGATGACCAGGAAAAAATGGGTATCGCTCTGGGCAAGCTTGCTCAGGAAGATCCATCTTTCCGCGTCAAGACTGATGAAGAGACTGGTCAGACGATCATCTCCGGCATGGGCGAATTGCACCTGGACATCCTGGTTGACCGGATGCGCCGTGAGTTCAACGTCGAAGCCAACATCGGTAAGCCTCAGGTTTCCTATCGTGAGCGCATCACGAAGAGCTGTGAAATCGAAGGTAAGTTCGTTCGTCAATCCGGCGGTCGTGGCCAGTTCGGTCACTGCTGGATCCGTTTTGCACCGGCTGACGAAGGTCAGGAAGGTCTGCAATTCGTGAACGAGGTCGTGGGTGGTGTGGTTCCGAAGGAATACATCCCGGCGATCCAGAAGGGTATCGAAGAGCAGATGAAGAACGGCGTTGTTGCCGGTTATCCGCTGATCGGCCTGAAGGCTACTGTGTTCGATGGTTCTTACCACGACGTCGACTCCAACGAGATGGCGTTCAAGGTGGCTGCTTCCATGGCGACCAAGCAACTGGCCCAGAAGGGCGGTGGTGAGTTGCTGGAGCCGATCATGGCAGTAGAAGTCGTTACGCCTGAAGACTACATGGGTGATGTCATGGGCGACCTTAACCGTCGTCGTGGCATGATTCTGGGTATGGAAGATACGGTTTCCGGCAAGGTCATTCGTGCCGAGGTTCCGTTGGGTGAAATGTTCGGTTACGCAACCGACGTTCGTTCCATGTCTCAGGGTCGCGCGAGCTACTCTATGGAATTCAAAAAATACAATACAGCTCCGTCGCATATCGTCGAAACTGTTACCAAAAAACAAGGCTGATTCAGTCCTTTAGGCAAGGAGTTAATTGTCGTGGCTAAAGAAAAATTTGATCGTTCCCTACCGCACGTCAACGTTGGCACCATTGGTCACGTTGACCACGGTAAAACCACTCTGACCGCTGCTCTGACTCGCGTCTGCTCCGAAGTTTTCGGTTCGGCCGTTGTTGCTTTCGACAAAATCGACAGCGCTCCGGAAGAAAAGGCTCGTGGTATCACCATCAACACCGCGCACGTTGAGTACAACTCTTCGATTCGTCACTACGCTCACGTTGACTGCCCAGGTCACGCTGACTATGTGAAGAACATGATCACTGGTGCTGCCCAGATGGACGGCGCTATCCTGGTTTGCTCGGCTGCCGATGGTCCGATGCCTCAGACCCGTGAACACATCCTGCTGTCCCGTCAGGTAGGCGTTCCGTACATCGTTGTCTTCCTGAACAAGGCTGACATGGTTGACGACGCTGAGCTGCTGGAACTGGTTGAGATGGAAGTGCGCGATCTGCTGAGCACTTACGACTTCCCAGGTGACGACACTCCGATCATCATCGGTTCGGCTCTGATGGCCCTGAACGGCCAAGACGACAACGAAATGGGTACCACCGCTGTCAAGCGTCTGGTAGAAACTCTGGACAGCTACATCCCAGAGCCAGTTCGTGTTATCGACAAGCCATTCCTGATGCCAATCGAAGACGTATTCTCGATCTCGGGTCGCGGTACTGTTGTAACCGGTCGTATCGAGCGCGGTATCGTCAAGGTTCAGGATCCACTGGAAATCGTTGGTCTGCGTGACACTACCGTCACCACCTGCACCGGTGTTGAAATGTTCCGTAAGCTGCTCGACGAAGGTCGTGCTGGCGAGAACTGCGGCGTCCTGCTGCGTGGTACCAAGCGTGACGACGTTGAGCGTGGCCAGGTTCTGGTCAAGCCAGGTTCGGTTAAGCCGCACACCAAGTTCGAAGCTGAAGTGTACGTCCTGAGCAAAGAAGAAGGCGGTCGTCACACTCCGTTCTTCAAAGGCTACCGTCCACAGTTCTACTTCCGGACCACTGACGTGACCGGTAACTGCGAGCTGCCGGAAGGCGTTGAAATGGTAATGCCAGGCGACAACATCAAAATGGTTGTCACCCTGATCAAGACCATCGCAATGGAAGACGGTCTGCGTTTCGCTATCCGTGAAGGCGGTCGTACCGTCGGCGCTGGCGTCGTAGCCAAAATCATCGAGTAAGCTCTTTTTGAGTAAGCTTTGATGAATTGAAAGAGCCCCCGCCTAGCGGGGGCTTTTTTATTGGGTTGACACCTATCAGGGGCGTCTATAGAATTGCGCCTCCTTTTAACGGGCGTATTGCGCCCGGTGGGAATAGCAGCCGGAGTCTGAAATCCAATGCAAAATCAGCAAATCCGTATCAGGTTGAAGGCTTTTGACCATCGCCTGATCGACCAATCCACCCAGGAAATCGTGGAAACCGCGAAACGTACTGGTGCTCAAGTGCGTGGTCCAATTCCACTGCCTACCCGTAAAGAGCGGTTCACCGTTCTGGTCTCCCCGCACGTCAACAAAGACGCGCGTGACCAGTACGAGATCCGTACTCATAAGCGCGTTCTGGACATCGTCCAGCCAACGGATAAAACCGTTGATGCACTTATGAAGCTTGATCTTGCGGCCGGTGTGGAAGTGCAGATCAGCCTCGGCTAAGACTCGGTCTTAGTCGTGTAACGCTCTGAAATGGGCGGCCATAGCGGGTGAAAGCCCCGTACACTCATGAGGTTTACAACATGACTATTGGTGTAGTCGGTCGTAAATGCGGTATGACCCGTATTTTCACCGAAGAAGGTGTCTCCATTCCGGTCACGGTCATTGAGATCGAGCCGAATCGCGTCACCCAGTTCAAAACTGAAGAGACCGATGGCTATCGTGCAGTGCAAGTCACTGTCGGCGAGCGTCGTGCTTCGCGTGTAACAGCTGCTCAGGCTGGCCACTTCGCCAAGGCGAACGTTGCCGCTGGTCGTACCGTAATGGAATTCCGTCTTGAAGAAGGCGAGTACCAGGCCGGCGATCTGATCAACGCTGAAATCTTCGCTGCTGGTCAACTGGTTGATGTAACCGGTCAGTCCAAAGGTAAAGGCTTCCAGGGTACGATCAAGCGTTGGAACTTCCGCGGGCAAGATAACACCCACGGTAACTCCGTATCCCACCGCGTTCCAGGCTCTATCGGCCAGTGCCAGACTCCTGGTCGTGTATTCAAGGGCAAAAAAATGTCCGGTCATATGGGCGCCGAGCGCGTGACCGTGCAGTCCCTCGAAGTAGTGCGCGTGGACGCTGAACGCAATCTGTTGTTGGTCAAGGGCGCTGTTCCTGGCGCTACTGGCGGCAACTTGGTTGTACGTCCAGCAGCCAAGGCTCGCGGTTAAGGGGAAGCTGACATGCAATTAAATGTAAATGACGCTCAAGCGATCGAAGTTTCCGAACTGACATTTGGCGGCGAATTCAACGAGACGCTGGTTCACCAAGCAGTCGTGGCCTACATGGCCGGCGGCCGTCAAGGTAGCAAGCAGCAAAAGACCCGTTCCGACGTTTCCGGTGGCGGCAAGCGCCCATGGCGTCAGAAAGGTACTGGCCGTGCTCGTGCCGGTACTATCCGTAGCCCAATCTGGCGTGGCGGCGGTACCACTTTCGCAGCTCGTCCTCAGGATCACTCCCAGAAGCTGAACAAGAAGATGTATCGCGCAGCAATGCGTTCCATCCTTGCTGAGCTGGTGCGTACTGATCGTCTGGTCGTGGTTCAGGACTTCGCTGTTGAAGCACCGAAAACCAAAGATCTGCTGAACAAGCTGAACGGCATGGGCCTGACTGACGTCCTGATCGTGTCTGACGCTGTTGATCAGAACCTGTACCTGGCTGCTCGTAACCTGCCACACGTTGATGTGCGTGACGTGCAAGGTTCCGATCCGGTCAGTCTGATCGCATACGACAAGGTGTTGATCACCGTGTCGGCCGTGAAGAAATTCGAGGAGCTGCTGGGATGAACCAGGAACGCGTATTTAAAGTTCTGCTTGGCCCGCACGTTTCCGAGAAGGCTACGGTTCTGGCAGACAAGAAAGGCCAGTTCGTTTTCAAGGTTGCGACTGACGCAACCAAGCTGGAAATCAAGAAGGCCGTCGAAAGCCTGTTCAGCGTGAAAGTAGAGCGCGTGACTACCCTGAACGTTCTGGGTAAAAGCAAGCGCACTGCTCGCGGTCTGGGCAAGCGTAATGACTGGAAGAAGGCAGTTATCTCCCTTCAGCCAGGCCAAGATCTCGATTTCAGCAGCAGTGCTGAGTAAGGAAGGGGTGCATCATGGCAATCGTTAAATGCAAACCGACTTCCCCTGGCCGCCGTTTTGTGGTCAAGGTGGTCAACCAGGAGCTGCATAAAGGCGCTCCTCACGCACCGCTGCTCGAGAAAAAATCGAAGTCTGGTGGTCGTAACAACAATGGCCGTATTACCACTCGTCACATCGGTGGTGGTCATAAGCAGCATTATCGTCTGGTCGACTTCCGTCGCAACGACAAGGATGGCATCGCTGCCACCGTCGAGCGTATCGAATACGATCCAAACCGTACTGCTCACATCGCTCTGCTGCTGTACGCAGATGGCGAGCGTCGCTACATCATCGCCCCTAAAGGCGTGAGCGCTGGCGACCAGCTGATCGCAGGTGCTTTGGCACCGATCAAGCCGGGCAACGCTCTGCAACTGCGCAACATTCCAGTTGGTAGCACCGTACACGGCATCGAATTGAAGCCAGGTAAAGGCGCGCAAATCGCTCGTTCCGCTGGTGCTTCGGCTCAGCTGATCGCTCGTGAAGGTGTCTACGTGACCCTGCGTCTGCGTTCTGGTGAGATGCGTAAAGTCCTGGCTGAATGCCGTGCGACCCTGGGTGAAGTCTCGAACTCCGAGCACAGCCTGCGTTCGTTGGGTAAAGCTGGTGCCAAGCGCTGGCGTGGCGTTCGCCCAACCGTTCGTGGTGTTGCCATGAACCCGGTTGACCACCCACATGGTGGTGGTGAAGGTCGTACCTCTGGTGGTCGTCATCCGGTATCGCCATGGGGCTTCCCGACTAAGGGCGCGAAGACTCGTGGTAATAAGCGTACCGACAAAATGATCGTCCGTCGTCGCAAGTAAATAGAGGGATACGACAGTGCCACGTTCTCTGAAAAAAGGTCCTTTTATTGATCTTCACCTACTGAAGAAGATCGAAGTGGCGGCGGAAAAGAACGATCGCAAACCAGTTAAGACCTGGTCGCGTCGTTCGATGATCCTGCCACAAATGGTCGGTTTGACCATCGCAGTACACAACGGTCGCCAGCACGTCCCAGTTCTCGTGAACGAAGACATGGTCGGCCACAAACTGGGCGAGTTCGCCGGTACCCGCACATACCGTGGGCACGTGGCTGACAAGAAAGCCAAGCGTTAAGGGGTAAGGAAATGGAAGTAGCCGCTAAGTTGTCGGGCGCTCGAATCTCCGCCCAGAAAGCCCGCTTGGTCGCCGACCAGATCCGCGGGAAGAAGGTGGGCGAAGCGCTCAACCTGTTGGCTTTCAGCAGTAAGAAAGCCGCCGAGATCATGAAGAAATTGCTGGAGTCGGCCGTAGCCAACGCCGAGCATAACGAAGGCGCAGACGTTGATGACCTGAAGGTCAGCACCGTTTTCGTCAACGAAGGGCGTTCGCTGAAGCGCATCATGCCACGTGCCAAAGGCCGTGCTGATCGCATCGTCAAGCGGTCTTGCCATATCACTGTCAAGGTTGCTGACAAGTAACGGAGTCGAAGAGATGGGTCAGAAAGTACATCCCATTGGCATTCGCCTGGGAATCGTCAAGGAGCACACCTCCGTCTGGTACGCAGACGGTCGGACTTATGCGGACTACTTGTTCGCTGATCTGAAGGTGCGTGAGTATCTCCAAGACAAACTAAAAAGCGCGTCCGTAAGCCGTATCGATATCCATCGTCCGGCTCAGACTGCACGTATCACCATCCACACCGCTCGTCCAGGTATCGTTATCGGGAAGAAAGGTGAAGATGTTGAGAAACTGCGTCAGGACCTGACCAAGCAAATGGGTGTGCCTGTGCACATCAATATCGAAGAGATCCGCAAGCCGGAGCTCGACGGTATGCTGGTTGCGCAGAGCGTAGCTCAGCAGCTGGAGCGTCGCGTAATGTTCCGTCGCGCTATGAAGCGCGCTGTACAGAACGCAATGCGCATTGGTGCCAAAGGCATCAAAATCCAAGTGAGCGGTCGTCTCGGCGGTGCTGAAATCGCACGTACTGAATGGTATCGCGAAGGTCGTGTGCCACTGCACACCCTGCGTGCCGACATCGACTATGCCAACTACGAAGCTCACACCACTTACGGTGTGATCGGTGTAAAGGTTTGGATCTTCAAAGGCGAAGTAATTGGTGGTCGCCAAGAAGAACTGAAACCACAAGCACCAGCGCCTCGTAAAAAAGCTGCTAAGTAAGGGGTACGCCAAATGTTGCAACCAAAGCGTACGAAGTTCCGCAAGCAGATGACCGGTCACAACCGTGGCCTGGCATTGCGCGGTAGCAAAGTCAGCTTCGGCGAGTTCGCGCTGAAGTCTGTTGCTCGTGGTCGTCTCACCGCTCGTCAGATCGAATCAGCGCGTCGTGCGCTGACCCGTCACGTAAAACGTGGCGGCAAGATCTGGATCCGTGTATTCCCGGACAAGCCTGTCACCAAGAAGCCACTCGAAGTTCGGATGGGTAAAGGTAAGGGTAACGTGGAGTACTGGGTTGCCCAGATTCAGCCAGGTAAAGTCCTGTATGAAATCGAGGGTGTTTCTGAAGAGCTGGCGCGTGAGGCTTTCGCCCTGGCTGCTGCAAAGCTGCCGCTCGCCACCTCCTTTGTTAAACGGACGGTGATGTGATGAAAGCGAATGAACTTCGTGAAAAATCAGCACAGCAGCTGAACGAGCAACTGCTCGGCCTGCTGCGCGACCAGTTCAATCTGCGTATGCAGAAAGCAACTGGCCAGTTGGGGCAGTCTCATCTGCTCTCGCAAGTTAAGCGTGACATCGCTCGCGTGAAAACTGTGCTCAACCAGCAGGCAGGTAAGTAATCATGGCTGAAGCCGAAAAAACTGTCCGTACGCTGACTGGCCGTGTTGTCAGCGACAAGATGGACAAAACCATCACCGTTCTGATCGAGCGTCGCGTTAAGCACCCGATCTACGGTAAATACGTTAAGCGTTCGACTAAGCTGCACGCGCACGACGAAACCAATCAGTGCCACATCGGCGACAAAGTCACTATTCGTGAAACTCGTCCTTTGGCCAAGACCAAGTCTTGGGCGCTGGTTGATGTTCTCGAACGCGCTGTGGAAGTCTAAGGACTAGGGGTCGGAGAAATTATATGATTCAGACTCAATCCATGCTCGATGTGGCCGATAACAGCGGCGCTCGCCGCGTTATGTGCATCAAGGTGCTGGGTGGCTCCCATCGTCGTTACGCTGGTATCGGTGACATCATCAAAGTTACCGTCAAGGAAGCAATTCCTCGCGGTAAGGTGAAAAAAGGCCAAGTGATGACTGCTGTCGTAGTCCGCACTCGCCATGGCGTCCGTCGTGCTGACGGCTCCATCATCCGCTTTGATGGCAACGCTGCTGTTCTGTTGAACAACAAGCAAGAGCCGATCGGCACCCGTATCTTTGGGCCAGTGACCCGTGAACTTCGTACTGAGAAGTTCATGAAGATCGTCTCGCTCGCCCCAGAAGTGCTGTAAGGAGATCCGACATGCAAAAGATTCGTCGTGACGACGAGATCATCGTGATCGCCGGCAAAGACAAAGGTAAGCGCGGTAAGGTGCTGAAGGTTCTTGCTGACAACCGTTTGGTTGTAGGCGGTCTGAACCTGGTCAAGCGTCATACCAAGCCTAACCCGATGTCGGGCGTACAGGGCGGTATCGTCGAGAAAGAAGCGCCACTGCACGCTTCCAACGTCGCCATCTTCAACGGCGAAACCAACAAGGCTGACCGCGTTGGTTTCAAAGTAGAAGACGGTAAGAAAATTCGTGTCTTCAAGTCGACCCAAAAAGCGGTTGATGCTTGAACACTGCTAGGTAGAAGACCATGGCACGACTAAAAGAGATTTACCGGAAGGAAATCGCACCGAAACTTAAGGAAGAACTTAAGCTTTCGAACGTGATGGAAGTTCCGCGCGTTACCAAAATCACCCTGAACATGGGTCTGGGCGAAGCGATCGGCGACAAAAAAGTCATCGAGCACGCTGTTGCTGACCTGGAAAAGATCACCGGTCAGAAAGTCGTTGTGACTTACGCTCGGAAATCCATCGCTGGCTTCAAAGTCCGTGAAGGTTGGCCGATCGGCGTCAAAGTGACTCTGCGCCGTGAGCGTATGTATGAATTCCTGGATCGTCTGCTGTCGATCTCCCTGCCTCGGGTTCGCGACTTCCGCGGCCTGAATGCCAAGTCCTTCGATGGTCGTGGCAACTACAGCATGGGCGTGAAAGAGCAGATCATTTTCCCGGAAATCGATTACGACAAGATCGACGCTCTCCGCGGTCTGGACATTACCCTGACCACCACTGCTCGGACGGATGACGAAGGTCGCGCACTGCTGCGCGCTTTCAAATTCCCGTTCCGCAACTGATTGGAGTAGGAAAATGGCCAAGAAGAGCATGAAAAACCGTGAGCTGAAGCGTCAGCTCACCGTTGCCAAGTACGCCACCAAGCGTGCAGCGCTGAAAGCTATCATCGTGGATCTGAACGCAAGTCCAGAAGCGCGTTGGGAAGCTACCGTAGCACTGCAGAAGCAGCCACGTGACGCAAGCGCCTCGCGCATGCGTAACCGCTGCCGCCTGACTGGTCGTCCGCACGGCGTGTACCGCAAGTTCGGCCTCGGCCGTAACATGCTGCGTCAAGCTGCAATGCGTGGTGACGTTCCAGGTCTGGTCAAAGCCAGCTGGTAAGCACGATCTAAGTCTTGGTGCTCGGGGTCGCAAGATCCTGACCACCGGTGACCTAGAACTTGAATCAAGCCCCTCATGGGGCTTGATTCATTTGTGGGGTGTGTCTAGAATACCCGGCTCGCCTGAGCCCGTGCTTTTTTTGCATGGATGCGCTCGGCGACACGTACTAGCCGCAAGGCTAATTTTTTGTGTATTAGGAGCGTCTAGCCCATGAGTATGCAGGACCCGTTAGCGGACATGCTAACTCGTATCCGTAATGCCCAGATGGCTGAAAAGTCCGTCGTAAGCATGCCATCTTCTACTTTGAAGGTAGCTGTTGCCAAAGTCCTGAAGGACGAAGGTTACATTGCGGGTTATCAGATCAGCAGCGAAATCAAGCCTCTGCTGTCCATCGAGCTGAAGTACTTCGAAGGCCGTCCGGTCATCGAGGAAGTGAAGCGCGTTAGCCGTCCAGGCCTGCGTCAGTACAAGTCCGTCGATGATCTGCCAAAAGTTCGTGGCGGTCTCGGTGTGTCTATCGTCTCCACCAACAAAGGTGTGATGACGGATCGTGCTGCGCGCGCTGCCGGTGTCGGCGGCGAAGTTCTTTGCACTGTGTTCTAAGGGGGGATAAGCATGTCACGCGTCGCTAAGAACCCCGTTAAGCTGCCAGCCGGTGTCGAAGTCAAATTCGCAGGCCAACAGCTTTCGGTGAAGGGTGCCAAGGGCACTCTGCAACTGAACATCCATTCGTCCGTTGAGATCGTTGAAGAAGCTGGTGAGCTGCGTTTCGCTGCTCGCAATGGCGATCAACAAACTCGCGCAATGGCTGGTACCACTCGTGCGTTGGTAAACAATATGGTCCAAGGCGTAAGCCAAGGCTTCGAGCGCAAGCTCCAGCTGGTCGGTGTTGGTTACAAAGCGCAAGCAAAAGGCACAGTGCTGAACCTGGCTCTTGGCTTCTCGCACCCAGTGGATTATGAACTGCCGGAAGGCATCACCGCTGAGACTCCTAGCCAGACCGATATCCTGATCAAGGGCATCGACAAGCAGCTGGTAGGTCAAGTGGCCGCCGAGATCCGCGACTTCCGTCCACCAGAGCCGTACAAAGGCAAAGGTGTGCGCTACGCGGACGAAGTCGTCCGTCGTAAAGAAGCCAAGAAGAAGTAGGGCATAGCAAATGACCGACAAAAAAGTTACTCGACTGCGTCGCGCTCGCAAAGCACGCCTGAAAATGCACGAACTCGAAGTCGTGCGTCTCTGCGTGTTCCGCTCGTCGCAGCACATCTACGCCCAGGTCATTTCGGCCGACGGCAACAAAGTCCTGGCAAGTGCCTCGACTTTGGATAAAGAACTGCGTGATGGCGCCACTGGCAACATCGACGCGGCCACTAAGGTTGGCCAGCTGGTCGCTACGCGTGCTAAAGCCGCTGGCGTCTCGCAGGTGGCTTTCGACCGCTCTGGCTTCAAGTATCACGGCCGCGTCAAGGCGCTGGCTGATGCTGCTCGTGAAGCTGGGCTGGAGTTCTAAGTTATGTCAAATAACGACCAAAAGCGCGACGAAGGCTACATCGAGAAGCTGGTTCAAGTTAACCGCGTAGCCAAAACCGTTAAAGGCGGCCGTATCTTCACTTTCACCGCGTTGACCGTGGTTGGTGATGGTAAAGGCCGTGTTGGCTTCGGCCGTGGCAAGTCGCGTGAAGTGCCTGCTGCGATCCAGAAGGCAATGGAAGCTGCTCGCCGCAACATGATCCAGGTTGATCTGAACGGCACTACCCTGCAGTACGCAATGAAGTCTGCCCATGGCGCTTCGAAGGTGTACATGCAGCCTGCTTCTGAAGGTACCGGTATCATCGCTGGCGGCGCTATGCGTGCTGTCCTCGAAGTTGCTGGCGTTCAGAACGTTCTGGCCAAGTGCTACGGCTCGACTAACCCAGTAAACGTGGTTCACGCCACTTTCAAGGGTTTGAAAGCAATGCAGTCTCCTGAATCCATTGCCGCCAAGCGTGGCAAAAGCGTCAAGGAGATCTTCTGATCATGGCTACCGTTAAAGTTACGCTGATCAAAAGCATGACCGGCCGCATCCCTAACCACAAACTGTGCGTTAAGGGTCTGGGTCTGCGTCGCATCGGTCACACTGTAGAAGTCCTGGATACTCCCGAGAATCGCGGGATGATCAACAAGGCTTACTACATGCTGCGTGTCGAGGGTTAATCGATGAAACTCAATGATCTGAGTCCAGCGCCGGGTTCCCGTCGCGAAAAGCATCGTCCGGGCCGTGGTATCGGTAGTGGTTTGGGCAAGACCGGTGGCCGTGGCCACAAAGGTCAGACCTCCCGCTCCGGTGGCACCATTGCTCCAGGCTTTGAAGGCGGTCAACAGCCGCTGCATCGTCGCCTGCCGAAGTTCGGTTTCGTGTCCCTGAAAGCCATGGATCGCGCAGAAGTGCGTCTGTCCGAGTTGGCCAAAGTGGATGGCGACATCGTCACCGTGCAGTCCCTGAAGGATGCCAACGTGATCAACCAGAACGTTCAGCGTGTGAAAATCATGCTGTCGGGCGAAGTTGCTCGTGCTGTCACCATCGGAAAGGGAATCGGCGCCACCAAAGGTGCGCGTGCGGCTATCGAAGCAGCTGGCGGCAAGTTCGAGGAATAAATGGCTAAGCAAGGTGCTCTCTCTGCGCTCGGCAAAGGCGGTATGTCTGAACTCTGGGCTCGTCTGCGTTTTCTGTTCTTGGCGATTATCGTCTACCGAATAGGCGCACACATCCCGGTTCCAGGTATCAACCCGGACCGACTCGCGGACCTGTTTCGACAGAATGAGGGGACCATTCTTAGCTTGTTCAACATGTTTTCCGGCGGCGCGCTGGAGCGGATGAGCATCTTTGCACTGGGGATCATGCCGTACATTTCGGCATCGATCATCATGCAGCTGATGAGCGCCGTCAGCCCGCAGCTGGAGCAGTTGAAGAAGGAAGGTGAAGCTGGCCGTCGCAAGATCAGCCAGTACACCCGCTACGGCACTGTCGTTCTCGCTCTCGTTCAGGCCATTGGCATGTCCATTGGCCTGGCGGGGCAGGGCGTTTCGTTCACTGCTGACTTCAGCTTTCATTTCGTTGCGGTAACCACTTTTGTGGCGGGCGCGATGTTCATGATGTGGCTGGGTGAGCAGATCACTGAGCGTGGTGTTGGCAACGGTATCTCGATGTTGATCTTCGCAGGTATCGTCGCCGGTCTTCCGAGAGCGATCGGGCAGTCTTTCGAGTCTGCGCGTCAGGGTGATATCAACATTTTCGCCCTGGTTGCCATCGGTCTGCTGGCAGTAGCGATTATCGGTTTCGTGGTGTTCATTGAGCGTGGTCAGCGGCGTATCGCTGTTCACTACGCCAAGCGTCAGCAGGGCCGCAAGGTATTTGCTGCGCAGACCAGCCACTTGCCGTTGAAGGTGAACATGGCCGGCGTTATTCCGGCTATTTTCGCGAGCAGCATCCTGCTGTTCCCGGCTTCGTTGGGTGCCTGGTTCGGCCAGTCTGAAGGTATGGGCTGGTTGCAGGACATCTCGCAGTCGATCGCTCCTGGTCAGCCGTTGAATATTCTGCTGTTTAGTGCAGGGATTATTTTCTTCTGCTTCTTCTATACGGCGTTGATGTTCAATCCGAAAGACGTAGCGGAAAACCTGAAGAAGTCCGGTGCCTTTATTCCGGGCATCCGTCCAGGTGAGCAGTCTGCGCGCTACATTGATGGCGTTCTGACTCGCTTGACCATGTTCGGTGCTCTTTACATGACGGCCGTCTGTCTGTTGCCCCAGTTCCTGGTGGTTGCGGCAAACGTACCGTTCTACCTTGGCGGGACCTCGTTGCTGATCGTGGTCGTGGTTGTGATGGACTTCATGTCCCAAGTACAATCGCACCTCGTTTCGCACCAGTACGAATCCCTGATGAAGAAAGCCAACCTGAAGGGCTACGGCAGCGGCATGTTGCGCTGAGTAGCGTCCATAAGGTTCGAGGAGTTGGTGATGAAAGTTCGTGCATCGGTGAAAAAGCTGTGCCGTAACTGCAAGATTATTCGCCGCGAAGGTGTTGTTCGGGTAATTTGCAGCGCGGAACCGCGTCACAAACAGCGCCAAGGCTGAGTGTGATTGTGCTTTAAGCCCGGCAGCTAGTGCGCTGCCGGGTTGATTATTTGTTATTACAGCGATATTATCTCGCGCCCTATTTCTTGGCTTCCGGGGCGTAGGTAGCTGTCAATTGGAGTCCCACTGAATGGCCCGTATTGCAGGCGTCAACATTCCAGATAACAAGCATACTGTTATCTCGCTGACCTACATCTATGGTGTTGGTCGCACTACTGCACAGAAAATTTGTGCAGTGACTGGGGTCAACCCAGCGGCAAAGATCAAAGATCTGAGCGACGAGCAGATTGAACAGCTGCGTGGCGAAGTGGCGAAGTTCACCACTGAAGGTGACCTGCGTCGCGAAATCAACATGAAAATCAAGCGCTTGATGGACCTCGGTTGCTATCGCGGTCTGCGTCATCGTCGTGGTCTTCCAGTGCGCGGTCAGCGTACCAAGACCAACGCGCGTACCCGTAAAGGTCCGCGTAAGCCGATCCGCAAGTAATCGCCCCAGCGAATCGACAGGAATTTAATCATGGCAAAACCTGCTGCTCGTCCTCGTAAAAAAGTTAAAAAGACAGTGGTTGATGGCATCGCCCACATCCATGCTTCTTTTAACAACACCATCGTGACCATTACCGACCGTCAAGGTAACGCTCTTTCCTGGGCTACCTCCGGTGGTTCGGGTTTCCGCGGTTCCCGCAAGTCCACCCCGTTCGCTGCTCAAGTAGCTGCTGAGCGTGCTGGTCAAGCTGCGCTGGAATACGGCCTGAAAAACCTCGACGTCAACGTCAAAGGTCCAGGTCCAGGTCGTGAATCCGCAGTCCGCGCTTTGAACGGCTGTGGCTACAAGATCGCCAGCATCACCGACGTGACGCCAATCCCGCACAACGGGTGCCGTCCGCCGAAGAAGCGCCGCGTGTAATCCAGGAGATTGTAAAGAATGGCTCGTTACATTGGTCCAAAATGCAAACTCGCTCGTCGCGAAGGCACCGATCTTTTTCTGAAGAGCGGCGTGCGCGCGATCGAATCGAAGTGCAACATTGAAGCAGCACCTGGTATCCACGGCCAACGCCGCGGTCGCCAGTCCGACTACGGCACCCAACTGCGTGAAAAGCAGAAGGTCCGTCGTATCTACGGCGTTCTCGAGCGTCAATTCAGCGGCTACTACAAAGAAGCTGCTGGCAAGAAAGGCGCAACTGGCGAAAACCTGTTGCAGCTGCTCGAATGCCGTCTGGACAACGTTGTATACCGTATGGGTTTCGGTTCTACTCGTGCCGAATCCCGTCAGCTGGTATCGCACAAGTCGATCAGCGTTAACGGTCAAACCGTAAACGTTCCGTCCTACCAGGTTCGTGCTGGTGACGTGGTTGCTGTTCGCGAGAAAGCAAAGAACCAACTTCGCATTGTCCAAGCTCTCGATCTGTGTGCCCAACGTGGCCGCGTAGAATGGGTAGAAGTAGACACTGAGAAGAAGTCGGGCGTTTTCAAGAACGTTCCTGCTCGCAGTGATCTGTCCGCCGACATCAACGAAAGCCTGATTGTCGAGCTCTACTCCAAGTAAGGGCTAGAAAATAGGTGCATCCATGCAGATTTCGGTAAATGAGTTCCTGACACCCCGCCATATTGATGTGCAGGTTGTCAGTCCAACCCGCGCCAAGATCACACTCGAGCCTCTCGAGCGTGGTTTCGGCCACACCCTGGGCAACGCGCTGCGCCGCATCTTGTTGTCCTCAATGCCCGGCTGTGCAGTAGTCGAGGCCGAGATTGACGGTGTGCTCCATGAGTACAGCGCCATCGAAGGTGTACAGGAAGACGTAATTGAAATCCTGTTGAACCTTAAAGGCCTGGCTATCAAGCTGCACGGTCGTGACGAAGTTACGCTGACCTTGTCGAAGAAGGGTTCGGGGGTGGTTACCGCTGCCGATATTCAGCTGGATCATGATGTCGAGATCGTTAACCCCGATCACGTAATCGCTAACCTGGCGTCTAACGGCGCCCTGAACATGAAGCTCACCGTAGCTCGTGGTCGTGGTTATGAACCGGCAGACTCGCGTCAGAGCGATGAAGACGAAAGCCGCAGCATCGGTCGCTTGCAGCTTGACTCTTCGTTCAGCCCGGTTCGCCGTATCGCATACGTGGTGGAAAACGCCCGTGTCGAGCAGCGTACCAACCTGGACAAGCTGGTTATTGATCTGGAAACCAACGGTACCCTGGATCCTGAAGAGGCTATCCGCCGCGCTGCAACCATCCTGCAACAGCAGTTGGCTGCGTTCGTCGACCTCAAAGGTGACAGTGAGCCAGTGGTTGTTGAGCAGGAAGACGAGATCGATCCGATCCTGCTTCGCCCGGTTGACGATCTGGAACTGACTGTACGTTCGGCTAACTGCCTTAAGGCGGAAAACATCTACTACATTGGTGACCTGATCCAGCGCACCGAAGTAGAGCTGTTGAAGACTCCGAACCTTGGCAAGAAATCCTTGACTGAAATCAAGGACGTTCTGGCCTCCCGCGGTCTGTCCCTCGGCATGCGCCTCGACAACTGGCCGCCTGCAAGTCTTAAGAAGGACGACAAGGCGACTGCCTGATCGTCGTAATCACCGAACGTTGTGTTTGGTAAGGAATGAACCATGCGTCATCGTAAAAGTGGTCGTCACCTGAGCCGCACCAGCTCGCACCGCAAGGCCATGTTCCAAAACATGGCGGTGTCGCTGTTCGAGCACGAGCTGATCAAAACTACACTGCCGAAAGCCAAAGAACTGCGCCGCGTTGCTGAGCCGCTGATCACTCTGGCCAAGACAGATAGCCTGGCTAACCGCCGTCTGGCTTTCGACCGTACTCGTTCGAAAGCTATCGTTGGTAAGCTCTTCAACGACCTGGGCAAGCGTTACGCTACCCGTGAGGGTGGCTACCTGCGCATCCTCAAGTGCGGTTTCCGTGCTGGCGACAACGCGCCTATGGCGTACGTCGAGTTGGTTGATCGTGCTACCAGCGGTGAAGCTGTATCCGCTGAGTAAGTCGGCAACATACAAAGAACCGGGCCATGTGCCCGGTTTTTTGTGCCCGATAGAAAAGCGGAAAAGGCGTTTCGGCTGGCTCCGCTATGGGCAAGTCCTAAGCGTTAGATAATGACTATCGATGTCCATAATTTAATGAATTTGGATACTGTCACTAACATGGTCAATACTCCTTTCCAGCCGATTAGCCGGCAGTTCGAAGACCCGACCCAGGAAGATTGAGCATGAGCCAGACCAAAACGCTTACGACCGCCAGCGGCGCTCCAGTCGCCGATAACCAGAACTCTCGCTCCGCTGGCCCGCGGGGGCCGCTTTTGCTCGACGATTTTCATCTGATCGAGAAGCTGGCTCACTTCAACCGCGAAAACATTCCTGAACGTCGCGTGCACGCCAAAGGGTCGGGTGCCTACGGCACATTCACCGTAACCCAAGACATTACCCGATTCACCAGTGCCAAGCTGTTCGAGTCGGTCGGCAAGCAGACGCCAACCTTTCTGCGGTTCTCTACCGTGGGTGGCGAGCGTGGTTCTGCAGACACTGAGCGTGATCCGCGCGGTTTCGCCTTGAAGTTCTACACCGAAGAAGGCAACTGGGACATCGTTGGCAACAACACCCCTGTATTCTTCATTCGTGACCCGCTGAAATTTCCGGATTTCATCCACACCCAGAAGCGTCTGCCTCAAAGCAATCTGAAGAGCGCCCAGATGATGTGGGATTTCTGGTCGCACTCGCCCGAGGCGCTGCACCAGATCACCATCCTGTTCTCTGACCGTGGTATTCCTGATGGCTACCGTCATATGCACGGTTTCGGCAGCCATACCTACAGTCTGATCAATGCCCTGGGTGAGCGTCACTGGGTGAAGTGGCACTACAAGACCAAGCAAGGGATCAAGAATCTTGCACCGGCCGAGGCTGCACGGCTGGCGGGTACCGATCCGGATTACGCCCAACGGGATCTGTTCAATGCCATTGAGGGCGGTGACTTTCCGAAATGGAGCGTCTGCATCCAGATCATGACCGAGGCCCAGGCTGCTGCGCATTACGAAAACCCCTTCGACGTAACCAAGACCTGGTCGCAGAAAGAGTTTCCGTTGATCGAAGTGGGCGAGCTCGAGCTCAACCGTAACCCGCTGAACTACTTTGCTGAAGTCGAGCAGGCAGCCTTCGGACCGAGCAATATGGTTCCCGGCGTCGGCCTCTCTCCAGACCGTATGCTACAGGGTCGCGTATTCGCCTACGCCGATGCGCATCGCTACCGTGTTGGCACCAATCACCAGCAGTTGCCGGTGAATGCGCCGCTTAGCCCGGTCAACTCCTACCAGCGTGACGGAGCCATGGCGTTCGGCAGCAATGGTGGCGCTGCGCCGAACTATGAGCCCAACAGTTACGTGGAAGCACCGAAACAGGCTCCACGTTATGCCGAGCCGGCGTTGGCCCTCAGTGGCGCGGCGGATCGTTACGATCATCGCGAAGACACCGATTATTACAGTCACGCCGGTGCGCTCTTCCGTTTGATGAACGATGAGCAGAAGGCGCTGTTGATCAGCAACATTGCCGGTGCGATGGGCGGTGTATCGCCGGATGTCGTCGACCGTCAATTGCAGCACTTCTTCAAGGCAGACGCCGCGTATGGGGAAGGCATTGCAAAGGCGTTGGGCGTACAGCTTAACTAAGTCTAAACGAGAAGCAGAACCGCCCTCATTAGGGCGGTTTTTGCGTTATTTAGGCTGGTTTTCTCTGATTTTCTTCGCTTTTGTTGCGATGGGCGAGTGACCTTGCGGGCTTCATGGTTCAAACTACAACCTTTGAAAGCTTGTGAAGGTGCAGGGCGATGCAAGGCCACCCAGACGTAATCGATTACCTCAACACGTTGCTGACCGGCGAGCTGGCGGCCCGTGATCAATATTTCATCCATTCGCGGATGTATGAGGACTGGGGTTTCACCGAGCTCTACGAGCGAATCAACCATGAAATGGAAGAAGAGGCGCAGCATGCCGATGCACTGATGCGTCGGATTCTGATGCTCGAAGGCACACCGCGCATGCGTCCGGACGATTTGGACGTCGGCACCACGGTCCCTGACATGCTCGCCGCCGATTTGCGCCTGGAGTACAAAGTTCGCGCGGCGCTGTGCAAAGGCATCGAGCTCTGCGAGCAGCATAACGACTACGTGACTCGCGAGATATTGCGCATCCAGCTCAACGACACCGAAGAAGACCACACCTACTGGCTGGAGAAGCAACTAGGTCTGATCAAACTGATCGGCTTGGAGAATTACCTGCAATCGCAGTTCTGACCTGCGACCACAAAACATAAAAAAGCCCCTGCCATTGATGAGATGGCAGGGGCTTTTTTATGTGCAGGTGGAATCAGTCCCGATCACGCTCCAGCAACGGCTTGAGGTAATGACCGGTGTAGGACTGCTTCATGTCGGCCACTTGCTCAGGCGTCCCTACGGCGATGATCTGGCCCCCTTTGGATCCGCCTTCCGGTCCCAGGTCCACTAGCCAGTCAGCGGTCTTGATGACGTCCAGGTTGTGCTCGATCACTACCACGGTGTTGCCGTGGTCGCGCAGGCGATGCAGCACGTCGAGCAATTGCTGGATATCGGCGAAATGGAGGCCCGTGGTCGGCTCGTCGAGGATGTACAGGGTCTTGCCGGTGTCGCGCTTGGACAGCTCGCGGGACAATTTGACCCGCTGGGCTTCACCGCCGGACAAGGTCGTCGCCGACTGCCCGAGCTTGATATACGACAAACCCACATCCATGAGCGTCTGGAGCTTGCGCGCCAGTGCCGGCACCGCGTCGAAGAACACCCGGGCTTCCTCGATGGTCATCTCGAGGGTCTCATGGATGTTCTTGCCCTTGTACTTGATCTCCAGGGTTTCGCGGTTGTAACGCTTGCTCTTGCACACGTCGCAGGGCACATAAATGTCCGGCAGGAAGTGCATTTCCACCTTGATCAAGCCGTCGCCCTGGCAGGCCTCGCAGCGCCCGCCCTTGACGTTGAAGGAGAACCGCCCCGGGCCGTAACCCCGGGAGCGAGACTCCGGCACGCCGGCGAACAATTCGCGGATCGGCGTGAACAAACCGGTGTAGGTCGCCGGGTTGGAGCGCGGTGTGCGGCCGATCGGGCTCTGGTCGATGTCAACGACCTTGTCCAGGTGCTCCAGGCCCTTGATGCTATCGTGGGCGGCAGCTTCCAGGGTCGTGGCACCGTTCAGGGCCGTGGCGCTGAGGGGGAACAAGGTGTTGTTGATCAGCGTCGACTTGCCGGAGCCGGATACGCCGGTGACGCAGGTCAGCAGGCCGATGGGGATTTCCAGGTCGACGTTGCGCAGGTTGTTGCCGCGGGCACCCTTGAGGGTCAGGGATAATTTCTTGTTGCGCGGTGTGCGCTTGGCCGGAACCTTGATTTTCACCCGGCCCGACAAGTATTTGCCGGTCAGGGAGTCAGGGTGGGCCATGACTTCGGCGGCGGTGCCTTGGGCAACGATATGCCCGCCGTGCACGCCCGCGCCCGGGCCGATGTCCACCACGTAATCTGCCAGGCGAATCGCGTCTTCGTCGTGCTCGACCACGATCACCGTGTTGCCGATGTCCCGCAGGTGCTTCAGGGTCCCGAGCAGCCGATCGTTGTCGCGCTGGTGCAGGCCGATGGACGGCTCGTCGAGGATGTACATCACGCCCACCAGGCCGGCGCCGATCTGGCTGGCCAGGCGGATACGCTGGGCTTCGCCGCCGGACAGGGTGTCTGCGCTGCGGTCGAGGGTCAGGTAATCCAGGCCGACATTCACCAGGAACTGCAGGCGCTCGCGGATTTCCTTGAGGATCTTGTCGGCAATTTCGCCACGACGACCGGTGAGCTTCAGTCCGCCGAAATAATCGGTGGCGTCGCCGATCGGCAGGTTGGTCACCGCCGGCAGGGTTTTCTCACCGACCCATACGTGCCGCGCCTCACGACGCAAGCGCGTGCCACGGCAATCGGGGCAAGGCTGGGTGCTGAGGAACTTGGCCAATTCTTCGCGCACGCTGGCAGATTCGGTCTCGCGGTAACGCCGTTCCAGGTTCGGCACGATGCCTTCGAACGGGTGGGAGCGCTTGACGATATCGCCGCGGTCGTTCAGGTATTTGAAGTCGACATTCTGCGAGCCGCTGCCATGCAGGATGGACTTCTGCTGGTCGGCGGGCAACTCGTTGAACGGCTTGTCCAGGCTGAACTTGTAGTGGGCTGCCAGGGAGCCAAGCATCTGGAAGTAATAGACGTTGCGCCTGTCCCAGCCGCGAATCGCGCCTTCGGCCAGGGTGAGTTCCCCGTTCACCAGGCGCTTGGTGTCGAAGAACTGCTTGACCCCCAGGCCATCGCAGGTCGGGCAGGCGCCGGCCGGGTTGTTGAAGGAGAACAGCTTGGGTTCCAGCTCGCTGATGGCGTGGCCGCAGATCGGGCAGGCGAAGCGCGCGGAGAAGATGATCTCTTCGCCAGGTTCGTCTTCCATCGGCGCCACCAGGGCGATGCCGTCGGCCAGTTTCAGCGCCGTCTCGAAGGACTCGGCCAGCCGCTGCTGCAGGTCGGCGCGAACCTTGAAACGGTCGACCACCACATCGATCGAATGCTTCTTCTGTTTGTCCAGCTTCGGCAGTTCGTCCAGCTCGCAGAGCTTGCCGTTGACCCGGGCCCGGACGAAGCCTTGGGCGCGCAGCTCTTCGAAAACCATCAGGTGCTCGCCCTTGCGCTCGCGAATCACCGGCGCCAGCAACATCAGCTTGCTGCCTTCCGGCTGGGCCAGCACCAGGTCGACCATCTGGCTGACGGTCTGGGCTTCCAGGGGGATGTCGTGATCGGGGCAACGGGGGATGCCGACTCGCGCATACAGCAGACGCAGGTAGTCGTAGATCTCGGTGATGGTGCCGACCGTCGACCGTGGGTTGTGGGACGTGGACTTCTGTTCGATGGAGATCGCCGGCGACAGGCCTTCGATGGTGTCGACGTCGGGTTTTTCCATCATCGACAGGAACTGCCGGGCGTAGGCCGACAGCGACTCGACATAGCGTCGCTGGCCTTCGGCGTACAAGGTGTCGAAAGCCAGCGATGATTTGCCGGATCCGGACAGGCCGGTGATGACGATCAGTTTGTCCCGTGGCAGGGTCAGGTCGATGTTCTTCAGGTTGTGGGTACGGGCCCCACGAATCAGGATCTTGTCCAAAGTGGCCTCGCTCGGCGGGCGTCGAAAACGTAGGAGTATACGGGCAAATACTGGATGGATGCACACTATTGAAGGTGCGATTGCAGCCATACATGAAGACTGCGCGGCAAACGGTCGCCATATACCCCCTCAATCGATGGGACTGGTAGAATCGCCGCCGGTTCACATGAGGTTTTTCCATGCACGATCCCCACAGCGAACGCATGAGTAGTGGCGAGACACGCGCGGCAAGCGGTCTGGCCCTGGTGTTCGCCTTCCGTATGCTGGGCATGTTCATGGTGTTGCCGGTGCTGGCGACCTATGGCATGGACCTGGCGGGTGCGACCCCGGCCCTGATCGGGCTGGCGATTGGCGCCTATGGCCTGACCCAGGCGATTTTCCAGATTCCGTTCGGGGTCATTTCCGACCGTATCGGGCGGCGTCCCGTGATTTACCTGGGGCTGATCGTCTTCGCCCTGGGCAGCATGCTGGCGGCCAATGCCGACTCGATCTGGGGCGTGATCGCCGGACGCGTCCTGCAAGGCGCGGGCGCTATTTCCGCAGCGGTCATGGCGTTGCTGTCGGACCTGACCCGCGAACAGCATCGGACCAAGGCCATGGCCATGATCGGCATGACGATAGGTCTGTCGTTCGCTGTCGCCATGGTCGTAGGACCGCTGCTGACCCGTGCCTTTGGCTTGTCGGGATTGTTCCTGGCGACGGGTGCGATGGCGCTGGTAGGCATCCTGATCGTCGCATTCATGGTGCCGCGCTCCACCGGGCCGTTGCAGCACCGTGAATCCGGGGTGGCTCGCCAGGCGCTGATCCCGACGCTCAAGCACCCGGACCTGTTGCGCCTGGACCTGGGCATTTTCGTGCTCCACGCCATGCTGATGTCCAGCTTCGTGGCCTTGCCGCTGGCGCTGGTGGAGAAGGCCGGCCTGCCCAAGGAACAGCACTGGTGGGTCTATCTGACCGCATTGCTGATTTCGTTTTTCGCGATGATCCCGTTCATCATCTATGGCGAGAAACGACGCAAAATGAAACGAGTTTTGCTCGGCGCCGTCGTGACGCTGATGCTCACTGAGCTATTCTTCTGGCAGTTCGGCGATAGCTTGCGAGCCTTGGTGATCGGCACGGTGGTGTTCTTCACCGCGTTCAATCTCCTGGAGGCATCGCTGCCGTCGCTGATCAGCAAGGTTTCTCCGGCGGGCGGCAAGGGCACGGCAATGGGGGTTTATTCCACCAGCCAATTCCTGGGCTCGGCGTTGGGCGGGATCCTCGGCGGTTGGCTGTTCCAGCATGGCGGTTTGTCGGTTGTGTTCCTGGGTTGCGCCGCGCTGGCTGCACTTTGGCTGCTCTTTGCTGTTACCATGCGCGAACCTCCCTATGTGACGAGCCTGCGCTTGCCCTTATCGCCCGAGGCGATTCGTGAGGCTGGCCTGACCGAGCGCCTGAAGGCCGTCGTTGGAGTAACCGATGCAGTGGTGGTCGCCGACGAGGCGGCCGTATATATCAAACTGGACACCGAATTATTGGATCGTGCGACGCTTGAGCGCCTGGTGAACAACCCGGCCCCGAACGCGTGCGAAGCCTAGGAGAACGTTATGGCCCGTGGGGTTAACAAAGTCATATTGGTCGGTACTTGCGGCCAGGATCCCGAAGTTCGCTACCTGCCGAACGGCAACGCCGTGACCAACCTGAGTCTGGCGACCAGCGAACAGTGGACCGACAAGCAGACCGGCCAGAAGGTCGAGAAGACCGAATGGCACCGCGTGTCGATGTTCGGCAAGGTGGCCGAGATCGCTGGCGAATACCTGCGCAAGGGTTCGCAGGTGTACATCGAGGGCAAACTGCAGACCCGCGAATGGGAAAAAGACGGCATCAAGCGCTACACCACTGAAATCGTGGTCGACATGCAAGGCACCATGCAACTGCTGGGCGGCCGTCCACAGGGTGACCAGCAGCAAGGTGGCAACAACTACCAGCAGTCGGCTCCACGCCAGCAGGCGCCACGTCCGCAGCAGTCGTCGGCTCCACAGCCACAACGCGAACGCCCAGCTCCGCAGCAGGCCGCGCCGCAACCGGCTCCGGATTTCGACAGCTTTGATGACGATATTCCGTTCTGATACCTGCCTCAGCTAGCCTCTCTAAAAACCCAAGCGTCTTGCGCTTGGGTTTTTTTTTGGCACAGACCCGGTCCAGCGGTTCTTCCTGGGCTACATCATCCAGATTTTTCGTGCCTGCCTGCCTGCCGTGCAGTCGCCTCACGGCCGATAATTGGCTGGTATTTCATGCCGCGTCGGCGTCGTCTCCTCGTGGTAGTGCGGTTTGCCTTGCGGAGAGGCCATCAAGGTCGAATTGGCCAGGATCGTCTCCGTCAGCAAGCAGTCCTCACCTTCCCCGAACCAGCAGGCCAGCGCCGAGTTTCGGTTGCCATGCATGTCCACGACGACCGGCCAGTTTTCGATGCCGTGGGCGTCACTGGGGGCAATGTCGGGGTAATGCTTGGGCGGCAAGACCAATGCATCGCCCGGCTGGACCCACAGGTCAGCCAGATAAATCTCCCTCGACCCAGGCCGCCAGCGGGCGACGCTGATTACCAGCGGCAAGCGCCCGTAGCGGGAAAAAACGCGTGGGGAAAGTTGTGGTATTCGAGGTCGGTCGGGTTGTAGGTCAGCAACTCGCGTTGGTGCGCAGGGCCCAGGTAGGGCGATTGATGGCCTGCCCATTTGCCGTAGGTATATTGGCCGAGGATCAACTGGTCATACTCGAAACGCAGGCATTCGCCGTTGCCGAGCAGAGTCATGCCGAAGGCTTGCGCCGTTTCCTTGGTTGCCCGGATCGGTGCGTAATGCACTTCGCTGGCGTGGAAATCGAACGTCTTGATCCAGTAGGGGCCGGCGCTCGTGGGAACCTCACGGTCGCTCCAACTGATGCCGGTGTAGCGAGTGCCCAGGGACAGGGCCGGGTTCTCGGGGCTGAGCGGAATCAGGTTGCCGCGCACTTGGGCACTCGGCTGCGCCAAGCCATGGTCGTTGAATAGGTAGGGGAATCGACGGGGATCGAGCGCTGTTTCCACGCCGTCGCCGATAAAGGGAACGCTGTTGAAGACTTGCATCGTATGGGACCACGCACGCAAGAGGGCTAAAGGGAGGGTGTTCAATCGCCCAACGAACCTGCGGGAGCAAGCTCGCTCCCACAGGGATGTAGCTATTGGGTATCAACTGTACGGACGATGCTGCTCGCGCAACCAATCCATGCCGTGCGGTTCGCGCCAAGGCCGGACTGCGGCGCGCTTTTCCACCTGGGTCAGGCACAAGGCGTCCATCCAGTAGTAGACCATCAACAGATGGAACACCTCATCGCCGCGCCGGTCCCAGATCACGTCGTCTTGCTGGCGACCCGGTTCAATGGGCTTGAGACGGCAGTCGCTCCGGTCGTGCATGCCTTGCAGACACGTTCCGGTCTCATAATTGATCAACAGGACCGGATGGTTGATTTCCGGATAAGGTTTTTCCAGTTCGGGGATGTACCAGAATTGCCCCGGGTTGTGCCTGTCTGGCGTTTGCATGGCAATGCGGGTCTTGTTCTGCGGGTCGCAGGCCAGCGCCGGTTTGGTGTCGGTGTTGTTGCGCACGATGTACAGCACGGTGCAGGGGTCTTCATCGGTCTTCTCCGTTTGCACCAGCTTGACGTTGCCGAAGGAGTCATGGGAAAGGCGCGCCTTGACTCTCACCGTCGGGTTGAGGTCCTTGCCCGCCTGGCCGAAACCGGCGATGAGCCCGTCGACGCCCGGCACTTCCAGGTTATTCCCCGCCAACACGTAAGTGAGGCCGGCCAAAGGGTTAGGCTGCATGTGCTTGGTCAGGGACTCCCAGCGCTTGAGCGCCTGGTCGCTGGCACCGTTGAGCCGCAGGGCCTCACGCATGGCACGTGTCGGGTAGTAGCGGTTGTCGCGGGGCCAGCGTTCAGTGGCCATCAACAATTTGTGTCCGGTTTTCTGTTTCAGCATCAGAGCCAGCGCATCCCAGAACTTTTCAAAGTCCTCGGTGGATGCAGTTGTTGCCGGTGGGGTGTGAAACGTTTCGCTGGTTTCCTTGCTCTTGTTATTGACGAATACCATCCGCAGGGCGGGGCCGGTCGCCGTGGCGACGGAGGTCATGAGTTGGTCGGAGCGGCCTAGAACGATCACCGACTCCTGCCAGTTCGCGTCGATTTCCGCCTTATAGCTGGTGTACCACTGGTAGGCCTGCTCCAGCGCCGTACGCGTCTCGCCGCCCTTGACGAAGAGGTAGACCGGTGAAAGTTTCAACTCCACGACCTTGGGATCATCGGCCAGCGACTCACGCCATTTGGCGAAATCTGCGTTGCAGTTGCTAGGGTCAACCCCATTGAAACGGATCGAATGCGCACCGCCCTGGGTGGTCAGGTTCGCGTTGCGATGGGCCAGGTTTTTCTTGACCGTTTCCGAAATCGAGGTCGATGCGCTGCCGCTGACGAATGCGCCGTACTCAGCCTTGACCATCGCATCGAGGGTGTTGGTCTGGCTGAGGTAGGTCTTGAGTGCAGTCATTGCATAGTTCAGCGAGCCACCGACGGTCACCTCGCTGACAATATCGACACCGAAATCAACGAAGAAATCGAAGAATGGCTTCGGAGCGCTTGCCTCAAAGGTTTTGGGCAGATCGGTAATGCGTGCCTTGAAGGTCTCGGTGGCATTCTCTGGGTTGACCGCCAGAGTCAGTTTCCACAATCGTGCTGTGTGGCTGTACAGCGCTGCCTCACGTTCTTCGAAGGTTTTGATGTCGCTGCCGAAGGTGACCTTGAAACCGGCGGAAAAGGCACCGTACTTGCCGGCCGCCTCGACACTCGACTGGGTGTGACGTTCGTACTCGTCGCGGGAGGTAAACGTCTCCGTCACGAAGTTGTCCTGGGCGACCACGGTGCTCATGGTGACGTTCTTGCCCACGTTATAAGACGTCTGTTTGTACGCCACGGCCCGTTTGCCCGACTCGGTATCACCGACCTTTTGGCATTCCTTGCTTTCATGGGCCCAATCGAGCCGATTCAGCCCTCGCCCCAGTAGTTGCGAGCCGCCGATGTCTCGCGGGTCGTTGCTCGAGTTGCCCATCAGTCCATCGCTCATCGCCTTTCTCCCATACTCAGGTTGTATCAATTGGGTGCCAATTGATGGGATTGAGTATCTGGAGGCTCGTGATAACCGGACAGTCCAGAGCGGTGTCAGTCCGGTATCAGTTTGGTATCAGGCCAAATGCCATCTTTCAGTAACCCGGAGAGAGCCGCAGGAGTACACTCGATCGGCTGCCGTCGTCCCAGGATGGAAGGGCTATCGCCATGGACTTGCGACACAACACCTTTGCGGTCCTGCCCAAGCGCGATGCCTCGATATCCGACGGTCGTGTCCTGCTGGACGCTGTGTCGTTGAAAGGGCTGCGTAAACAGCATGGCCTGAGCCAGGAAACCCTGGCAGAAGCCTGCCTGAACCGGCATTTATGCGTCTCGATCGCCTCCATCAAGCGCGCCGAAACCGGCAAGCTGGTGCTTTACCGTACCGCTCGGCACCTGGCGACGGCCTTCGGGGTCGATGTGAGTGCGCTGTTGGGCGATCCCGCCTCGGCGGCTTTGGTGCATATCCAACAAACGATGAGCGAGCTGCACCAGACGGCTTTTGTGCAACAGGCGCGCAAACAGGTCGATGACAGCGTCATCCGCTATGTGCTTGAGCTGTCCTTTCGGATCGATGGGCTGCCAGCCAAGGCGTTCTTGGATGAAATCGAGCGACTGGTGCGTCAGTTCGGCGGAGTGCCAGTGGGGTTGACCCAGGATGTGGTGATCGCCCAGTTCGGTTCTCCACAGGCGTATCGCAGCGATAGTGAGCGGGGGCTGCTTTGTGCGCTGGCGCTGAGTCGGGAACAGTTCGTAGCGCCCGGGCATGCCTTGTTGCTGCGGCTTGTGCGACTGAGTGTCGAAACCACGGGGCAGGAGGCCGAGCCTGTCTTGTTTGCGCAAAAGTCACTGCTGGATCGTCATGGGCATGCGCCGGTGTATGTTGCGCAGAACCTGCTGGAACAGCTCACTGCACGGTTTGAATTTTCCTCTACCGATGATGAGTTTCAGGCCTATCGCAAATGCCTGCGTCCGCGCAGCCTTGATGAAAATGCATCACGTCCGTTGGTGGGGCGGGCTATCGAGCTACTGCAGTTCAAGGTGGTGATCGAGGCCACCCAGGAGTGCCAGGACGGACACATCGTTTATTTGCGTGGCACGGCGGGCATCGGTAAGACCCGGCTGGTCAGCGAGTTTTCTGAAATGGCCCGGCAGCGTGGCTTTGCCTGCCATCGCGGCGATGTGCTGGATTTCGGCATGGACAACAGTCTCTGGCCCTTGGGACAACTGGTGACCAGTCTGCTCGAGCTGGGTGAAGCGTCGCCCGTTAGCGTGTCGCAGTTGGACGCCGCGATGTCTCTCCTGAAAGTGGCTGCCGAGCATCGAATGTTCTTGCAAGTGCTGGCGGGCGTGGCGTCTATCGACCCCCCATCCTTTATGGCGAGATGAGCAACCAGGCCCGTACCCAAGGGCTTTTCCAGGCCTTGCTCGACGTGTTGCTGCGCATTGCGGTGCAGCAGCCTTTGTTGATCTGCCTCGAAGACCTGCATTGGGGCGATGCCACGCTGTTTACGTTGCTCGGCAGGCTGCTCGATGCCACTGACGAAGCGCCGGTCGTCTGGCTGCTGACGTCCCGTCCCGAAGGTGACCCGCTGGAGGGCGAAATCCGTGCGCATTCTTCCCGCCCGATGAGTCTGCTCGACATTGCGCCGATCCGGGTGCGGGAGGCCACGGTCCTGGCGGAGCAATTCACCGAAGTCGATCCGCGCTACCGGTCTGAATGCGTCGCTCGTGCCCAAGGCAATCCGCTGTATCTGACGCAACTGCTGTCGAGCCCGCAGGGTGTTTTCCCCGACAGCCTGCGACATCTGGTCCAGACCCGCGTTGACAAACTGGCCGCCGAGCAGCGTCGCGCCCTGCATTACGCCGCCGTGCTGGGGAGTCGCTTCGAACTGACGCTGTGGCGCCAAGCGCTGGGACAGCCCGCTTATCTGCCAACGGCGGACATGCGCCTGGGCCTGCTGCGGGAGGTCGAGCCAGGCAGCTTTCTGTTTGTCCACGATCTGGTCATGCACTGCCTCTACGATGCAATGCCAACGTTGCTTCGCGAGCAGTTGCACGGTGAGGTGGCGAATCTCTACCGCACGCGCGACCGCATGCTTTATGCCCAGCATCTGCTACGGGCCAGCGATCCGGCGGCGTTCGATGCGCTGTTGGTCGCCATGGGCGAAAAACGGCTGGCCTGCCAGTACGACAGCGTACTTGCGCTGGCGCGGCAGTGTTCGGTGTTTGCCGAGCGCGCGCAGAACGATTTTACCTTCGCGTTGTTGTGCGGCCAGGCATGTTCGGGCCTGGGCCAGACCGTGGATGCCCGGGCGCATTTTCAGCGGGCATTGAGATTGGCCAACCAGCCGCAGGATCAGATCGACTCCGCGTTGGGGCTGGCGGCAGCACTCAATACCCTCGATTGCCTGGACGAGGAGGAGCGCCTGATCGAGGACATGCTGCCCATCGCCCGGGCCATGCAGGCCCATACAGCATTGGCCCGGTTGAACCACTTGCGTGGAAACATCTACTTTCCACGGGGCGATTACGTCGAGTGTCGCCGGCTTCATGAACAGGCCTTGTCCTTCGCCCGCATCGGTCGAGATCTGGAGACCGAGGCCAAGGCCTTGAGTGGCATTGGCGATTCCTACTACGCGCAAGGACGCATGCAGACCGCCTATGAAGTCTTCGACCAGTGCGTGCGCCTGTGCGAGCGCAATGGGCTGGCACTCGTGGAAGCGGGCAATCGCAGTGCCCGGGGATCGGCGCGACTCTACTTGGGCCAGCCGGAACCAGCCTTGCGTGATGCCATGGAGGCCATCGAACACAGCGTCCGGCAGGGCAATCATCGAGCGCAGATCTTTTCGCGATTGACTGCGGCCTGGGTACTGGTGGCGGGCGGCCAGGATTCGTTGGCAGAGCAAGAGCTGAGCTGCGCCCTGGTGCTGGCGCGCAGCCTTGGCGCCAGCCGTTTCGAGGCGATCCTGCTGGAAGGGTTGGCGCGGGTGGCGTTGCGCCAGGGTGAGCGTGGGCTGGCACAGACATTGATCATGGAAGCGGCGAGCCTGGTGGAACGCTTCGAGATTCAGCGTTACATCGGACCCTGGGTCTACGGCAGCCTGGCGATGATCAGCGACGACGAGCAGCTCAGCCAGCAGGCCTTGTCGAAGGGCGAAGCCCAGCTCGCTCAAGCCTGTCTGGCCCACAATGCCTTGCGCTTTCGCGTGGCTGCCGCTGAAACCTGCTTGTTGGCGGGCAATATCGAACAGGCGATCTGGCATGGCCAGCAAATGGCGGCATTGCCCGAGTCGGCCTCGTGTGCCTGGATCTATCATCATGTGCGGTTGATCGGTGTGGCGGGGCAGTGGCTGCGGGATGCTGACCAGGCGAGCGGCGAGAAATTGAAAGGGCTTGTGCGCGGAGCGCAGCAGATGGGGTTCGTAGCGACCATGCCGAGGTTGTTGCCAATACTGGAGATTTGATCGCTTCCAGGCACACCGCTATTGCTTGAGACAAAACCGCACTTCGGCGACGAAGCGCGGTTTATTGGATTTTCCGGGTATTTATAGAGTGCCAGCCAAAAACGCCTCCGTGCTCACCACACTCGCATAAGCAAACCCCAGCGCCGCCATGAACGCCGCGTGCACCTGGGCGGCCGGGACAACGACACCGTTGAATTCCAGATCGAGGGTGGCGCAGGCGTCATGAATGACCGTGACGCTATAGCCCAGGTCAGCTGCGGCCCGGGTGACGCCATCGACGCACATGTGGCTCATGCTGCCGACGATTACCAATTGCTCGATGCCGTGCTGGTCGAGGATGGCTTGCAGCTCGGTCTCGCGAAACGAATTGACGAAATGTTTGAGCACCACCGGTTCTTCGGCGCGGTTGAGCACCTTGGGATGCAACTTGGCGCCTTCGGAACCCGGTGTGAAGAATGGCGCGGAATCGGATGTGAATTCGTGGCGGATATGCACCACGTGATCCCCGGCCTGCCGAAAGGCTTCGATCAGCTTCGCAGCGTTGTCGGCGGCGGTTTCGGCACCGACCAGTGGCCATTTTCCGTTAGGGAAGTAGTCGTTCTGGATATCGACTACGATGAGCGCTTGCTTGGACATGGGGGCTTCCTTGATCAGGTTGGAGTGGAGCCAGTATTGGCTTTTGCCGGCAGTTCGAGGATTGGCCGCAACGACAATAAGCGAGGGAAAACTGACAATGACGCAGGAAAGGGCAATTGCCGAACTTGGGGTGCTGCTTTATCCCGGCGTGCAATTGGCGGCAGTGCACGGCTTGACCGACCTGTTTGCCGTGGCGCAGAGGATCGCCGCCGAGCAGGCCAGCGCCCAGTTGCCGAGGCTGCGGGTGAGTCACTGGCGGGCGGAAAACGGCGAGGCCCCGCAGCGGGTGTTCGACAGCGAAACCGGCCCGGCGGGCAAGCTGGTCGCGTTGCTCATTCCACCTTCCCTGGGCGGTTTTAACGAAGGCCAGGCCTCCCGGGGCTTGATGGATTGGCTGCGCGCGCAGCACGCCGGTGGCACCGTGTTGGGCGGGGTCTGCGTAGGTTCGATTCTGCTGGCCGAAAGCGGCTTGCTCGACGGACGCAGCGCCACTACCCACTGGACTTCGGCCAAGAGCTTCGCCGCGCGTTATCCAAGGATCAAGCTCAACGCCGACAAACCCATCGTCGACGACGGTGACCTGATCACCACTGCCGGGCTGATGGCCTGGTCGGAGCTTGGGCTGCGGTTGGTGGACCGCCTGCTCGGCCCGAGCATTGCTACGCTTACGGCGCGGTTTTTGGTGATCGAGCACAGCGACAGCGCGAGCCAGTGCGGCAGCAATTTCGCGCCGATCCTCGGGCACGGCGATTCAGCCATCCTCAAGGTCCAGCACTGGCTGCAAGGCAGCGGTGCGGTGGACGTATCCTTGAGTACGATGGCCGAGCGTGCCGGGTTGGAGGAGCGCACGTTCCTGCGTCGATTCCGCGCCGCCACCGGGCTCAAGCCCACCGAGTATTGCCAGCACCTGCGCGTCGGCAAGGCCCGGGAAATGCTCGAATTCACCAATGGCACCATTGACCATATCGCCTGGACCGTCGGTTATCAGGACCCCAGCGCTTTTCGGGCTCTGTTCAAGAAAATCACCGGGCTGGCGCCAAGTGATTACCGGACGAGGTTTGGGGTGAGCCCACCGAGCGTGTCCAAAGTCTGAGGGTACGATTTGTGCCCCGTGATGCTTGGGCGCCCACCCCATCGTGCAATTTGCCAGATGTTCAGGCCAGGTCGTGCAGAATGTCGCAGGCCACTGGCTATCAACTTCCGCGATAACGCCCGCTTGCTGGACCGTCCCGGTCCGATCCACCGTTGGCCTGATCTCTGCACCCCTTTCTCTACAGCCATCGAGAGCAGGAGATAGGCAACGCATGACGCCAGTCAATCGCAGCAAAACGGTAATGGCCTATTCGGTCAACCCTCACGCGCCGCTCCATGAAGTCGAAACCAATCGTGCGCTGGCCCGTTGGCTGGCGCAGATCCTGGGACTGGAGTACGGCGGCAGCCATGACGGGCAACAACCTGCCGGGCAGGATGTGTATCTGCTGCCCACCCAGACCCTGATCGGCGCCGAGGCCGCGCGACGGTTGGGGATCAAGGGACCGGAGGACCTGTGGGGCGGTTTCGTCGAGCATGATTTCATTTGCACCAAGGCAATCGCCCACGGTCTGCTGAATAAGCAGGCGGTCGCGCCGATCGGCTGGTCGCCGTTGTTTTCCAAGTTGATCCGGGGCGCGGTGCTGGATGGTGTGACGGTTTTTTCCCTCAAGGATGCGCGCCCGGCCGCCGAGCATTTGCTCTACACCGGGCCGATCCGTCTCAAGCCGATCCATGCCAGCGCCGGACGCGACCAACGCGTGATCAAGAGCCTGGGGCAGTTCGACGAAGTTGCCGCCCGGCCTGATGCCCAGGCGCTGTTTCGCGAGGGTGTGGTGCTGGAGCAGAACCTCAGCGAGGTCAAGACCCAGAGCGTCGGCCAGAGCTTCATCAATGGCCAGGTCCTGAGCTATTGCGGTGTGCAGCATCTGACCCACGACAACGAAGGGTTGGAGGTATACGGCGGTTCGGACCTGTTGGTGGCGCAGGGCGGCTACATCGAGTTGCTCAGGCTTGAGCTGCCAGACGACGTGCGCGAGGCGGTGCGCCTGGCCCAAGTGTTCGACGACGCCGCCAGCCAGGCCTACCCGGGTTTTTTTGCTTCCCGGCGCAATTACGACATCGCCCAAGGCATCGATGCCGGCGGGCAGCCCCGTGGCGGTGTGCTGGAACAATCGTGGCGCATGGGCGGGGCCAGCAGTGCTGAGCTGGCGGCTCTGCAAGCGTTTGTCGAGGACCCCTCCATCGGCGCGGTACGCGTCTCTTCAGTGGAAACCTACCTCGACCAGCCGCTGCCGGCCGGGGCCAAGGAGGTGTATCGAGGCCCAGCGGAACACGGTGACTTTTTACTCAAATACGTAACGGTTCATTCCCATGACGGCTAGAAGCGAGACCATTCAGATTCCCATTGATGACGAGCACATGAACGGGACTTTCCTGAGTCCCAAATCCAAGGTCCCCGGCGTGTTGTTCGTGCACGGCTGGGGCGGCAGCCAACAGCGCGACCTGGAGCGGGCCAAGGGCATCGCCGGCCTGGGCTGCGTGTGCCTGACGTTCGACTTGCGCGGGCACACGGGCGGGGCGGGAATTCCCTTGTCCCGGGTCACCCGGGAAGACAATTTGCGCGACCTGCTGGCGGCCTATGATCGGCTGCTGGCCCATCCAGCCCTGGACACTTCGGCAATCGCCGTGGTGGGCACCAGCTACGGCGGCTACCTGGCCTCGATCCTGACATCGCTGCGACCGGTGCGCTGGCTGGCGCTGCGCGTGCCGGCGCTGTACCGCGACGAGCAATGGCACACGGCCAAGCGCGACCTGGATAAAAGCGATCTGCTGGATTACCGCAGCACCTTGGTGCACGCCGACACCAACCGCGCCTTGCATGCCTGCTCGCAATTTACCGGGGATGTGCTGCTGGTGGAGTCGGAGACCGACGATCATGTGCCCCACGCCACCATCATGAGCTACCGGGCCGCCTGCCAGCAGACCCATTCGCTGACTCACCGGATCATCGACGGCGCCGACCATGCCTTGAGTGACCCCGTGTCACAACAGGCCTACACCTCGATCCTCGTGGACTGGATCACGGAAATGGTGGTGGGAGAGCGGTTGAGTATCATCCAGGCGCGGTGATCCGAAATTTTGTGTCGTCCGTGCCGGCCCCTTCGCGAGCAAGCCCGCTCCCACAAATTTTGTGCAAGTGCCATAAAAGTGCGTTAACCGGCGATCGTGTGTGGGAGCGGGCTTGCTCGCGAAGAGGGCGGCACTGGCAATTTGTCTCTCAAGTATTCACCGCTTGAGCCCCGGCTTGACCCGCAACGCCTTCGCCTTCGCCTCGATCACCAGATATATCACCACTGTGATCAGCAACGGCAGGATGAAATAGATCGCCCGGTAGGCAATCAGCCCCGCCAGCAGGCTGCCCCGCGACACCTCATGCTGCAGCAGGGCGATGAACACCGCTTCCAATACCCCAAGCCCCGCCGGAATGTGGGTGATGACCCCGGCGATACTGCTGATCAGCAACACCCCGAGCACCACCGGATAATCCAGCTTGCTTGGCAGCAAAGTGAAAATCACTGCGGCCATCAGCGACCAGTTCAGCGCCCCCAGCGCCAGTTGCAGCACGGCCATGCGCAGCGACGGCAGGTTGATTTCCATGCCGCGAACCGTCCAGGCCCGACGCTTGGAGAACCGGCACGCCAACAGATACCCGGCACTCACCAGCAGCAACAGCACGCCCACGCCTTGCAGCGCATTGCTGCTCAACTTCCAGCCCGGCGGCATCGTCACCAGGCCGCTGCTGAACACTACACCCGCCAGGGTCATGTAGCCGAACCAGTTCGTGGCCAGGCTCAGCCCGAGGATCTTGGCGATATTTCCGGTGCTGACCCCCAATCGCGAATACAGCCGATAGCGCATGGCGATGCCGCCGACCCAGGCACTGAGGTTGAGGTTGAAGGCATAACTGATCACCCCCACCGGCAAGATCTGCCGCCAGCCCAGTTTCTGACGGATGTAGGTACGGCCAATCAGGTCGAAACCGGCGTAAGTGATGAAGCTGGCGAGGGTCAGCGCCGCAGCGATGATCAGGGTGCGCAGCTTGAAATCGGCGAGGGTGGCGAACACTTCGGACCAGTCGATGCGCCGGGCCAGGGTGGTGAACAGCGCGATCAGCAGGAGGAAGAAAGCCAGGGTCAGCGGTCGTTTCCAACGGCTCCAGCGCGACGCGGGCTTGGTCTGCTCCGGCGCGTGGGCGTCTCTCGGCGCGGTGCGCGCGTCAGAGTGGTTCATGGGGTTCGCTCCGCACCGCCGTTGGCGGCGAAAAAGGTTTCAAACGTGGTTTATGGGCCGGCAGCCAACCGGCCCATGAGGGGAAGTGGCGCAAGAAGTGGAACACCATGAACCCGATGGTCATGCGCCACAGCAGGCCCCGCGGGGCATGGTTTTCGGGCATGACGGTGCAATGGTTGCGGCCCAGGTAGTCGAGGCGTTCGAACAGCTCACGGTTGAACGCCCGGTCACGGATCAGCACGTTGGCTTCCAGGTTCAGGGACAAACTCAGCGGGTCGAGATTGCTCGAACCGACGGTGCTCCAGTCCTCGTCCACCAGCGCGACTTTGCCGTGCAACGGTCGCTCGCAATATTCGTAAATCACCACACCGGCCTTGAGCAGATAGCTGTAGAGCATCCGCGCCGCGAGCTTGGCGATCATCATGTCCGGCTGGCCTTGCAGGATCAGCCGCACCTCCACGCCGCGCCGCGCTGCATTGCGGATCTCGCGCAGCAGCCGATAACCAGGGAAAAAGTAGGCGTTGGCAATCACCACCCGCCGCTGGGCGCTGCGCAGCACTTGCAGGTAGACCTCTTCGATGTCGGTCTGATGTTCGTGATTGTCCCGATAGACCAGGCGCACCTGGCCGTCGTGATCATTGAAGGCCAACTCGGAGCGTCGGCTGCGGCGCCGTTGCCACCAATACTTGGCCCGGGCGGGGCGACCGCTTTGCAACAGCGCGAAATGGTGGATGTCGACCACCGCCGGGCCTTTGACCTCTACTGAATAATCCTGCTTGGCCTCGGGGCCGAAATCGCCCAGGTGGTCAGCGGAAAAGTTGATCCCGCCGATGAACGCAATCACCCCGTCCACTACCACGATCTTGCGGTGCAGGCGACGGAACCAGTTGGTTCGGATCCCCAAGTGCCGGGGCGCGGGGTCGAACATTTGCAGGCGCACCCCGGCTTCGCTCAGGGATTCCAGGAATTCGGTGGTCAGCTCGCCGCAGCCAAAACCGTCGAGGCTCACGGTGATGCGCACGCCTCGGTGGGCGGCGTCCACCAACAGATCCCGCAGTTCGTAGCCGACCTTGTCCTCGAACAGAATGAAAGTCTCCAGCAGAATTTCTGTTTCTGCCCGGCGAATGGCCTCGAATACCCGGGGGAAATATTCCTCGCCGTTTTCCAGGAGCGTGACGCGGTTGTTGCCGTGCCAGCCATATTCAATATCAGCCAGCGCTGGATTGCGCTCGGAGGGCGGCACCTCGACCTGCTCCACGGTCGCCTTGTTCATCGTCGCGCTCATAATTCGATCTCCACCGACAACGGGGCGTGGTCGGAAAGGTGCGACCAAGGCCTGACACTTAATACTTTGGGGTGATGGGCCTTGAGGTTGCGCACGTAGATGCGGTCCAGGCGCAGGATCGGCAGGCGTGCCGGAAAGCTGCGGGCCGGTTTGCCCCCGTGCTCGGCGAACACCTCGCGCAAGCCGCAAGGTTCGAGCAGGGCGCTGGCCTTGCCGAGCCAGTCGTTGAAGTCGCCGGCAACGATCACCGGCGCCTCGGGCGGTAACTCGCTCAGGCGTTGGCAAAGCAACTTGAGTTGCTCGACGCGATGGACTTCGCGCAGCCCCAGGTGGACGCAAATGGCGTGGACTTGCAGCCCTTCTTCACCCGGCAGGCGCAGGACGCTGTGGAGCATGCCGCGGCTTTCATGGCCGCTGATGGACACGTCCAGGTTGTCGTGGCGAATGATCTGGAATTTCGACAGCAGCGCGTTGCCGTGGTCGCCCGCCGGGTACACGGCGTTGCGCCCGTAGGCGAATTGCGGCCAGAGGGTGTCGGCTAAAAATTCGTATTGCGGCATGCTCGGCCAGTTGCTGTAGCGCTGGGGATGCTGCTCGTGGGTACCGTGGACCTCCTGCAAAAACACCACGTCGGCGGACACGCTGCGCACCGCTTCGCGCAGTTCCGGCAGGATGAAACGCCGATTCAGGGCAGTGAAGCCTTTATGGGTGTTGACCGTCAGAACGGTGAAACGGCTGACCCGCTCAAGACTCTGGGCCGGGCGTTGGGTCGGGTCGCGGGCGGCTTCGGTGGATTCTGGAATGCTCATGGCAAGACTCCCTCGGCCGGGCGCACACCGGGTGCGGTGGCGAGGCCTTTGTCCAGCTCGAAGCGCTCCAGCAGGTGGCGTGCGTCATAGGGCGCGCGGACTTTGATGTCATTGTCGAAGTAGCAGAACACCTCGCGGCTCTTGCGGGCCCGGGGTTTCTTTTTCGGGTCGATCAGGTGCGCATCACCCGGCTGCGTGCCATGGCTCCAGGCTTCGATCCGGTCACCCCAGCGTTTCAACGCCTCGTCGGTGTAGCCGCTGGCATACAGCTCTTCGGCACCGTGCAGGCGCAGGTAGACGAAATCGCTGGTGACGTCTTCGCGATAAGGCCATTTGCCGGCCGTGTCGGCGATCACCAAGGCGACATCGTAGCGCTTGAGCAGGGTGACAAAGCGCGGGTCGATGAAGCTCTCATGGCGGATCTCGACGGCGTGGCGCAGCGGCCGTTTTTTATCGGTCTCGGTGCTGGCATGGCCGTCCAGGCGCGGCTCATGCTCCCGGGCCAAGGCCGCGGCATTTTTGGTGTCGTGGGGCAATTGCTTGAGGAAGTCTTCGAACAGTTCGGGGTCGAATTTGAAACTGGGGGGAAACTGCCAGAGGATCACGCCGAGTTTTTCCTTGAGCTCCAGCACGCCGGAGGCAAAGAAATTGGCCAGCGGCTTGTGGATGTCCCGCAGGCGCTTGATGTGGGTGATGAAACGCGGGGCCTTGACGCTGAACACAAAGCCGGGCGGCGTCTCGGCATACCACTGGGCATACCGTTCGGGGCGTTGCAGGGCGTAGAACGATCCATTGATTTCGATGCTGTTGACCGCTCGCGAAGCAAATTGCAATTCCCGTTTCTGGGTCAGCCCCTTGGGGTAGAAATCCCCCCGCCAGGGCGTGTAGCGCCAACCGGAAATGCCAATGTGGATCGCCGTCATGTGTCCTCCCGTGCCAATGACCTCGTACTGCCTGTGTCTTGTGATGACTGTCGGGCGAGCTGGAAAGTTTCGATGGTCTTACCGGTGGTGGGGAGACCAGCTGCACTTCGCCGTGGCGAGGGAGCTTGCTCCCGCTGGGCTGCGCAGTAGCCCCAAAGTAGCGCCAAAGCATCAACCTCAAAAACAGGGCCGCTGCGCGCCCCAGCGGGAGCAAGCTCCCTCGCCACAGGGGGGTGTATTGACCTTTCGAGCGAACTTGCCCGCCCGTTATTGATCAGTTCCTTACCGATCCTGTGTAGAGGAGCCCCGTGTTTTGTCTCGATTGACCACCGTATTGCTGCTGATCTTGCTGACATTGAGCGGCACTGGCGCCTACGGGACCGCCGCCGTCCCCGGCACCTCGAAACCCAGCGAGGCCCCCGCCGAGCCCGAGCCGCTGGTGCAGGGCGGGTTGCTGGGCGCCATCAGTTCGAGCATCGACGACGTCCAGGACAAACTCGACCTGAACCAGAGCCTGGTAGATGCCTGGCGCCTGCGGGCGGACCGGGCGGCGGATGAAGTGGATCGGCTGGTGGACCAGACGTCCCGTTCGTCCTGGCGCGTGGCGGGGGATTTCCTGCTGCTGTCCGGCGTATGGATCGGGGCATTTGCGGTGATGTGGACGACGGCCCGGCTGTTGATCCGACATTTGAACCGTCGTCGCTGGCTGCGTACCCGCCAGCGCGTGCGGGACCTGCTCGGTTACCTGCTGCCCTATACCGTGCCGGCGCTGGTCTGCCTGCCGTTGACCCTGTACATCAGCCACTTCCTGCAGGTCTCGGTGGGCCGAGCGCTGGCGCTGTGCTTCGCCTATGCCACCAGCAGCGGTATTTTCTCCACGTCGGTGCTGCTCTGCGTGATCGTGATGTTCAACGCCGGCCACAAGCGCCGGGCCGTGGCGATGATTCGTCGCTTGAGCCCCAGGCCGCTGTTCCTGATCGGCTTCCTCGCCGCCCTCAGTGATGCGTTGACCAGCCCACAGATTGCCCGGCAACTGGGCGGCAACATCACCAGCAGCATCGCCGTGTTCACCGGTCTGTTCGCGTCGGTGATTTTCGGCTGGCTGGTGATTCGCTTGCGCCGGCCCGTGGCCCACCTGATCCGCAACCGACCGTTGGCCCAGCGCTTGAAACAGCCGGCCCTGCAAGAGTCGCTGCGGATTTTTTCCGGGCTCTGGTACTGGCCGATCCTGTTGATGGTGCTGGTGTCGGCGGTGAGCCTGATTGGCGTCGGCGAAGACAACCAGAAGGCCCTGCGTTGCGCGTTGTTCACCACGATCCTGCTGATTGCCATGGTGTTCCTGAGCACGGTGTTCCAGCACATATTCAAGTCGCCCAAGGCTGAGAAGATCCAGCGCAACAGCGCCTACAAGGGGCGTCTGTTGAGCCTTTTGCATGCCTTGCTGCGGATTGTCATGGCGGTGGCGTTCATCGAGATCCTCGGACGGATCTGGGGGATTTCGCTGTTCGAATTTGCCTCGCGCAATGCCGTGGGCCGGGCAATCAGTGATTCCCTGAGCCGCATCGGCCTGATCTTCCTGATGACCTGGCTCACCTGGGTGGTGCTCGACACGGCCATCCAGGAAGCCTTGAAGCCGCCGCTGAACAAGCGCGGCGCCCGTCAGCCCAGTACCCGGATCAAGACCATCCTGCCGCTTTTACGTAACGCGGCAAAAATCATCCTGGTGGTGATTTGTGCGATCACCACCATGGCCAACCTCGGCATCAACGTCGCGCCGTTGCTGGCCGGCGCCGGGGTGGTGGGGCTGGCGATCGGTTTCGGCTCGCAGCAATTGGTGCAAGACGTGATTACCGGGCTGTTCATCATCATCGAAGACACGCTGTCGATCGGCGACTGGGTGGTGCTCGACTCCGGCCACGCCGGCACCGTCGAGGGGCTGACCATCCGCACCTTGCGCCTGCGTGACGGCAAGGGCTTCGTGCATTCGGTGCCGTTCGGCCAGATCAAAGCCGTGACCAACCAGTCGCGGCAATTTGCCTTTGCGTTCTTCTCCGTGCAGTTCACCTACGACACTGACGTGGACCAGGCCATCGAGCTGATCCGCGAAGCCGGCCGCTCGATTTCCGAAGACCCGTTCCTCAAGTTCAACCTGCAAGGGCCGTTGGATGTGTTTGGCGTGGACCGCATGGACCTCAATGGCGTGGTGCTCACCGCCCAGTTCCGCACCGTGTCCGGTGGCCAATATGCGGTGAGCCGGGCGTTCAACCAGCGTTTGAAAAAGCTTGTGGATAACCATCCGGCGGTGCACTTCGCGCAGACTTATCCACAGCAGGTGGTGTTGCCCAAGCGGTTAGTGGAAGAGCCAAAAGAAGAAGGAGGAGAGGTGCCTGAGCAACCTTAATAGTTGCTGAGCTTAGTAGTGAGGCTTATGTCCCCTTCGCGAGCAAGCCCGCTCCCACACTGGAACTCCATCCACCGCAAATCAATTGTGGGAGCGGGCTTGCTCGCGAAAGGGCCAGCCCAGACACCCTCAACCTTTCTGGATCAGCTTGTTCCGGACCTCAGCCATCCCTTGAGCATCCAACTCCATCCAGAAATGCTGCTTGCCAGCAATCTGCGCCGCCACCGGCAACCCATCCCGATAAACCAGCCGATTGCTCGCCAACGCCGGCACCTTCGCCCCCGGCAACAGGGTGCCGGCCAGGTTCAGCGGATCGACGCCGCACACCACGACCAGGCTGCCATCGGTGGGGCGGCGACGTACTTCGCGCAGCACCGGGATGGCTTCGGGCAGGGCGAATTGCTCGCCTGCGAGGCCGCTGACAAAACGCCCGCCACGGATTTCGCCCCGGGCCTCCAAACGATGAAAGGTGCGCAGCAACTCGCGCCAGCTCGGCAGCCAATCGGCTTCGCGTTCCAGCAAGCGCCAGAACACCACGCCGTAACGGCGCAGCAGGGTCATGGCAATGTGTTCCAGAGTCTCTGGCGGTGTCGGCGCGGGGCGGTTGCCTTCCATGGGCGCAGGTTGGCTGCGGCGTAGCAAGGCCCAGCGCCCGGCGTCGTCCATGCCACCGACAAACGCCCCGCGCCCGCTCCGGCTGCTGCGGGCCTGGCGTTTGCTGGCGGGAGTGATCAGCGCCCGCAGGCCGGCGAAACTGTCAGCATTCACCAAGCCGGCGCCCACCAGTTCCTGCAAGGCGATTTCCAGTTCGCTGCGCAGCAGATGGGCTTCGTGCAACAGCTCATCGAAAAACAGCGCCCCGTGCTCGCTGAGGGCCTGGTGGACTTTTTGCGTCTTGGGCGAGAGTTCGCTGACCGGCACTTGCTCGGCCAGGCTGCTCCACAGCGCAACCTGGTTGCGCGGCAGCAACACCACCGGCGTGCTGCGCAGGGCGCTGGCCGAAAGCTTCTGCCGGGCGCTCAGGCGTGTCCAGACCCACTTGCCGCTGCGACACAACTCATCGAGCCAGCTTGACGAATAATCCTTGATCCGTGCGGGTAGCAAGTCGCTGTCCCAGGCCGAAGCGGCGGCGGGATAGCCCTCGAACTGGCTGATGATCGACGGCAGCACGGCGTTGCCTCGGCCTTGGGAGGAGGGCGACAGATGCTGCCAGTCGAACAGGAAACGCATGAAGTCCTGCAACATCACCGGCTCGATCTCTCGACGCAGGCGCTTGACCGTGTAGCGATGGATGCGCGCCAGCAAATGCCGCTCGCACCACTCTTCCTGGCCGGTACCCGGCGTGAAGCGGCCGCGCAGCACGTAGCCTTGCTGTTCGAGTTGCGCCAAGGCCTGGGTCACTTGTGACGTCGATAACCCCAGCGGATAGGCGATGGCCATCAACGGCAGCGGGCCAAAGGCGCTGAGCCGTGCGCGCAGCACTTCCACCACAGCTTCGTCGCTGCTCCAGGTTTCATCGAAACCGGCCAAAGGCGTCAAGGGCGGTTGCCATTGGGCTTGTGGATAAATCCCTTGCAGGCAGGTCAGGCGCTCCAGCGCTACCCACAGGCCACGCTCGGCGCTGATTTGCACATGGCTGGCGCGACCGCCTTCGGCCAGGGTCTGTAACCAATCGAGCCACGGCTCGTGGGCGCTGGCCTCGCTGTCGGCGATGCACGCCAGGCTCATCAGCGCTTCGTGCATTTCATCGAGATTGGTGGGGCTCGGCCAGGCCTCATCGCGAACCGACTGGATGGCTTCGGCGTCCAGTGCACCCAGGTCATCGGTGGACTGTGGATCGCTCCAGCGCCGGTTGATCACTGCCTGGGTGCGGCGTTCTTCCAGCGGTGCGTCGTCGAGAAAGGTATAGGGCCGGGCGCTGAGGATTTCTGCCGCCAGCGGCGAGGGTGCCGGCAGGTCGCGGCTGATCAGGCGGATCTCGCCCGCTTCCATGCGCCGCAACAGCGCCAGCCAGCCCTCGCTGTCCATGGCCTCGTGCAGGCAGTCGTCGAGGGTCTGCTCCACTAAGGGATGGTCGGGAATCTCGCGTTCGCCGGCGAGGTTTTCCAGGCAGGCGATCTGATCGGGAAACACGCTGGCGATCAGGTCTTCGCTTTTCATCCGTTGGATCTGCGGCGCCACTTTGCGCCCGCCGGTATAACGCGGCAACGCCAGGGCCACGCCGGCGTTCCAGCGCCAGCGCACGCCAAACAGCGGCGCATCCAGCACCGCCTGGACCAGGATCTGCTCGGCGCTGCGGCTGTTGAGGTAACGCCAGACTTCGTCCAGCTCGAAGCTGTGGCTGGTGGACAGTGACAACACGATGGCGTCTTCGCTGGCGGCGGCCTGCAATTCGAAATTGAAGGTGCGGCAGAAGCGCTTGCGCAAGGCCAGGCCCCAGGCGCGATTGATGCGGCTGCCGAAGGGTGTGTGGATGATCAGTTGCGTGCCGCCGGACTCGTCGAAAAACCGCTCCATCAACAACGTGTCCTGGGACGGCAAAGCGCCAAAGGACAGGCGTGCTGGCGCGAGGTAATCCACCAGTTGTTCGGCACTGGCCAGGTTCAGTTGCAAGGTGCCGGTCAGCCAATCCAGGGCCGGTTGCAGATTGCCTGGCGTGGCGCCGAGCAGTTGATCGAGCTGGGCTTGCAGGCGCGCCACGGCCAGGGACAATTCGGCGCTGCGTCCCGGGGCTTCACCGAGCCAGAACGGGATGGTCGGCGGCTGCCCTTGGGCGTCCTCGACCCGCACGCGACCGGTCTCGACGCGAATGATGCGATACGAGGTATTGCCCAACTGGAACACGTCGCCGGCAATGCTCTCCACCGCGAAGTCTTCGTTGACGCTGCCGATGTTCAGGCCCTGGGGCTCGAGCAACACGCTGTAGTCGGCGTTGTCCGGGATGGTGCCGCCGCTGGTCACCGCCGTCAGTTTGCTGCCCCGGCGCCCGCGCAAGGTGCGGGTCACGGCGTCCCGGTGCAGGTAGGCACTGCGCACGCCCTGACGGCCGTTGAGACCTTCGGCGAGCATCTGCAACAACGCCTGGTAATGCCCTTCATCCAATTCCGCGTAGGGGGACGCGCGGCGGAAGGTTTCCAGCAGCGCCTGTTCCTGCCATTCCTGGCAACTGACCTCGGCGACAATTTGCTGGGCCAGCACGTCCAGCGGCGCGTTGGGGATGTGCAAGATGTCCAGCTCGCCACGGCGCACGCAGTCGAGCAGGGCGGCGCACTCGATCAGATCGTCGCGGGTGGTGGCGAACAGGCGGCCCTTGGGCGTGCCGCCGACCTGGTGCCCGGAGCGGCCGACCCGTTGCAGAAACGCCGAGATCGAACGGGGCGAGGCGATCTGGCACACCAGGTCGACGTCGCCGATATCGATGCCCAGCTCCAGGGAGGCGGTGGCGATCAACACCTGCAACTCGCCGCGCTTGAGGCGTTGCTCGGCGTCGAGGCGAAACTCCTTCGCCAGGCTGCCGTGGTGGGCTGCGACGGCATCCTTGCCCAGGCGCTCGCTCAAATGCCGGCTCAGGCGTTCGGCCAGGCGTCGGGTGTTGACGAATACCAAGGTAGTGCGATGTTCCCGGGCCAGCTCGGCGAGGCGGTTATACACCAGCTCCCAGACGTCATTGGCCATCACCGCCGAGAGCGGCACGGGAGGCACTTCGATGTCCAGGTCCCGAGGGCGGGCATGGCCAATGTCGACGATTTCGCAGGTTCGCCCTTGTCCCACAAGAAAGCGTGACACCGCTTCGATGGGTTTTTGCGTGGCGGACAGGCCGATGCGTACCAGCGGTTCGGCGCACAGCGCTTGCAGGCGTTCCAGGCTCAATGCCAAGTGACTGCCGCGTTTGCTGGCGGCGATGGCGTGGATCTCGTCGACGATCACCGTGCGGGTGCTGGCGAGCATCTGCCGGCCAGAATCCGAACCCAGCAGCACGTAGAGCGATTCGGGCGTGGTCACCAGGATGTGCGGCGCGGTCTTGCGCATCGCCGTGCGTTCTTTCTGCGGCGTGTCGCCGGTGCGCACCGCGGTGGTGATGTGCAGGGGCGGCAGGTGCATTTGTCGCAGCTGTTCGGTGATGCCGGCCAGCGGGTTTTGCAGGTTGATCCGGATGTCGTTGCTCAGCGCCTTGAGCGGCGAGACGTAGACCACCAGGGTCTGGTCCGGCAACCCGCCCTGTTCCAGGCCGCGGTGCACCAGGTCGTCGAGCACGGCGAGAAACGCCGTCAGGGTCTTGCCCGAGCCGGTGGGCGCCGCCACCAGGGTCGAACGGCGCTGGCCGATCAACGGCCACGCCTGGGCCTGCGCGGCCGTGACCGCCGGGAATGTCTGGCTGAACCAGGCGCGGACGGCGGGGTGAAAGCCTGCCATGGCGTGGTCGGCTGCAAGGGGCAAATTCATGAGGCAGTGTATGCGGGCGGGGTGGGGAGGATGCAAGTGTTGGCTGATCTCCATTGCCTGGAAGGGCCCTTTCGCGAGCAAGCCCGCTCCCACAAAGGATCTTGAATGTGCATGCGATCTCTGTGGGAGCGGGCTTGCTCGCGAAGAGGCCATCAGGAACAACGAAACTACGGGATCCACACTTTACGGGTGACGGTTGCGCACTAAACCCGCAAAATGCAACGATTCCGGCTACGCCTGCGGGCGTTGTCGACCAAATTCTTGTGCCAATAGACTGGGCCTGCTGACTTTATGCGAATGCGCCTTATGTTACTGGGCGGCGGAAATGCCCTTGGGCAGGCGCTGATTCGCCTCGGTGCAGAAGAAGACATCGGTTTTCTTGCCCCCCGCCCGCCCGAAGACGGTTGGGATGCCGCGAGCCTGACGCAACTGCTCGACGACACCCGGCCGGACGCCTTGATCAACCTGGCGTACTACTTCGACTGGTTCCAGGCCGAAGCGGTGAGCGAACAGCGCCTGGCCGGCCAGGAGCGCGCGGTCGAGCGTCTGGCCGAACTGTGCCAGCACCACAACATCGTCCTGTTGCAGCCGTCGAGCTATCGCGTGTTCGACGGTTCCCGCGCCACCGCCTACAGCGAAAAGGACGAACCCGTGCCCCTGGGCCTGCGTGGCCAGGCGCTGTGGCGGATCGAACAGAGCGTACGTTCCACCTGTCCGCAACATGTGCTGCTGCGTTTCGGCTGGCTGCTGGACGACAGCGCCGATGGCATCCTCGGGCGTTTCCTGGCCCGGGCCGAACTGCCCGAAGCGCTGCTGCTGGCCGACGACCGGCGGGGCAATCCGACGCCGGTGGACGATGCGGCGCGGGTCATCATCTCGGTGCTCAAACAACTCGATTGCGCGGCGCCGCTGTGGGGCACTTATCATTACGCCGGCCACGAGGCGACCACGCCGCTGGCGCTGGGGCAGGCGATTCTCACCGAAGCCCGTGCGCTGCATCCCCTGGCGGTAGAAGCGCCTACGCCCCAGGCCCACGCCGCACGGCCGGACGCAGCGGAAGAACCGCAGCACGCGGTGCTGGCCTGCAAGAAAATTCTGCACACTTTCGGGATCAAGCCCCGCGCCTGGCGCGCGGCACTCCCAGGCTTACTGGATAGGTTTTATCGCCATGGCTGAAGGCCCTGTTTTAATCACCGGCGGTGCGGGTTTCATTGGATCGCACCTGACCGACGCCCTGCTTGCCAAGGGACATTCGGTACGCATCCTCGATGACCTGTCCACCGGCAAGCGCAGCAACCTGCCGCTGGATAACCCCGCTGTCGAACTGATCGAAGGCGACGTCGCCGATGCCGCGCTGGTGGCCCGGGTCATGTCCGGTTGCAGCGCCGTGGCGCACCTGGCCGCGGTGGCCTCGGTACAAGCCTCGGTGGACGACCCGGTGCGCACGCACCAAAGCAACTTCATTGGTACGCTGAATGTCTGCGAAGCCATGCGCCAGGTCGGTGTGAAGCGGGTGCTGTTCGCTTCCAGCGCAGCGGTCTACGGCAACAATGGCGAAGGCCAGTCCATCGACGAAGAAACCCCGAAGGCGCCGCTCACGCCGTATGCCTCGGACAAGCTGGCCAGCGAGTTCTACCTGGATTTCTATCGCCGCCAGCACGCCCTGGAACCGGTGGTGTTCCGCTTCTTCAACATCTACGGGCCGCGTCAGGATCCGTCCTCGCCGTATTCCGGCGTCATCAGCATCTTCAGCGAGCGGGCACAGAAAGGCCTGCCGATCACTGTGTTCGGCGACGGCGAGCAGACCCGGGATTTTGTCTACGTCGAAGACCTGGTGGACTTGCTGGTGCAGGCCATCAAAAAGCCTGAGGTGGAAGTCGGAGCGGTGAACGTCGGCTGGAACCAGGCCACGACGCTCAAGCAAATGCTCAAGGCCCTGGCCGAAGTGGTGGGTGACTTGCCGCCGATCAGCTACGGCCCGGCGCGCTCTGGGGATATTCGCCATTCGCGGGCTGACAATCGTCGGCTGGTGCAGCGCTTCAGCTTCCCCCAGCAGACGCCGCTGAACGTGGGGTTGGCGCGGTTGCTGGGCCGCTGAGTTTCCAGCAGCCACAAAACCCACTGTGGGAGCGGGCTTGCTCGCGAATGCGTTCTGTCAGTCACCTGTTAAGTGACTGACCCACCGCATTCGCGAGCAAGCCCGCTCCCACATGGATTGTGTCGCTATCGAGTCGCGGTCAGAACTTGTAACCCAACCCCACCATGTAGATCCACGGGTCGACATCGACATTCACCTTGGCCCGGGTACCGCCGGCCACGGCGTTGTTATCCACATACGCGGTGGTGTCGATGTCGATGTAGCGAATCTGGCCGTTGATCATGATGTTGTCGGTCAGCATGTAGTCAGCGCCCACTTGCCACGCCATGCCCCAGCTGTTGCTTGCGCGAAAGTTGCTGAAACCGTTGGCACTGGCTTCGCTGCCGACGTGTTCGTCGTAGATCCAGGTGTAGTTGATACCGGCGCCGACATAAGGCTGGAAGGCCGATTTGGCGTCCAGTGGGTAGTAGACCAGGCTCAGGGTCGGCGGCAGGTGCTTGAGGGTGCCGAGCTTGTTGTTGGCCGCGCCCAGGGCGGTGCCTTTGATTTTCACGTCATGCTCGAACGGCGAGGCCGCCAGCAACTCGATGCCCCAGTTGTTGGTGATCATGTAGGCGAAGTTCAGGCCCAATTGCGTGTCGCTGCTCATGGTGGCCTTGCCGCCCAGGTCGGCGCCGGCCAGCGGGCCACGGTCGACCTTGACGCTGGAGCTGTCGGCTTCAGGATTGACGGTAATGGCACCGGCGCGAACGATGATATCGCCAGCGGTATGGGCCTGGGCGATCGGGGCGGCGAGCGCGAGGGCGACGAGGGAAGCGCTGAGCAAGAACTTGTGCATGGGGGCTCCAAAGGGCATCTAAATTTGATGTCCCATCGTACGAAGCCGTCTGCCCCGGTCTTTTGACTCAGCTCAATGAGTCTTGGCCGATTAATTGACTCAGCTCAATAAATCATTGATGAGTAAACTTTGAGGGCCCTTTCGCGAGCAAGCCCGCTCCCACAGTTTGGCCGCATTCCTACTGAAAAAACGCGGTCGACTGTGGGAGCGGGCTTGCTCGCGAAAGCTATGTGACAGGCAATAAACAATAGCCGGATTCACTCCGGCAACTCATACACATAAATCTTCTCGGCTTCCATCTGATACCCGGCATCGGCCAGTTCGCTGGTGGACGGCTTGACCTGCATTGCCCCTTCGACCCAATACGGTTGGTACAACTCGTCGAGCTTGACCCCCACCTCGCTTTTCACATGCACGATCTGATTCGAGGGCGGCGGCGGCACATGGATGCAGGCGCCGAAATATGGCACCAGCAAGAAATCCGTGGTGCGACCTTCCTCGCTGACTTCCAGCGGCACGATGTAGCCCGGCAAACGGATCTGCTGGCCGTCGAGGGCCTTGACCACCGGGGCGTTGGGTAAATCCTGCTTGGCTGCCGGTGCGGCTTCGGCGGCCAGGGCATCGCTCATTTTCGACAGGTCGTGCAGCGGCGTCATGTTCGGCACTTCCGGCGGCGCGTCCGGGGGGATCATTTCCGACCAGGCCAAGTCCCTCGGCTCGGCCGCCCACAGCGGCAAGGCGACCATTAGTAACAGCGCAAGCAGGGCGCGGGGCATTTTCAACGTCCTCATAAGCGGATCGACAGGCCGTCGGCCAACGATTGGCGATAGGCGCGCCAGGCCGGCACGCTGCCCATCAGCAGGGCGGCGACCAGAATGCCAGCCATCAGCGTCCATTCATATTCGCTCGGCCAACCCAGCGGCAAGTACAAGCCATAGGCCGACTGCACGTAACCCTGGGCGGCGGCGATGCCGATGTACAGCAAGGCCAGCCCGGCGACCACTCCAGCCAAGGCCAGGGCGAAGGCTTCCAGCACCAGCAGGGTTGCGATGTGCCAGGGCCGCGCACCCACTGAACGCAAGATGGCCATTTCCCGGCGGCGCTCGTTGAGGCTGGTAAGAATCGCCGTGAGCATGCCGATCAACCCCGTCAGCACCACGAACAGCGAAATCACGAACAAGGCTTTTTCCGCCGTGCCCATCAGGCTCCACAACTCTTGCAGCGCCACGCCGGGCAGGATCGCCAGCAGCGGTTCACCCCTGAACTCATTGATCTCGCGTTGCAGGGCGAACGTGGAAATCTTGCTGTTGAGGCCGAGCATGAACGCGGTGATGGCCTGGGGCGTGAGGTCCATGTTGCGAGCTTGATCAGCGCTGATGCGACCGTTGCCCTGGGCCGGCACGCCGTTCTTCCAGTCGATGTGGATCGCCTCCATGCCGCCGAGGCTGATGTGCAACGTGCGGTCCACCGGGGTGCCGGTGCGCTTGAGGATGCCGACCACGGTGAAAGGCTTGTCGTCATGCTTGACCAGGCTGACCACTGCGACGCCATGAGCCAGCACCAGTTTGTCGCCGAGCTTGTAGTGCAGCGCCTCGGCCACTTCGGCGCCGAGCACCACTTCGAACGGGTCAGTGGCGAAAGCCCGGCCTTCGGCCAGTTCCAAGTGTTGCTGGCGGCCGTACTGGTAGTGCTCGAAATAAGCCTCGGTGGTGCCCATCACCCGGTAGCCGCGATGGGAGTCGCCGAGAGACATGGGAATCGCCCACTTCACTTTCGGGTTGCTGGCGAAATGTTCGAAGCTGTCCCAGCGGATGTTGTTGGTGGCGTTGCCGATACGGAACACCGAGTACAGCAGCAGGTTAACCGAACCTGAGCGCGCGCCGACGATCAGGTCGGTGCCGCTGATGGTGCTGGCGAAACTGGCCCGTGCCTCGGTGCGCACGCGCTCCACCGCCAGCAGCAGACACACCGAAAGGGCGATCGCGAAGGCGGTGAGCAGGGCGGTGAAGCGGCGGTTCGCCAGGCTGGCCATGGCTAGACGGAGCAAATACATCTCAAACCTCGAGTGGCGTGGCGGCGCGATTGAGATCGGCCAGCGACAGGTTGCGGTCGAACAGCGGCGCCAGGCTCTGGTCATGGCTGACAAACAGCAGGCTCGACCCGGCCTCGCGGCATTCGGCGAACAACAGCCGCAGGAAGTTTTCCCGGGCGTCGTAGTCCAGGGCCGAGGTCGGTTCGTCGGCGATCACCAGTTCCGGTTGGCCGATCAGCGCCCGGGCGGCCGCGACCCGCTGTTGCTGGCCGATGGACAGCGAGTCGGCGCGCCGTTCCAGCAGGTTCGGATCGGTCAGCCCCAGGTGAGCGAGCAAGGTGGCGGCGGCCTGATCGACGCTGCCGTGACGTTGCAAGGCCCGTTGCGCACGCAGCTTGGAAAAGTGACAGGGCAGCTCGACGTTCTCGCGCACCGAGAGAAACGGCAGCAGGTTGAACTGCTGGAAGATGTAGCCGGTGTGGTCCACACGAAAGCGGTCGCGACTGCCGGCGCTCAGTTTGCTGAGTTCCTGGCCGAGCAGGCGGATGCTGCCACGGTCCGGTGTCTGCACACCGCCCAGAAGCCCCAGCAGCGTGGTCTTGCCGCTGCCGCTCGGGCCCTTGAGGAACAAGGTTTCGCCGGCCTCCAGGCGAAACGCCGGGATATCCAGCAGCGGTGGATGCCCGGGCCAACTGAAGCCCAGGTCGGACAGTTCGATGAGTGCTTGGGTCATGTTTGCCGATTTCACAGATTGAATACCTGTGGGTGCGGGCTTGCTCGCGAAAGCGGTATATCCGTCGACATTCAATGTTGAATGTTCCATCGCCTTCGCGAGCAAGCCCGCTCCCACATGGATGTGTGGCGAACCCTGATTTTGCATTCACAGCAGATCAGCTGTAGGAGCAGGCTCCCACATGGGTTTTGCAGTAGATCAGAATTTCAGGGTTGGCGCCTTGGCCGTCACTTCAACACCTTGCTGGCCGCTCGGGCTGATCAGTTGTACCTGGATTTTCTGGGTGGCCGGGAAGGTCTTGAACAGTGTCGCCAGGTCCAGGTTCTTCAAGGTACCAGGGGCGGCGCAGGTGAACTGGTAGTGGGCGTGGATTTCACTGTGTTCGTGATGTTCATCGCCATCGGCGTCTTCATCGTGGTCGTCGTGTTCCGGTTCATCGCCAAACAACGGGCTTTCCAATTCCTGCTGGGCCACGGTGCAGTTGGCGGCGGCGGGTAGGTTGAACAATGCCAATGGCTTGTCCAACTGCGCACGGACGGCGGCGACCTTGGCCTTGTCGGCATCGCTGGTGGCGGCGTGTTCGAAGCCCACCAGGTTCATCGCCGGGCTTTCCAGCTCCAGCTCCAGGGTCTGGCCGTCCAGGGCGGCGTTCAACCGGCCGACGCCGTGTTCGTGGGCGCCGAGGCTGCCATGCTCGTGGTCATGGTCATGGTCATGCTCGACGGCCGCATGGGCGACAGCCAGGGGCAGCAGGGCGAACGGCAGGGCAAGAAGCAGACGACGCATGACAAGTCTCCGGAAATGAATAATGTGTTATGTAATCTTATAACGAAAGTGCGGAGAGTTTGACCGCCTGCTTGGCGTCGCGCAAGGCCCATGGGAGCATGCGCACATGAAATATTCAGGAGCACGATGATGTTGCGGATACGCGGAACCATCGGCGAGTGGCCGGTGGACTTGTCGATCGAAATGGATGAAGGCGACTGGGCGCAGCTTGGCGCGCAGTTGCAGGCGGTCAAGCCCGACGCCACGACAGCCCCTGCGGCCAGGCCAGCGAATCAGGACGACGCGGTGTGGCAGATCGCCAAGGAACTGCTGCGCAAGGCCGGGCAGTTGAGCGGCCCGGACCTGCTGGAACAGCTCGAAGGCCTGACCGGCAGCGCATCGGCGGGCAAACGCTTATTGGTGCGCCTGCGCCACAGCGCCGAGGTCAAGGTGCTGAGCGGCGGCGATACGCCGCTCTATAGTTGGGTGGGAGAAGAAGCTGCAAGCTACAAGCCGCAAGCTTCAAATTAAAGCCGTCTTGCCGCTTGCAGCTGCTCCTCTAGTACAACGCCGCGAACAGCTTGCGGCGATAGGTCGTCACCAGCGGATGATCGTTGCCCAGCAGTTCGAATACTTGCAGCAGGGTCTTGTGGGGCAGGCCTTCGCTGTAGCTGCGGTTGCGCACGAACAGTTTGAGCAACGCATCGAGAGCCGCTTCGTATTGCTGGCGCGCCAGTTGCTGGATCGCCAGTTGATACACCGCTTCGTCGTCCTGTGGATCTTTGGCCAGGCGCGCCTTGAGGTCGGCGGCGTCCGGCAAGTGCTTGGCCAGGCCGAGGAACTGGATCTGCGCCTTGGCGCCTGCCAGTGCGGCTTTATGCTCATCGCTCTTGACCGCGTCGAGCACGGTCTGCGCTTCGTCCAGTTCGCCGCGTTCGGTCAGGCAGCGGGCATACAGGATCAAGGCCTTGGCATTGGTGTTGTCTTCACCGAGCAACACCGTGAGCAACGCTTCGGCGTCGGCGAAACGGCCGTCGTCGAACATCGCCTGGGCCTGTTCGAACGGGTCGGCGGCGGCAGGCGGTGGCATCTGCACGTGGGGTTCGAGCATCGTGCGTACCGCCGATTCCGGCTGGGCCCCGGCAAAACCGTCGACGGGCTGGCCGTCCTTGAACAACACCACCGTGGGCAGGCTACGAATGCCGAAGCGGGCGACGATGTCCTGTTCGATGTCGCAGTTCACCTTGGCCAGCAGCAGTTCGCCCTGATAGCTCTCGGCGATGGTTTGCAGCATCGGCATCAAGGCTTTGCACGGCGCACACCACTCGGCCCAGAAATCCACCAGCACCGGTTTGTGGAAGGAGTTCGCGATCACCGACTGGTCGAAATCGGCGGTGGTCGCGTCGAAGATGTAAGGCGTGTCCTGGGTCATGGGAATCTCGTAGAACGCTTGAATGGGGCAACTATACGGCTTGGTGGGGGGTGGCTGAAAGCGGTGAGGTTTTCGTCTTGTGGTGTTTGATAGGACGCCTTCGCGAGCAAGCCCGCTCCCACACGGGACCTGCGCCTGAACGCTAATTTTGTATCCACGGAGATCGAATGTGGGAGCGGGCTTGCTCGCGAAGCTTTTAGGTTCGGCTCGCGTGGTACAGGCTCACATGCCGAAACTCCTCGGGTTCGGCCAGGTCCGGCAAGGTCATGGCTTCAAGCATGTCGACGCGCCGGTACAGCGGATGCTGGAAATCCCGCACCCGGGAATCGGCCACCAGGGCCTCGCGGCCGCGGCTGAGAAAGTGGTCGAGCAGCGGCAGGTTGGCCCGGTCATAGAGCACATCGGCCACCAGGATCAGGTCGAAACGATCGGCCTCGGCGAAAAAGTCCGTCGAATAACCCAGCTCCACGCCGTTGAGCGCGGCGTTGGCCCGGCACGCGGCGATCGCCAGCGGGTCCAGGTCGCAGGCCACCACCTCCAGCGCCCCAGCCTTGACCGCCGCAATGCCCGCCACCCCGGAGCCGGCGCCAAAATCCAGCACCCGCTTGCCCGCGACCCACTGCGGCTGTTCGGCCAGATAGCGCACCATCGCCAGGCCGCTGGCCCAGCAGAAGCTCCAATAGGGCGGCTCATGAAGGATGCGTCGAGTCTCTTCCGGGCTGAAGGCGCGGTCCATGTTGTCGCCATCGATCAGCCACAACTGCAAGTCGGTTTCGGGCAGCGGGCAGGTCACCAGGCGCGCATCGCCCAACAACTCACTCAACGCGTGTTGCAGGTCCTGCGGTGCCTTCATGGCGCTTTGACAAATTGCAGGGCGCCCAACGCCTGGGTGGTCGGTTGCGTGATGCGTTGCTCCGGCAAGTGCAGGATCAATTGGCCGGACTGGCTGGCGCGGCCGCGCAGTTCCACCCGGGCACCGACCGGGAAGGCTTCCGGATTGAAGCGCAGGCGAAAGGGCAGGGCCTGGTTGGTGCCGATCAGGCTGGAGCTGGCGAGCAGTTGCTGCGGACGGTCCTTGTCATCGATCACCAGCAACGCCAGTTCCACTTCGGCCCCAGCCGGTACACCTTGCAGTGTGCCGCTCAATTCACGCTGGTACGCTGGCAATGGTCCCAGCTCCGCAGCCTGGCGGGCTTTTTCCTGGGCCTGCTTCGGGGCTGGCGCTGGCGCCGGTGCGGCGGGTTTGGGGGCGTCGCTGCTGCACGCCATCAGCAGGCTGAAAAGACTGAGCAAAACGAGCGTTCGTAGCGGCATGTGTGGCTCCAGCAAGGTAAATTCCATGGATCTGACGGTAAGCCCGTCTGTATACCGTAAACCCTATGGCTTGTCTTGCCAGTGGGATGCGCTACCATGGCCCTCCCTTTTTTTGTTGCCTGCCACCATGCACTGTCCCTTCTGCGGTGCCAACGACACCAAGGTCATCGACTCGCGACTGGTCGCCGAGGGCGAACAAGTCCGCCGCCGGCGCGAATGCCTGGCCTGCGGCGAGCGTTTCACGACGTTCGAGACCGCCGAACTGGTGTTGCCGCGCCTGATCAAAACCGACGGCAGCCGCCAGCCGTTCGACGAAGAAAAACTGCGCGCCGGCATGCAGCGCGCCCTGGAAAAACGCCCGGTGAGCGTCGAGCGCCTGGAGGCGGCACTGGTGCACATCAAGCACAAGCTGCGGGCGACCGGCGAACGCGAGGTCAAATCCCTGGTGGTCGGAGAGCTGGTGATGGCCGAACTGCAGAAGCTCGATGAAGTCGCCTACATCCGTTTCGCTTCGGTGTACCGGCGCTTCCAGGACCTGAACGAATTTCGCGAAGAAATCGACCGCCTGGCCCGCGAACCGGTGAAAGAATGACCGTTTCGGCGCAACAGGCCATCCTCGATGCTCACTATATGGCCCGCGCCCTGGAGTTGGCGCGGCGCGGTCACTACACCACCCACCCCAATCCCCGGGTCGGCTGCGTGATCGTGCGTGACGGCGAGGTGGTGGGTGAAGGCTGGCACATCCGCGCCGGCGAGCCCCATGCCGAAGTCCATGCCTTGCGCGCCGCCGGCGTGAAGGCCCGGGGCGCCACCGCCTACGTAACCCTGGAGCCTTGCAGCCACCACGGGCGCACGCCGCCGTGTGCCGATGCGCTGGTCAATGCTGGCGTGGCGCGAGTGGTGGCAGCGATGCAGGACCCGAACCCGGAAGTTGCCGGGCGCGGCCTGCAGCGGCTGGCCCAGGCCGGCATTGCCACTGAAAGTGGCGTGCTGGAAGGCGAAGCGCGCAAGCTCAATGAAGGTTTTCTCAAACGCATGGAACACGGCCTGCCGTTCGTGCGGGTCAAGCTCGCCATGAGCCTGGATGGCCGTACCGCCATGGAAAGCGGCGAAAGCCAGTGGATCACCGGCCCCGCCGCACGTTCGGCGGTGCAACGCTTGCGGGCCCAGGCCAGTGTGGTGCTGACCGGCGCCGATACGGTGCTGGCGGACAACGCCCGGCTGACCGTACGCGCCGATGAACTCGGGCTGGATGCCGAGCAGACCGCGCTGATCATGAGTCGTCCGCCGCTGCGGGTGCTGGTGGACGGTCGCCTGCGGGTGCCGCTGGATGCGCCGTTCTTCAAGGCTGGCCCGGCGCTGGTCGCCACGTGCATGGCGGTGGAAGAACAATACGCCAACGGTCCCGAATGCATGATCGTGGCAGGCGATGACGGTCAGGTCGATCTGCGTCGGCTGCTGGTGGCGTTGGCTGCCCGGGATGTCAATGAAGTGCTGGTGGAAGCCGGTCCGCGCCTGGCGGGGGCTTTCGCCCGGCAAGGGCTGGTGGACGAATTCCAGATTTTCATCGCCGGCAAGTTCCTTGGCTCTTCGGCGCGACCGTTGCTGGATTGGCCGCTGGCGCAGATGAAAGATGCCCCGGAACTGAAAATCACCGAAATCCGCGCCGTGGGCGATGACTGGCGAGTCATCGCCGTTCCCGTTCCGCTGGCGAGCGTATAATTCCCGGCTTTCGCGCAAGCGGCGGTCCGTTCTCGAGGAGGACTCCATGTTTACCGGCATCATCGAATCCATCGGCAGCATCCGTGCACTCACCCCCAAGGGCGGCGATGTGCGGGTCCACGTCGAAACCGGCAAGCTCGACCTGAGCGACGTCAAGCTGGGCGACAGCATCGCGGTCAATGGCGTGTGCCTGACTGCCGTCGAACTGCCGGGCAACGGTTTCCTGGCGGACGTCAGCCGCGAAACCCTCGACTGCACCGCCATGAACGATCTCAAGAGCGGCAGCCCGGTCAACCTGGAAAAAGCCCTGACCCCCACCACGCGGTTGGGCGGGCACTTGGTCAGTGGCCATGTCGACGGTGTCGGCGAAGTGGTCTCGCGTAGCGATAACGCCCGGGCCGTGGAGTTTCGTATTCGCGCGCCGAAGGAACTGGCCAAGTACATCGCCCATAAAGGCTCGATCACCGTCGATGGCACCAGCCTGACGGTCAACGCCGTGGACGGGGCCGAGTTCCTGCTGACGATCATTCCCCACACCCTGAGCGAAACCATCATGGCTTCGTACCAGCCCGGTCGCCGGGTCAACCTGGAAGTCGACTTGCTTGCCCGTTACCTGGAGCGCCTGCTGTTGGGAGACAAGGCCGCAGAGTCTGACCCTTCACAAAAGCGGGCCGGTAACATCACTGAAAGTTTTCTGGCCGCCAACGGCTACCTCAAATCCTGACCCAAGGGGGTGCCGCGTGGCGCTCAATAGCATCGAAGAACTGGTTGAAGACATCCGCCAAGGCAAGATGGTCATCCTCATGGATGACGAAGACCGCGAGAACGAAGGCGACCTGATCATGGCCGCCGAATGCTGCAAGGCCGAACACATCAACTTCATGGCCAAGCACGCCCGTGGCCTGATCTGCATGCCGATGACCCGCGAGCGCTGCGAGCTGCTGAAGCTGCCGCTGATGGCGCCGCGCAACGGTTCCGGGTTCGGCACCAAGTTCACCGTGTCCATCGAGGCCGCCGAGGGCGTCACCACGGGTATCTCTGCCGCTGACCGCGCGCGCACCGTACAAGCGGCCGCCGCGAAAGACGCCAAGGCTGAAGACATCGTCAGCCCCGGTCACATCTTCCCGCTGATGGCCCAGGCTGGCGGCACCCTGGCTCGCGCCGGCCACACCGAGGCGGCTTGCGACCTGGCGCGCATGGCCGGTTTCGAGCCAAGCGGCGTGATCTGCGAAGTGATGAACGACGACGGCACCATGTCCCGTCGCGCTGAGTTGGAAACCTTCGCCGCCGAACACAACATCAAGATCGGCACCATCGCCGACCTGATCCACTACCGGATGATCCACGAACGTACCGTTCAGCGGATTGCCGAGCAGCCGCTGGACAGCGAACTGGGCCAGTTCAATCTGGTGACCTACCGCGATTCGGTGGAAGGCGACGTGCACATGGCCCTGACCCTGGGTACCGTTTGCGCCGAAGAACCGACCCTGGTGCGCGTGCACAACATGGACCCGCTGCGCGACCTGCTGATGGTCAAGCAGCCCGGCCGCTGGAGCCTGCGGGCCGCCATGGTCGCGGTGGCCGAGGCTGGCAGCGGCGTGGTTTTGCTGCTCGGCCACCCGCTCGATGGCGACGTGTTGCTGGCGCATATCCGTGAAACCGCCGACCAGGCCGCCGTGAAAAAACCGACCACCTACAGCATTGTCGGTGCGGGCTCGCAGATCCTGCGGGACCTGGGCGTGCGGAAAATGCGCCTGATGAGCGCACCGATGAAATTTAATGCGATATCCGGTTTCGATCTGGAAGTTGTAGAATACGTGCCCTCCGAATAATTGCCCGGGATTTTCCGGCCCTGTATTCGTGGCTAATATCACTGTAGGAGCGCGTATAGAACGCGCTCTGGCTCTTTAAGAGATCTGACGAATGACCCTGAAGACCATCGAAGGTACCTTCATCGCCCCCAAAGGCCGCTACGCTCTGGTAGTGGGCCGTTTCAACAGCTTCGTGGTTGAGAGCCTGGTCAGCGGTGCGGTCGATGCCCTGGTTCGCCATGGCGTGAGCGAAAGCGACATCACCATCATCCGTGCGCCTGGCGCCTTCGAAATTCCGCTGGTTGCGCAGAAAGTCGCTCAAAAGGGCGAATATGCGGCGATCATCGCCTTGGGTGCGGTCATTCGTGGCGGTACTCCGCACTTCGAATACGTGGCCGGCGAATGCACCAAGGGCCTGGCCCAGGTCTCCATGGAATTCGGCGTGCCGGTCGCTTTCGGCGTGCTGACCGTTGATTCCATCGAGCAAGCCATCGAACGTTCCGGCACCAAGGCCGGTAACAAAGGTGCCGAAGCTGCCCTGTCCGCCCTGGAAATGGTCAGCCTGCTGGCGCAGTTGGAGGCCAAGTGATTAGCGACGAAAGCGATCGTTTCAACCCGCGCGATCCCAAGCCAGCCGATGCCGGCAAGCCTTCGAAAAGCGTCAAGCGTCGCGAAGCCCGTCAGCTCGCGACCCAGGCGCTGTATCAATGGCACATGGCCAAGCAATCGCTGAACGAGATCGAAGCGCAATTTCGGGTCGACAACGATTTCAGTGATGTCGATGGGGCGTATTTCCGCGAGATCCTGCACGGGGTTCCGCAGTTCAAGACCGAAATCGACACCGCGCTCACGCCTTGCCTGGACCTGACCATCGAAGAGCTGGACCCGGTCGAATTGGCGGTCCTGCGTCTTTCCACCTGGGAACTGCTCAAGCGCGTCGACGTGCCGTACCGCGTGGTAATCAACGAAGGGATCGAGCTGGCGAAAGTCTTCGGTTCCACCGATGGCCACAAGTTCGTCAACGGCGTGCTCGACAAACTGGCCCCGCGCCTGCGTGAAGCTGAAGTGAAGGCGTTCAAGCGCTGATCGGCGCTTGTTATCCCAATGGGTGAGTTTGAGCTGATCCGCAACTACTTCGCTGCCGCGCCGTGTGCGCAGGGCGGCGAGGGCGTTGCACTGGGAATTGGCGACGACTGTGCCTTGCTGGCCGTTCCCGTTGGGGAACAGCTGGCGGTGTCCACCGACACGCTGGTGGCGGGTGTGCATTTTCCAGACCCGTGCGACCCGTTTCTGCTCGGCCAGCGCTCGCTGGCCGTGGCGGTCAGTGACCTGGCCGCCATGGGGGCCAGCCCTTTGGCCTTTACCCTTGCCCTGACCTTGCCGACGGTGACCGCCGATTGGCTGCAAGCCTATGCCCGTGGTTTGAACCAGATGGCCCAGGCCTGTGGCGTGACGCTGGTGGGAGGGGACACCACGCGCGGGCCGCTGAGTCTGACTTTGACCGTATTCGGCCGCGTGCCGTCCGGCCAGGCCTTGACCCGTAGCGGTGCGCAGCCCGGCGATGTGCTGTGCGTCGGCGGCGAACTGGGTAATGCCGCCGGTGCGTTGCCGCTGGTGCTGGGCGAGCGTAACGCCGAACCCGCCATCGCCGAGCCCTTGCTGGCCCATTACTGGTCACCCCGGCCACAACTTGACCTGGGCCTGGCGTTGCGGGGCAAAGCCACAGCGGCGATGGATATCTCCGATGGCCTGCTGGCCGATTGCGGACATATCGCCCAGGCCTCCGGTGTGGCGATAAAGGTTGAACGGGACCGGCTACCGCTGTCCAACGCTTTACTGACGTTCCTGGGCCGGCCGGGCGCACAGCATGCCGCCCTGAGCGGCGGTGACGATTATGTGTTGTTATTCGCCATGCCGCCGACCCGGCTGTCAGTGTTGCAGGCCGAAGGCTGGCCAATCCACATGATCGGCAACGTACTGGCCGGGCACGGCGTCACGCTGGTCGACAGCGTCGGGCGCGGCATCACCCCGCAAGTACGGGGTTATCAACATTTTCGGGAGACACCGTGACAGATCATCCCAATCAGGTCCCGGCGGAATTCGTTCCGCCCTCGGTCTGGCGCAATCCCTGGCATTTCATGGCCTTCGGCTTCGGCTCGGGCACCTTGCCTAAAGCACCGGGTACCTGGGGTTCGCTGGTTGCGCTACCCTTCATACCGTTGTGGCAGATGTTGCCAGATTGGGGCTATTGGCTGATGCTGGGCATCACCATGCTGTTCGGCTTCTGGCTGTGCGGCAAAGTGGCGGATGACCTGCGGGTGCACGACCATGAAGGTATCGTCTGGGACGAGATGGTCGGCATGTGGATCACCCTGTGGCTGGTGCCGGAAGGCTGGTACTGGCTATTGGCGGGCTTTCTGGTGTTCCGCTTCTTCGATATCCTCAAGCCATGGCCGATCCGCTGGATCGACCGGCATGTGCACGGAGGTGTGGGCATCATGCTCGATGATGTATTGGCCGGGGTCTTCGCCTGGCTGGCAATGCAAGGATTGGTGTGGTGTTTCACCTGAGGGAACCAGGCATGGGCGTAAGCCGCGCACTACTGTTATTGCTATGTCTCGGGGGCTACCTTGGCGCCGGAGTGGCTGAGTCGGCGCCGCTGCCGACCAAGATTCGCGCGGCCAGCGAGGAGTGGGCCGACTACACCCAGGCTGATGGCAAGGGCATGGCGTGGGACATCCTGCGCGAGGTGTTCGAACCAGAAGGCGTCAAGCTGGAGACCCGCAGCGTGCCGTATACCCGCTCGATCGGGCTGGTACAGCGCGGGGAGGTCGACGCGCAGGTGGGCGCCTATCGCGATGAGACCGAGGGGCTGATCTACCCTAAATGGCACTACGACGTCGACCATATCTATGCCCTGGGGCTGGCGTCCAAGCCATCGCCGACCTTGGCGACCATCGGCAATTATCGGCTGGTATGGATGCGCGGCTACGAATACAACAGCTACCTGCCCAATATCCGGCGCTTCAATGAAATCCACCGTGCCGTGGGCATCCTGCCGATGCTGGCCCATGACCGCGCCGATTTTTATATCGATGCGTTGATGGAAATCCAGCAAGTGCTCGCCAAGGCGGACAATCCCCAGCAATACAAGCTCTCGCCGCTGATCAACCTGCCCCTCTACCTGGGCTTCGCCAACACCGAGAGTGGGCGTGCGTTGAGCGAGCTGTTTGACAAGCGCATGGCCGATCTGGTGAAAACCGGGCAGTTGAAACCGATTTTCGAACGCTGGAAGCAACCCTATCCCTTCGACGAAGACGGCAAGCCACCCAAGCCCTGATCAAACTTTTCGATGGTTATGGCCGACAATTCAGCCTAAGCGCCGGTCGGGTCGTGCTGTTACAATGCCCGCCTCTGCGAATCTCCAGTACTAGATCAGGAGCACACCGGTGCCTGTCGTTTTTGTTGCCGCTTCCAAGCTGCCAACGCCGTTTGCGCAATTCACCATGCATGGTTTTCTCGATGAAGCCACCGGCCGCGAGCACGTTGTGCTGAGCCTGGGTGATTTCGCCGACGGTACCCCGGTGCTCGGCCGCCTGCACTCCGAGTGCCTGACGGGCGATGCCCTGTTCAGCCAGCGTTGCGATTGCGGTTCCCAGCTCGAGGCCGCGCTGCAGGCCATCGCCCGCGAGGGCCGTGGCGTGCTGCTGTACCTGCGCCAGGAAGGTCGCGGTATTGGCCTGTTGAACAAGATCCGTGCCTACGAGCTGCAGGACGGCGGCGCCGACACCGTGGAAGCCAATGAACGCCTCGGCTTCGCTGCCGACCTGCGTGACTACAGCATCTGCTTGCCCATGCTGGAACATCTGGGCGTGAAATCCTTGCGCTTGATGACCAACAACCCACGCAAGGTCAAGGCACTGACCGACATGGGCATCGTCGTCGCCGAGCGTGTGCCGCTGCACACTGGCCATAACCCGCACAACAAACTCTACCTGGCGACCAAGGCCAGCAAGCTCGACCACATGATGGGCAACGAGCACCAGGGCGAGGTCGACCGGGCGTGACGCGCAGTCAGGTCCGGCGGCGGCTGTCCGTCAGTTGGTGGCAATACCTGGCGCTGGCCTTGCTGCCGCTGTTCGTGATCAACGCGGTGTTCGGCCAGGGCGAAGCGATTTTGCCGGTGCTGGCGATGCCGCTGTTCATCGCGGGCGTGGCGTCGATGTTTGTCAGCCTGCGCTTCTTCGGGCCTTACAAACATGCCTTGGTCGCCACCCAGAAAGCCCTCGACACACCGGAAGAACCCCAGGCCTGGATTGCCCTGGCGGCCCGCCGTCGCGCTGCCTTCCTGGCCGCCGGCCTGCCTGCCTGGGTCGGTGCGCTGGCGGTGTTCGTCGGCCTCGAAGCGGTACCGTTGATGCTGCTGGCGTTGTCCACCGCTGTGTTGTTCTACCTCTATCGTATCCCGCGACAGCTCGGCTGATGGGGCGCTGGCTGGCGCTCCTGCTGCTGGCCGTCAGTGCCTCGACGGTGGCGGCGCCTCGGGTTGTCAGCCTGGCGCCGTCACTCTCTGAAATCGTCGTTGAGCTGGACTCCGCCGATCTGCTCGTTGGCGTGCTGGATGGCGGTGAGCGTCCATCGGCGCTGAAGGATCTGCCTTCGGTCGGGCGTTATGGGCAACTGGACATGGAGCGTCTGCTCAGTCTCCGGCCCGATCTGCTCCTGCTCTGGCCCGGCAGTATCGGCCCGGCCCAGCGTGAGCAGCTCAAGGGCCTGCACATCCCGGTTTATATCGCCGAGCCCCACGGTCTCGATCAACTCATCCAGCAAATCGAAGAAATTGCCGCGCAGCTCGGCCGCCCTGAGCGCGGTGTGCAGCGGGCGGCGCAGTTGCGCGAGCGTCTTGAGGCGTTGCGTCAACGTTATCGGCGTGACACACCGGTGCCGGTGTTCTATCAAGTCTGGGACCGGCCGCTGTACACCGTCGGGGGCGGGCAGATCATCAGTGATGCACTGGCCGTATGCGGCGCCCGTAGCGTCTTCGCCGACCTGAGCCTGCCGGCACCGCAAGTGAGCGTGGAGTCGGTGTTGCAGCGTAATCCGCAAGTCATCCTGGCGACAGACCAGGCCCAACTCGACGCTTGGAAAGCCTGGCCGCAGTTGGCCGCGGTGGCGCAGGGGCGGTTGTTGCGGGTCAACGATAAAGGGCTTGAGCGACCCAGTGGCCAGATGATCGAGGCAACGGCGGGGTTGTGTGGGCTGATCGCGCCAGATCGATAGACCGCAGTGACTGCTTCGCGAGCAAGCCCGCTCCCACAGAGGATCGGTCCACCACAGATGACCTGTGGGAGCGGGCTTGCCCGCGAAGAGGCCAGTTCTTGCACCACAAACTCCAGATCAGAGCGACGGCGTCCAAGTCACCCCGAACAACCAGCACCGCCCCTCTTCCCGATAGCCATACTGCGCGCCGTCATGGCTGTACAACGCCCGGCTATAACCCTTGTCCAGCAGGTTATCGACCTTCATCTCCAGCTTCACTTCCCGCGTCAGTGCCCAACTGCTGCGCAACCCGAGCAAGGCGTAGCCGCCCAGGGCGTTGCGGTTGTTCTCGTCGTCGTAGCTGCCGCTCACCGCTTGCCAGGTGGCGCCCAGGCCCAGTCGGTCGAATTGTCGGTCCAGGTCCAGGCTCATGGTCCGGCGCGCGCGGCGGGCGAGGGTGTGGCCGCTGTCGCGATCCCGAGGGTCGATGATGGCCAGGCCCAGGTTGCTCTGCCAGCCGAACAGATCCTGCATCAGGGCCGCTTCGAACCCGTTGATCCGCGCCGAGGCGACGTTTTGCGGGCGCGAGTTGCTGCCAAAGATGATCGCGTCTTCCAGGTCGGTGCGATACAACGAGGCTTCCAGGCGGGCGTTACCGCTCAGTTGGCTGCGCCATTGCAGCTCGTAGCTCTTGGCGGTCTCGGGGCTGAGATCAGGGTTGCTGTAGTCCGGGTAATACAGATCATTGAAGGTTGGTGCGCGAAAGCTTTCGCTGTAGGTCAGCAACAGGTCGTTGGCCGGGTTCACCGGTAGCGTAAACGTGCCGCTCCAGCTGTTCTGGCCGCCAAATTGCTGGTTCTGGTCGCGACGCAAGCCCAGTTCGGTGGAGAACGTTTCGGCCCGGAAGCGGTGCTGGATAAACGCCGCACGGTTCCAGCGGCTGTCTTCGTCGAACGGCGTGCTGCTGTTGACCCTGTCCTGATACCAGTCGCCGCCGACGATCAGGCTGTTGCGCTCGTCCAGGGTGACGTCGTTCTGCCAGGTCAGCGAATCGCGATAAGTGTTGAACACTTCGCGCACGTCACTGAGCTTGTCGAAGGTTTTTTCGCGGTTCTCGCTGTGGCCCAGTTCAAGACGGGATTTCCAGGCGTCGTTGATTCGTCCGTCCACGTAACTGCTGAAACTGCTCACCGCAAACTCGCTGTAGGGCTGCTGGGGCAGTGATTCGAAGGTGGTCGGGTCGAAGCGGCCGAATGGGTTGTCGAACTCGTTTTTGCCGCGGTTATCCAACACGTTCATGCCGACTTCCAGCTCATCGTTGACGATGTGGCTCAGGCTCAGGCTGAAGGAGCGGTTGCGATTGGCATCGTCGTCGCGGTCGCTGGCGTAGGATTCGTGGGTGCGGTTGGTTCCGTGGGAATCATCCAGGCTGGCGCCAAGGTTGAAGCGCGTCTGCTCGTCGCCGCCGGACAGGCCGAGGCTGCGCTCCCAGCTCTGGTGGCTGCCGAAGCCCAGGTGCAGGCGCGGTTGCAGGCCTTGTTCATTGCCGCGTCGCGTGAAAATCTGAATCACACCGCCCACCGCGTCGGCGCCGTAGATCACCGAGCGTGAACCGCGCAGCACTTCCACCCGTTCGATCTGGTTGATGTTCAGGCGCTGCAGATTGCTGTCGCCGGAGGTGGCATTGCCGATGCGCTGGCCGTCCACCAGCACCAAGCTCTGGGCCGACTTGGTGCCGCGTATGTAAATCCCTGGCAGGCTGCCGCGTCCGCCCAGTGGCGCAACCTGAACGCCCGGCACGCGGCTGAGCAGGTCCGTGACGCTGGCCGGTTGCAAGCGCTCGATATCGTCGCGGGTGAACACGGTATTGGCGGCGCTGCTGTCGTTACGGGCTTCGACCTGGCGGTTGGCGCTGATGACCACGTCTGGGAGTGTCAAGGCGCGGTCGCGTTCGAAGGTGTCGGCCAGCAGTTCCGGAGTTGGCAACAGGGAAAGGGTGAGGGCGAGGCGCAGTTTCATGGGTGTTCCGATCATGTGTGCTTCACACAAAGCAATGTGGGAGCGGGCTTGCTCGCGAAAGCGGTGTGTCAGTCGACTGCGATATTGACTGATTCACCGCTTTCGCGAGCAAGCCCGCTCCCACAGGTTTCTGGTGTTGTTTGAAAATTACCGGCCCAACACCTGCAACCGCTGGCGCACCGCTGCTTCGATCCCGGCCTCATCCAGCCCGCATTCAGCCAGCATCTGCGCAGGCTTGGCGTGTTCGACGTAGATATCCGGCAGGCCCAGGTGCAGCACCGACTTGAGGATGTTTTCCCGAGCCAGGAATTCGCTGACCGCCGCGCCGGCGCCGCCCATGATGGCGTTTTCCTCGATGGTCACCAGCAGCTCATGGCCGTCGGCCATCCCGCGCAGCAGGGCTTCGTCCAGGGGTTTGACGAAGCGCATGTCCACCACGGTGGCGTCCAGGGTTTCGGCGACTTTCAAGGCCTCGGCCAGTTGCACGCCAAACACCAGCAGGGCGGTTTGCTTGCCCTGGCGGCGGATCACGCCCTTGCCGATCTCGATCGGTTCGAGGTCGGGCTCTATGGTCGCATTCGGGCCGGTGCCCCGTGGGTAGCGCACCGCCGCTGGGCCGTTGAACAGGTGGCCGGTGGTGAGCATCTTGCGCAGCTCGTTTTCGTCGCTCGGCGTCATGACCAGCATGCCGGGAATGCAGCGCAGGAACGACAGGTCGAAACTCCCGGCATGGGTCGGGCCGTCTTCGCCCACCAGGCCGGCGCGGTCGATGGCGAACAGCACGTCGAGGTTCTGCACCGCGACGTCATGAATCAACTGATCGTAGCCGCGCTGGAGGAAGGTCGAATAGATCGCCACCACCGGTTTTGCACCTTCGCAGGCCATGCCGGCGGCGAGGGTCACGGCGTGCTGCTCGGCAATCGCCACGTCGAAGTAGCGCTGCGGATAACGTTCGCTGAAGGCCACCAGGTCCGAGCCTTCCTTCATCGCCGGGGTGATGCCCACCAGGCGCGGGTCGGCGGCGGCCATGTCGCACAGCCATTGGCCGAAGACGCCGGAGTATTTCGGGCCGCCGGCCTTTTTCGGTGCGCTGGCCGGAGCATCCAGGGGTTCGAGCTTGGTGATGGCGTGGTAGCCGATCGGGTCGACTTCGGCCGGGGCGAAACCTTTGCCTTTCTTGGTGACCACGTGCAGGAACTGCGGGCCCTTGAGGTCGCGCATGTTGCGCAGGGTGGCGATCAGCGTGGGCAGGTCATGGCCGTCGATCGGGCCGATATAGTTCCAGCCCAGCTCCTCGAACAGCGTGCCGGGGACCAGCATGCCCTTGGCGTATTCTTCGGTGCGCCGGGCGATTTCCCAGGCGCCGGGCAAGCGCGAAAGGACCTTCTTGCTGCCTTCGCGCATGCTGGCGTAGGTGCGGCTGGAAAGGATCTTCGCCAGGTAATTGGACAGCCCGCCGACGTTGCGCGAGATCGACATGTCGTTATCGTTGAGGATCACCAGCATGTTGGCGTCGACTTCCGGCGCATGGTTCAGCGCCTCGAAGGCCATGCCTGCGGTCAGTGCGCCGTCGCCGATCACGGCAATGGCCTTGCGCTCGCTGTTTTGCAGGCGAGCGGCAATCGCCATGCCCAGGGCGGCGCTGATGGAGGTGCTGGAATGGCCGACGCCGAAGGTGTCGTATTCGCTCTCGGAACGGCGCGGGAACGCAGCCACGCCGCCCTTCTGGCGCAGCGTGCCCATCTGTTCGCGGCGGCCGGTGAGGATCTTGTGCGGATAGGCCTGGTGCCCGACGTCCCACACCAGCCGGTCATCCGGGGTGTCGAACACGTAGTGCAACGCGATCGTCAGCTCGATGACGCCCAGGCCGGCACCGAAGTGCCCGCCGGTCTGGCCTACTGTGTAGAGCAGTTCCAGGCGCAGCTCATCGGCCAGGGTTTCCAGCTCGGCTTCACCCAACCGACGCAGGCCGTCCGGCGTGTTGGCGCGGTCCAGCAGGGGCGTGGTCGGGCGGTTGCGGGGAATCTCTTGAAACGTCGTGGGCATCAGGCGAATCGTTATAGGTATAGAAAGAGGCGGCAGTTTACCTTATGCATCGCAAGCTGCCCACGCGTTGGCCGGAACTTGGCCGATACGCTGTCTGAAGGGTTGACCCCGTATCAACTGCGTCGTTCGACGATATAGCGTGCCAGGTCGCGCAACGGCTCGGCCGCCGCGTCAAAGGGTCGCAGTACCGCGAGCGCTTGGTCACGCAACTCCAGGGCGTAGGCCTTGGCCGCGTCGAGGCCGAGCAGGGCCGGGTAGGTCGGCTTGTCGCGGGCGATGTCGGCGCCCTGGCGCTTGCCCAGGGTCTGGGTATCGCTTTCCACGTCGAGGATGTCGTCCTGCACCTGGAACGCCAGGCCGATGGCCCGGGCGTAGGTTTGCAAGGCTTGCAGCTGTTCGGGCGTGGCCCGGCCGCTGGCCAGGGCGCCGAGTTTGACGCTGGCTTCGATCAGGGCGCCGGTCTTGTGCCGATGCATGTATTCCAGGGCGCTCTGATCCAGCTTCAGGCCTACCGAACCGAGGTCGATGGCTTGGCCACCGACCATCCCGGCGGGGCCGGCCGCCAGCGCCAGGGCACTGACCATCTCCAGGCGGATCTGCACCGGGCAATCGCTCAGGGCCGGATCCAGCAGCGCGCTGAAGGCCAGGCTCTGCAAGCCATCGCCGGCGAGGATCGCGCAGGCTTCGTCGAATTTTTTATGGGTGGTGGGCTGGCCGCGACGCAGATCGTCGTCGTCCATGGCCGGCAAGTCATCGTGGACCAGCGAATACGCGTGGATCAGCTCCACCGCGCAGGCTGCACCGTTGGCCTGTTCAGGCTGGCTGCCCAGGGCTTCGCACGCGGCATAGGCGAGCAGCGGGCGCACACGCTTGCCGCCGTTCATCACGCTGTAGCGCATGGCTTCGTACAGGCGCGAAAGCTCAGGGCTCGGGGCGGTGAACAACGTATCCAGCGCAGCATTGACCCGGGCCTGACTGCTGGCCTGATACGCGCCGATCATTCAGGCTGTTCCGCGTCGAAAGGTTCTTCGGTCAGCTCGCCATCACGTTCGAGCAACAATTGCACCTTCTGTTCGGCCTGGGCCAGCGCCGCCTGACAGTCGCGAGTCAAGCCGATGCCTTGCTCGAAGGCGGTCAGCGAGTCTTCCAGCGACAATTCGCCGTTCTCCAGCCGTTCGACCAGCGTTTGCAGGTCGGCCAGGGATTGTTCGAAGTCCAGTGCAGCTTTTTTGCGGGCCATGGCGGCTATTCCGGTTGACTGTTAAACCGGCGCGACACTAGCAGACATGGGGTTTTGGGGCAAATCAGGACGGGGTAAACGCCTGCCATGATTCATTGCTTTTGTGGCGAGGGAGCTTGCTCCCGCTCGAGCGCGCAGCGGTCGCAAATGCTTGGGGCCTGCTTCGCAGTCCAGCGGGAGCAAGCTCCCTCGCCACGGTATTGCGTCAGAAGTGACGTCAGCTTCCGTATTCGGCTCATTTGGTGAGCCGAATAAATCCTCTATTCGGCGCATGGCACCCTCAGTACGTGATTTCCCACACAGAATCGCGTGTTCCCCGATTGTTAATAACCCGCCGAATCGCTAACCTTCGCGCCATCTACGGCTCCCTTGCGACGGGGCCTTCAGACGAAACCCGAATAATGACAAGCAGCGCTGAGGATTGGCGCCGGGTTGCGTCGTGCATGGCAGGAGGCATACGTGCGTTTTCTTTCATTATTGATCGTGCTGTTGGGCGCGCCGCTGGCCTGGGCGCAGCCTTCGGCCGAGCTTTCGGAGCCGGTCGGCGGGTGGCGCTACAGCGGCTTGCTCGACCGCACGGAAAACCCACAGGTTGCCTACCCCACGCCGCCCATCGACCGCGGCGTGCAGCGCAACCGCACGATGATCGAAGGCCGCCTCAAGGACATCGGCACCGCCCGCGGTCCCCACAGCCTGGCGGTCAACGGCAATCCACTGAATCTCTACACCGACGACGAGGGGCGTTTCGCCCGGCCGTATGCGTTCGGTGCCGGCTCCAACAGCGTCGAAGTGCGCAGCTCCGAGGGTCAATCCCTCAAGCGGGTGCAGTTCTATGAGGCCAACAGCCTGCGCACCCCGGCGCAGATTCGTGTGGTGCTGGGCTGGGACGACCCGAAGGCCGAACTGGACCTGCACATCATTACGCCCGACGGCCAGCACGCCTTCTTCGGCCAGCCTGCATTGACCAACGGCGGTGGCCTCGATCCCGATGGCGTCGATGGGCCCGGCCCGGAAATGTTCACCATGACCGCGCCGATGCACGGCACGTACCTGGTCTACGTGAACTATTGGGGCAACTACGGCAGCGGCGGTTATAACTTCGAGGAAACCAGCAACGAGAACGAGGTGATCACCTCGCAGATCAACCTGGTGCTCAACGAAAACACCGTCAATGAAAAACGCGAGACCTTTGTCGTGCCCCTGCGCGCCATTGGCGATCTGTTGCTGGTCAAGACTTTCAACTACTAAGTATCCGCTCCACGGATGAACAGGCCCTAGTGAATATGAGCGACAACACTGCTTCCCCGACCACGCCGACACCTGTCGCCAAACCTGTTCGCCGCTGGCCGGCGCTGCTGATCGGGCTGTGCCTGGTGGTCGGTGTCGCCGCCGGGTTGGGCTGGTTCATGCTCAAGCCCAAGGCGCCGCCCATGGAGCTGGCGTTGGACAAGCTCGGCCTGAGTCGCCCCGACGGCCTGCTCGAGACCCATTCCCTGAGCCAGTTGCCCAAGGATCTGCTGGCGGTGCCGTTCCTCAAGGCCACCCTCACTGAAGACTTCGTCTTCTATTACGAGGCCCATGCCGATCGCCTCGGGTTGATCGGCAGCCTGCGCCGGATCATCTACGAGCATGACCTCAAGTTGCAGGACAGCCTGATCGAGGCGCTTTTCGATCAGCCGGCCGATGTGGCGCTGTGGCGCGGGGCCGACGGTCGCCTCAAGGATTTCCTGCTGGTGATGGATCGCGGCGGCCTGGCCAAGATGCTCGAACCGCTGGCGAAGGTCGCCCTGGACGACACGCAGTTGAGCAAGTTCACCGACCTGAAAGTCGGCGGCGATGACGTCGCGCTCTATCAACTGAGCTACAACGCCAGCAAATCCCTGCTCTTCGCGTCCCATGGCGACAAGCTGGTCGTGCTGTCCAACCCGACGAAGCTGTATGACCCGTCCGCCGGCCAAGCGGTTGAGCCGGGCAGTGTCTCGACCACCGCATTGGCCGCCTTGCTCAACGGCGACAAACTGTTTCCCGAAGCCTTCGGTCTGCCGCCCAAGGCGCCGGAGCTCAAGCAGCGCATTTCGGTCAACTCCAGCGTGCTCGCCATGGGTTACCAACGTTTCATCCCGAATTTCGCCGGGTTGCGCTTCGACATGGATGACAAGGGCTGGCACAGCTTCCTGGCCATGGACGAACTGGAAAACCAAGCGGATTTCGACTTCAAGCCGATCTGGCAGGCCATGCCCATGGGCGCCAGCGCTTGCGTTGCCTTGCCCCTGGCCGCCGAGCCGCAGAAACCGCTGTTGGTGAAACTCGGCGCCGATGAAAAAACCGCCCAGGCCATGGTCGACCATATGGCTGGCGCCGCCGGCCTGTGCTGGTACGCCGACTCGCGGTTGTACACGCCGCTGCTGGTGGCGAGCCTGAATGAAGACGATGGCAAGCTCGATGGCGACTTGGGCAGCCTGTTCGGTTCGATGGTGGGCGCCTACGAAAACAATGTCGCCGAGCACGCGTTCCCGGTCGTTGAGAAACAGCAAGGCCCGACGCACCAGTGGCTGCGTCAGGTCAGCTCCAACTTCGGCCCTTACCTGGCCAAGGAAGCGGAGCAACCCGACGCGATCACTGGCAAGGCATTCTTGCGCGTCAGCCTGGCGCGCCACGGTTCGACCTTGCTGTTCTCCCTCGATGACAAGCTGGTGGACAAGGCCCTCGGCACCCTCGACAAGCGCTTCCCGCCGATGGCCGACGTGGTGCCGAAGGATCTGCTGATGCCGATCTATTTCGGCCCGGATTCCATGGCGCAACTGATGCAGCGCGAGACCCTCGACAGCCTGCCCCAGGACATGGAGCCGGTGTTCTACAACGCCGCGCAAACCTACCTGATCCCGAAGCTGCGCACCCTCGGCGGCTACGGCAAGTACGCCCTGACCTTGCCGGCAGGCAGTGAGCCGGATGGCCACTGGCAGTGGCTGCCGCTGGAATGGAAAGCGCTGTGACAGGACTGATTCGCAGCGCCCGATGGCTGCTGATGCTGGCGTTGCTGCTGGGCAGGCCTGCGCTTGCCATCGAGGCGCCGTCACTGGACGTGGAGCAATCCCAGGTGTTTCGCGCCTGGTTCGTGCGCATTGCCCAGGAACAACTGAGCAAAGGCCCGAGCCCGCGCTGGTACCAACAGGATTGTGCCGGGCTGGTGCGCTTTGCTGCCAACGAAGCGCTGAAGATCCACGACGACAAGTGGCTGCGCAGCAATGGCCTGTCCAATCGCTACCTGCCGCCGGAATTGCCACTGAGCGATGCGCAACGGCGCCTCGCCCAGCAATGGCAGCAGGGCGGCGGCAAGGTCGGGCCCTACGTCAACGCCATCAAGCTGATCCAGTTCAACAGTCGCCTGGTGGGCCGCGATGTCGCCCAGGCCCGCCCCGGCGACCTGATGTTCTTCGACCAGGGCGACGACCAGCACCTGATGATCTGGATGGGTCGCTACATCGCCTATCACACCGGCACCACAACCCCTACCGACAACGGCATGCGCTCCGCAAGCCTGCAACAACTCATGAACTGGAAGGACACCCGATGGATACCCGACGCAGCCAACCCCAACTTCATCGGCGTCTATCGACTCAACTTTCTCTCCCAATGACCGGTGCCCGCATGCTGCGCTTGTGTTCAAAATTGCCACTGTTGTTTGCCCTGTTGCTGGCGCCTGTCGTCAACGCCGAAGACACCGTGGAGCCCAGCGGCTACACGCCAGTGGCCGGTGAAAGCTTCTTCCTGCTGGCCGACAGCAGCTTTGCCAGCGACGAGCAGGCCATGGTTCGCCTTGAAGCGCCGGGCCGCGATTACCGCCGGTTCCGCATGGAGCCCTACGGCGGCGCCGATATCCGCGTCTATCGCATCGACAAGCCACTGGATTTCCTCAAGCGCCAGAAAAACCTCCATCGTGTAGTCAGCGACGGCCAGTTCAAGGGTGAAGGCCTGTCGAACACCCTCGCGTACCTGTGGGACAACTGGTATCGCAAGTCCCGTCGGGTGATGCAGCGGGCGTTCTCCTACGAGTCCCGCCAACAGGTGACCGAGGAAGTGCCCGAGCTGAAGATCGGCGATGCCCTGGTGGCGCCGACCCCGTACGACGCGCCGGCACAATTTGCCTTGATCCCGGGTTTGCCGGTGGTCAGCCAGTTCCGTTATCCGCTGTGGCAGGCCAAGCCGATCCAGCCGCCGGCTGGCGTCAACCTGGCCGGTTCCTCCAGTGAATTCGTCAGTGTCGCGCCGGGCAACGTCTACGTGCCGCTGGGCCAGTTGAAACCGGGCCTGTACCTGGTGGAAGCACTGATCGGCAAATACCGCGCGACGACCATGGTCTTTGTCTCCAACACCGTGGCGGTGAGCAAGATTGCCGGCGACGAGTTGCTGGTCTGGGCCGCGCGCAAGCATGAAGGGCGTTCGGTGCCCAAGGTCAACGTGCTGTGGACCGACGGGCTGGGCGTGATGAGCAGCGGTGCCACCGATGAAGATGGCTTGCTGCGCCTCAAGCACGTCAGCCCGGAGCGTTCGTTCGTCATTGGCGAAGACGAGGAGGGCGGTGTATTCGTCTCCGAAAACTTCTACTACGACAGCGAAATCTACGACACCAAGCTTTTTGCCTTCACCGACCGTCCGCTGTATCGGCCGGGGGATTGGGTCTCGCTGAAGATCGTCGGGCGTGAATTCAAGAATGCCCGCGATTCGGTGCAACCGACCGCCGCCGACGTCAACGTCAGCGTGCTGGACGCCACCGGCACCGCGTTGCAGACCCTGTCCCTGAAGCTGGACTCCAAGGCCGGCACCCAAGGCCGTTTCCAACTGCCGGAAAACGCCGTGGCCGGCGGCTATGAACTGCGCTTCAGCTACAAGGACCAGCTCTACAGCAGCGCTTTCCGTGTGGCCGAATACATCAAGCCGCACTTCGAAATCGCCCTGAACCTGGCCAAGCAGGACTACCGCACCGGCGAGCCGGTCAAGGGCAATCTGGTGCTGCTGTACCCGGATGGCAAACCCGTGGTCAACGCTACGGTGAGCCTGAGCCTGCGGGCGCAGCAATTGTCGATGGTCGATAACGAGCTGCAATACCTGGGGCAATTCCCGGTCGAGCTGACCAGCAGCGAAGTGACCACCGATGCCAAGGGCAACGCGACCCTCGACCTGCCGGCCGCCGACAAACCAAGCCGTTATACCCTCACCGTGTTCGCCAGCGATGGCGCGGCGTACCGGGTCAAGACCACCAAGGAAATCCTCATCGACCGTGGCGCGGCGAATTTCCGCCTCGGCGCGCCCCAGCGTTTCAGCGCCGTCGGCCAGAAGGTAGCGTTCAGCTACGCCAACGAAGGCGGCAACGAACAAGCCAAAGCCGTGACGCCGGGCAGCTACGCGTGGGTGCGGCTGGAAGACCAGAGCACCGGCGAAGGCAAACTGGCGGCCAAGGATAAAGGCTTCAGCCTGACCTTCGACCGTCCCGGTACCTATAACCTGACGCTCAAGGACGACCACGGCCGGGTGATTGGCGCCGCCGCCCACGCGGTGACCGGCGAAGGCATCAAGGCCGTGCCCGGCACCGTCGAGATCGTCCTCGATAAAGCCGAATACAAGGCCGGCGACGAAGCGCTCGCCCTGATCACCTTTCCGGAGCCGATCAGCGATGCGTTGCTGTCATTGGAACGCGACAAGGTCGAGTCCACCGCGCTGCTGTCCAAGGGCGGCGACTGGCTGAAAATGGAGAGACTCAGCGACACCCAATATCGCGCGCGCATCCCGGTGAAAGATAACTTCGCGCCGAACCTGACCTTCTCGGTGCTGTACACCAAGGGTGGCCAATACAGCTTCCAGAACGCCGGCATCAAAGTGGTGACACCGCAGATCGATGTGGCCGTCGTCACCGACAAACCGACTTATCGGCCGGGCGACACGGTGACCGTGGACCTGAGCACCCAGTTCGCCGGCAAGGCGATTCCGGCGCACCTGACCGTCAGCGTCGTCGACGAAATGGTCTACGCCCTGCAACCGGAAGTGGCGCCGACCATCGACCAGTTCTTCTATCACCCGCGTCGCAACAACGTGCGCACCAGCGCCAGCCTGTCGTTCATCAGCTACGACGTGGCGTTACCAGGCAGCCCCGGCGCGCCGGGCAAGGCCAACCGCAGTGAACGCGGCGTCAAGGTCCTGGAGCGGCCTCGTCGCGAAGACGTGGACACCGCCGCATGGCAACCGGAGCTGGTCACCGACGCCAGCGGCAAGGCCCGCTTCACCTTCAAGATGCCGGACTCGTTGACCCGCTGGCGCATCACGGCCCGGGCCATTGCCGACGACGGTCAAGTGGGGCAGAAGAAGCAGTTCATCGCTTCGGAAAAACCGCTGTACCTGAAGTGGAGCGGCCCGACCCGCTTCCGTGCCGGCGACAAACCGCAACTGGGCCTGTTCGCGTTCAGCCAGTCTGAAAAACCGCTGAAGGCCGAGCTGTTGATCCGTTACGCCGGTGCCGAGCAACGGGTGGTGGCGGACCTGAAAAATGGCATCAATTATGTCGCGCTGCCGGCCCTTGAGCTGAGCAATGGCGACCTGACCGTGCAGCTGCAGTTGAACGGTGAAACCCAGGACGCCCTGGCCGTGCACTTGAACGCCAGCGGCAATGGCTGGCTGGTGACCCAGAGCCAGCGCATCGACGTGGCCGCCGGTGACACGCCGTTGACGCTGCCGGCTGACGCCAGCGATATCCGCCTGCGCCTGGACGACAGTCCGCAAGCGCTGTTCCGCTCCGCCCTGGATGATCTGTTGAGTTACCCCTACGGTGGCGTCGAGCAGACCGCCAGTCGCCTGCTGCCATTGAGCATCGCGTACCCGACCCTGGCGTCGAATTCGCAGTCCCGCGACCGTTTGCGGCTGATCATGCAGAACAGCCGCTTGCGCCTGGTGCAAATGGCCGGGCCATCGGCAAGCTTCACCTGGTGGGGCCAGGACGGTGAGCCGGATGCATTCCTCACTGCCTACGCCTATTACGCCGACTGGCACGCCAGCAAGGCCTTGGACCTGAGCCTGCCGCCGGAACACTGGCAGCGGGTGCTGGAGGTCTATGCCAAGCAGGCCGGTGATACGCCACTGTTGCAACGGGCGCTGATCCTGTCGTTCGCCAAGCAGATGCAGTTGCCGGTGAACACCTTGCTCAGCGGCCTGATGGACGAGCTGGCGAAAGCCAGTGAAGACAGCAGCGAAAGCGTGCTCGACAGCGGCGAAGACAGCCTGGTGATGAATGCACCGGATTCAGCCCTTGGCTTGGCCACCGCCCGCGTACTGACAGCTTCCCTCGCCAAACAGGCGAAAGTGCCGCTGCCGGCCGCTTTCAGTCGCCAGGCTGAGACCGCGCAACAGCAATTGAATGTCAGCTCGCAGCCGTTCGTCGAAGCCTTGCTCATGTCGTTGCAAACCTTCGATCAGGCCCGCGCCAGCGCCTTGCTGCAGCGTGTGCTGCCGCAACAATCGACCCTGGAACGGGCCCTGGCCTTGACCTGGCTGCAACGCAGCATCGAACAGGCTGCGCCGGCCGTGGCCCTGGCTCCGGGCGAAGGCTGGAAAGCCCAGCAAGGTCCTACCGGTGAAACCTACTGGCAGTGGCAGGGCGCGCAGTTGCCGACCCAACTGACCCTCAACGGCGCCCAGGAACGCCCACTGCAGGCTGCATTGAGCTTCCAGAGCCAACAGCCATCCGTGGTCTCGATACCGGTGACTATTACCCGTCGCCTGTCGCGCCTGGTGCCAGGCGAAGATGCCTTCACCTTCAAGCTCGAAGCCGTGGGCAACAAACCGTTGTCCAGCGACAGCCTTTACCTGGATGAAGTGATCATCAACAGCAAGGCGCCGACGCCGATGCGCTACGGCATGCTTGAAGTGCCGCTGCCACCGGGCGCGGATGTGGAGCGCACCACCTGGGGTATCCAGTTGATGGGCAAAGCCGACAGCGAGCCGACGTCCCTGGAAAAGGCTCGTTTCGAGCCGGGCCAGATGGCCTATGCGGTGCCGGTCGATGCCCTCAGTGGCGAGCTGCGCCTGCGTCACCTGGTGCGCTTCTCCCAGAAGGGCCAGTTCACCTTGCCGCCGGCGCGTTTCACCCAGGTCTACGCTCCGCAGAACCAGGCGCGGGAACAGAAACCGGCACTTGGTCAGGTCACGGTCAACTGATATGCGTCGGCTGTGGGTTGGGTGGTTGTTGTGCTTGATCCCTGCGCTGGCGACAGCGCAGGACGAGCCGCTGCGCCTGGCCTTCGACGGGCAATTGCTGCGGGTCAGCCAGACCCAGGTGCTGGACCGCCAGCCGCTGCCCGACGCGTTGCAGGCGCCGCTGGGCAGCCTATGGAAGCTGTTCGTCTATGCCTGGCTGGTGGACACCAATGCCCACGAACCGGTGTACGAATGCCGCGGTGAATCCAAAGAAGAAGTCTACTGCTGCACTGCCGGGCAGAGCATCGCTCGCGACCAGGCGTTGGTGAAGTCCTGCGGCTTGTATTTCGAGCCGCAGCGCCTCGGCCTCTCAGCCTCGAACTGGCGCGACTATTGGCAAGCCCGACAGGCGCCGGCATGGCTCTCTGACTTGCAGGCCCTGCAACCCCAGACGCAGGTGCCTGTCACCGAGCTGCTCCAGGCCCTGGCGACATTGCCGGCCCAGGATCAGGCGCGTCGGGTGCTGCTGGACGTGGTGCTCAGCGCCGCGGATGGCCGGCTGGCCGGCGAGTTGGGCAGCCGTCTGCGGGTCAAGACCTGGAGCTGGCTTGGGGACCAAGGTCCCTCGTCCCGCCAGGGCGGTTTCGCCGGTTGGCTGGCCGACGGTACCCCGGTGTGGGCCGGTGGGCGCGGCACCAGCCAGCAGGTATTGAAGGGGTACGGCGAAGGTTTGGCGGCGGCACTGCCGTCGCGCTGGCCGGCGGAAACCGGACGCTGCGTGGAAGTCGGCCTGTTTGCCCGCTATCCCTTGCAGCGGGTGATGTCCGGCGATCGCCCGGTCTCGCCGGGTCAGTTGCGCGGCGACTACCGTGTTGAATTCACCAACGGCAACCAGTTGGATATCCACAGCGACGGCGAGCTGTTCCTCACGCCCGGCAAACTAGTGGCGCGACTGGAGCGGGAGGAATACGTCGCCCGGGTCCTGCAGCGTGAAGCCAAGGCCGAGCCTGTCGAAGCGGCCAAGGCATTGGCCGTGGCGATCCGCACCTACCTGCTGCAAAACGCCCAGCGCAACGGCGATTGCCTGAGCATCGACGACAGCAGCCACCGCCAGCGTGTCGCGCCACGCCCGGCGACGCCTGAAACCCGTGCCGTCGCGGCCTGGACCAGCGACCTGGTCCTGGCCGGCACCGATGTCACTTATCACTCCGACCAGCCTGGCCCGGACAAGCTGTCCTGGGCCCAAGCCGTGGAGCAAGCCAACGCCGGCCAACGCTACGACGCCATCCTGCTGCACGCCTACCCGCGCGCCAGCCTCAGCCGCTGGGACAATCCGGTGGCGTCCTGCGAAGCGCTGCCCGCCGCCCAGGATTGGCTGCTCAAGCAGCGGCGGGGCTGGCGTGAGCGGTTGGAAAACGAAGTGGGCTACAACGAAATCAGCGCTTTCGCCGTCTGCCGCGTCGCCTTTGGCCGTCCCTATGTCGACCGCGAGCGCCAGCGCATCTATGTGCGCGGCGTGTTGTCGCTGCAAGACCGTCTCGACCTGACCCATGAATATCTGCACCTGGCCTTCGAAGCTCATCCCAATGGCCAGGACGAAACCTATATCGAAGGGCTCGCCCGTCACCTTTTGCTGGAATAGACCATGACACTCCGTTATCCACAGGTCTTGCTGTTGCTCTGCGCCCTGACCGCGTTGCCCCCGGCCCTGGCCGCCGACACCCTCAAGCTCGACACTCCGGTCGGCGGCTGGCGCAGTGGTGCGCCGGGCGGTGAAGGCGAGAACTACAGCCAGACCGTCAACTACCCGGCCTCGTCGGTCAATACGCCCCCAGGCCAGGCCAGCACCGCTCGTATCAGCGGCCAGATCAAAGGCACGCCCAAGGACACGGGCGAGCCGGGCAAACTGATCGTCAATGGTGTGAGCCTGCCGTTGAAACTGGATGAAGAAGGGCGCTTCGACCGGCCGTTCTCGTTCCCCAACGGCAGCAACAGCGTCGAGGTGCGCAGCGCTGATGGCCAGCAGCGCCACCGCACGCAGTTCCTCAACACCAGCGGCGGCGCGACACCGGCGAAGCTGCGGGTCCTGCTGACCTGGGACAGCGACGGGACCGACCTGGACCTGCACCTCATCACCCCCGACGGCGCGCACATCTGGTACGGCGACCGCGTCGCCCCCAACGGCGCAGCGCTCGATGTCGACGTCACCACCGGCTACGGCCCGGAAATCTCGTCCATGCCCGCACCGATCAAGGGCCAGTACCTGGTGTACGTGAACTACTACGGCGGCGGTTATCGCAACCAAGAAGACAGCGAAGAGGGTGAAGAAGGCGAAGGTGGCGGCGGGCAAGTGGAGCAAGCACAACAAGCCCTGACCACGGCGCAGGTCACCATCATTACGCAAGAGGGCACGCCGAGCGAGAAGATGGAAACCTTCGTCGTGCCGATGCGGGCGGTGGGTGAGCTGACGTTGGTCAAGAGCTTTAGCTACCCATAAAGCCGTGCTCGGCAATCCCTGGCTGATGGGTATCAGTTGGTAAATTTATAACCTGTGGGAGCGGGCTTGCTCGCGAAATCGGTGTGTCAGCTTCCATTGATGTTGAATGTGCAGCCATCTTCGCGGGCAAGCCCGCTCCCACAGGTTTACCTTTGTTTGTGACAAAAAATCTCACGCGTGAGCTATTGTGAGGTTTAGTACTTGCCTGTACTGTGGCTCACGCGTGAGTTTTTCACAGTGAGGTCCGCACCATGCAAAGCAGCTCTCCAGCCGATCCGCCTGACGGATCTGTGACCGATTCAGCGAGCCACAAGGGAGAGCGCTCGAAACCTTCCGCAAAAAAGCCATCCAGCTTCTACATGAAGCAGATGCGGGCGGGATTGAGTGGCGCCGGGTATGTGAAACACGAGGCTTGGGTGCTTCCCGAAAACCGAAGCCTGCTCAAGCAGATGGAGAAGCAGCTACGCCAACCGATCCTGGCTGGCTCATTCATGACGGAGAATTTCATGAGCGCAGGTAATAACTGGAACATCGATCGCCTCTACAGCGCCCTCCAGGCCCTGGACGAGGTGGTTGCGAACGACATCACTCTTTCCCTCGTTCAAGGTTCGGAATCCAGCATCAAGCTGGAAATGAACGATTTCGGCGGCTTGCCGATTTACATCGCCGTCGTGGGCGAACAGATCATCGTCGACACCGTTCTGGTGGACGTGGAATCGATCAATGACGTCGCCGCGTTCAATGATGCGGTCTTGCGCAGCCGGGAAATGTTCCCGCTGTCCTCGATCGGTATCGAGTCCATGCCCAACGGGCAAGTCGTCTACAACATGTTCGGTGCCCTGAGCTCCGATTCCAGCCTGACCAACGTCGTGACCGAGGTCAAAACCCTCGTCGACAACGTCCAGCGCGCCAGCGAAGCCTTCGAACGCTTCTTCATCTAATTCGCCGAACAGGAACTATCCAATGACTCAGTCCATCTGGAGCAAATTGTTCACCGCGCTGCGCGGCGGTGCCAACGAAGTCGGCGAATCGATCGTCGATCAACAGGCCCTGCGCATCCTCGACCAGGAAATCCGCGACGCCGACAGCGCGCTGGCCAACGCCAAACGCGAGCTGGTCACCATCATGGCCAAGCACAAGCTGGCGACCGATCGCGTCGGCGAATACAACGCCAAGATCAAGGATCTGGAAGCCAAGGCCTTGGCCGCGATCCAGGCCAACCGCGAAGACCTGGCGCTGGAAGTGGCCGAAGCCATTTCGACCCTGACCAATGAACTCGATGCCGAGCAAAAGCACGCGACTGAGTTCGGCGGTTACGCTGACAACATGCGCAAGGACATCACCAAGGCCGAAAGCCGCATCAAAAGCCTGCGCCAGCAGGTGGACATGGCCAAGGCCCGTGAGAGCGTGCAGAAAGCCCAGGTCAGTGCCTCGATCGCCAGCGGCGGCGCCAATGGCAAGCTGGAAACCGCTGTCGGTACGCTCAACCGCTTGCAGGCCAAGCAGCAACAGCGCGCGGCAGAACTGCAAGCCCAGGACGAGCTGGCCGAAGCTTCGACCGGCTCTGATCTTGAGCGCAAGCTGCGCGACGCCGGCATCACGCCGAACGAAGGCAGTGCCAATGCGATCCTGGAGCGCCTGAAGAAAAAATCGGCTGAATGAGCTGGTTGAGCTGATCAGGGCAGGCCGAACACAAGACCTGTGGAAGGGAGCTTGCTCCCGCTGGACTGCGCAGCAGTCCCATTTATGGGGGCCGCTTCGCGCCCCAGCGGGAGCAAGCTCCCTCGCCACATCAGTGTCCGCCGCCCGACGAATTTAATTGCGGTGCAGGTACTTCTATCCAAGCCCCGCAGCAGGTTTAATGCTGTCCGGCCACTACGCTCGAGCAAGCAGGCAGCAGAGCGTGTATCCCGCCCAGGAACAAAGCCCCACGGAGTCAGGGACGAATGTCGATCTTTCTTTTGTTGCGCACCTACGCATCGTCGTTCTTCCATCGGTTCGGTTGGGTGGGGCTGGTCATGGCGCTGGGCGTTCACCTCTCCACGGCCTGGATCGGGCTGGTGCTGCTGGGCGAGCAACACCTCATCGCCGCCGCCACGTTTATCTACTTCTATCTCACCACCACACTCACCGTCGGCTATGGCGATCTCGCGCCACAGACAGCGGCGGGACGGGTGTTCGTGGCGACCTGGGTCATGCTCGGGGGTATTGCGCTGCTGACGGCAGCCATCGGTAAAACCACCAGCAGCGTCATCGATGTATGGAGAAAAGGCATGAAGGGCAAAGGCGATTTCACCGGCCAGACCGGCCACACCGTCCTCATCGGCTGGGAAGATACTTCGAGCGAGCGGGTCATCGAGTTGTTGCTTCAGGACGAAACGTCCAACGACAACCTGATCGTCATCTGCGATTGCGACCTCGAAGAAAACCCCATGCCCGGCAAGGCATCGTTCATCAAGGGCGACAGCCTGTCCTCCGTCGCCCTGTTGCAGCGCGCCGGCGTGCCGGGCGCCGAGCGCGTGCTGGTGCGAACCCACTCCGACGACTTGACCCTGGCCACCGTGCTGGCGGTCAATCAACTGGGGCCGGCCGGGCATGTGGTCGCCCACTTCAACGACAGCGAAATCGCCGCACTCGCCAGCGCCTATGCGCCAAGCCTGGAATGCACGTCGAGCATGGCCATTGAAATGCTGGTGCGTTCTTCCCAAGACCCGGGTTCGTCAGTGGTCATCAATGAATTGCTGTGCGTCGGCCAAGGCGCGACCCAGTACTTGATGAAACTGCCCGAGGCTTTTGAGGCAACGTTCGGCGAGCTGTACGCCCGGATGAAAGAACAGCATAACGCTACGCTGATCGGCTACCGCGCCAAAGGCGCCCGACAACCTTCGATCAATCCGCCCGGCGCCACGCGCGTCGAGGGTGGCGAACTCTTTTACATCGCCTCCACGCGTCTCAAGGAAATTTCCCATGGGGTGGTTTAAACAGTTGATGGGGCTCGAGGCCCCGAACGCGAACAACTCTTCCAACCGGACGGCCGGCGCAAACCTGCCAGCCGAAGGTCCGCTGGGCCTGGCCTCAGGCAAAGGCGTGGTGTTCGATACCACGTTGAAGTTGTTGCTCGACGGTAATAGCGCCGTAATCATCCCGGGAGCCCAGGAAATCTGGAGCCTGGGCATCGTCGACCTCGGGCAGTCGAACTGGCTGACCCGCTGCTACATGAACGACGAGGACTACTGGCTGCAAGTGCACACCAGCGGCGCCGTCGCCGGGCAGGTCGAGTCGGTGATCCTGTTCAATTACCTCAGTTACGTCACCCTCAACAGCGAGGCGGAGCTGCGTCGCCTGGCCGGCCCCGACAGCTTGATCGGCCTGCCGACCTACACCCACAACGGCGTCGAATACACCCGCGAATGGGGTACCGAACCTGGCCAGACAGAACTGGTGGGGTTGAGCGAAAGCCTGACTAATCCGGACGAGTCCTACAGCATCGAGCATCGCTCGATGTTGTATGCCCGCGACACCGGACTGACGGATCGCCGGGAGTTCTTGTTGTTCTCGGTCGAAGAAGACGCCGAAGGCAGCGTCAGCCTGAGTACTTCGTTGGGCATTTCGCTGTACACCACCGATTTGAACGTCATTTAAAAAGGAAGAAGTCATGCTTGAAGCGCTTTCCATTTCCCTGAACAAAGCCGCCGTGCTCGGCTTCGTTCTCTACATCCTTGGCGCCGCCGTGCTGTTTGCGCTGTTCCAGTTCATCTATACGCGCATCACCCCGCACAAGGAGTTTGAACTGATCCGTTCGGGCAACGTTGCCGCAGCTGTGGCCCTGGGCGGCGCGATCATCGGTTTCGCCATCCCGGCCAGCAACGTGATTGCCTACTCGGTCAACATGCTGGATTTCATCGTCTGGGCCGTGATTGCCGCGTTCGTCCAATTGTTGGCATTCCTGGTCACCAGCCTGGTGCTCAAGGGCGCTTCCGAACGCATCCGCAAGGGCGAGCTTGCGGCGGGTATCTATATCGCCGCCGTGGCCATCAGCGTCGGCATGTTGAACGCCGCGTGCATGACGCCTTCCTCCAACTGATTGCGCCACGGAGAACCCGATGAAACGAAGCAAGTACGTCCAGCTTTCGCTGGCCGCGTCGGTCGCCCTGGTGATATCCGGCTGCGGGCCAACGGAAAAAACCTACAAGCTGCAGAAGAAATACAACTTCCAGTCTGTCCAGCAATGTGTCGATGAAAAGCTGCCGGTGGACATTTGTGCCGACGCCTACATGACCGCCATGACTGAGCATCGCCGCATTGCACCGGTGTACGACAATCAGGCCGATTGCGATGCCGACTTCGTCGCTGATTGGTGCCAGCAGGACTCGGCCGGCAAGTTCATCCCCAAGCTGGGTGGTTTCGAGCTGAGCGCCGATGGCGAGGTCACCCAATCCCAGGTGGACGCCGCCAGGGCGCAATTGCCGGCGTCGGAAGCGAACGTGGGGGGTTCAGGTTTCGGTAACCTGCTGACGGGCATGCTGATCGGCAACATGCTCAGCGGCAACCGCAACAGCTATTACTCCGAACCGGTCTACCGCTATCGCGATGATCGCGGTGACTATGGCTCCTCGACGCTGAGCCAGCGGGTATCCAAGGGGTCGACCTTTACCAAGTCCAACCAGGCGCGCTACGGCAGCTACACCGACTCCATCAAGACCAGCAAGCCGATGTCCGTCGCTTCCTCCACGTCTCGCGGTGGCTTCGGCAGCAAGTCCAGCGCCCGCAGCGGTTGGGGCGGTTCGAGCAGCTCCGGCGGCTGAGGAACCAGGGCCATGAAGAAGATCCATTGCGCAGAACGTCATGACTGGAAACAGACGGCCGAGCAACTCGGCTTTTTGTTCCACACCATCGACGACGAACCCTATTGGGACGAAAGCGCGTACTACCAATTCACCCTCAGGCAGATCGAGGACGACCTGGAAGACCCGACCACCGAGATCCACGAGATGTGCATGGACCTGGTGGCCCGGGTGGTCCAGAGCGAAGAGTTGCTGGAGCGCCTGAGCATCCCCGCGCCGTTCTTCGATCTGGTGCGTACCTCATGGCTCGAAGGCCATCCGCATCTGTACGGGCGCATGGATTTCTCCTACAACGGCACGGGTCCCGCCAAGCTGTTGGAGCTCAACTACGACACGCCGACCAGCCTCTACGAGGCGGCGGCGTTCCAGTGGGGCTGGTTGGAACAATGCATCGAGCGCGGTTTGTTGCCGGCCCACGCCGACCAGTTCAACAGCATCGACACCAAGCTGCACCAGGCCTTTGCCCAGTTGCAGCTCAAAGAACCGTTCTATTTCGCCTCGATGAAAGGCTCGGTGGAAGACAAGGGCACCACGGACTACTTGCGCCTGATCGCGGAAAAAGTCGGCATCGAGTCGCGGCACATCGATGTCGAAGACATTGGCCTCAATAGCGATGGGCGTTTCGTTGATCTGGAGGAGCGCTGGATTCCTCACCTGTTCAAATTGCATGCCTGGGAGTTCATCTTCCATGAGCCTTTTGGCGCAGCGATTGCCCAGAGCGACACGCAGTTTTTCGAGCCGGCCTGGAAGTCGATCATCTCCAACAAAGGCATCCTGCCGCTGCTGTGGGAATTCAACAAAGGCCACCCGAACCTGCTCGCCGCTCACCTGGACACTGACCCGGGCAAGGCCGTGCCCAAGGGCTGGGTGCGCAAGCCGTTCTTTTCGCGCGAGGGCGCCAACATCGAGCTCCAGACCGCTGACGGCCTGATCGTAAAAGAAGACGGCCCCTACACCGACGCGCCTTTCATCCTTCAGGAATTCGCCCCATTGCCCCGCTTTGACGACAGCTACACGCTGATCGGTTCGTGGGTCATCGGCGACCAAGCCGCCGGCATCGGCGTGCGGGAAGACAACAGCCTGATCACCAAAGATTCAAGCCGGTTCCTGCCGCACCTGATCCTCGACTGACCGCTGCTCTTTTGTGGTGAGGGGATTTATCCCCGATGGGCTGCGCAGCAGCCCCATATGTCTAACTGACACACCGCAGCGCCTGGTTCAGAGGGGCGCTTGGCGCCCCAGCGGGTGCAAGCTCCCCGCCACACCAGTGCCTCGCCGCCCGTCGCCTTTGCGGAATTCCCCCGGTGCCTCCCAGTCGATTTCAAAGAGTCGATCAACAAACCGAAACAAATGCTCGCCCGCGAAAGGAGGCCACCCATGCGCGTCCACCATCTGAACTGCGGTTGCATGTGCCCGGTGGGCGGGGCGTTGTTCGATGGTTACAGCCGGGGGCTGACGGCCTGCCTGGTGTGTCATTGCCTGCTGATTGAAACCGATACCAACGGCTTGATCCTGGTGGACACCGGTTTCGGCCAACGGGATATCCAGACCCCTGAGCGGCTGAGTCGATTCTTCCGGGTGTTCAACAACATCAAGTTCGAGCATCGCCTCACCGCGCTGGATCAGATACGTCGCCTGGGTTTCGACGCCCATGATGTGCGGCACATCCTGCTCACTCATCTGGACTTCGATCACGCCGGCGGGCTGCAGGATTTTCCCCAGGCACGGGTACATGTCATGCGCGATGAAATGGCCGCCGCGCGCGACGCCAGCAGTTGGATTGGGCGTCGGCGGTTCCAGGCGCGTCAGTGGCAGGGCGTGGATAACTGGGAGTTCTATGCCACCGAGGGCGACACCTGGTTCGGCTTCGATTCGGTGCGTGCCCTGGTGGGGGCCGAGGAAGAAGATATTTTCCTGGTGCCGTTGCAGGGCCACACCGCCGGTCACGCCGGCATTGCCCTGCGTACCACCGACGGCTGGATGCTCCACGCCGGCGATGCGTACTTCTTCCACGATGAAGTCCATCAACTCGAACGCCATTGCCCGCCGGGGATGCGCTTCTATCAGTTCATGATGGACACCGACCGCTCGGCTCGCGTGCTTAACCAGAGTCGCTTGCGTGAACTGGCATTGGCGCACGAGCGCAAGGTGCAGGTTTTCTGTAGCCACGATGCCAGGGAATGGGAGCGGGCCGTGGCCCAGGCTCCCACGGTGCGCGCCGACTCCACCGTCATGCCTTCTGCCGCCGGCAGGCAGTCAAGCTGATCCAACCTTGCGTCCAAGACTTCCCTTTTGCCCACGTTAAGTGGGCTTTTTTTGGGCGCAGTGCCGTTCGTCACCGTATCCGGATGTTTCTCTCAACTAAGGGCAAGGGCGTAATTCTAAAAAATCGTGGACCCATCATTCCTTCTTAAAGGAGAGCGTCATGCCTGCTTCTCACGACCTTTACCAGGATTTGAATTGCAGCAAAGAAGCCATTCAGGAGCGTCGACAACAGGATCCGGAACTCGACCGCTTGTTGGATCAATACGTGGATGTGGACAACCAGGTATTGGCGGCGGAGTCGATCTCGGCAGGTAACGTCGAAGATGACGACATTCGCAAACTCAAGGCGCAACGACTGGCGATCAAAGATCTGATTGCCCGGCAACTTGAAAACCAACCATAAGCGAAGCGCCGGATCATGCGTACAAGACTGCCTGATTACCTGACAAGGACGTTGCTGATCGCCGCAGTATTGCTGCTGGGTGGTTGCGACATGGTGTTATTCAATCCCAAGGGACAAGTCGGCCTGGACCAGCGCAATTTGATCATCCTGTCGACGTTATTGATGCTGCTGGTGGTGGTGCCAGTGATCGTCATGGCCCTGGTCTTTTCGGTGAAGTACCGAGCCTCCAACGAGAAAGCCCGCTACACGCCGGAGTGGGCGCATTCGCGCAAGATAGAAACGGTGGTCTGGGGTGTCCCGCTGTTGATCATCATCGTACTGGGTGTGGTCACCTGGAAATCCACCCACGCCTTGGACCCCTACCGGCCGCTGGATTCGGACGTCAAGCCGCTGGTGGTCCAAGTCATCGCGACGGACTGGAAGTGGCTGTTCATCTACCCGGAACTCGGCATCGCGTCGGTCAATGAATTGGCCATGCCGCTGGACACGCCGGTGAACTTCCGGGTGACCTCCGACGGCGCCATGACCTCGTTTTTCATTCCAGCCTTGGGTGGGCAGATCTACGCCATGGCCGGCATGCAGACCCAGCTGCACCTGATCGCCAACGAGGCCGGGGAATACCGGGGTATCGCCGCCAACTACAACGGCCCGGGTTTTTCCGACATGCATTTCAAAACACTGGCCACCGATGCCGCCGGTTTCGACAAGTGGGTCGCAGGCGTCCGGGCGGGCCAGGCACGCCTGGACAAAGACAGTTATGCCCGACTCGCCCGGCCCACGTTCAATCATCCAGTGGAGCACTACGCCTCGATCCAGCCGGACTTGTTCCAAAGCATCATCGATAAATACGAAGGCATGAACCGTTCCCGTGAAGTCGAGCATCGCATGGAACACATGCAAGGGCGCATCGAATCATCCGTCGGGACTGGGCAGCAAGTGAGCAAGGAGTAGGACATGTTTGGGAAACTGAGCCTCGAGGCAATCCCGACGGATGAGCCGATCATCATGTGGACCCTGGCGGTCGTGATGTTGATCGCCCTGGCCGGCATCGGCGCCGTTACGTACTACCGCAAGTGGACCTATCTGTGGACTGAGTGGTTTACCTCGGTGGATCACAAGCGCATCGGCGTGATGTACATCGTCGTCGCCCTGGTGATGCTGCTGCGCGGCTTCTCCGACGCGATCATGATGCGCACCCAACAGGCCATGGCCTCCGACGGTTCGGCCGGTTATCTGCCACCGGAACACTACGACCAGATCTTCACCGCCCACGGCGTGATCATGATTTTTTTCATGGCGATGCCATTGGTGGTGGGGCTGATGAACATCGTCGTGCCGTTGCAGATCGGAGCGCGGGACGTGGCGTTTCCGTTCCTCAATGCCTTGAGTTTCTGGTTGTTCGTGGCCGGTGCGATGCTGGTCAACGTCTCCCTGGCGATCGGTGAATTTGCCCGCACCGGCTGGGTCGCTTATCCGCCGTTATCGGGATTGTCCTATAGCCCCGGGGTGGGGGTGGATTACTACATATGGTCACTGCAGATATCAGGGGTGGGCACCTTGCTGACGGGGGTGAATTTCTTCGTCACCATCCTGAAAATGCGCACCCCGGGCATGACCCTGTTCCGCATGCCGGTGTTCACCTGGACGGTGTTGTGCACGTCGGTGCTGATCCTCGCGTCGTTCCCGATCCTCACCGCCACGCTGTTCATGCTCAGCCTCGACCGCTACCTGGACATGCACTTCTTCACCAACGAACTGGGCGGCAACCCGATGATGTACGTCAACCTCATCTGGGCCTGGGGCCATCCAGAGGTGTACATCCTGATCCTGCCGGCGTTCGGGGTTTTCTCCGAGGTGGCGTCCACCTTCAGTCGCAAGCGCCTGTTCGGTTATCACTCGCTGGTCTGGGCGACGATTGTGATCACCATCCTGTCGTTCATCGTCTGGGTGCACCACTTCTTCACCATGGGCTCGGGGGCGAACGTCAACGCGTTCTTCGGCATCATGACGATGATCATCGCCGTGCCCACCGGGGTGAAAATCTTCACCTGGCTGTTCACCATGTACCGTGGGCGGGTGCGCTTCGAAACGCCGATGCTATGGACGGTCGGCTTTATCGTCACCTTCAGCATCGGCGGCATGACCGGCGTGTTGCTGGCGGTGCCGGGCGCGGATTTCCTGCTGCACAACAGCCTGTTCCTGATCGCCCACTTCCATAACGTGATCATCGGCGGCGCCGTGTTCGGCTACCTGTGCGGCCTGACCTACTGGTTCCCGAAAGCCTTCGGCTTCAAACTGCATGACGGCCTGGGCCGGGCGGCGTTCTGGTGCTGGATCACCGGCTTCTACTTCGCCTTCATGCCGTCCTACTTCCTTGGCTTCATGGGCATGACCCGGCGCCTGAACCATTTCGACGTTCCAGAATGGCGGCCTTGGCTCGAAGTGGAGTTGCTCGGCGTCGGCATCATCTTGTGCGGCGTCGTCTGCCAGATCCTGCAGTTCTTCTTCAGCATCCGCCATCGTCATCAGAACCGCGACGTGACGGGCGACTCGTGGGGAGACGGCCGGACGCTGGAGTGGTCGACCGCCTCGCCGCCGCCGTTCTATAACTTTGCCCAGCAACCGGTGGTGGATGGCATCGATGCCTACTGGGGCATGAAGGAGCGCGGCCAGAAGACCGCCGTCGAGGCCGACTTCCAGAGCATCCACATGCCGCGCAACACGAGCATGGGCCTGGTCATCAGCCTGTTCAGCCTGGTCATGTGCTTTGCCCTGGTCTGGCATATCTGGTGGCTGGCCATCGTGGGGCTGGTCGCGACCATCGCGGGCGTCATCTGGCGCAGCGCCGATGACGATATCGATTACTACGTCCCTGCCGAAGAGGTGGCGCGGATCGAAAATCAACGCATCAAGGCGTTGGCGGAGGCCTGATCCATGTCCAATCTCGTTCAGCCAGACGCCACCGCACCGGAATCAGAACACGGCCACGCGGACACGGGCTCCATGACCTTGTTCGGATTCTGGGTCTATTTGATGACCGACTGCATCCTGTTCGCAACGTTGTTTGCGACCTATGCGGTACTCGGCCAGAGCGTCGCCGGCGGCCCGGGTGCCGCCGACATCTTCGAATTGCCCTACGTCCTGACGGAAACTTTTATCCTGCTGTTCAGCAGCATCACCTACGGCTTCGCCATGCTCGCGTTGAGCGCCGGCCAGAAGCAAAAGGTGCTGGCCTGGCTCGGCCTGACTTTCGTCCTCGGCCTGGCCTTCATCGGCATGGAGGTCTACGAGTTCCACAAGCTCATCGCCGAAGGCAACGGTCCCAACCGCAGCGCATTCCTCACCGGCTTCTTCACGCTGGTCGGCACCCACGGCCTGCACGTCACCACGGGGCTGCTATGGATGGCCGTTGTGATGTTCCAGGTTCAACGCAACGGCCTGACCACGGTCAACGCCACGCGCATGGGCTGCCTGAGCCTGTTCTGGCACTTCCTCGACGTGGTGTGGATCTGTGTGTTCACCGTGGTCTATCTGTTTGGAGTGATGTAAATGAGCAGTCTTCAGAGCCGCGTCGAGGCCAGCCATGGCAGCGCCAAGTCCTACCTCACCGGGTTCGTTCTGTCGGTCATCCTCACCGTCATTCCGTTCGCCCTGGTGATGTATCCCACGCTGCCCAAGCCGATAACGGCCGGGGTCGTGGTGATATTCGCAGTGATCCAGATCGTCGTGCACCTGATCTATTTCCTGCACCTCAACTTCTCACCGCAACAACGCTGGAACCTGACGGCGCTGGTGTTCTCCGTGGTGATCATTGCGCTGCTGGTGGGGCTGTCGCTGTGGATCATGTACAGCGTTCATCACAATATGCTGGCGCACTGAGTGGGCGCTGACCTACCTCAGGTCCACCAGTACCGCACCAAATGAAAGAAGATCGGCGCGGCGAAGCACACGGAGTCCAGGCGATCGAGCATGCCGCCGTGGCCTTCGATCATGTGGCCCCAGTCCTTGACGCCGCGGTCGCGCTTGATCGCCGACATGACGATGCCGCCGGCAAACCCCAGCAGGTTGATCAGCAGGGCGATGAGGAACGACTGCCACGGGTTGAACGGTGTGATCCACCACAACGCGCCGCCGATCAGCGAGGCGAGGAAAATACCGCCGGCAAAACCTTCCACGGTTTTTGAGGGCGACAGGTTCGGCGCGATCTTGTGCTTGCCGAACAACTTGCCGCACACGTACTGCAGCACATCCGACAGTTGCACCACGATCACCAGGTAGGCGATCAGCAACAGGTTCCGTCCTTCGAAACCGGCGATGTCGAGCGTCAGCAGCGCCGGCACGAACGAGATGCAGAACACCGCAATCATCAGCCCCCACTGGACCTTCGAAGCACGTTCCAGGAAGTGCGTACTGTCGCCGCCCAGCGAGGCCAGGATCGGCAGCAGCAGGAACACGTACACCGGAATAAAGATCGAGAACAGCCCGTACCAGTCGTAGTAGATCAGCAGGTACTGCAGCGGCAGCGCCAGGTAGAACGCGGCGACCAATGCGGGATAGTCACTGCGCCGGGTCGGCGTCAGGGTCAGGAATTCCCGCAGGGCGTAGAACGACACGGCATAGAACAGCAGGATAACCGCTGCGTTGCCAAGCCAGAACGCGATGCCGATCACCAGCACCATGATCCACCAGGCGTTGATCCGCGCGTTGAGGTTGTCGATGACCGAATTCGGCGCGCCTTTGGTCCGCAGCTTGAGAATGAAACCGATCAGCGAAGCCAGCAGCAGAATCGCGCCGATCCCGCCAAACAACATCAGGGTATATCGATCCATGTCAGACGTGCTCCGGGGCCAGTGCCAGCAGCGCGGCGCGGCTGCGTTCGAGAAATTGCGCTTTGCTTTCATCTTCTTCGATGCGCAGCGGCGCACCGAAGCTGGTGGTGCATAACAGTGGCAGGGGCAATACGCGGCCCTTGGGCATGACGCGGTTGAGGTTGGCGATCCACACCGGGATCACCTCGACCTCGGGATGAGCCGTCATCAAGTGGTAGATCCCGCTCTTGAAGGGCAGCAAGCCTTCGTCGGGGTTGCGCGTGCCCTCGGGGAAGATGATCAGCGAATCGCCGTTCTCCAGCGCCTCGAGCATCGGTTGCAATGGGCTGTACGACGGGTCCTTGCGCTCGCGGTCCACCAGCACGCCGTTGAACACCCGGTTGATGATGTAGCGGCGCATCGGGCTGGTCTGCCAGTAATCGGCGCCCGCCACTGGCCGTGTGAGCTTGCGCAGCGCTGGTGGCAGCGAAGCCCAGAGCAACACGAAGTCGCCGTGGCTGCTGTGGTTGGCAAAGTAGATTCGCTGCACCGGTTGCGGCGCACAGCCGAGCCACAGGCTGCGAGCACCCGTGACCATGCGGGCGGCGGAGGTGATGAGGTTGGCGACCACGGGTTCGAACATGAGGATTCCTTGTCCTGAGAAGCTCGGGTAGTTACACAATCTTGACGGCTGATAAATCACTGTGGCGAGGGAGCTTGCTCCCGCTGGGCTGCGCAGCAGCCCCATCTAATGCTGCATGCACTTATAACTGACACACCGCAGCGCCTGGCTCAGGGGCCGCTTCGCAGCCCAGCGGGAGCAAGCTCCCTCGCCACAATTGTCGCTCGCCATCCGCTATTCGTTAACGTTAAAACTATCTAATGTCTGAAAAGGCTAGCCAGGGACTGGCCAGGATGAAGCCCAGCGTCAAGACGACTTGTGCAGCCAGCAGCCGCGATTGTCGGCGCAGCAGCAATAGCGCGCCATGCCGGCGTTCGGTCCAGAGACGGCCGGCGCGTGCGGCCGGTTGCAGGCCAAGCGAGGTGAGGGCTTGGTCCAGGGTATAGGTACGTTCGGCCAGGGATTGGGTGCTGTCAGCCATGCGCTGGAACAGATCGGCATCGAACGCCACGCGCAGCGCCCAGTACTTTTCCAGTACGCCGAGAACGATCAGTGCAGCGCTCAACAGCAGCAACCATGGATCGATCACGCCCACCAGCCACTGCCCGAATCCCAGCAGTGCCGCCAGCAGGGTCAGCCCGGTGGAGAGCTGATCCAGGGAATGACCCCGCCGGAGCAGGCTCGCCACGGTGTGAAGCTCCATATCACTGATCATGGACAGTCCCCAGGGGTGTGGATAAGTGTTCCAGCGCGCGACGGTGCGCCGCATGCAAAACGATGCGTGGCTGGGCTCGCTGGATTTGCACGATCGCCGCATCGACGCTGGCGGCCCGCCCACTGTGCAGCAACCACGCCGCCACCGCAGTGGCGCTGCGCGAATAACCCAGTGCGCAGCAGACCAATACCGGCCCATGCTGGCGCAGGCTCTCGACGAATCGGGCCGCCGTCAGGCATTGCTCGGCAGTGGGCGCCGTCAGGTCAAGCACCGGCAACGAACGATAGGCAACGGCGGTGCTGTCCACTGACAGCTCAGCGCAAAGATCGACCACGCCGCTGAACGAGCTGTCCTTTAATTCCATCGGCGTAGGGACGCGGCCCAGCCAGACGTCATCGGCCACTTGAACCGGCTGCGGATGCTTGCGCGTCCACCAGCGGGAATTGATCCACGCCGCGGCCAGATACGGCGCCAGCAACCAACGCGCCGCCGGGCTCAGCCGGCCATCGGCGCGTTTTTGAAAGCCATCGGCACCGACCACCAAGTAATTGAGCGCCACCACCAGCACCGCCACCGCCGGCCAGATCAACCACAGCCACGCGCCGCCCAAGGCAAACGCCGGAATGAACAGCGCCGCAGCCCCCAAGGCATAACGCAGGCCCAGCCGCAGGCGGGCAGGGTCCGAGGTCAGGCGTGGGTTTTTCAGCGGACTCGGTCGATCCAGCGGCCATAACCAGACACACAGCCAACCGGCCAAGGCTCCGGTAGGCAGGTCAATGAAGTGGTGCTGATAGGTGGTCAGCACCGACACGCCAATCAGCGCGAACCAGCCGTGCATCAGCCAACGCCAGAAGCCTTGCAGATGACGCTGGTAGCAAACCCAAAGGATCACCAGCAACGCAATGTGCAGCGACGGCGCCTGGTTGAAGGGCTTGTCGAAGCCGGCCAGCACCTCGAACAACCAGCCGAACACCCCGTCCATTTCTGGCCGGGGGAAGGTGAAGCGCAACGGCCAGAGCAGAAAGCAACTGACCGCAATCACCTGGGCCGTGAGCAGGCGCAAGGCGTGGCGCTTGAGTTCCAGGCGGCTGTTGGGCAGCAGCAGGGACAGGCCATAAAGCAGATCGATCGACCAGTACGGCACGATGGTCCAGGCCATGAACGGCATGTGGCGTTCCCAGTCGAACACCAGCGTGCCGACGTCGTCACGCTGGGCCGTTACCCAGGTGGCGAAGCCATAGGTGCTGAAAAACAGCGGTGCCAACAGCAGCAACCACAGTACCGCCGGTTTCAGCAGCGCAGGCTCACGGGCCGGGGCAATGACGGCGCTCATCAACGCACTCGCTGAGCCAGCGAAACGCTGAAAATGCCCCATTCATCCACACGCAGGGTGATCTTGCGGAAGCCCGCCGCCTCGACCAGTTGATCCATTTCCGCCTGGCTGCGTCGACGCATCACCCAGGCCTGCCCAGCACGGTGGCTGGTGAGGGCGCGAGCGATCAGCTCCAATTGCGGGTGCCACGGCTGGCCGGTGTAGACCAGGAAACCGCCAGGCTCCACCGCTTCGGCCAGGCCGGCGAGGGAGCCGCCGACCATCTGGTTGTCGGCAAACAACTCGTACAGGCCCGACACCACGGCGAGGGTTGGTTTCGGTTCCAGCGCCGCCAGATCCTGACGGTCGAAGGCGTCGCCTTTGACGAACTGGGCGATGTCGCCCAAGCCTTTTTCGACGATCAGCGCGCTACCGTCGCGCACGTTGATGTCGCTGTAGTCGCGCAGCAGGATCGACTCCGGCAACGGGCTGACGCCCTGCAACGCTTCGAGAATGTAGCGGCCATGGCCGGCGGCGATGTCGACGATGCGTACTTCGCGGTCCTCTTCGCGCAATTTGCCCATGGCCAGGCGCAGCAGCTCTTCGACGTGCAATTTGCGCTGGCGAATACCACGCCAGCCGATGGAGTTCAGGTAGTTCTGGTCAATCATCCGGCCCAGCGCCGAAGTGCCGGTAGGGCGATTGCGATAGACATAATCCAGGGTACTGCCGGAGTCGAAACCGGTGTCGAAGCCCAACTTCACCCCGGCGGACAAGGAGCTGCCAAAGCGCATGCTGGCGCGAGTCATGCGCCAGTACAGGTCACGCAGCGAATTGTGCGGCAGCGGCGTGGCCAGGGTTTCCGCTTCGGCGCAGGTCGCGCCCAGGCGATCGGCGTCCAGCAGGGAGGGGCGGTCCAGCGGCCGTGCGAAGTTTTGCAGGATGAAGCGCCGGGCACTGGCGATGGCCGGTGCCCGATTCTTCTCGCCCAGGGTGTCATGGAAGAACCCCGGCAGGATGTGTTTTTCCTTGTGCAAACTGCCCAGGCGTTCGAAGAACTGCTCCTGGGGTTTGCGGTGCACGACGAAGTCGGAGCCGGAGATCAACAACTGCGTCGGGACCTGGATCGCCTGGGCATCGGCGACCACGCGGTCTGCCGCTTCGTACAGGCCCAGCAGCACGTTCACCGAAATGGCCTTGGTGATCAGCGGGTCGCTGTCGTAGGACGCCACGCGCTCCGGGTCATGGCTGAGGAATTTGGCCTTGACGTAGCTGTTGACGAAAAAATTGCCGCGAAACTTGCGCATCAATGCCAGGCCCGGGCGGGCGAAGGGCACGTAGAGCTTCACTTTGAACGCCGGCGACGCCAGCACCAGGGAACGAATGCGCGGCGCGTAATCGTGGACCCAGGTGGACGCGATCACCGCACCGACGCTTTGCGCGACTACCGCGATGTTCTGTTCGTCGATCTGGTGCGTGGCGCCGATGTGGTCGCAGAACGTCTGCACATCCCGCGCACTGGTGGCGAAGCTCGGGCTGTCGCCGCGAGCGCCGGGGGACTGGCCATGGCCGCGTGCATCCCAGGCAAAGAAGTCGAAGCCGGGCAAATCCAGCTCATCCACCAGGTGCGCAATACGCCCGGAGTGTTCATGGCCGCGGTGGAACAACAGCACCGCCTGGCGGGGCTCACCTGCTGCCGCGTCAACGGCTGGCCAGTGTTGGTAGAACAATTCCACGCCATCATGGGTGGTGAACGTCCGGTGTTGGGCTTCGCGCATTGCAAGATCCTTTATGCTGAGGGAGCGTTTTCCTTCACTTGGTCCAGGCCATGACGCACCCGATTGACCAAGGTATAAACCAGCAGGGCGGCAACCACCGCCATCACACCATTGACCCAGAGCGCCCCGAGCCAACCCAGGGCAATACCGGTGGCCAACACGCCAAACACAAAGGCCCGGTCGCTTTTGCCCATCGGCCCGTCATACCGCCGCGAAGCCCCGACCATCGCCCCCAGCACGCCGGCGTATTCGCTGAACAACGCCAACAGCGTGACCAACAGCACGAGCAACAGACTGGCATCGGGAATCAGGGCGAAAGGCAGGATCAAGGCGGCGTCGGCGATGATATCGCATAGCTCATTGAGATAGGCGCCCAGATGCGATTGTTGCCCGAACTCCCGGGCCAGCATGCCATCCACGGCGTTCAATGCCATGCGCAGGAACATCCAGATCGGCACCAGCACAAACACCCACGGGTGACCGGCAAACCAGGCGATCACCGCTCCCACCAACACCGAAATGACACCGGCCAGCAGCGTGACCTGGTTGGCGGTGACGCCCTTGTCGTAAAGCCGTTGGACTGTGGGGCGCAGCAGGTTCTGGAAGGCGGGTTTGAGTTGGTAAATGGAGGGCATCAGGATGAGGTCTCGGCCGGTTGCGGGTGTGAACGCTTCTGGTGGACGAGATTACGACAGGTTCGGAGTTTGCTGGTGGGTATTTGTTGGGATTGGGCAGCGGTAGGCATCTCTCGCTGCAATTTGACCGTGGCGCCGGCCTCCACGGGCTGGAATTGACCTTGAATCGGGGACTTCAGCCCCCGGCACGCAGCGGGCCACCGACCGGAACATACTCGACGGGCGCATCCCCTGGCAGCGTCTCGATGGGATCGTCGGCATAGCCGAAGCCTTCCTCCTTGAGATTGATCGAATGCACGCTGTGCTCACGGGCGGTATCGGCAGTGAGCTTGGTGAACAGACGATGATCGACGGGCAGGGTGAAGCGATCGCCGGGGTACAACTGGGCAAAGGTGAGGGTTGGGTTCATGGCTGGACTCTCCGAGAGTACGGGTCTCTTAGGCATTGAGGCGCGCGCGAGGCTTGGGGTTCCCTTTTTCGACAATGGAATGCCGGGGCTGAGCTAAAAAACTGCGGGAGCGGTGGACGCGGAATTTTGGGCAGCAGAAATCAAAACTGTGGGAGCGGGCTTGCTCGCGAAGGCGGTGTAACAGCCGCCGACGATGTTGACTGACGCACCGCTTTCGCGAGCAAGCCCGCTCCCACAGGAATCTGCGGTTTGACGCGGAATTTTGGGCAGCAGAAATCAAAAACTGTGGGAGCGGGCTTGCTCGCGAAGGCGGTGGAACAGCCGACGACGATGTTGATTGACGCACCGCTTTCGCGAGCAAGCCCGCTCCCACAGGGATCTGCGGTTTGACGCGGAATTGTGGGCAGCAGAAATCAAAAACTGTGGGAGCGGGCTTGCCCGCGAAGGCGGTGGAACAGCCGACGACGATGTTGACTGACGCACCGCTTTCGGGAGCAAGCTCGCTCCCACAGGGGATTTGCGGTGGACGCGGAATTTTGGGCAGCAGAAATCAAAAACTGTGGGAGCGGGCTTGCCCGCGAAGGCGGTGGAACAGCCGACGACGATGTTGACTGACGCACCGCTTTCGGGAGCAAGCCCGCTCCCACAGGGGATCTGCGGTTTGACGCGGAATTTTGGGCAGCAGAAATCAAAAACTGTGGGAGCGGGCTTGCCCGCGAAGGCGGTGGAGCAGCCGCCGACGATATTGACTGACGCACCGCTTTCGCGAGCAAGCTCGCTCCCACAGGGGATTTGCGGTGGACGCGGAATTGTGGGCAGCAGAAATCAAAAACTGTGGGAGCGGGCTTGCCCGCGAAGGCGGTGGAACAGCCGACGACGATGTTGACTGACGCACCGCTTTCGGGAGCAAGCTCGCTCCCACAGGGGATTTGCGGTGGACGCGGAATTTTGGGCAGCAGAAATCAAAAACTGTGGGAGCGGGCTTGCTCGCGAAGGCGGTGGAACAGCCGCCGACGATGTTGACTGACACACCGCTTTCGCGAGCAAGCTCACTCCCACAGGGATTTGCGGTGGACGCGGAATTTTGGGCAGCAGAAATCAAAACTGTGGGAGCGGGCTTACCCGCGAAGGCGGTGGAACAGCCGCCGACGATGTTGACTGACACACCGCTTTCGGGAGCAAGCTCGCTCCCACAGGGGATTTGCGGTGGACGCGGAATTTTGGGCAGCAGAAATCAAAAACTGTGGGAGCGGGCTTGCCCGCGAAGGCGGTGGAACAGCCGCCGACGATGTTGACTGACACACCGCTTTCGCGAGCAAGCCCGCTCCCACAGGGGATCTGCGGTGGACGCGGAACTTTGGGCAGCAGAAATCAAAAACTGTGGGAGCGGGCTTGCCCGCGAAGGCGGTGGAACAGCCGCCGACGATGTTGACTGACGCACCGCTTTCGCGAGCAAGCTCGCTCCCACAGGGATCTGCGGTGGACGCGGAATTTAGCGAATCGCCCTACGTCCGCCGCTTCTTTCCCTGACTTATTTCCTCAGCCATCGTCGGCAGAGTCTCGCGTTCGTTCCCGCACCGCGAGATTCCCGCATGTTTGCCCCCGACAAACTCCTGGCCCTGAACAACACCATCGGTAACTTGGTGGTGGCGGCCATGGACCCCGAACAGCCGGATGTCGAGGCGGTTTTCAAGGACTTTCGCAACTGCCTGAACGACTACGACGCCTGGGCCGAAGGTTTCTGGACCGGCTGGGCGCTGGATGTCGAGCAAGTGTTCAAGGTCGGTAACGAGGTGTCCCTCGCGGCACCGAAAAACCACGACAGACCCGTCAGCGCCACGGTGGTCGCCTGTCCGGCGGGCGGACCACTGACGCTGGTGCACATGTTCCAAGCGGCGCGCTTCGTGCCAATTGGCGACACCCCGGTGATGCTGGAGCCGGTCACCGGCGGTGAGCCGGGCAAGGAAACCTTCGGCGAGCCGGTCCACGATGTAATCGGCCCCAGCGGCATCCTCGAAGTCCCAAAATGCTGGCGCGGCCAGCGTTACCGCATCACCTTTTTTCCCCATGTAACCACCGATCACCTCAAAGCCTTGTACGCGTCCTACCAAGACGTGATTGGCGAGTTGGAAGGTTGGCTCAAGGCGGAGTGGGAAAACGAATTTCAACCGCTGTGGACGGAGTTTTCCGACGCCGGGTTTCTCGAACGCTACGGCGTATTGCAGCAAGCCGATTGGCGCGGCTTCGAAAACGCCCTGCACGCACTGTGGGACGACGTTAAACAGGTCTTCGAATTGCTGGCCGACCTACAGGCCAACAGCGAAAAGTTGCTCGAATACCTGACCCAAACCGAGCTCGAACAATTACTGAAAGCTTCTTCCGAGGCGATTGCCAAAGCGCTGATGGTGTTGAGCGACGAGCCGTTGCTCTTCGTCCATATGGCGGCATTCGGCAGTTGGCTGCGGATGCTGCCGCCGCAGTACGTTGCCGAAGTCGTCGGGGAGATGCGCGCCTCAGTCCTGATCAACTTCCTCTTGATACGTCTGGCCGGTCCCTTGGGCCTGGGCGTGCAGATGAGCGGCAAAGTGCTCCGGCAACTGCGCTCGGAGCGGGCCCGGGAGTGGCTGCTGGCATCGAGTTTGAGGTTGGGCCAGCTCAGTGCCGATCGGCTCAAGCAACATGCCGACGTACTCAAGCCAGTGGCGATCAGCGCCCAGCGTGCGCCATTGAAGCCGACGCCTGTCGGACCTCTGAACATCACCCCTGAGCATTCACCGCCGTTGTCGGTCAGCAATCCGGCCGCCGTGGCGCGGGAAAAATCCCAAGGCTCTACGCGGCTGAGCAGGCACGAACCCCACGACGACGCTCCAGCCCAATCGAAAAACCCCAACGGCGACAGCGCCGACACCGCAGCCCAGACCCAAACCAGCGGTTGCCCGGTGTCGATGGTCACCGGCGAAGAACTGCTGACCCTCGAGGACGGCACGCTCGATGGTCGGCTGCCGTTTGTCTTCACCCGCCTGTACCGCACCAGCGCCGTGGACCTGGACGTTGGGCTCGGACGCGGCTGGAGCCATGCCCTGGCCCATCGCTTGGAGCTGGAGGCCCAGCAGGTCATCTGGGTCGACCAGGAAAACCGCCGCACCCCGTTTCCACTGCCCGATACCCGGCGTCCGGCGATCCACAACAGCCTGGCCCGCGCCGCGATTTACCTGGGGACCGAGCCGGACGAGCTGATCATCGCCCAGCCCGGCGAGCAGGCACCTTTCCTACATTTTCGCGACGGTCGTCTGACCGCCCTCAGTGATCGGTACGACAACCGCCTGACGATCCAGCGCAACCTCCACGGCGACATCAGCCGCCTCGACAACGGTGCCGGACGCGCCCTGCGGCTGCGTTACGAGCAGCGTCAGCTGATCGCCGTGGATTATCAATCCTTCCACCCAGCCGCCAGCCTGGATGAAGCCTGGCGTACCGAACAGACCCTGGCGTCCTACCGCTACGACGGACGTTCCCGACTGATCGAAGCGACCAACGCCGTCGGTGAAAGCGAACGCTACGACTACGACGACCAGCACGTCATCCTCCAGCGACAACTGGCCGGCGGGGCCAGCTTCTACTGGGAATGGCAGGGCGCCGGGCGGGCGGCTCGTTGCGTGCGGCACTGGGCCTCGTTCGCGCAGATGGACAGCCGCTACACCTGGGGCGAGGACGGTCGTGTCACGGTCCAGCACCTCGACGGCAGCCAGCAAGTGTATGTCCACGACGACCGGGCGCGGCTGGTGCGCCAGGTCGAACCCGATGGCGGCGAGCACCTCAAGGCGTACGACGAACAGGGCCGGTTGATTGCCGAGCAGGATCCGCTGGGCGCCGTCACCGAATACCGCTACGACGAAGTCGGGCGACTGGTGGCGCTGATTCCGCCCATCGATGAGCCCACGTCCTACGAATACCGCAACGGTTTCCTGCACAGCCGTTCACGCGGCAACGCCGTGTGGACCTACCGGCGCAACGCCCAGGGCGATGTGACCGCAACCGTCGATCCTGATGGGCAACGTACCGCTTATGGCTACGACGCCCATGGGCAATTGCTGTTTATTCGTTACCCCGACGGCGGCGAACACCGCTTCATCAGGAATCGCCTGGGCCAGCTGACGGAAGAAATCCTGCCCGATGGCGGACGCTGGTGTTTTTCCTACGACGCCCTGGGACGGCTGCTGACCCGCCAGGACGAACACGGTGCCCTTACCCATTACCGATGGGACGCGGTAGGGCGAATGCTTCAGGTGACCTTGCCGACCGGCGCGACCCGGGCCTGGAGCTACAACGCCTACGGCAAGGTCACCAGCGAGCGCGACGAACTGGGGCGCGTCACCCGTTACGAATACGCCGACGACCTGCACCTGATCAGCCGCCGCCTCAACCCCGACGGCACTGAGCTGAAGTATCGCTACGACTCGGCAAGGCTGTTGCTGACCGAGATCGAAAACGAATCCGGCGAAAAATACCGGCTGGACTACACGCCCAACGGTTTGATCCGACAGCAGATCGGCTTCGACGGCCAACGCACCGCCTACGCCTATGACCTCAACGGCCATTTGCTGGAAAAAACCGAGCACGGCGAAGACGGTTCCCAGCGCGCCACGCACTACCAGCGCGACGCAACCGGGCGCCTGCTGCTCAAGACCTTGCCCGACGGCCAGGCGATCGAGTACCGCTACGACCGGCTCGGCCGGCTGGTGCATGTCGATGACGGCACGGACCATCCGCTGGCCTTCGAGTACGACGCCCACGACCGACTGATCACCGAGCACCAAGGCTGGGGCACCCTGCGCTATGGCTACGACGCCTGCGGACGGCTCAACCACCTGCGCCTGCCGGACCACAGCAAGCTCGACTATCACCACGCCCAGGGCGGTGCGCTGACTGCCATCGACCTGAACGGCGCACGGCTCACCGAGCACCAGATGCGCGGCGGTCGCGAACTGGAGCGCCAGCAGGGCCTGGTGCTCAGCCGGTACGACTACGACGAACAAGGCCGGCTCAAGGCCCAGACGGTGTGGCAGCACCAGGAGCAATTGTTCTGGCGCGATTATGCCTACAGCGCCAAGGGCAACCTTGAAACCCTTTCCGACAACCGCAACCGCCGCAATTACCGGTACGACCCGCTGGATCGCCTGATCCGCATCGACTATTCCCACACCGAGCCACCGGAACACTTCGCCAACGACCCGGCCGGCAACCTGCTGATACAGGACCGCCCCGGCCCAACCACCCTCAAGGGCAACCGTCTGCTCAGGGAGGGCGACCGCCACTACGACTACGACGCCTACGGCAACCTGGTCCGCGAGCGCCGCGGCACCGCCCCCAGCCTCGTCACCGAATACCGCTACGACAGCCAACACCGGCTGATCGGCGTCACCACGGCGGACGGTCGCGAAACGTCCTACCGCTACGACGCCTTCGGCCGACGCATCAGCAAGACCGTGGACGACCTGACCACCGAATTTTTCTGGCAGGGCGACCAAGTCGTCGCCGAAAGCAGCCCACGCCACCACCGCAGCTACCTCTACGAACCCGGCACCTTCCGCCCGCTGGCCATGCTCGACGGCAAAGGCCTCAACGCCTGCCCGTTCTACTACCACCTCGACCACCTGGGTACGCCCCAGGAACTGACCAACTATGGTGGCCAGGTCGTCTGGTCGGCGCGCTACAACGGCTATGGAAAAACCACCGAACTGACTCATGGCGGCGGCGAACAACTCGAACAACCGCTGCGCTTCCAAGGCCAATACCTCGACCCGGAAAGCGGCCTGCACTACAACCGGCACCGCTACTACAATCCCGAGACCGGTCGTTACTTGACGCCTGACCCGAGCAAGTTGGCGGGTGGGCTTAACGGGTATCGGTACACGGTGAACCCGACGGGGTGGGTGGATCCGTTGGGGTTGGTGGACTGCCCGGGAAAGGGTGGGTGTAAGCCGGCGGTTGGGGAGCAGGATCCGGCGGCGAAGGTTGGGGTGGATGAGGGGGAATCGAAGCTTCCTCAAACCAAACCAAAAGATATCTATACCTATCGAGGTGACTCACGAGAGCCTTGGGAAATATTTGAGACTGGATTCGAGCCGTTAGGATGGAGTACCGATCTATTTTTGCATGCTAAAGATAATCGAAGTCCGCCTAGTATTTATGTAAGTACAACCCCTTCAAGGAAAGAGGCAATAAAATTCGCGACCGGTTTTGGATATGAGCCCGGATACGTATACGTGTTAAAAAATGTGCCGGGTATTGATGTAAATAAAAAACTAGGTCTGATGTCGCCACATCGAAGGGAAGTGGAAATAGCTGTGCCCGGAGGAATTGATAGGAAAGATATAGTAGGGGCAACCCCAGTGAATGAAGATGGAACCTATGCAGGGTACTCGATACCTAATTTTGACAGGCGATAATATGACTTCTAAAGCAGTAGCAATTGAAATTGATGGCGTCGTTAAGCACGCGGTTTTTGAATGTGACCGAAAAATTATGGCTATGACCGTAACGATGCCGGATGGATTGGTGCGAAGTTACACAGCGGCGGATTTATATTTGTGTTTGGGGATGGTTAGAAAAGATTTTCCGGATGTGAAGTTTTTATGCAAAGGAGCCAAAATCAATGTGTTCCCGTCGCGAATGTGTTCGCAAATGGCAGGTGGTGTGGTGGCCTATGAAGTCCGTTGGGGAGAGGCAGCAGATGAAGCTGATATAGTTAATATTTTCGACTATGAAGATAAAGATTTAACCAATGATATTAATGAGCAGGCTGATTACCATCGGCGCTGGTTACAGTCTATGAAGGCTGGTTCGTGATTTGCTCCTGCTGGGCTGCGGAGAGTTCCCTACCGACTTTCAACACCATGACACCTCGCGCCCGCCTGCCATCAAAATCAACAACGCGCCAAAAAATGTGGGAGCGAGCTTGCTCGCGATAGCGGCGTGTCAGTCACCATCAATGGCAACTGACCCACCGCCATCGCGAGCAAGCTCGCTCCCACAGGTTTATCGGTGAATTGCAGGTCGCTGCTTCGCACCCAGCCATTAAAAAACCCACCCCTTTGGCACCGATAACATCGTTTCTCGACCGCGCGGCTTTTCCCTATATTGGCCCTCAGATCCGGCGGATGGCTCAACGTCCGCCTCCTCAGTGCGAGTAGTCCCAATGAATAAAAACCTGACAGCGCAGGGCTTGATAACGCAGGAGCGGGGACCCGGGCGGTTTGGGGTGGGGAGCAAGTCAGGCATCCCTACAACGCCACGCAAACCCCCATCGTGGTCAGCGCCGCATACGGTTATGACGACATCGACGTCTGGTACGACGTTGCCCTGGGCAAGGCCCCGGGCTTTATCTACAGCCGCATGAGCAACCCTACTGTCGAAACCCTCGAAGCCAAGATCGGCGAGATGGAAATGGCCGAGTCCGCGGTGGCGTTCAGCAGCGGCATGGCGGCGATCAGCAGCGTGCTCTACACCTTTCTGGCCCATGGCGACCGTGTGGTGTCGACCAAGGACAGCTACGGCGGCACCAACAAGATTTTCGAAGAATTCCTGCCGCGCACCGGCGTGGCGGTGACGTTGTGCGAGACGTTCGATCACGAAGAAATCGAGCGTGAAATCGCCAAGGGCTGCCAACTGGTCTACCTGGAAACGCCGACCAACCCGACCCTGAAAATTCTCGATATCCAACGCCTGGTGGCGGCGGCCAAGCGTGTCGGCGCCGTGGTCGTGGCCGACAACACTTTCGCCACGCCGCTCAACCAGAACCCGCTGGCATTGGGCGTGGACGTGGTTATCCACAGCGCGACCAAGTTCCTCAGCGGCCATGGCGATGTGCTCGGCGGCCTGGTCTGCGGCAGCGAAGCCCTGATGGCCAAGGTTCGGCACTACCGCGAAATCAACGGCGCGACGCTCGATCCATTCTCGGCCTACATGATCATCCGTGGCATGAAAACCCTGGTGCTGCGCATGCGTCAGCAGCAATCCAGCGCCCGGGCCCTGGCGGAATTCCTCTGCACTGAACCGCTGGTGGAATCGGTCAATTACCCCGGCTTGCCCAACCACCCGAATCACGCCGTCGCCTGTGCACAAATGGCCGGTTTCGGCGCCATCGTCAGCTTTGTGTTGGTCGGCGGCATGGACACGGTCAAGGCGCTCTTGCCACGTCTGCGCTTCGCTCACTGCGCTGGCAATCTCGGTGCGGTGGAAACCATCTACGGCCCGGCGCGCACCACCAGCCACGTCGAAAACACCCTGGAAGAACGCCTGGCCCTGGGCATTTCCGAAGGGCTGGTGCGGGTCTCGGTCGGCATCGAAGACACCGACGATCTGCTCGACGACTTGAAGCAGGCATTTGCCTTCGTCAGGTCGTTGCGGGATGAACCGGCACCGGCCAACAAACAACCCTCCACGCATCACGCACGCACCGCGACCGCGAACTGAAGTTTCACCGGTGATACCCCACGACAAGGCTGTCAGTGGGGCGTTCATGAATAGGAATAATAATAAAACTTAGCGGCGACGCGTTCTGACTCTGCCTTATGACTTATCGCAGACGTAACGGCGCGCCCTAACAACTTTCATGAGAACAACCATGTCCATAAAAGAACAACAACACACCGGCTTCAAACAGGAAATGCAGACGCGCCATATCGTCATGCTCGCGTTGGGCGGCGTCATTGGCACCGGGCTGTTTCTCACCTCCGGCTACACCGTCAACCAAGCCGGGCCCTTGGGCGCGGTAATCGCCTACATCATCGGCGCGCTCATGGTGTACATGGTGATGATGTGCCTGGGCGAACTGGCCGTGCAGATGCCGGAAACCGGCTCGTTCAGCACCTATGCCACGCGATACCTCGGGCCCGGCACGGGTTACACCGTGGCGTGGTTGTATTGGCTGACCTGGACGGTCGCGATCGGCTCCGAGTTCACCGCAGCGGGCATCCTCATGTCGCGCTGGTTTCCCGACACGCCGGTCTGGATCTGGAGCGCGCTGTTCGCGGGCCTGGTGTTCCTGACCAACGTGGTGTCGGTGCGCTTGTTCGCCGAGACCGAGTTCTGGTTGTCCCTGGTCAAGGTGATGACCGTGGTGGTGTTCCTGTTGATCGGCGGTGGCGCCATCCTCGGCCTGCTGCACATCGATCAGGCCCACAGCATCGGACTGAGCAACTTCACCCGCGAAGGATTGTTTCCCACCGGCTTCATGCCGATTGCCATGACGCTGCTGGCGGTCTCGTTTGCCTTCTCGGGCACTGAACTGATCGGCATCGCCGCCGGTGAAACCAAGGACCCTCAACGCAACGTGCCGCGCGCCATTCGCACCACGGTGCTGCGCCTGGCGATCTTCTTCGTGGGGACCATTTTTGTCCTGGCGACCTTGCTGCCCCGCGAACAGGCCGGGATCGTCGAGAGCCCCTTCGTCACTGTGTTCACCTACATCGGCATTCCGTATTCGGCCGACATCATGAACTTCGTGATCATCAGCGCCTTGTTGTCGGCGGCCAATTCCGGTCTGTACGCCGCCTCGCGGATGCTCTGGACCCTCAGCGACCAAGGTCACCTGCCCAAGCAATTCTCTTCACTGACCCGCATGGGCACACCGCTCAACGCCATCATCGTCAGCATGGCCGGCGGCGCCGCCTCGTTGCTCAGCAGCGTGTTTGCCGCCGACACCATTTACCTGGCGCTGGTGTCGATCTCCGGCCTGGCGGTGGTGGTGGTGTGGATGAGCATCGCCGCGAGCCAGATCGCGTTTCGCCGCCACTACGTCGCCAATGGCGGTGATGTACGCAACCTCAAGTTCCGCGTGCGCGGTTATCCGTGGGTGCCGCTGGGAGCGTTGGCTTGCTGTGCCCTGGCCTGCGTCGGCATCGCGTTCGACCCGGAGCAGCGCGTGGCGCTGTACTTCGGCTTGCCCTTCATCGCCTGGTGTTACTTCGTGTATTACATTACCCGCAGGAGCCGCGAGCGGCGCTTGTCGATGGCCGTCCTGGGCCAACCGTCCGATGCGTTCTAGCCATCGACGGGGCAGGCAAAAAGAGGTGTCAATGAGGTCCGTAGGATGAAGCAAAAGACGTTACCTCCATTGAACTGGCTGCGGGCCTTTGAAGTGTCGGCCCGCTGCCTGAACTTCACCCACGCTGCCGAAGAACTGTTCTTGACCCAAGGTGCGGTCAGCCAGCAGATCCGCCAACTGGAAAGCCATCTCGGGGTGGCGCTGTTCAAGCGCTTGCCCCGAGGGCTGGGCCTGACCGAAGAAGGCCAGGCTTACCTGCCGGTGGTGCAGGATGCGATCACCCGCTTGGCAGTCGGCACCAACGAAATCTTTGGCCAACATAAACACCGGCCGATCAAGGTGCGCGGCAGCCTGGCGTTCTTCGTCCATTGGCTGGCGCCCAAGCTGGTGGGCTTTCGCCAGGCCCATCCCCACGTCGACATTCGCTACATCAGCAACATCTGGGTCAAGGAACTGGACGGCGAAGACGACATGGAAATTCGCTGGGGCCACGGTCAATGGCCTGGCCTGGTTTCACAGCGACTGACCTGGGACACGTTGTTTCCCGTGTGCTCGCCGGCGCTGATGGCCAGCTCGCCGCTGAAGGTGCCGGCGGACGTGGCGCGGCATCCGCTGCTGCACGTGTTGGGTTACGAAGAGGGCTGGGGTTATTGGTTGAACCGGGTCGGCGCCGACACCGTCGACTCTTCCACCGGCATGCAATTCGACACGCTGATTTCCACCCTGCGCATGGCTGAGCTGGGGCAGGGCATTGCCCTGGCGCGCTCGTCGATGGTCGATGAGATGCTCGGCGACGGGCGCTTGATCGAGCCCTTCACCCTGCGCATCGAAGCCAGCGAATCGTTCTACCTCGTGCGCAGTTCCGGGGCCGATCAACACCCCGACGCGGCGATGTTTTCCACCTGGTTGGTCGAACAGGCACACCGTTTCAAATAAATGGCCGGAGCCAAGCATGCGTTATGTGAGTACCCGCAATTCGGCCGTGCAGGTCGATTTCGAAAAGGTCGTGCTGTCTGGCATCGCCGAGGATGGCGGGCTGTTCGTGCCCCTCGAACTGCCGCTGTTCGAACCCCAGGACATCGCCAACTGGTCGACCCTGGCCTACGACGAACTGGCCTATCGGGTCATGCGCCCGTTTGTGGGCGAAGCCATGCCTGAGGCCGATCTCAAGCGCGTGCTCAAGGAGGCCGGCAGCCAGTTCAGCCACCGCTCCCTGGCGCCGCTGCATCAGGTGGATCGCAACGAGTGGGTGCTGGAGTTGTTCCACGGACCGACCCGTTCCTCGAAGGATTTCGCCGCCCAATTGCAGGCGCGACTGGTGCAATACTTCTTGCAGAAACACCAGCGTCGCGCCGTGGTGATCGGCGCCACCAACGGCGATACCGGCCTGGCGGCCATCGAGGCTTTCAGACACTGCGAAGAAACCGCCGTCGTGGTGATTTATCCCGAGGCCGGCGTACCCCACGAACAACTCCAGCATTTGCAAGCGGCCGCCCATCCCAGGGTTCATCTGTTTGCCGTCGATGGCAGCTTCGACGAATGCCAGACCCTCGTCACCCGCTTGTTCCGGGACTGGCCCTGCGCCGGACACGAGGCGATCAGCTTCAACTCCAGCAACTGGGTCAGCGTGCTCGCGCAACTGGTGTTTTATTTTCACGCCGTGCTGCAACTGGGCGGTGGCCAGCGCCCCATTGGTTTCAGCGTGCCGGCGGCAAGTTTTGCCGAGGTCTACGCCGGCTACATTGCGCAGAAGATGGGCTTGCCGATCACCCAGATGATCGTGGCGACCAACCAGAATGACGCACTGCACCAGTTGTTTTCGAAGAATCACTACTCCCGGTTGCGCGCCAACAAGACCTTGTCGCCGGCCATGGACCTGTCGATCTTTTCCAACCTGGAGCGATTTCTCTGGGAGCTCTACGGGCACGATGACCAAGCGGTGAGCGCGCTGATGGCCACCTTCGAAACCAGCGGCGAGATGACCATCGCCAACGAGTTCTGGTTGCAGGCGCGGATGATCATCGACTCTTACGCGGTCAGCGATGAACAGACCCTGGAAGAAATCACCTCACTGTACCGCGACACCGGTTACATCATCGATCCTCACACCGCCACTGGCGTGCTCGCGGCCCGCTTGTACCGGCGCAGCCTGGTGGCGCCAATGGTGACCCTGGGGGAAATCTCCCCGGCCAAATCGGCGACGCTGCTAGGCGAGCTGGGGATCACCATTGCGGCGCAACAGCCTCCAATTTCCGAGCATGGCCCGGCGCAAATCCATCGCATCCAGCCGGACGACCTCGACACCCTCCATCAACTGCTCGGCACGCTGTAAGGAGGCCCCGTGAAGCGAATTCTCGACCCCCTCGACGAACGCATCATCGCCGAACTGCGCCTCAACGCCCGCGCCGCCCACGCCGAGCTGGCGGCCAAGGTCAACCTGTCCCGCAACGCCGTGCGCCAACGCATCGAACGCCTCGAACGCGACGGCGCGATCCAGGGCTACACGGTGCGCACGGGGGAGGGCGGGCAAGCGTCTTCAAACATCAACGCGGTGATCTTCGTCTACCGCTACGACCGCATGCGCGGCGCCGAAGTCTTGCAAGTCCTGCAAGCCATGCCGGAAGTGCTCCAGTGCGACGTGATGAGCGGCGAGTTCGACCTGATGCTGCGCGTCGGCGCGGCCAGTCCGGAGCGGGTGCACAAAGTATGGAAGGACATCTCCGCGTTGCCGGGCGTGGAAAACACCGTGACTTCGTTCGTGCTGTCATCGGTGGTCTAAAGCCAGTCATCCCCCCGTGGCGAGGGAGCTTGCTCCCGCTGGGCTGCGCAGCAGCCCCCGCTTTTCAGGCGGTCGCTGCGCAACCGAGCGGGAGCAAGCTCCCTCGCCACATAGGTCTCATCAGCCTGACCTACAAAGCCAACCCTCATTGACTTTTTTCCAGGCCTGACAGCTTGCCCAACCCCTGGTCAAAACGCCCATAAAATAGAGCAAATTGGCATATTTCACTGCCCACCCCACGGCCCTAACCTAGATCCCAACAAACCCATCCCCCGGATCAAGGGCATAACAAAAATGACTGAATACAAACTGGCGCTGGTCGGCTTCGGCGGTGTGAACCGGGCATTGGCTCAACTGATTGCCGAGCGCAACGACCGCTGGAAAACCGAACTGGGTTTCACCCTGAAAATCGTCGGCGTGACCGACCTGTTCCTCGGCTCGATCATCGGCCGCGAAGGTCTGGACGCCGCACTGCTGGCCAAGCTGCCAGCGACCAAAGGCGTCTTCGCCCAATGGCCGGGCGGCCACGCTGAAGCCCTCAACGAAGCCGTGATCAAAGACTGCGGCGCCGACATCATCGCCGAAGCCACCTTCACCAACCCGGTGGACGGCGAGCCCGCCACCTCGTTCTGCCGCTGGGCCCTGGAGCGCGGCAAGCACGTGGTCACCACCAACAAAGGCCCCATCGCCCTGCACGGCGCCGAGCTCAAAGCCCTGGCCCAGCGCAACAACGTCGCCTTCGAATACGAAGGCTCAGTGATGAGCGGCACCCCCGTAATCCGCCTCGCCAAGCAGTCCCTGGCCGGCAGCGAAATCACCGGTTTCGAAGGCATCCTCAACGGCACCTCCAACTTCGTCCTCACCTGCATGGAAGGCGGCCTCGGGTTTGCCGAAGCGGTCAAAAAAGCCCAGGAATTGGGCTACGCCGAAGCCGACCCAACCGCCGATGTCGAAGGCCATGACGTGCGCCTCAAAGTCGTCATCCTCGCCAACGAACTGCTCGACGCCAAACTCACCATCAACGACGTCGCCTGCAGCGGCATCTCCGCCCTGGGCTTGGACGACATCGAAAAAGCCCGCCAGGACGGCGCCCGCTGGAAACTCATCGGCGCCGCCACCCGCAACGCCGACGGCGCCATCAGCGCCAGCGTCGAACCGCGCCTGCTGAACAACGACCACCCGCTGGCCAGCGTCAGCGGCGCCACCAACGCCGTGTCGTTCACCAGCGAATTGCTCGGCGCCGTCACCGTGTCCGGCCCAGGCGCCGGCCGCACCGAAACCGCCTTCGCGCTCCTCTCCGACATCATCCACATTCACCAATCCGCTACGCGCAGCCAGGAGTAAAGCCAAATGAACGTCTCACGTCTGGCCCTGGCGATTGCCGAGCCGCACATCGAAGTCCTCAACCCGTTCGACGGCACGCTCGTCGGCACCGTGGCCGACGTCTGCGCCACGCAAGTGCCGCAGTTGCTGGAGACCGGACGCAGCGGCGCGCGAGCCTGCGCCGCACTGCCACGTCATCGCCGCGCCAGCATCCTCGAACATGCCGCCGCGAACATCCAACGCGACGCCAAAGCCTTCGCCCGGCTGATCGTCGACGAAGCCGGCAAGACCCTCAAACAGGCGGAAAAAGAAGTCAAACGCTGCATCAACACCCTCAAGCTCTCCGCCGAAGAAGCCAAGCGCAACGCCGGTGAAGTGGTGCCGTTCGACGCCTACGAAGGCGCCGAGTCGCGCCAGGGCTGGTTCAGCCGCGAACCCTTGGGCCTGATCGTCGCCATCACCCCGTACAACGACCCGCTGAACCTGGTCGCCCACAAACTCGGCCCCGCCATCGCCGGCGGCAACGCGGTGATCCTCAAACCGTCCGAACTGGCCCCGTTGTCGGCGCTCAAACTGGTCGCCTGCCTGGTCGAGGCCGGCCTGCCCGAATCCGTAGTCACCGTCGCCACTGGCGGCGCCGAACTCGGCAAGGCCCTGGTCGCCGCCCGTGACGTGCGGATGATCTCCTTCACCGGCGGCTTCGTCACCGGCGAACAAATCGCCCGCACCGCCGGCCTGAAAAAACTTGCCATGGACCTGGGCGGCAACGCCCCCGTCATCGTCATGGCCGACTGCGACCTCGACGCCGCCGTCGAAAGCTGCGTCTCCGGCGCCTTCTGGGCCGCCGGCCAAAACTGCATCGGCACCCAACGCCTGCTCATCCAGGCACCGATCTACGAAGCCTTCCGCGAACGCTTCGTCCAGCAGACCAAGGCCCTCGTGGTCGGCAACCCGCTGCTCGCCAACACCGACATCGGCCCGATGATCACCCAACAAGCCGCGCAAAACGCCGAGCACGTGGTCAACGAAGCCCTGCAAGAAGGCGCCACCTTACTCTGCGGCCACCGCCGCCAAGGCAGTTGCTACGCCGCAACCGTCCTGGAAAACGTCAACCACGCCAGCCGACTCTGGCGTAACGAAGTCTTCGCGCCGGTGGTGGTGTTGCAGGCGTTCGAGACGTTTGATGAAGCGGTGGAGTTGGCTAACGAACCGGAATACGCCCTCCATGCCGGGATCTTCACCAACAACTTGGCAACGGCGATGAGCGCTGCACGGCGGATTGAGGCGGGCGGTGTGATGATCAACGACTCCTCGGATTTTCGCTTTGATGCGATGCCGTTTGGCGGTTCCAAGTACGGCAGCTTAGGGCGGGAAGGGGTGCGGTTTGCATATGAGGAAATGACCCAGCCGAAGGTGGTTTGTTTGAATACGTTGGGGTGATGGGTTCAGGTCGTTGGCATTGGGCAGGTTTGGTCACCTGCCCGATGCTTTTCTGCACAAACCACACAACCACCGCATACCCTGTGGGAGCAGGGCTTGCCCGCGATGCCCTTCGCCCACTCACGATGACATAACAACCCACCATCCCGATCGCGATAGCGATACACCCGTCACCATCAGAACCGCTGACTCCCCGCCTTGTTGAGCTTTGCGCACGACGCCCAAGCTCAGTCGAGCAATCCCTCTATGCACTACCTCCACCTGTAGCCAGTTACGCAAGCGTTCTACTGAGTAGCGGCTCAGAGCGCAGAGCGTGCAGGCAACGTCGTCGATCTGCCCGATAACAAGCTTCTGCGAACGCTCAAGGCTGAAACGTGTCAGCCTCAAGAAAAAACCAAATTATGCACAAATGCATTTTTTTCTTGACCCGCATGCATGAGCCTCTATAAGGTGGCTTCACTGTATGCGCATCCAGTATTTCTCAAGCATCATTCATTTGAATCCATTCATGGACGAGGTCTTACCTTATGAAAACCAACACTGAAAAATTCGGCGTAACCCCCCATCAACCCAGCCTCTGGACCCGCGCCGATGCGTTGAAAGTCCGGGCGGACGATCCCACCACCACCCAGCCGCTGGTCAGCGCGGATTTCCCGGTACTGAACAACGACGTGTTCATCTGGGACACCATGCCCCTGCGCGATTTGGACGGTAACGTGACGTCCGTCGATGGCTGGTCGGTGATCTTCACGCTGACGGCTGATCGTCATCCAAACGACCCGCAGTACCTCGACGAGGACGGTAACTACGACATCCTCCGCGATTGGAACGATCGTCACGGTCGGGCAAAGATGTACTACTGGTTTTCTCGTACCGGCAAGAACTGGGAATTCGGTGGCCGTGTGATGGCCGAAGGCGTTTCGCCGACCGCTCGCGAATGGGCCGGTACGCCGATCCTGTTGAACGACCGAGGTGAAGTGGACCTGTATTACACCGCCGTCACCCCAGGCGCGACCATCGTCAAAGTGCGCGGTCGGGTAGTGACCACTGAACACGGTGTCAGCATGGTCGGCTTCGAGAAGGTCAAGCCGCTGTTCGAGGCTGACGGCAACATGTATCAGACCGAAGCTCAAAACGCTTTCTGGGGTTTCCGCGACCCATGGCCTTTCCGCGACCCGAACGACGGCAAGCTGTACATGCTGTTCGAGGGCAACGTGGCCGGTGAGCGAGGCTCGCACAAAGTGGGAGAGGCCGAAATCGGCGACGTGCCGCCAGGCTATGAAGACGTCGGCAACTCGCGCTTCCAGACCGCCTGTGTCGGCATCGCCGTCGCCCGCGACGCAGACGGTGACGACTGGGAAATGCTGCCGCCACTGCTGACGGCCGTGGGCGTCAACGACCAGACCGAACGCCCGCACTTCGTGTTCCAGGACGGCAAGTACTACCTGTTCACGATCAGCCACACCTTCACCTATGCCGACGGCGTGACCGGCCCGGACGGCGTGTACGGTTTCGTAGCGGACTCGCTGTTCGGCCCCTACGTGCCGCTCAACGGTTCCGGCCTGGTGCTGGGCAACCCGTCCTCCCAGCCATTCCAGACCTACTCGCACTACGTGATGCCGAACGGCCTGGTGACCTCCTTTATCGACAGCGTACCGACCGACGAAACCGGCACGCAGATTCGTGTGGGTGGCACTGAGGCACCCACGGTGGGCATGAAAATAAAAGGGCTGCAGACGTTCGTGGTCGCCGAGTACGACTATGGGTACATCCCGCCGATGCTTGACGTTACGCTTAAGTAATAGCAACACAGGGGGGCAGGCAGCGGGTTTGAGGTCGATGAAAAACCCGTTGTGGATATGATCGAGATATCCCGCCTGATTCGTTGCGATGGTGTTCGCAAGCGCCATTGAACAATGAGTAGTCACACTGCTTCGCGACTGGCTGCAAGGATGCAGCCAGTCGCGCATGCATTCCCCTTCGACGTATGCACACAAGCTCCTCTGTGGGAGCGAGCTTGCTCGCGATAGCGGTGCATCAGCAACATTCCGGCCAGTTGTTTATCGTGGCTCCACGAGACTAGCCAAGACCGACACCGCCTTGCGCCATTGCCTACAACTACGCCAGAATCCGCCGGCTTGTGCACCTTGGGTAGCGTCGGTAGTTTGGGACCTGTCACTGCTCATCAGTGATCGGGTTTAGTCGCCCAGGGTGAAACAGGTTGTGCAAGGCGTCATCCAGTCAGGATTCCCATTCTGCACTTGATGGTGGCTGTGCGCAGGGCGTCCTCGGACGCGCCGGTTTCTTGTTTCCCCGGTCGACTAACCTGCGTACAGCTGCCTCCCATCGTTTAGTCGCGAGAGGGTGATGGCTCCAACTACAGGAAGCAAGACAATGGCAAAAGTGACTCCAAATCCCCCAGATACAGACGAACACGTCTCCCGCTCCCAATCCGCTCGAAATAAAAAACTCGACGAAGCTGCCACGCGTGCTTTGGATTTCTACCTGAAGCCTACGCCTGAGAAAGAAACGTCCGACAAGCCCAACACCATCTTCCGTATCGCACCGGATGTTGATTCGGAATGTCTGCTTGCCAATCTCAGTGAAAACCTGGCTTCGGCTAATGCCATGATCAGTGATTTGGCGTTTGATCTTGAGGGATCGCGACGGCATGTGGCGTTGGGGATTTTGCAGGTGATTGAGGTGAGTGAACTGTTGGCGAATCGGGCTTTGGATATTGTTGAGGTGAGGTAGTGAGGGGCCGCGCTTACCCCGGGTATGAAAAAAAGGTCTTGCATGGCAAGGCCTTTTTTGTGGCCGGTCGCCCGACAGCGGCCAGCCAGGACACATGATCGATTGTGATGATGGTCCTCAATATTTCGCCCGGCAGGTCGTTAGCCTTATCTGTCCTCCCTTATCAAGGAAGTTGCCGTGTCCGAAAATTTTTACGCACCACCTTTGGCTCAACTGGAGACCATTGTTGAACAGCCATCCGAGTTTTATGTGGTGTCGCCAGCAAAGCTTCTGACACTGGCGATTCTGACGTTTGGCTTCTATTTCTATTACTGGTCATACAAAAACTGGAGCCTGTACAAGCAATCCACCCAGGCAGATATCTGGCCGTGGGCGCGCGGCCTGTTGTGCATATTTTTCATTCACCAATTGTATCGGCGCGCGAATGAGAAAATCCGCGGCAGTGGTCGTACATTTGAGTGGGATTATGAACAGTGGGCAACTGTATACGTGGTGCTGACGGTCGGTGCCAGCCTATTGAATGCAGTGGCGAAGCGCGTCGATGGCTTTGCATTTCTGACCGGTTGGTTACTGCTGGCGATTCCACTGCGGGCCTATGTGGTGAGCCGAAGCCAACCGATGATCAACTTCGCCGCCAATGATCCTCAAGCGTCGAGCAATTCGCGTTTTACCTTATGGAATTACCTCTTCATGGCGTCGGGAGTTTTGCTCTGGGGGCTGTCACTGTTGGGTGTCTGGGTCCGTTATCGTTGAGCCGAATAGGGATGGTGGTGACTCAGCCGAAGGTGGTTTGTTTGAATAGGTTGGGGTGAGGCGACGCGGTGTTTATTGGGGGGCGTGGGATTTTGGAGGGGCTGACACCGTCTTGCGCCATTGCCTACAACTACGCCAGAATCCGCCGGCTTGTGCGCCTTGGGTCCCCTAGGTAGTTTGAATCCGTCACTGCTCATCAGTGATCGGGTTTCGCAGCCCGGACTCTATAGGCGCACAACGTCACCTTCGAAAGCAGATCGCCCATGTCTGTGATTTCGTCAGAGGTAGCTGTGCGTGGGAGACCCTCGGGTCTGCCGGTCCTAGAGTCCCGGTCTGCGAACCCGCGTACAGCTGCCACCCCAACTTCGTTTCGCAGCGAATGGTGGTAGCTCCAACAGACTCTAGGAGCTTTACCATGGCTAAAATTACACCGAACCCGCCAGCTACCGACGAAGCAGTGTCTCGTGTTCAGTCTGCTCGTGATAAGAAGCTTGATGATGCCGCCACGCGGGCTTTGGATTTCTATCTGAAGCCTACGCCTGAGAAGGAAGCGTCCGACAAATCCAACACCATTTTCCGTATCGCACCTGATGTTGACTCGGAATGTCTGCTTGCCAATCTCAGTGAAAACCTGGCTTCGGCGAATGCCATGATCAGCGATTTGGCGTTTGATCTGGATGGGTCACGGCGACACGTGGCGTTGGGGATTTTGCAGGTGATTGAATTGAGTGAGCTGCTGGCGAATCGGGCTTTGGATATTGTTGAAGTGAGGTAGGGGCGGGGCGTAGGCTGCCCTCCTAACGTAAAAAAGGTCTTGCTTGGCAAGACCTTTTCGTATCCGAGAGCTCCGAAACGACGAGCGCTCAGATTGCCCAACAACCTGTTGGACAATTGTGCACGTCAGCAGGACATCAGTGGGGGCGGTAATCGGCAAGCCGTCTCTCAAAGTACTGTGCCGTCTCCTGATCAGTACAGTACAGGTAGCACCCTTTCATCCCACGGGTCATCAGTGTTCGGTAGGTGTTTTTGATGATCAGATCCGTCTCTTTCTGCGCGAAATCAGGCTGCTCTTTCATCAGTTTCTTCCAGCCCCGAATGGATTTGTCGTGCTTGTCACGCTTATGCGGCGATGTGAGTACTTGCCCGTCACGAACGATCAAATCTGGCCCGATGATCACGCCTATATAGTCGACTTCCAGTCCCTGGCAGGTGTGGATGCAACCGACCTGTTCAATAGAGTTATCCGCAATGATCCACAAACTGCCGTCCTGATCCAGGTTCCATTGGCGCGCATAATCATCGCCGATCACGATATCGGACGCCTGGGGATCCTTTTTGCTGAGCCAAGGCCAGCAGTAACCTGCGACTACGCGAGCTTTGTTTCCGTGGTTTTTTTGCTCAATGGCAGCGTGCATTGCCTGCGGGGTGTTGAACACTTTGAACTCGTACTCGCATGTGTCGAGTAGGGGATTGGCGGTCGGTCGAATAGCCAATATGTCGTCCAACCACGCTAGATAACCGTCAGAGCCGCTGCAGCGGAACTGGGAGGATAGTATGTATTCCTCCACGGTTGCGCCTTTGGATTTCGCAAAGGTACGAATCTCCTGCTTGCTACCAATGTCGCTCAAGGTCACGCGTTGATCTTCGTCGATAAAGAAAATCGAGCACTTCGCTGAGTTAATCAATTCCTTAATTTGGTTCTCGCCCAGGTTTCCATAAAGGCCGCTTTTCTCGTTGAGCCTGTGAGCTTCGTCAACGATGAGTGCGTCGAACGTGTTGGGCTCGGTTTCGATAAACGCACCCGAGCCAGAAAAGAAATTAGAAAAATGACTACGTTTGATCGTACCGACCAGTTTGCTTTCGTAGACCTTGCGTGGTGCGGCGTTTTTCGAGACGTATTTGCTCAGCAACTTTAACCCGGTGAGTCTTACCAGCAAGTTAATTGCCAAAACGGTTTTTCCGGTCCCCGGGCCGCCCTCGATGATTAGCACCTTTGGCGTTGCTATGGACGCTTCACTCGCAGCAACCAGCGCTGACTCGAATATTTCCTTTTGGTCGTCAATCAATACGAACTCAGGTTTGCCTTTCATGAGCCCGCCAAGCGCCTCGGCTAACGCTTTGGATGGCCGAATTTTTCCGTTGGAGAGTTCGTAAAGAACCTCCTTGTTGTCGCCATGGGTGATGTGTTTTTTCAGGAATGTCCGTAGTTTCGTCAGTTCCTCAGGGCCTTTGAGGAACAACGGAGCTTTACTGGTATGGGCTTCGTAGTGGGCAGAGTCGATGACGCCGTCACTGACATAGTTGTGTAGATAGGCGCAGGGGCGTATTTCGATGCTTTTGTCATAGACCGCTTCGTTGAAGCCTTCCAACAGCGCTGCGTACGACCATACCTGATAGGACGGGTGAGTGGTTTCAACGAGACCGCCACCCAAGGCGGTTTTTACAATCGCGTCCTTGGTGGTTGCACTCGCCTTGCTCCATTGCTTCAGTTCGATCAATACGGCTTTCTTTGCTAGGTTTACATCGCGACCGGTGAGCAAAAAGTCGATGCGTTTTGACGATTGTGGGATATGCAACTCGATAGCCAAGCCAGCGTTACTGGGGAGGTCATCATCTCGAAGCACTTTGGCCATGTACGTCAGTGATCCCTGCCATGACCTGATTTCTGATGCGCCAACCTTCTTGCCCGTGGCCTCCTTGAAGTGCCTGAGGATCACTTCTTCAATGTCGTCGTTATCGTTATCTTTCAGGAATTGCTGTTTGGTCGCAGCGTAAACGATCACAAGAGATCCTTAGGGCACTGAAGGTCAGAGTTGGTCATACTTTTTGCTGGTGCTTTTGGCTTTGTCGACGGGGTATTTCTGACCGTTCAGAGCAAGCTTATTCGTGACCGCTTCGTTGAGGTCGACGCCGAGCACGCTGCTCAGGCGGACTAGGTACATGAACACATCGGCTAATTCGTCCTTCACGGATTGGGCGGTTGTGGGATTCTTAGCGGCAGCCAATGAATCGGCTTCGCTCATCCACTGGAAAACTTCGCATAGCTCACCCATCTCGCCTGTCAGTGCCAAAAGAAGGTTTTTAGGCGAGTGGAATTGCTGCCAATCGCGATCATCTGCAAAGTGCTGAAGCGATGTTGCAAGATTTTCCACGTCGATTAACTGTTGGGGTTTGCCATCTGCCTTGCTCACAAGCTTTCCTCTCGTTTGCCGCCAGAACGTGAGCAACTGCCACGTCAGAAATCTAGAGATGGATTGTAAGAGTTTTCTTTTGAGGTAGTGGGCTTTTCGCTGATTTGCCCTTCGACAGCTGACTCAGTCAGGCGTTGGTTTGGGATGCTTGGTAACGGTCCTTGACCTCGGCCACGCTCAGCCATTTACGGCGTGAATGCACCACTCGATGGCAGTTGGCACATAGTAAAGCCAGGTCTGCGAGCTTGGTTTTATCGCCAGGTTGGAGCGTATGCAATGGCTTGGTGTGGTGCACATCGATAACGCCTTCGACGTCCGGACCATATGTTTTACTGAAGTTGAAGCCACAGGCTTCGCACAGGAGAGCACCGTGCTTCTTAAGCGCTTCGTCTTTTTTTCGGTTGACGAGTTTTTTGTCTCTCTCCCGTACACGGTGTACTCGGGTTAACACTTTTCCTTCTTCTGCCTCGAAGAAGCCCGGTTCTTCTTCCGCGCTTAAATCTATTGGCGTAGTAGACGTTGTGCCGACGTTTGCCTTAATGGCTGCTACTACTGCGGCAAGGTGCTCGGGATTATTAGCGTATTCAAGCCATACCAACTCTTCGTCTTTATTACCTTTCGCAAGACCTGTACGACCGGTGTTGGTGTAACTCGGATCCCAGCGACGGAAATTGTTGAGCTTCATGCAAACACCATTGGCATTACGAAAGCTCTGGTTCTTACTCACTCCGGTGGCATTACCGATGAGATTAAGACTCTCTGATAAGGCTTGGACTTCCGGATGGTTCACGCCGGGTAAACCATTGCGGTGAAGAAGATACAGGTTCAGGGCTAGGACGAGTTCGTCGCGGCTCCAGGGCGGGTTGGATTGATTGCTGGCGGGTGAAGAAGACATGGCGGGGGGCTATCCGTAGGGTTCCCGTTTCGCTGTAGGAAACAGCGCAATACGCCGTAAGAATATTCTCTTCTGGTGGCGTTTGGGAATCATGCGGCGTTCGAATGGCCTCTACCTTGAGGACGGAGGAGGATTTCTTGCACGAGCGTAGCTGGGCTGACAGACGAAGCTCGGATGGTGATCGGATATTCAGGCATTAAAAAGCCGGCTTATGGCCGGCTTCTCGTTGACTAACTCAGTTCGTTTTTGACAAACCTCACCAGCCTTCAAAACGTACATCCGGCTCTTGCGGCCGGCTGTGGGACTTGGTCAGAAAGTGATCTGCCTTGTCGGTGCGAGGCATGGGCTCGCAAATGTGGGGCGGAGGGTACTCGGGTTTTCTTTAGAATCCAAGTGGTAAGTGGTGTGGAATCATTGGGTTATCGGTGGTTCAGGGGGAAAGCGGGGGGCTGCTGCGCAGCCCAGCGGGAGCAAGCTCCCTCGCCACGGGGGGATGCAATTGCTTCAGTCGAATACGGGTGGTCTCTGTTTGTTGAGGGTTGACCACCAGAACACCCAGCCAATCACGCGGATGTTCTGCGCGTCGATCTGCTCGGCACTGAAGACTTCGTCCGGATACGCAGCGTTGTTATGGCTGCGCAGCCGTAGCCGATTACCGGGGATGCGGTGCAGGTATTTGATGCGGAGCATGCCGTCGTGTTCGAGGGCATAGATTTGGCCGTCGACGATTTGGGTCAGGCCGCGGTCGATGGCGAGGGTGGAGCCGTCTTCGATGCGTTCGGCCATGCTGTCGCCGACCATGGTGATGCAGATGGCGTCGCTGGGGTTGATTTCGAGGGATTCGAGGTGGCTGCGGGGCAGGCGGATGGATTGGTCGGGGATTTCGACGATGTGGGTTTTGGTTTCGCCGGGGGCGACGGGGACTTCCTTGTAGAAGGGCAGTTCGATGTCCGTGGGTTCCGGCACGCTGTAGACACCATCGTTTTCGGCGGCTTCATAGGTGATGCCGGGGCCGAGGCCCAGTGGGGTTTGCGGGCCTTCGCCGCGGGCGAGCCACTCTGGGCTGACGGTCAGCAGGCTGGCGATGGAGTGGATGCGTCCCGCTGGGATGCCACGGTTGAACCAGTTGTTCACGTGCTGCGACTTCACGCCGTATAACTTCGCGAAGTCAGCGGATCGAATGTTGGCTTCTTTTAGAAGGGCTCTGAAGCGGTCGCCACTGGAAAGTATTTTCATAAACGGAAAGTTTAGGGGCGACTGTGTTTTCGGCAATAAACAAGTCGTGCAAATATATAAGACGATCTTTCCGTTTGCGGGATTTGAAAGGCGCGGGGTAAACGGGCTTAAACGTTGTTAATACGTGATTGTATTAACCGTTATTAAGGCATAAAAAACCCCGGTGCAAACCGGGGTTCTTCTTCAAATTCAGTCTCAGCCTTTGTAGGCGGCGGCCGATTTGAGGATCGCTTCGCGGGCGGCATCAGCGCCGGCCCAGCCTTCGATCTTGACCCACTTGCCTTTTTCGAGATCTTTGTAGTTCGCAAAGAAGTGTTCGATCTGCTGGATCAGCAGCGGTGGCAGGTCGGTGTATTCCTTCACGTCGACGTACAGTTGCGACAGTTTGTCGTGTGGCACTGCGATGACTTTGGCATCGCCGCCGCCGTCGTCGGTCATGTTCAGGATGCCGACTGGACGGGCGCGGATGACCGAGCCTGGGGCCACTGGGTATGGGGTCACGACCAGTACGTCGAGGGGGTCGCCGTCGTCGGCCAGGGTGTTGGGGATGTAACCGTAGTTGGCCGGGTAGAACATCGGGGTGGCCATGAAACGGTCAACGAACAGGCAGTCGCTGTCTTTGTCGATTTCGTATTTGATCGGGGCGTGGTTGGCCGGGATTTCGATCGCGACGTAGATGTCGTTCGGCAGGTCTTTGCCAGCCGGAATCTTGCTGTAGCTCATTGGGCGGTGCCCCCGTTAGTTGACCAGAACACTGGTCGGATTGACCAAAAAGTGGCGGCGATTATAGGCATATTCAGCCGTCGATGCCACGTCAGCAGGGTCTTAGAGACCTTAGTATGACGCCTGATAGACCGGATCTTCGGCCTGAAGTTGCCGCAGCCGGGCCAGCGGATCCTGGCGGTAGAAGGCCTTGAGCTGTTCGTAGACCTTTGGGTAGGCCTGGTGCAGCAGGTCCGGGGCGCTGAAGAAGTATTCGCTGGTGACGGCGAAGAACTCGGCGGGGTTTTCGGCGGCGTAGGGATCGATGAGGGTTTCTGCGTCTGGATCGTGGTCGAGCTGGCGGTTGAGGTCGTTGAAGGCCTGCTGCATGGCCTCGGCCCAGTCGCTGACGCGCATGTCGGCGTGCAGTGGCGGCAGGCCGTTGGCGTCGCCGTTGAGCATGTCGAGTTTGTGCGCCAGTTCGTGGATCACCAGGTTGTAGCCTTCCCAGCCGCCGCTGGCCATCACGCCGTCCCACGCCAAGATGATCGGGCCCTGGGGCCAGGCCTCGCCGCTGTGTTCGCCGTCCCATTCGTGCTCGATGCCGCTGGCATCGCGGTGGCGCTGGGGGCTGAGGAAGTCGTCGGGGTAGAGGACGATTTCGTGGAAGCCCTGGTACCAGTTCAGCTCGCCCAGGTGCATCAGCGGCAGTTGGGCCTGGGCGGCGAGGAGCAGGCGTTGTTCCTGGTGCAGTTCGACGCCGGGCAGGGCGGTCAGGTGTTTGTCATGCAGGAACAGCACGCAGGCTTCGCGCAGCCACTGGTCCTCGGCGTCGCTGATGCCGTCGAGGAAGCTCAGTTGATGGCGCACGCGTTGCCAGGTGTCCTCGGCCACGGGGTGCTTGGCGAGGGTGCGCTGGCGGCGCCAGGTGCTCAGGGACCACATGGTGATCAGGCTTTCGAGGCGCGCTGGTTCAGTTTGCTGCGGACCAAGCTGATGATCATCGGCAGCAGCGACACGAGGATGATGCCCACCACCAGCAGCGACAGGTTCTGCTTGATGAACGGTACGTTGCCGAAGAAGTAGCCGAGGGTCACCAGGCCGCCGACCCAGAGGACGGTGCCGAGGACGCTGAAGCCGAGGAAGCGCAGGTAGTTCATCTTGCCGACGCCGGCGACGAAGGGGGCGAAGGTGCGGATGATGGGCAGGAAGCGCGCCAGGGTTACGGTCTTGCCGCCGTGTTTGTCGTAGAAGTCGTGGGTCTGCTGCAGGTAGTCGCGGCGGAAGATTTTTGAGTTGGGGTTGCTGAACAGTTTTTCGCCAGCGGTGCGGCCGATGAGGTAGTTGGTGCTGTCGCCGAGGATGGCGGCGAGCATCAGCAGGCCGGCTAGCAGCAGTGGGTCCATGGCCCCACCGGCGGCGACGGCGCCGGCGATGAACAGCAGGGAATCGCCGGGCAGGAAGGGCATCACCACCAGACCGGTTTCGCAGAAGATCACCAGGAACAGGATGGCGTAGACCCAGGTTCCGTAGTTGGTCACCAGCAGGTCGAGGTAGACATCCAGATGCAGGATGAGGTCGAGGGGGTTGAAATCCATGTAGGCACCTGTGGTGGCGGCCTGGCTCGGCAGGCTTTGGGTCTGGCTTCTTAGTAGGGCTACAGAGTGTGTAGCTTTTTCTTACAAGCTGGGAAGAGCGGCATTATACGGCGCGGATTGTGAAGCGCGTGTTGAGTTTGTAGCCGGGGATTTCGGCGGTGTTATGGCTGGGTGGAGGGCTCTTGTGGCGAGGGAGCTTGCTCCCGCTGGGGCGCGGAGCGGCCCTAAACCCAGCCGACTCGATCATCTGAAATACCGCATGCTCAGGTTTTGGGGCTGCTGCGCAGCCCAGCGGGAGCAAGCTCCCTCGCCACGGGGTGTGGTGTTGTGTCAGGGGGGAGGGGATAAATCCCCTCACCACAGAGGTATTGGTACTGGCTCAGAGCCCTTCGCTGATCGGCAATACGTAGTTCTTGAACTCGGTGTCTTCCTTGAAGCCGATCGACTCATAGGTTTTCTGCGCGACCTCGTTGTTGCTGCTGGTGGAGACGCGCATGCGCACGGCGTTGGTTTCCTTGGCCATTTTTTTGCGGTGCGGATCAGGTTGTCGGCGACGAGTTGGCGGCGGGCGTCTTCGGCGACGTAGATGTCGTTGAGGATCCACACGCGCTTGAGCGACAGCGAAGAGTAGCTCGGGTAGAGCTGGCAGAAGCCCAGCAGCCGGCTGTCGTCGTCATCCGGCAGGGCCAGGTAGATCACCGATTCCTTGCGGCGCAGGCGTTTTTCAAGGAAGGCTCGGGACGAGTCCGGGTAGGGCAGCGAGCCGTAGAATTCCCGGTATTTGACGAACAATGGGGTCAGCAGGTCCAGGTGTTCCAGCGTCGCTTGGATAATCCGCATGGTAGGTCTCGCTTGAAAGGTCGACATGAAGTCTGACAACAACGGCGGACTGCCGTGCCAAGATGCTGCCTGAAAGCGGATCAAAAGCGCAATGCAGTTCCGGATCAGCTTGGGGGCGGCGCCAGTAGGAAATTACCTTTCATATCGGCGGCGTTTTCCGCGTCTAGAGTGTGGAGCTGGGCTTCGTCCTTCAGATTCACCCCCGAGAGCTGTCGGCGACAGGCTTCGCGCATCAGGTAGATCAGGCGATGCGCCGCCATGCCGTAGCTCAGGCCTTCGAGGCGCACGTTGGAGATGCAGTTGCGATAGGCATCGGTCAGGCCGACCTTGGGGGCGTAGGTGAAATACAGCCCCAGGCTGTCGGGCGAGCTGAGGCCGGGGCGTTCGCCGATCAGGATCACCGACATTTTTGCGCCGAGCCGCTGCGCCACTTCATCGGCCACCGCGACACGGCCCTGTTCCACCAGCACCACCGGCGACACCGACCAACCGTCAGCGGCGGTCTGTTCTTCCAGCCGCGCCAGGAACGGCAGCGTATGCCGGTGCACCGCCAGCGCTGACAGGCCGTCGGCCACCACAATCGCCATATCCACGCCGCCGGGATGGGCCGTGGCGTAGTCATCGAGGATTTGCGCCGAAGCATCGTCGAGCCGTCGGCCCAGGTCCGGGCGCTGTAGATAGCTGTGTCGGTCGGCCGCCGCGCTGTGCAGCAGCAGGCTTTCGCGGCCGCGTTCAGTCAGTTGCGCACGAATGCCCTGATGGTCGAACGCCAGGTGCACCGCATCGCGGGCCTGGGCGTGGGCGTACTGGAAGTCCAGTTGCGCCGAGGTCGGCAGGCTGGTGCCGGTGCGACCCAGGGCGATGCGTGCCGGCGTGAGGTTGCGTAGGTTCAGCCAAGGGTTTTGCGAATCGACAGGTTTTTTATCCATGAGCAGGTCTCTCATCCCCAATGTGGCTTATCCCAAATGCGCGAGGGCGTGACGAAACGCCGGAGGCAGGTTGTCGCCGAACCGCACCCGGCCGTCGGCCTGGGTGAAGATGCCCATGTTCGCCAGCCAGGTTTCGAATTCCGGTGCCGGTTTCAGGCCCAGGGTCTGGCGGGCGTAGAGGGCGTCGTGGAACGAGGTGGTCTGGTAGTTGAGCATGATGTCGTCGGAGCCGGGGATGCCCATGATGAAGTTGATCCCGGCCACGCCCAGCAGGGTCAGCAGGGTGTCCATGTCGTCCTGGTCGGCTTCGGCGTGGTTGGTGTAGCAGATGTCGCAGCCCATCGGCACGCCCAGCAGCTTGCCGCAGAAGTGGTCTTCGAGGCCGGCGCGGATGATCTGTTTGCCGTTGTACAGGTATTCCGGGCCGATGAATCCTACAACCGTGTTCACCAAAAACGGCTTGAAATGCCGTGCCACGGCGTAGGCTCGCGTCTCGCAGGTCTGTTGATCGACGCCGTGGTGGGCGTTGGCCGACAGCGCGCTGCCCTGGCCGGTTTCGAAATACATCAGGTTGTTGCCGAGGGTGCCGCGATTCAGGCTGAGTCCGGCGTCGTAGCCTTCTTTCAACACGTTGAGGTTGATGCCGAAACTGGCGTTGGCCGCTTCGGTGCCGGCGATGGACTGGAACACCAGGTCCAGGGGCACGCCACGGTTGGCCGCTTCAATGGAGGTGGTGACGTGGGTCAGCACGCAGCCTTGGGTGGGGATGTCGTAGCGCTGGATGATGGCGTCGAGCATTTCCAGCATGGCGCAGATCGAAGCGGTGCTGTCGGTGGCCGGGTTGATGCCGATCATGGCGTCGCCGTTGCCGTAGAGCAGGCCGTCGAGGATGCTCGCGGCGATCCCGGCGGGTTCGTCGGTGGGGTGGTTGGGTTGCAGGCGGGTGGACAAGCGCCCGCGCAGCCCGAGGGTGCCGCGGAACTTGGTCACCACGCGGATTTTCTGCGCCACCAGTACCAGGTCCTGCACGCGCATGATTTTCGACACGGCCGCGACCATTTCCGGCGTCAGGCCCGGGGCCAGCGCCCGCAGGCTCTGTTCATCGGCGGCGTCGCTGAGCAGCCAGTCGCGAAAGCCGCCGACCGTGAGATGGCTGACGGCGGCGAAGGCGTGTTTGTCGTGGGTGTCTACGATCAGCCGGGTGACTTCGTCGGATTCGTAAGGGATCAGCATTTCTTGCAGGAAATGGCTGAGGGGCAAGTCAGCCAGCGCCATTTGCGCGGCCACCCGTTCACCGTCATTGAGCGCGGCGATTTCAGCCAGGAAATCCCCCGAGCGCGCCGGGCTGGCCTTGGCCATCAGCTCTTTGAGGCTGTCGAAGCGATAGGTCTGGGCGCCGACGGAATGGGCGAATGCGGCCATGGGCGGTGTCCTCCTGGTTCTCTAAAAAACTTAACACCACAGATCCAACCCTGTGGGAGCGGGCTTGCTCGCGAATGCGGTATGTCATCCGACACCTGCGCTGAATGACACACCGCATTCGCGAGCAAGCCCGCTCCCACAAGGGCGGGACTGCGTGCACTTCTATATGGCAGGCACCGGGCCCTCGGCCCGGCGCCGGTGCAACTTCAGATACCTGTGAGCATAGCGTCCGCCGGTGCATCGGAGCGTTGCTTGGCGGTCAGTTGGAAATACAGGTAGCCGACAATCATGAAACCGAGGAACACCAAACCAACCACGGTGTTGAACCAGGCCATCGCCACCAGACACACCACCGCCAGGAACAGCGCGATGCCCGGTACGATCGGGTAGCCCGGGGCGCGGAAGGTGCGTTCCAGGTTCGGTTCGCTCTTACGCAGCCTGAACAGGCTGAGCATGCTGATGATGTACATCACGATGGCACCGAACACCGACATGGTGATCATCGCCGCCGTCAGGGTCATGCCTTGCAGGTTGACCAGGCCATCGCTGTAGATCGCCGCGATGCCGATCACGCCACCGGCCAGGATCGCCCGGTGCGGGGTCTGGAAGCGCGACAGTTTCGCCAGGCCCCGTGGCAGGTAACCGGCCCGGGCCAGGGCGAAGAACTGGCGCGAGTAGCCGAGGATGATCCCGTGGAAACTCGCCACCAGGCCGAACAGGCCGATCCACACCAGCATGTGCATCCACGTTGAGTTATTGCCGACCACGGCTTTCATGGCCTGGGGCAGCGGGTCGTTGATGTTCGACAGGGTGCGCCAGTCGCCCACGCCGCCGGCCATGATCATCACGCCGATGGCCAGGAACACCAGGGTCAAGATGCCGCTGACGTAAGCGCGGGGAATCGTGCGTTTCGGGTCCTTGGCTTCTTCGGCGGCCATGGCCGCGCCTTCGATGGCGAGGAAGAACCAGATCGCGAAGGGGATCGCCGCGAAAATGCCTGGGATAGAGGCGAGGCTGAATTCATTCGAGCCGGACCAGCCGTTGAGCACGAAATTGCTGAAACTGAAGCCCGGCGCGACCACGCCCATGAACACCAGCAGTTCGGCGACCGCCAGCACGGTGACCACCAGCTCGAACGCGGCGGCAATGCTGACGCCGAGAATGTTCAGGGTCATGAACACGATGTACGCGCCGACTGCCGCGAGCTTGGGGTCCAGTTCCGGAAATTGCACATTGAGGTAGGCGCCGATGGCCATGGCGATGGCCGGGGGCGCAAAGACGAATTCGATCAGCGTGGCGATGCCGGCGATTAATCCGCCTTTCTCGCCGAAGGCCCGTCGGCTATAGGCAAAAGGCCCGCCGGCATGGGGAATCGCGGTGGTCAGTTCGGTGAAACTGAAGATGAAGCATGTGTACATCAACGCCACCATGAGGGCGGTGACGAGAAAGCCCAGGGTCCCTGCGGTGCCCCAGCCGTAGCTCCAGCCGAAGTACTCGCCGGAAATCACCAGGCCGACGGCGATGCCCCATAAATGCAGGGTGCCGAGTGTGGGTTTGAGTTGGGTGGTAGAAGTCATAAGTCCTCTCTGTCTTTTTTATTGTTTGATCTATTGGACTTTCGGGTTTGCTGTGGAGCGGGCACGCAAGGCTCATGCCAGAGCGGTGGGGCGGTAATTTGATGTTGTCAGTGAGGACGCCATCGCGAGCAAGCTCGCTCCCACAGTGGATCTATGCCAACCCTGGAGAAAGAGTTATCCACAGATCCCTGTGGGAGCGGGCTTGCTCGCGAAAGCGGTTTGTCAGTCACTGATAAGGTGAATGTGCCGCCGTCTTCGCGGGCAAGCCCGCTCCCACAGGTTTTGTGGCGTTATGGAGTTAGAAGAACCCCAACGGATTGATGTCGTAGCTCACCAGCAGGTTTTTGGTCTGCTGGTAGTGATCGAGCATCATCTTGTGCGTCTCACGACCCACGCCGGACTTCTTGTAGCCACCAAACGCAGCATGCGCCGGGTACAGGTGGTAGCAGTTGGTCCACACGCGACCGGCCTTGATCGCCCGGCCCATGCGGTAGGCGCGGTTGATGTCGCGGGTCCACAGGCCGGCGCCGAGGCCGAACTCGGTGTCGTTGGCGATCGCCAGGGCTTCGGCTTCGTCCTTGAAGGTGGTGATGCTCACCACTGGGCCGAAGATTTCTTCCTGGAACACACGCATCTTGTTGGTGCCCTTGAGCAGGGTCGGCTGGATGTAGTAACCGCTGGCCAGGTTGCCTTCGAGTTTTTCCACCTTGCCGCCGGTCAGCAGCTCGGCGCCTTCGCCCTTGGCGATTTCCAGGTACGAAAGAATCTTGTCGAATTGCTGCTCGGACGCCTGGGCGCCGACCATGGTGTCGGTGTCCAGCGGGTCGCCGCGCTTGATCTGCAGGACTTTCTTCATCACCACTTGCATGAATTCGTCGTAGATCGATTCCTGAACCAGCGCCCGGGATGGGCAGGTGCAAACTTCGCCCTGGTTGAAGAACGCCAGCACCAGGCCTTCGGCGGCTTTTTCGATGAAGCTCGGCTCGGCCTGCATGATGTCTTCGAAAAAGATGTTCGGCGACTTGCCGCCCAGTTCCACGGTCGACGGGATGATGTTCTCGGCGGCGCATTTCATGATGTGCGAACCGACTGGGGTCGAGCCAGTGAAGGCGATCTTGGCGATGCGCTTGCTGGTGGCGAGGGCTTCGCCGGCTTCTTTGCCGAAACCTTGCACCACGTTGAGCACGCCTGGCGGCAGCAGGTCGCCGATCAGTTCCATGAGCACGCAAATGCCCAGTGGGGTTTGTTCGGCGGGCTTGAGCACGACGCAGTTACCGGCGGCCAGGGCCGGAGCGAGTTTCCACGCGGCCATCAGCAGCGGGAAGTTCCACGGGATGATCTGCCCGACCACGCCCAGCGGTTCGTGGATGTGATAGGCCACGGTGTTGCCGTCGATCTCGGCGGCGCTGCCTTCCTGGGCCCGCAGGCAACCGGCGAAATAGCGGAAGTGGTCGGCGGCCAGGGGGATGTCGGCGTTGAGGGTTTCGCGCACAGCCTTGCCGTTGTCCCAGGACTCGGTGATCGCCAGCAGTTCGAGGTTCGCTTCGATGCGGTCGGCGATTTTCAGCAGGATCAGCGAACGGGCCTGGACCGAGGTGGCACCCCAGGCATCAGCGGCAGCGTGGGCAGCGTCCAGGGCTTTGTCGATGTCTTCGGCGGTGGAGCGTGGGAATTCGGCAATGGGCTGGCCATTGACCGGGGACGTATTGGTGAAGTACTGACCTTTGACAGGCGCGACGAACTCGCCGCCGATGTAGTTACCGTATTTGCTCTTGAACGAAACGATAGCGCCTTCAGTACCGGGGTGAGCGTAACGCATGATGAGTTCTCCTTGGCTTTTGTGCTTATAAGGGAGCCGCGCAAAATCGAGCGCTGGTATCCAAGCCTAGAGCAAAGGTTGGGCCATTGCCTTGCAGGGCCCGTAAATCAAGACTTTAGGAGGAGTTGGTCAGACAAACGGATGGGGGATGTGACGCTTGCGATACAGCGGGTGTGACAGTTTGTGCCAGATGCGAGACAGTCTGTGACTGACAGGTCGCGCCAGCATTGCAAAGGCGGTTGGGCTGGAGGATGCTGGGCTACACCCAGTTGGCCTGCCAAGCACCGTTGTGGCGAGGGAGCTTGCTCCCGCTGGAGCGCGAAGCGGTCCCAAGGCAGCCAACTCGGTCAGCCTGATACACCGCAAACTCAGGTTTTGGGGCTGCTGCGCAGCCCAGCGGGAGCAAGCTCCCTCGCCACGGGGTAATGTGTCGGCAGGTCCAAAAGGTCCTTCGGGGAGAACAATAAGAAATGCACAGCAACCACTTGAGTCGCCATGCCCAGCAAGTCCTGACGGTCACCCAGGGCAAGGCCCATCTGCAGGGGCCGGGCAGCGACCCGTCGATTGCCCGTTCCTGGCTGCGCTGCCTCGAGGACTATCACCTCGACCCGGCCCAGAACCTGGCGCCGACGGTGCTGGAACATGGCCGGGTGCTGGAAAGCCGCGAGCGCCTGCAACAAGTGCTGCACATCGCCGGCAATGAAATGAACAGCCTGCATCAACAACTCTCCGGCGCCGGCCACGCCGTGCTGCTGACCGACGCCCGTGGCGTGATCCTCAACTGCGTCACCGCCCCCAGCGAACGGAAGATTTTCGAACGGGCCGGTCTCTGGCTCGGCGCCGACTGGAGCGAAGCCTGCGAAGGCACCAACGGCATCGGCACCTGCCTGGTGGAACGCCAGGCCCTGACCATCCACCAGGAAGAACATTTTCGCGGCCGCCACACCGGCCTGACCTGCTCGGCCAGCCCGGTCTTCGACCCCCAGGGCGAACTGCTGGCGGTGCTCGACGTGTCCTCGGCCCGGCCGGACGTGTCGCGCCAGAGCCAGTTCCACACCATGGCCCTGGTCAACCTCTCGGCGAAGATGATCGAGAGCTGCTATTTCCTCCGTTGCTTCGAGAATCAGTGGCTGCTGCGCTTTCATTTGCAGGCCGAGTCCGTGGGGCTGTTCAGCGAAGGGTTGCTGGCGTTCGACGGCGAAGGGCAGATTTGCGCGGTCAACCAGAGCGCGCTCAACCTTTTGGGGCATATTCGCGGCGGTCTGCTGGGCCAGCGGGTGGAAGAGTTTTTCGACTGTTCTTTGGACGAGTTGCTCGGTCGCGCCAGCGCCCAGGCCAGCGCAAGTTGGCCGTTGCGCACCCGTGACGGTCGGCATCTGTTCGCCGTACTGCGCGGCCAACCCCGCAGCGTCCCGGTGCCGGTCGCCCCGGCGCTCAAGGTCATCGAGCCTGCGCGATTGCCGGGCATCTGCCTGGGAGATGCGGCGTTGCAGGAGCATTTTCGCAAGGCATTGCGGGTGTTCGAGCGCGACGTGCCGCTGCTGATCCACGGCGAAACCGGCTCCGGCAAAGAAGCCTTCGCCAAGGCTGTACACCACGCCAGCCAGCGCGCCGGCAAACATTTTGTAGCTCTCAACTGCGCGGCCATCCCCGAAAGCCTGATCGAGAGCGAGCTGTTCGGTTATCGCGGCGGCAGCTTCACCGGAGCGCGCAAGGAAGGCATGCGCGGCAAGCTGCAACAGGCCGATGGCGGCACGCTGTTCCTCGATGAAATCGGCGACATGCCTCTGGCCTTGCAGACCCGTTTGCTGCGGGTGCTGGAAGATCGCCAGGTGGTGCCCATTGGCGGCGAGCCCGAGGCGGTGAACGTGCGCATCATCAGTGCGACGCACCGGCAACTGCTCGACCGGGTGCAAGATGGCAGTTTTCGCGAAGATTTGTATTACCGGCTCAACGGCCTGGAGATCCCGCTGCCGGCGTTGCGTGAGCGCAGTGACAGGTCTCAGTTGCTGGATTTCCTCCTGGCGGAAGAGGCGGGCACCGAAGCGGTGACCGTCGACGAACCGGCGCGCCAGGCCTTGCTGGGCTTCGATTGGCCCGGGAATGTGCGGCAACTGCGCAATGTGCTGCGGACCCTCGCCGCGTTGTGTGACGACGGGCGAATCGGCCTGGAAGACCTGCCGGCGATGATTCGCCAGCGTCCAGCGACGGTGATGGTTGAACCGGTGGCCGAGCGGCCGTTGGACGACGCCGAACGGTTGGCGCTGATCGACGCGCTGGAGCGTCAGCGCTGGCACATGACCCACACCGCCGAACAATTGGGCATCAGCCGCAACACCCTCTACCGAAAACTGCGCAAACACGCCATCGCCCGCTGACAACCATCATCCCCCAGTCAACCCAGCTCCATGTGGCGAGGGAGCTTGCTCCCGCTGGGCTGCGAAGCAGCCCCCAGTTTCTTTCCACCCTGAAACCGAAGGCGACTGCTGCGCAGTCGAGCGGGAGCAAGCTCCCTCGCCACATAAAGCCGGGTCGTACATTCAACATTGCTGCCAACTGACCCACTGCCATCGCGAGCAAGCTCGCTCCCACAGGGAATTTGCGGTGTCGCAGCGGCGGGAAATCGAAACACAAGGTGCGATTTCCCCCTCCCTACGCTAACCTGCGGCCATGTTTACGAGGTCGACTATGCACATCCATATTCTCGGTATTTGCGGCACTTTCATGGGTTCGATGGCTGTCCTGGCCAAGGAGCTGGGCCATCACGTGACCGGTTCCGACGCCAACGTCTACCCGCCGATGAGCACGCAGCTGGAAGCCCAGGGCATCGAGCTGACCCAAGGCTATGACCCGGCGCAACTGGAGCCGGCGCCGGACTTGGTGGTCATCGGCAACGCCATGTCCCGTGGCAACCCAGCGGTGGAATACGTGCTCAACAAGGGCTTGCCATACGTGTCCGGGCCGCAGTGGCTGGCCGATCATGTGCTGCAGGGCCGTTGGGTCCTGGCCGTGGCCGGCACTCATGGCAAGACCACCACCAGCAGCATGCTCGCCTGGGTGCTTGAGCACGCGGGCATGAGCCCGGGCTTCTTGATCGGTGGCGTGCCGCAGAACTTCTCGGTGTCGGCGCGCCTGGGTGGCACGCCGTTCTTTGTGATTGAGGCTGATGAATACGACAGCGCGTTCTTCGACAAGCGCTCGAAATTCGTCCACTACCGACCACGCACGGCGATCCTCAACAACCTTGAATTCGATCACGCCGACATCTTCCCCGATCTGCCAGCCATCGAGCGGCAGTTCCACCATCTGGTGCGCATCATCCCCAGCGAAGGCCTGGTCATTCACCCGACCACCGAGCCAGCGTTGCAGCGGGTGATCGAGATGGGTTGCTGGACCCCGGTGCAAACCACCGGCGCGGGCGGGCAGTGGCAAGTGAAGTTGCTCAAGGACGATGGTTCGCAGTTCGAAGTGATGTTCGAAGGCGTGTCCCATGGCGTGGTCGAGTGGGACATGACCGGCCAGCATAACGTCGCCAATGCCCTGGCGACCCTGGCTGCGGCCCGCCATGTTGGCGTGGTGCCGTCCATGGGCATTGCCGCGTTGAGCGCGTTCAAGAGCGTCAAGCGCCGCATGGAGAAAGTCGCCGAAGTGCGCGGCATCACCATTTATGACGACTTCGCTCACCATCCGACCGCCATCGCCACCACCCTCGACGGTTTGCGCAAGCGTATCGGTGATGCGCCGCTGATCGCGATCATCGAGCCGCGTTCCAACTCCATGAAGCTCGGCGCCCACCGCGACGGCCTGCCGGAAAGCGTGGTCGATGCCGACCAGGTGATTTGGTACGCACCGGCCAACCTCGGCTGGGACCTGGGCGCCACCGCCGCGCTGTGCACGGTGCCGTCGATTGTCAGCGACTCCCTGGAAGGCATCATCGAGCGCGTGAAGAGCCAGGCCCAACCCGGCACTCATGTGGTGATCATGAGCAACGGCGGCTTCGGCGGCCTGCACGGCAAACTGGCCGAGGCGCTGAAATGAACACTCGCTTGGAAAGCAACGGCCCCGAACGCATCACGCTGGCGATGACCGGTGCTTCCGGCGCCCAGTACGGCTTGCGCTTGCTTGATTGCCTGGTGCGGGAAGACCGCGAGGTGCATTTCCTCATCTCCAAGGCGGCGCAGTTGGTGATGGCCACCGAAACCGACGTGACCCTGCCGCCCAAGACGCAAATGATGCAGGCCTTCCTCACCGAGTATACCGGGGCGGCGACGGGACAAATTCGTGTGTATGGCAAGGAAGACTGGATGTCGCCGGTGGCTTCGGGCTCCGGCGCGCCGGCGGCCATGGTGGTAGTGCCATGTTCCACGGGGACGCTGTCGGCGATTGCGACAGGGGCCTGCAACAACCTGATCGAACGGGCTGCGGACGTCACGCTCAAGGAGCGTCGCCAGTTGATCCTGGTGCCGCGGGAAGCGCCGTATTCGAGCATTCATCTGGAGCACATGCTCAAGCTGTCGAACATGGGCGTGACCATCCTGCCGGCCTCGCCAGGGTTTTATCACCAGCCACAGACCATCGATGACCTGATCGATTTCGTGGTCGCGCGGATTCTCAATCTGCTGAACATCCCCCAGGACATGCTGCCGCGCTGGGGCGAGCATCATTTGAGCATTGATGAATAAGCTGCTGATGGTCTTGCTGGCGCTGCTGCTGACCGGCTGCGCCACCGCCCGCACCCTCGACGCCGCCAAGCCCGGCGCGCCGGTGGTGTATGCGGGGACACGGCTGGATCTCTACGCGCTTAATGGCGGCTGCTGCGCCAAGGACCGCTTTGGTGCTGAAGCACCAAGCTACCCGGGTGTCGACCTGCCGGGCAGTGCGTTGCTCGATACCTTGTTGCTGCCGTTGTCGTTGTTTACGGCGATGGGTGTAGGGTTCCAAGCCACTGGCGGGCTATAAAAAACACCACGGTCCCCCCGTGGCGAGGGAGCTTGCTCCCGCTGGGCTGCGCAGCGGCCCCAAGCTTTTTGCTCTGATTCAAACCCGAAGGCGACTGCTGCGCAGCCGAGCGGGAGCAAGCTCCCTCGCCACAATAAATGTTCGACTTTGGATCGGTGGTGCGGCCTTCACGAGCTTGCCCGCGAAGGCGCCCGGCCAGGCCCCACACGCCTATTTGCCGAGCTTACGCAGCTCATCCGACTCCACCACCCTCACCCCGTCCTGTTCTTCCAGCGCCAGGCGCCACATGGCGCGGGCCAGTTGGCAGGCTTCGATGCCGTGGTATTTGCCCGGGATCAGTTTCGACAAGGGCCCGGCCAGTTGCTCGGCCAGGCGTGGTTCGACGCGCTCGCCCAGCAGCAGCGAAGGGCGGCAGATGGTCAACTGCGGCCAGTCCTGGGCCTTGAGGGCCGTCTCCATTTCGCCTTTGACCCGATTGTAGAAAATCGATGACTTGGCGTCGGCGTTCAGGGCGCTGATCACAATCAAATGCCGTGCCCCCAGTTCCCGGGCACGCTTGGCAAAGGCCACGACCAGGTCCAGGTCCACCGCGCGAAAAGCCTGTTCCGAGCCGGCCTGCTTGATCGTCGTGCCGAGGCAGCAAAAGGCGATGTCGACCTGGCCGCCGAGGCGGGGCAGTACATCGGCCGGTTCCCCAACCGGGTTTTCCAGGTGTGGATGTCTGGCCAATGGCCGACGGGTCGGCGCCAGTACTCGCGTGATCGTCGGCTCGCTGAGCAGCCGATCGAGCAAGTGTTCCCCGGTCAGCCCGGTGGCACCGGCGAGCAAAACATGCTGAGGCGTCAAGTACATAGTGTTTCCCCCTTGATACGGTTCAGCTTAGTTGCTCTTTTTGGCCTCGTCGTTCAATGCAGCACTTTGCAATGCTTTTCGCGCCTGTTGTTTGCGCAGCAGTCCCCAGTGGGAAAGCACCGTCCGGGGCGCCCATATCTGCGGCTCGGATGCTTCGAAATTGTCTGCCTGTTCCCGCTCGGCAACGATGCCCTTGGCCCGTTTGAAGGCTTGTTCCAAGTCATCGGTCTGGTTCAGCGCCTGGGCGAACAGCGCGTCGCCGAAGTAAGTGAAGTTGGCCTCTTCGGAACAGCCGAAGGACACCCGGTCGGCCCGGGAAGCGGTCATGATCAGCGTGCGTTCATCCTTGAGCGCCGGAATGAAACCGCCGGAATAGCACGCCGAGATCACCACGATCTTGTCGCGGTTCTTCAGCGGCGCCAGCACCACGGCCAGCTCGTCGGCGGGCAGGTCGGCCAGTTCCATGCGCGGTTGATCGAGCACCAATTCATGCTCGCTGGTGCCGTGGCTGGTCAGGTAGATGAAGATCAGGTCTTCCGGGCCGCTGCGTTCGGCCAGGGTGGCGGCGGCGCGGCGCAGGCTTTCGCGACTGGCCATGGGCCGGTCGCCGAGGTGATCGCGATGGTTGACCAGGCGAATCTGGCCGAACGCGCCAAAGCGGCTGGCGAGCATGTTGGCGACGTAGTCGGATTCGCGCAGGAACACGCTCTGCTTGCCGTCGCCGCCCAGGGTCAGGCTGTAGAGTTCTATCGCCGGGGTGGAAGCGGGAATGTTCGCCAGGGCATCGTCCAGCAGGCGGCCCTGGGCCAGAATGCCGCGTTCGAGCACATCCGGCAGCAGCCTGCCGTCGGCGTCGCGGATCCGCTGGCCGTTGGCCCAGGTGCCGCTTTGGACGGTGCCGTCGGTCAGCACCAGGGTGCCGCGCCCATGGTAGCTGTCGCTTTCGAACTGACCGACATAAAAGCTGCCATCGGGCAGGTTGAGTCGTCCCTCACCGGTGAAGCGCCATTCATTGAAGTGGCCAAGATAATGACTGCCATCGGCGCCGATCAATTCGCCCTTGCCGGTCAGCGCGCCATCCTTGAACTGGCCGATCCAGACATCGCCGTCGGCGTTTTCGTAACGCCCGCGACCGTTGAGCTGGTTGTTCTTGAAGCCACCGACATAAACATCGCCATCGGCGCTGTTGAAGGTGCCCTTGCCCTGGAGCTGGCCATCGACGAAGTGGCCGGTGAACTGGTTGCCGCTGGCATCGAAGCGTTGGCCTTCGCCGTTCGGCTTGCCGTTGACGAACGGACCTTGGTATTGGCTGCCGTCGTCGAGTTCGAGGCGCCCGAGGCCTGAGTACCGATCGGCCTTGAACTCGCCACGGTAGGTCATGCCGTTTTCCTTGAGCGTCCCTTCACCGTCCCGCCGGCCTTGCTTGAAGCTGCCGGTGTAGCTGCTGGTCGGCGTGGTCAGGCTGCCCTGGCCGTGGAACAGGCCTTGCTGAAATTGGCCGCGATAGACCTCGCCATTGCTGCCATGCCACTCCCCGGTGCCGTGCCACTGGCCTTTGTCGAACTGGCCGGCGTACCAGCTGCCGTTGGGGTAGTCGATGCGCCCCAGGCCTTGCAGCAGCCCGTCCACGAGGTCGCCGCGATAGCGTCCGCCATCGGGCAGGCGTGCGTCGGGGGGCAGCAGCGAATCGCCATCACCGCAGGCGGTAAGCAACAAAGTCAGGGTCAGGGGGACAAGTGTGCGCATAACAGGATCCAGTTAATCAGGCGACGAGTATGCCGCAGCTATGCGCGTTAGATATACAGAAGCGGTGCGAAACTGCCTGAGCGGTTTCGCCGCCGCGTGGGGCTAGACGAAGCAGAGCGACAGGGGCTCGGCGATGTAGGCGGGTTTTTCCGACCCTTCGATTTCCAGGGTGGCGGTGGCCTTGAGCAGCCATTGGCCGGGTTTTTTCTCGGTGACTTCCACCAGGTCGACCTTGAGCCGGACCTTGGAATCAACCTTCACCGGCTGGATGAAGCGCACGCTGTCCAGCCCGTAATTGACGACCATCTTCACGCCTTCGGGCAGGATCAGGATGTCTTCCATCAGCTTGGGCATCAGCGACAGCGACAGGAAACCGTGGGCGATGGTGCTGCCGAAAGGGGTCTGTGCAGCCTTGACCGGGTCGACATGGATGAATTGAAAGTCGCCAGTGGCTTCGGCGAACAGGTTGATGCGGTCCTGATCGATGGTCAGCCATTCGGAACGTCCAAGTTCCTTGCCGACATAATCCTTGAGCGCTGCAACGGGAACGTAGGGCATTGAGACTCTCCTTGGTTCATCTGTTTTGTCTTTTTTTGAAGCGGGGATCTGTGCCCCCGGAGAACCACTGTAGATCAACATGACGCGCGATGAAGGTCACCGACCATGCTTTTTACGAATGCCGACCCATAGCGCGGGCATGCTTATAATGCCGGCGCATTCTTTGAGTAAGCGTTGCAGGGGAGAGGACGGATGTTGCTACGGGGCCTGACCTGGCTGGTGCTGTTTCAATTGCTGGGCACTGCGATCAATCATTTGTTCTTGCCGGTATTGCCGGGGCCGATCATCGGCCTTTTGCTGTTGCTGGGTTATTTGATCATTCGCGGCGAAGTCGGCGAGCCCTTGAACCTGGCCGCCGCAAGCCTGCTGCGCTACCTGCCGTTGCTGCTGGTGCCGCCTGCCGTGGGGGTGATGGTCTACGCCCGGGCCATCGCCGCCGACTTCTGGGCCATTGTCGGTGCGCTGGTGTTGTCGCTGGTGCTGTCCATGGCGTTTACCGGCGTGTTGATGCAGCGCCTGTCCAGGCGTCACGCGCCTGCGCCGGAGGACGGCCAATGATCCTCGACTGGCAAGGCGCATGGAGTTCGGTGATCCATCATCCGCTGTTCGGCATCGGCATTACCCTGGGCGCCTACCAACTGGTGCTGGCGGCGTTCGAGAAGACCCGCTGGGTGTTCCTGCAACCGGTGCTGATGTCCATGGTGCTGCTGATCGGCGTGCTGGTCGGTTGCGGCATCAGCTACGCCGAGTACCGCAAGAGCACCGAGATTCTCAGCATCCTGCTGGGCCCGGCCACGGTTGCCCTGGCGGTGCCGTTGTATTTGAATCTGCGACGGATCCGGCAATTGTTCTGGCCGATTTTTACTACGCTGGTGATAGGCGGGGTGTTTGCCACCGGCTCTGCGGTGGCGCTGGGCTGGGCGTTTGGCGCCGAACACATGATCCTGATGACCATGGCGCCCAAGTCGGTGACTTCGCCGATTGCCATGCTGGTGGCTGAGCAGATTGGCGGCGTGGCGGCCATGGCAGCGGTATTTGTGCTGATCACCGGCGTACTCGGGGCGATTCTGGGCCCGAGCATTCTGAACAAGCTCGGTGTCCATAGTCCTGAAGCCCGGGGCATGGCCCTGGGGCTGACGGCCCATGCGGTGGGCACGTCGGTGGCGCTGCAGGAAAGCGAGGAGTCCGGTGCCTTCGCGGCGCTGGCGATGAGTCTGATGGGCGTGGCCACGGCGGTATTGCTGCCGTTGGTGGTGTCGATGACGGTCTAAGGAACTGGTTATGAACTTGCCGCTTTTCCCGTTGAACACCGTGCTGTTTCCTGGCTGCACGCTTGATTTGCAGATTTTCGAGGCGCGTTACCTCGACATGATCGGTCGCTGCATGAAAAAGGGCGAAGGGTTTGGCGTGGTGTGCATTCTCGATGGCGAGGAAGTCGGCAACGCGCCCGACGGCTATGCGCGGGTCGGTTGTGAAGCGCGTATCACTGATTTTTCCCAGCAGGAAAACGGCTTGCTGGGCATTCGCGTGCAGGGCGGGCGGCGTTTTATCGTGCACAGCAGCAGCGTCCAGCCGGATCAGTTGACGGTGGCTGAAGTCGAGTGGCTGGAGGAAGAGCCGGAACAGCCGCTGCAGGATGAAGACGCTGACTTGGTGGCGCTGCTCAAGGCCCTGGCCGAGCACCCGATGGTCGAAGCCCTGAACATGGGCACCGAAGCGACCGGCCAGCAGTCGTTGGCCAATCAACTGGCCTATCTGCTGCCGTTCAATGAATTGGACAAGATCGACCTGCTGCAACTCGACGATCCCCAGCAGCGCCTGGATGCGATCCAGGCTTTGCTGGATGAGTTGCAGGGCGAACTGTTCGCCTGAATCCATCCGTCCCTACTGTGGGAGCGGGCTTGCCCGCTCCCACATGGGGCGCCAACGCTTCGGCATCAATAGGCATACCGCAACATCGCATGCGGCAGGTGCCGCAGTGCAAAGAAGCTGAACACCGCCACCAGCGCCGGCAGGATCAACCACCAGATTTTCGGCGGCATGGCCGGCAGTGGCGCCTGGCGCTGGCTCAGCCACAGGACGGCGGCACAGACGCTGGCGGCGAGCACGGCCCCGGCGACGACATCGCTTGGCCAATGGGCCCCCAGATACACCCGCGACGAGGCAATCGCCAGCGCCGGCAAGCAGGCCAGCAGCAGCCAGGTCAGGCGCAGCCGTGGCGGTTGTCCACGCCCGGCCAGGATGGCGAGGCTCAGGAACAGCGCGAACGCCCCGGAGGCATGGCCGCTGGGCATGCTGTAGCTGGTCAATGGGTCGGTCAGGATCTCCGGGCGCACCCGGGCGAAGAAGTGCTTGCTGCCGGTGTTGGCCAGGGAAGTGAGCAGCATCGTGCCGCCGGCGAAGATTGCCTGGCGCCATTGGCGCGCCAACAGCAGCAGGGCGGTCAGCAGGGCGCTGAAGATCAGCATGTTGCGGAATTCGCCGATCAGCGTGAAGGTCACGGCGATTTCGTCCATCGTCGGGCTGCGATGCTCCTGGACCAGGGCCACCAAACCTTGGTCGAAGGCGGTCAGGTAGCGAAAGCCGATGAACAACCCGATCAGGATGACCAGGCCAATGCCTGCGATCAGCGCGGAGGCATGGCGATGACGCCGTAGGCTGCTGTTGACGCTCAAGCCGAGCATCACCGCGATACTGCCGATGACGACACCGGCCTGGGGCCAGAAACCCTCGGGCAACGGCAGCCGGAACGCTGCACCCGTGGCCCAGCCCGGCAGCAGGTAAGCCACGGTCCAGCCGGTTGCGGCCAACAGGCTGACGGCGGCGAAGCGCGGGAACGGCATGTCGCACATCCCAGCCACCATCGGCAGCATCGGTCTTAGCGGGCCGATAAAACGGCCGACCAGCAGGCTGGCGATACCGTAGCGCTGGAAATAGCTTTCCGCCGCGCTCATCCATTCGGGATGCTGGCGCAGGCCTGGCAGGCGGCGGATGTTCTGGTGGAAGTTCCGGCCCAGGAAATATGAAATCAGGTCCCCCAGCAGACCGCCGAGCAGGCCGAGCAGCAACGTCTCTCCCAGGGACAGCGCACCGCTGCCGGCCAGCACGGCGATGGCGAACAGCATCACGGTGCCGGGCACGATCAACCCGGCAATGGCCAGGCACTCCACACAGGCAACAATGAACACCGCCACCGCCAGCCATTGCGGGTTGACGCTCAGCCAGCCGGTGATGCTATCGAGCCATGGGCCCATAAAGACAACTCCATTGAATATTGATCGGCATGCAGTTTTCTGTGTGAGCGAGCCTGCTGTGAATGAAAATTCAAGATTACTGAAGATTCAAACTGTGGGAGCGGGCTTGCTCGCGAATGCGGTGTGTCAGATAAATCAATGTCAACTGACACACCGCATTCGCGAGCAAGCCCGCTCCCACAGGGGGATGCGGTATTTCATCAGGGCAGCAAAAAATAATCGCGCCCTTCGACCTGCCCACGACGTAATGGGTTGCGGGTGCACCACGGTGCGTAGGCCGCGTCGACGAAGCGATAGAGCAGATGTTCGTCCCGGCCCAGGGGGATGCCCAGGCGGGTGGTCTGGATCACGTTGACTGTCGGCACGTCCACGTCTTCCACCAGCAAGCGCTCGGGGTCGAAGCGTTTGGCGTCCCAGTCTGGCACTTTCAGCCCCAACGCCTTGCACAGCAAGGTCTGGCCGGCGCAGAGCTTCTGCGGTGTGCGCGGCCGCCCTTGGGCGTCGGGGTTGTTCAACAGCATCTGCGCCAGGCTCGCCGGGCCGCTGATGCTATCGACCCACGGATACGCCGATTTGATCAGCACCGCGTTGCCTGGGCCCTGGGCGCTGAAGTTCAACGAATCGCCGCCCCGGGCGTAGTACATATAGATGTGGCCGCCATCCAGAAACAAAGCCTTGCGTTTTTCTGTGTAGCCCAGCGAGGCGTGGCTGCCCTTTTCGGCGAAGTAATACGCTTCGGTCTCGATGATTCGCGCACTCAGCCACAAATCGCCGACTTTGTGGCGGATGACTTTGCCCAGCAGGTCCCGGGCGAGCACTTGGGCATCGCGATCGAAAAAAGCGTGGGGCAGGGCGTTCGGCGGACGAGGTGAGTCGGTCATGTCGATGGATGAGGAGCGGCCAAAGGAAGCGCGATGATAGCAATGGAAAGCTTAATCGCCGCTGAACAGTGACAATTTCCCAAGGATTTGCTCCTCCGCCGGTCACCACCGTGAGTCCATGCTGTTAGTCCAGGGTTACGACAGCTATAATCTGCCGCTTTCCTCTTTGCCAAGACCACACAGACCATGACTGAGTCCGTTCTTGACTACATGACCCGCCTGGGTCGCGCCGCTCGCGAAGCGTCGCGCATCATCGGCCGTGCCAGCACCGCGCAGAAAAACCGCGCCTTGCAAGCCGCCGCCAATGCGCTGGACGCTGCTCGCGCCGAGTTGACCGCCGCCAACGAACTGGACCTGGCCGCCGGCCGGGCCAATGGCCTGGAACCGGCCATGCTCGAGCGCCTGGCGCTGACCCCGGCGCGTATCGACGGCATGATCGTCGGTCTGCGTCAGGTCGCGGCGCTGCCGGATCCGATCGGCGCGATCCGTGACATGAGCTACCGGCCGTCGGGCATTCAGGTTGGCAAAATGCGCGTACCCCTGGGTGTGGTCGGGATCATCTACGAATCACGGCCGAACGTGACCATCGACGCCGCAAGCCTGTGCCTGAAGTCCGGCAACGCGACCATCCTGCGTGGCGGCTCCGAGGCGATTCATTCCAACCGCGCCATTGCCGCCTGCATCCAGCGCGGCCTGGCCGAGGCCAACCTGCCGGCCGCCGTGGTGCAAGTGGTGGAAACCACTGATCGCGCCGCCGTCGGTGCGCTGATCACTATGCCCGAGTTCGTCGACGTCATCGTCCCGCGCGGTGGCAAGGGCCTGATCGAACGGGTCAGCCGCGACGCCCGCGTGCCGGTGATCAAGCACTTGGACGGCATCTGCCACGTCTATGTCAGCGCCCACGCCGAACTGCCGAAGGCCCAGCGCATCGCCTTCAACGCCAAGACCTATCGTTATGGCATCTGCGGTGCGATGGAAACGTTGCTGGTGGACCAAGCCGTCGCCCAGGACTTCCTGCCGCCGATGGCCGCCCAGTTCCGCGAAAAAGGCGTCGAGCTGCGTGGTTGCGAGCGTACCCGGGCGATTATCGACGCTGTGACCGCCACTGAAGAAGACTGGAACACCGAGTACCTCGCGCCGATCCTGTCGATCCGCGTGGTCGACGGGCTGGACCAGGCCATCGAGCACATCAACCGCCATGGCTCGCACCACACCGACGCCATCGTCAGCGAACACCAGGGTGAAACCCGGCGTTTCGTGGCCGAAGTGGACTCGGCGTCGGTGATGATCAACACCCCGACCTGTTTCGCCGATGGCTTTGAATACGGATTGGGTGCCGAGATCGGCATTTCTACTGATAAGCTGCACGCCCGCGGCCCGGTGGGCCTCGAAGGCCTGACCTGCGAGAAGTACATCGTGGTCGGTGATGGCCAGTTGCGCGGACAGGAGCCGGCCTGACTTGGGCGACCTCGACCCGTCAGCCGCAGTGACGACAACCCCGCCCCGGCGCATCGGTATCCTGGGCGGCACGTTCGACCCGGTGCATATCGGGCACTTGCGCGGTGCGCTGGAGGCCGCTGACGCCCTGGCCCTCGATGAGTTGCGCCTGACGCCCAGCGCCAGGCCGCCGCATCGGAACACGCCGCAGGTGTCGGCGCAGGATCGCCTGGCAATGGTCGAGTGCGCGGTGGCCGGTGTGGCGCCGTTGGTGGTGGACGCCCGCGAATTGCAGCGGGACAAGCCGTCCTACACCATTGATACCCTGGAGCTGATGCGTGCCGAGCTGGCCGCTGATGCCCAGGTTTTTCTGCTTCTGGGCTGGGACGCATTTTGCGGCCTGCCCACTTGGCATCGCTGGGAAGAGTTGCTCCAGCATTGCCACATCCTGGTGCTGCAACGCCCGGATGCCGACAGCGAGCCGCCGGATGCCTTGCGCAACCTGCTGGCGGCACGCTCGGTGAGCGACCCGCTGGCCCTCAAAGGGCCGAGCGGACAGATTGCATTCGTCTGGCAGACGCCGCTCGCGGTATCCGCCACCCAGATCCGTCAACTGCTGGCCAGCGGTAAGTCGGTACGTTTCCTGGTGCCCGACGCGGTCCTGGCCTACATCGATGCGCACGGGCTTTACCGTGCGTCGAACTGAAAAAGGTGCGCTTCAAGGCACGTGAATGCGTGTAGCGAAGCGCCCGAACATACGAGCAAAACGAGTTTTATATGACTGACAAAGACGTAAACAAAGTAAAGCGCAAAGGCACGTTCAAAAGCGCCCCGCTGCCCGTGGAAGTTCATACCGGCGTGGCACTGGTCGGTGAAGAACTGGTCAAGGTTGCCGTAGCGGCCCTGGAAGACGTCAAGGCCCAGGACATCCAGGTGATCGACGTTCGTGAAAAGCAGAGCATCACGGACTACATGATCATCGCCACCGGTACCTCCAACCGCCAGATCGGCGCGATGCTGGACAAGGTCCGCGAAGCGGTCAAGGCCCAAGGCGTCAAGCCGCTGGGTGAAGAAGGCAAGGGCGACAGCGACTGGGTGTTGCTGGATATGGACGACGTCATCGTCCACATGATGACCGCCTCGGCGCGCCAGTTCTATGACCTGGAGCGCCTGTGGGCCGGTGCCGAGCAGAGCCGTTCGGCGAGCGCTGCGCACCACAGCCCGGAAAACACCCATGAGCATTTCACCAAGCTCAACAAAGACCAGCAATAAGGGTTCGCTGTGCGACTGCGCCTGATCGCCGTCGGTTCTCGCATGCCCAAATGGGTGGAAGAAGGCTGGCATGAATATGCCAAGCGTCTTCCGTCCGAGCTGGCGCTGGAACTGGTGGAAATTCCGCTCAATACCCGTGGCAAGAACGCCGACGTGGCGCGCTTTATCCGCCAGGAAGGCGAGGCCATGCTGGCCAAGGTCGGGCCGAACGAGCGGATCGTCACCCTCGAAGTCCATGGCAAGCCCTGGAGCACCGAGCAACTGGCGGTGGAGCTCGATCGCTGGCGATTGGACTCGCGCACGGTCAATTTCATGGTCGGTGGCCCGGAAGGGCTGGCGCCGGAAGTCTGTGCCCGGGCCGATCAGCGCTGGTCGTTGTCGCCGTTGACGTTGCCGCACCCACTGGTGCGGATCCTGATCGGCGAACAGTTGTATCGTGCCTGGACAGTCCTGTCCGGGCACCCTTACCACAAGTAATCCTGCCCTCATGCCCCAGCCGATCCGCATCAAGGACCACGAAAAAGACGCCCGCCTGGTGCGAGGCCGCGTCGTGTTCGGCGCTATAACGGTGGTGACGCTGATCGGCGTGCTGATCGCGCGGTTGTATTTCCTCCAGGTGATCCAGTACGAGTATCACTCGACGCTGTCGGAAAACAATCGAGTGCATGTGCAACCGATTCCGCCGACCCGCGGGCTCATTTTCGACCGCAACGGCGTGGTGGTGGCGGATAACCGGCCCAGCTTCAGCCTGAGCATGACCCGCGAACGCTCCGGCGACTGGCAGCAGGTGCTCGATGTGATCGTCGAAGTGCTGCAACTGACCCCCGAGGACCGGGCGATCTTCGAGAAGCGCATGCGCCAGGGGCGCCGGCCATTCGAGCCGGTGCCGATCCTGTTCGAGCTGACTGAAGAACAGATCGCCCTGATCGCCGTGAACCAGTTCCGCCTGCCCGGCGTCGAGGTGGTGGCGCAACTGGTGCGGCATTATCCCCAGGGGCCACACTTCGCCCACTCGGTGGGCTACATGGGACGGATCAACGAGAAAGAGCTCAAGACTCTCGATCCGGTCAATTACAGCGGCACCCACCATATCGGCAAGACCGGCATCGAGCGTTTCTACGAGCCCGAATTGCACGGGCAGGTGGGTTACGAAGAGGTCGAGACCAACGCCCGCGGGCGCGTCTTGCGGGTCCTCAAGCGTACCGATCCGATTCCCGGCAAGGACATCGTCCTGAGCCTGGACATCAAGCTGCAAGAGGCCGCCGAAGCGGCGCTGGGCGGGCGCCGTGGCGCTGTGGTGGCGCTGGATCCGAACACCGGCGAGGTGCTGGCGATGGTCAGTCAGCCGAGTTTCGACCCGAACCTGTTCGTCACCGGCATCAGCTTCAGGGCCTACGCCGAGCTGCGCGATTCCATCGACCGGCCGCTGTTCAACCGGGTGCTGCGCGGCCTCTATCCGCCGGGCTCGACCATCAAGCCGGCCGTGGCGATTGCCGGGCTGGACTCCGGCGTGGTGACCGCGTCGAGCCGGGTCTTCGATCCCGGCTACTACCAACTGCCGAACTATGACCACAAGTACCGCAACTGGAACCGCACCGGCGACGGCTATGTGGACCTGGAAACGGCGATCATGCGTTCCAACGACACCTACTTCTATGACCTGGCCCATAAGCTGGGAATCGACCGACTGTCGTCGTACCTGGGCAAGTTCGGCATCGGCCAGAAAGTCTCCCTGGACATGTTCGAAGAATCGCCCGGCCTGATGCCGTCTCGGGAATGGAAGCGCGCCACCCGGCGCCAGGCCTGGTTCCCAGGTGAAACCCTGATTTTGGGGATCGGCCAGGGCTACATGCAGGCCACGCCTTTGCAGCTGGCCCAAGCCACGGCGCTGGTGGCGAGCAAGGGCAAGTGGTATCGCCCGCACTTGGCCAAGACCATCGAAGGGCAGAAACCGGTGGACCCGGACCCGATGCCGGACATCATCCTGCGCAACCCGTCGGACTGGCAGAAGGTCAACAACGGCATGCAGCAAGTGATGCACGGCGCCCGAGGCACCGCTCGCAAGGCAGCCATCGGCTCGCCCTACCGAATTGCCGGCAAGAGCGGTACGGCCCAGGTCGTCGCGATCAAACAGGGCGAGAAATACGACCGCTCCAAGGTTCAGGAACGCCACCGCGACCACGCCTTGTTCGTCGGCTTCGCCCCGGCCGACAACCCGAAGATTGTCGTGGCGGTGATGGTCGAGAACGGCGAGTCCGGTTCCGGCGTTGCGGCTCCGGTGGTGCGTCAGGTCATGGACGCCTGGTTGCTGGATGAGCACGGCCAGCTCAAGCCGGAATACGCAAGCCCCACCACTGCGGAGGCTACGGCCCGTGAAGAATAATTTCGACCGGATCCTCTCCAGCGAAGACGTGATGCGTCGGCGTGCCACGCTGTTGCAGCGCATGCACATTGACGGCCCGCTGCTGATCCTGTTGCTGATCCTGGCCGCCGGCAGTCTGTTCGTGCTGTATTCGGCCAGCGGCAAGAGTTGGGATTTGCTGATCAAGCAAGCCACTTCGTTCGGCATCGGCCTGGTGTCGATGATCGTCATCGCCCAGCTCGAGCCGCGCTTCATGGCGCGCTGGGTGCCGCTGGCCTATGTCGTGGGCGTGAGCCTGCTGGTGGTGGTGGACGTGATGGGCCACAACGCCATGGGCGCCACCCGCTGGATCAACATCCCCGGGGTGATTCGCTTCCAGCCTTCGGAATTCCTCAAGATCATCATGCCGGCGACCATCGCCTGGTACCTGTCCAAGCGCACCTTGCCGCCGCAGCTCAAGCATGTGTGCATCAGCCTGTTGCTGATCGGCATCCCGTTCATCCTGATCGTGCGCCAGCCGGACCTTGGCACGTCGCTGCTGATCCTGGCCGGCGGCGCCTTCGTGCTGTTCATGGGCGGGTTGCGCTGGCGCTGGATTCTCAGCGTAGTCGCCATTGCCGTACCGGTGTCGGTGGCCATGTGGTACTTCGTGATGCACGACTACCAGAAGCAGCGCATCCTCACGTTCCTCGACCCGGAGAGCGATCCGCTGGGCACCGGCTGGAACATCATCCAGTCCAAGGCGGCCATCGGTTCCGGCGGGGTGTTCGGCAAGGGCTGGCTGATGGGCACCCAGTCGCACCTGGACTTTTTGCCGGAAAGCCACACCGACTTCATCATCGCGGTGATGGGCGAGGAGTTCGGCCTGGTGGGCATTTGCGTGCTGCTGCTGATCTACCTGTTGCTGATCGGCCGGGGCCTGGTGATTACCGCCCAGGCCCAGACGTTGTTCGGCAAGTTGCTGGCGGGCAGCCTGACCATGACGTTTTTTGTTTATGTTTTCGTCAACATCGGTATGGTCAGTGGCCTGTTGCCGGTGGTGGGGGTGCCGTTGCCCTTCATTAGCTACGGAGGAACTTCGCTGGTGACACTACTGTCAGCGTTTGGGGTCTTGATGTCGATCCATACCCATCGCAAGTGGATCGCACAGGTTTGAATAAGGTGAAGAGTTCAATGCAAGCAATGCGTGGCTGGTCGACGCGATACGCGCCTTGGATCGGCCTGGTCGGCTTCCTCGGCGGTGCGCCGCATGCCTCGGCGGGCGAATACGAAGGTTCGCCGCAGGTGGCCGAGTTCGTCGGCGAAATGACCCGCGACTACGGTTTCGCCGGCGAACAGCTGATGGGGGTGTTCCGCGAGGCCGAGCGCAAGCAGTCGATCCTTGATGCAATCTCCCGGCCGGCCGAACGGGTCAAGCAGTGGAACGAGTACCGGCCGATGTTCATCACCGAGGCGCGCATTGCCCGGGGCGTGGACTTCTGGCGCCAGCACGAGGCCGCCCTGGCCCGTGCCGAGCAGGAGTATGGCGTGCCGGCCCAGGTCATCGTGTCCATCATTGGCGTCGAGACCTTTTTTGGCCGCAACACCGGGAATTTCCGGGTGATCGACGCGCTGTCGACCCTGGGCTTCGATTACCCGCCACGGGCCGAGTTCTTCCGCAAGGAGCTGCGTGAATTCCTGCTGCTGGCCCGCGAAGAACAAGTCGACCCGCTGACCCTCAAGGGCTCCTACGCCGGAGCCATGGGCTTGCCGCAGTTCATGCCCAGCAGTTTTCGCGCCTATGCGGTGGACTTCGACGGCGACGGCCACATCAATATCTGGAACAACCCGACCGATGCCATCGGCAGCGTCGCCAGCTATTTCAAGCGCCATGGCTGGGTGGCCGGCGAGCCGGTGGTCAGCCGCGCCGACGTGCGTGGCGACCAGGTGGACGAGGGTTTGACCGAGGGCATCGAGCCGACGAAAACCGTCGGGGAGTTGCGGGCGTTGGGCTGGTCGAGTCATGATGCGCTGCGTGACGACATGCCGGTCACCGCGATGCGCCTGGAAGGCGAACAAGGGCCTGAGTACTGGATGGGCCTGAAGAATTTCTACGCGATTACGCGTTATAACCGCAGCGTGATGTACGCCATGGCTGTATATCAACTGTCTGAAGAGCTGGTCAAAGCACGGGGCGTCAAATAATGCGGGCATTGCCTACCTATCAACCCCTGAAGCTCGTGGCATTGGCCGCGTTGTCGTTGCTGGTCGTAAGTTGTACGACCAGCCGCGCGCCGGCCCAGAAAAACTCCACCGCCGTGCGTGCTACGCCGGGCCTGGACATCAACCGGGCCCACAAGGATGGCGCGCCGTGGTGGGACGTCGATGTCTCGCGCATTCCTGACGCCACGCCGACCCTGCACACCGGCCCCTACAAGGCCAACCCGTACACGGTACTGGGCAAGACCTATTTCCCGCTGTCCGATTCCAAGCGTTATGTCGCTTCGGGGACGGCGTCCTGGTATGGCACCAAGTTCCACGGCCAGAACACCGCCAACGGCGAGGTGTATGACCTGTATGGCATGAGCGCGGCCCACAAGACGTTGCCGCTGCCCAGCTATGTGCGGGTGACCAACCTGGACAACAACAAGAGCGTGATCCTGCGGGTCAATGACCGTGGGCCGTTCTATTCCGACCGCATCATCGACCTGTCGTATGCGGCGGCGAAAAAGCTGGGTTACGCTGAAATCGGCACCGCGCGGGTCAAGGTCGAAGGGATCGACCCGCAGGAATGGTGGGCCCAGCGTGGCCGTCCGGCGCCTTTGATGCTCAACGAGCCGAAAGTGGCGCAAAATGCCGCGCCGACCGTGACGGCGTCCACCGGCACGGTCGAACAATGGACGCCACCGCCGCAGCAACACGCCGCGGCCGTAGTGCCTGTGCAGTTGGACGCAAAAAAAAACGCTTCTGCAACAGCGTCTGGCCAGTATCTGCAGGTGGGCGCGTTCGCCAACCCGGACGCTGCCGAGCTGCTGAGGTCGAAGCTCAGCTCGATGGTGAGCGCGCCGGTGTTCATCAGCTCGATCGTGCGCAACCAGCAGACTCTGCATCGGGTGCGCCTGGGACCGATCGGTTCTCCGGGTGAAGTCCAGCAGGTACAGAACAGCGTGCGACTGGCCAATCTCGGTTCGCCGAGCGTGGTCACCGCCGAGTAATTGATTGAGGCCCGCTTGTGGTCGGAGCGGGTCAGGTTGTTGGCTCCATGAATAACAAAAGCCCGGCAAGGGTTGTGAGTGAGCAACTTAAATACGCGGCAGCTCGTTAGAAAGCTGCCTGTTAGTTTTGCCTTCGGGCAGTCCCATTAGCGATTTCGAGAGACGGATGAACATCACCACCTTTGCCAAACGCCTTTGCCTGCTAGTCCCGCTGCTGCTCTCACCCGCCGCGTTCGCGGTCGAGATGATGCCAGCGCCCCCTCAACTGGCCGCCAAATCCTTTGTGCTCATGGACGCCAGCAGCGGCGAGGTGCTGGTAGAGAACAACGGTGACCAGCGCCTGCCACCGGCCAGCCTGACCAAACTGATGACCGCGTACATCGCCACCCTGGAGATCCGTCGTGGCCAGATCGGTGAAAACGATCCGGTGACCGTCAGCGAAAACGCCTGGCGTACCGGCGGTTCGCGGATGTTCATCAAGGTCGGCTCGCAAGTCACCGTCAGCGACCTGCTGCATGGCATCATCATCCAGTCCGGTAACGACGCCAGCGTTGCCCTGTCCGAGCACATCGCCGGCAGCGAAGATGCATTCGCCGACATGATGAACAAAACCGTCGCCGACCTGGGCATGACCAACAGCCACTTCATGAACCCCACCGGCCTGCCGAACCCCGAGCACTATTCCTCGGCGCACGACATGGCGCTCCTGGCGCGGGCGATCATCCACGAAGACCCGGCACACTACGCGATCTACTCCCAGAAGGAATTCTTCTGGAACGGCATCAAGCAGCCTAACCGCAACCTGCTGCTATGGCGCGACAAGACCGTCGATGGCCTGAAGACCGGTCACACCGACGAAGCCGGCTACTGCATGGTGTCTTCGGCTGTGCGCGACGGCATGCGCCTGATTGCAGTGGTCTTCGGCACCAGCAGTGAAGTGGCCCGTGCCGCCGAGACTCAGAAGTTGCTGACTTACGGTTTCCGCTTCTTCGAAACCCAGACCTTCTACCAGAAGGGCACCGAACTGGCCCAGGCCCAGGTCTGGAAGGGCACCAGCAATCAGGTGAAGGCCGGTTTGGCCCAGGACCTGACCATGACGCTGCCCAAGGGCCAGCTCAAGAAGCTCGCTGCCAGCATGACCATGAATCCACAACTGACCGCTCCCATCGCCAAGGGCGACGTGATCGGTAAAGTCGAAGTCAAGCTGGACGACAAAGTGGTGCACAGCGCTGACCTGATCGCTCTGGACGCGGTCGAGGAAGGTGGTATCTTCCGCCGCATCTGGGATAGCATCCGTCTATTCTTCTACGGCTTGTTCAACTGATCGAAGTGTTGACCTGCATGGCCCCGTTTCCACCCGGAGCGGGGCCATGTGCGTTACCACGGCTTACGAGGCCGTTACGCCATGACAGACTCTGAAGTAAAGGCGCCAAAAATCGAGTTCCCCTGCGCGGATTACCCCATCAAGGTGATCGGCGACACCGGTGTGGGCTTCAAGGACCGGATCATCGCGATCCTTGAAAAGCATGCCACCGTTGACCACAAGACCCTGGCCGAGCGCCAGAGCACCAACGGCAAGTACACGACCATCCAGCTGCACATCATCGCCACCGGTCAGGAACAGCTCTACGACATCAACAGCGAGCTGCGAGCGACCGGTTTCGTGCACATGGTGTTGTGATGCCGGGCACGCTGGGCTTTCGCGAGCTGGGCCAGATGGCTTACGAACCGGTCTGGCATGCCATGCAGCGCTTCACGAACGAACGCGGCACCACCGCCGACGATGAAGTCTGGCTGGTGGAGCACCCGTCGGTGTTCACCCAGGGCCAGGCCGGCAAGGCCGAGCACCTGTTATTGCCGGGGGATATCCCGGTGGTGAAGGTCGACCGGGGCGGGCAAGTGACCTACCATGGCCCCGGCCAGTTGGTCGCCTATCTGTTGCTGGATGTGCGCAAGCTGGGCTTCGGCGTGCGAGAGCTGGTCACGCGCATGGAAACGTGCCTGATCGAGCTGCTGGCCAGCTACGGCGTGACAGCGGCGGCCAAGCCGGACGCGCCGGGCGTCTACGTCGATGGGGCGAAGATCGCTTCCCTTGGGTTGCGGATCCGCCACGGCTGTTCGTTTCACGGCCTGGCGTTGAACGTGGACATGGACCTTTCGCCGTTTCGACGGATTAATCCCTGTGGCTACGCGGGGCTGGCGATGACCCAGCTGCGCGATCACACAGGATCGATTGAATTTGCCGAGGTAAGTGCCCGGCTGCGCGCGCAGCTCGTCAAACACCTCGACTATGCTGAGCAGACGACCCTCACGGGCGGAATCGACTGATATGACTACTGATGCAGTGCAAACCATAATCCCGACGCAGGACGTCACCGAACGTCCGGCCCCGCGTGCCAAGGTAGAGGCCGGCGTCAAGCTGCGCGGCGCCGAGAAGGTTGCACGCATCCCGGTCAAGATTATCCCGACCACCGAACTGCCGAAGAAACCCGACTGGATCCGCGTGCGCATCCCGGTTTCCCCGGAAGTCGACCGCATCAAGGCCCTGCTGCGCAAGCACAAGCTGCACAGCGTCTGTGAAGAAGCCTCCTGCCCGAACCTGGGCGAATGCTTCTCCGGCGGCACCGCCACGTTCATGATCATGGGCGATATCTGCACCCGTCGCTGCCCGTTCTGCGACGTCGGCCACGGCCGTCCGAAGCCACTGGACGCCAACGAGCCGGAAAGCCTGGCCATCGCCATTGCCGACCTGAAGCTCAAGTACGTGGTCATCACCTCGGTGGACCGCGACGACCTGCGTGACGGCGGTGCCCAGCACTTTGCCGACTGCATCCGCGAGATCCGCAAGCTGTCGCCGAACGTGCAGTTGGAAACCCTGGTGCCCGATTACCGTGGCCGCATGGACATCGCCCTGGAAATCACCGCCGCCGAGCCACCGGATGTGTTCAACCACAACCTGGAAACCGTGCCGCGTTTGTACAAGGCTGCGCGTCCGGGTTCGGACTACCAGTGGTCGCTGACCTTGCTGCAGCGCTTCAAGCAGATGATGCCGCATATTCCGACCAAGTCTGGTTTGATGCTGGGCTTGGGTGAAACGGATGAGGAAGTTATCGAGGTCATGAAGCGCATGCGTGAGCATGACATTGACATGTTGACCTTGGGCCAGTACTTGCAGCCTTCGCGTAGTCACTTGCCGGTGCAGCGGTTTGTGCATCCGGATACCTTTGCCTGGTTTGCGGAGGAGGGGTACAAGATGGGCTTCAAGAATGTGGCTTCGGGGCCGTTGGTGCGGTCTTCGTATCATGCGGATGAGCAGGCTAAGTTGGTTAAGGCTGAGCTGCTGGGGGCCTGATTTTTGTTGGGTGGTGGTTTTGGGGTGGTGTGAATATCCGTTGCTGCGGTAACGGCTGCTTAGGGTTCCGCTCTTACAGCGGGTCAATTTTGGAAAAGCGCCAAAAGTAACCAAAAACGCTTTGCCCCACCACTCGGTGCCTCGCTTAGGCTCGGCATGCCCTCACTCCGGCATCCATGCCGAGGTGCCCACTGCGCAATGCCTGCGTTCGGCCAGCGTGGTTAACGGGGCGCCCAGATCAACGTCCTTCGCGAGGCGGCCTTAGAGCCGACCTGGTTCTTGGTGGGGACCGCGTTTCTCCTGTGGGAGCGGGCTTGCTCGCGAAAGCGGTGTATCAGTTTGTGATGATGTTGGATGTGCCGACGCCTTCGCGGGCAAGCCCGCTCCCACAAGTTTTTGTGTCGTGTGCAGAGGTTGTGAACAGCCGCAATTCCATGTGAGAGCGAGCTTGCTCTCGATGGCGGTGGTTCAGCCACATAGATGCTGGAAGTGCTCGGCTCTTGCTTTGCTTTGCTTTGCTTTGCTTTGCTTTGCTTTGCTTTGCTTTGCTTTGCTTTGCTTTGGATCTTGATCTTGATCTTGATCTGGGCGCCCCGTTAAACCACGCTGGCCGAACGCAGGCATTGCGCAGTGGGCATCCCGGCATGGATGCCGGGATAGCCGCGCTGGGCCATGGATGGCCCTTCGCGGCGGCCCACGGAGCAATGCCTGCGTTCGGGCATGCCGAGCCCTAGCGAGGCACCGAGTGGTGGGGCAAGAGCGTTTTGGTTACTTTTCGCCGGGCCGCGCAGGCTTTTCAAAAGTGACCCGCTGTAAGAGCGGAACCATAAGAAGCCGTTACCGCAGCAACGGATATACACACATAAGCACGACTCAAACCGGGAGATGCATGGATGACCGTCCGCCCCACCCACACCCTATCTCCACATCACTCCGTCCCAGCACTCCCCCCCGAGGGCCTGATCGCCGTAATAGCCCCCGCCGGTCCCGCCCCCCTGGACACAGAAAAAGCCATCCAATGGATGCACGCACGAGGCCACGGCCTACGAATCCTCCCAGGCGTCTATGAAAAAAACGGCTATCTCGCCGGCACCGACGAAGCACGCCTCAACGATCTCCACACCGCCTTCGCCGACCCAGAAATAAAAGCCATCATTTGCCTACGCGGCGGCTACGGCACCCCACGCCTGCTGGATCGCATCGACTTCGAACTCCTGAAACGCAACCCCAAGCCCTTCGTTGGCTACAGCGACATCACCGCCCTGCACCTGGCCATCAGCCGTTATGCCGGGTTCGTCACCTTCCACGGCCCGCTGCTCAACGCCGATCTCCTGGGCGACAAGGAACCCCCCACCGTCACCTCGTTTTTCAACATGCTGCGTGGACAAATAAAGGCCGGCAGCACGCTGAACCATCCCGCCGAATACCCGTTGACCACCGTCGAACCTGGCATCGCCCAGGGTCGCCTGTTGGGGGGCAATCTATCGATGATTGCCGCGACCATGGGCACGCCTTATCAGATCGACGCCGAGGGCGTGATCCTGTTCATCGAAGACGTCAACGAACCGCTGTATCGCATCGACCGCTTGCTGACGCAACTGCGCCTGGCCGGCACGTTGGCGAAGCTGCGTGGCGTGTTGGTGGGAGATATCGCTGGGGTGGATATCGAGGCGTTGAACCGGTTGCTCAAGCAGACCTTCGAGCCATTGCGCATTCCGGTGCTGTCCGGCTGGCGCAGCGGGCACTGCGATCCGAACCTGACCTTGCCCATGGGGGCGCTGGTGAAGCTCGATGCGGGGGAAAAGCTGCTGGTGTTGGAGCAGGATGTGGTGGTCAGCCGCTAGTGATGCGTTGTCTGGAAGTCTGTCATCGCGAGCAGGCTCGCTCCCACAGGGAACCGCGTTCCTTCAGAGGAGTACGGTCCAACTGTGGGAGCGAGCCTGCTCGCGATGATGTCAGCTGCCATAAGGCGATCTAGCGGTTACGCAGCCCTTCCAGCAACTGGTGCGTCGGGTAGCCATCCGCCGGCCAGCCGAACGACTGCTGGGCGCTGCGGATCGCCTTGCGCGTGTTGGCGCCGATGATGCCGTCCGGGTTGCCGGCGTCGTAGTTATGCTTGCCCAGGAGTGTTTGCAGCTCGATGCGTTCGCTGCGGCTCAGGGGCAGGTCGTCTTTTGGCCATTGGCCGTAGACCAACCCCCCACCGTCGAAACGTTGCGACAACAGGCCAACCGCCAGGGCGTAGGAGGACGAGTTGTTGTACTTGAGGATGGCGCGGAAGTTATCGAACACCAGGAACGCGGGGCCGCGGTGCCCGGCGGGCAACAGCAGGGCCGCCGATAGCTGTGCTTGATCGGGGGCTGTGGGTAAGCCGCCGTATTCCGAAACGCCCAGTCGTATCCATTCGGACACAGGCTTGCGGAGGGTGCCATCGGCCAATGTGTAGTCGAAGCCCTCCTTGAGCGAGACCTCGAACCCCCACGGTTGGCCGCGTTGCCAGCCCGAGCTTTGCAGGTAATGCGCGGTCGAGGCCAGGGCGTCGGTGGAGCTGCCCCAGATGTCACGGCGCCCGTCGCCGTCGAAATCCACCGCATGGGTGTTATAGGTGGTCGGAATGAATTGGGTCTGGCCCATGGCGCCGGCCCAGGAGCCGAGCATTTTCTCTGGGGCGATATCGCCCTGCTGCAGGATTTGCAGCGCAGCGATCAGCTGCGCCTGGGCAAAACCGGGGCGGCGGCCTTCATACGCCAGGGTCGCCAGGGAGTTGATCACCGACTTGTTACCCTGGAATTGACCGAAGTTGCTTTCCATGCCCCACACCGCGACCAATGCCTGGCGGTCGACGCCATAACGCTGCTCAATGCTTTGCAGGATTTGCGCGTTCTGTTGCAGCAGGGCTTTGCCTTTGCTGACGCGCAGCGGTGACAGCGCGCCGTCGAGGTATTCCCACACCGGCCGGGTGAATTCCGGCTGGCTGCGGTCGGCCTTGATCACGCTCATGTCCGGGCTGACGCCGATAAAGGCGCGGTCGAAGAGGTCGGCGCGGATCCCGGCGGCCAATGCTTCCTTGCGAAACCCGGCCTGCCATTCGGCGAAGGTCTGGGTGGGCGCAATGGCCAGGTCTTCACCGCTCGGTACCACAGGCGGCACGATGGCCGGCGCGGTCACGGCAGGGACGGTCTGGAGCGGTTGGGCATCGGCGGCGGTAGGTTTTTCGGCGCAGGCGACAAGCAGGGCGACGCTTGCGGCAACGATCATCTGGCGCAGTGGCCAGCGACGGGAAAGACAAAAGGGCATGCACGGGTCCAGAAATACAAATCAGGTGCTGACCTTATCATGCGAAAGGGGTGTAGGGCTTGTCCGGGTGTTTCAAGCTGCCACAAAGCAAGAAGCCTCCCAGTTGTCAGACTGGAAGGCTTCGCGGCGGTAGCTGCCTTTGCCCTTGTTGGGTCGTTCCTGGCGGCTGCGGAACAAGGGCTGGGCGATGATGGACTTGGCCTTGTTGGGGCCATGCTTGGATGGCTTCTTGCTCATGCTGGGTTCTCTCGTGGGGTGGGTTTTGCGGGGCAAATGATGGGGCAGAGTTGGGCAGCTGTCCAGTCCCTGCACAGAAGCCCTCTGGCCTGAAGAGAGTGTTTATTCAGCAGGCAACGCCAGCCGTTGGCCGGCCATCAACAGCGACAACCGACTGAGGCTCATCCACGGTGAACCGGCGGCCTGGCCCTTGATCTGCGCATCGATGCGCTGGGCTTCGAGCAGCAATTGCGCCCAGCGTGACGCCGAATAGCGTTGCAAGGCCTTGCTCATCAATGGCTTGCGCTTGTCCCATACCGGTGGACGGGCTTGGCTGAAGGCTTTGTCCAGCGGGACGCCTTGGCTGTATTGCAGCGACAGGTTGGCCAGCAGGCGCAGCTCCCGGGCCAGGGCCCAGAGGATAACCGGTGGCTCGACGCCTTCGCCTCGCAGGCCTTCGAGCATGCGCAGGGCGTGGGCGGCTTCGCCGTTGAGGATTGCATCGGTCAGCCCGAAGACATCGAAGCGCGCACTGTCGGCCACGGCGGCCTGGACCGTTTCCACGGTGATCTGCCCGCCCTCGGCCATCAGCTTGAGCTTTTCGATTTCCTGGGCGGCGGCCAACAGGTTGCCTTCGACCCGGGCGGCGATCAGCTCTACTGCGTCCTGGCTGGCCGAGAGACCGGCCTGGGACAGGCGCTGGCGGATCCAGCTCGGCAACTGGCTGACGTCCACCGGCCAGATCTGCACGAACTGGGTCTGTGGGCCTTCAACCAGGGCCTTGCCCCATTTGGTCTTCTGCGCACTGCCGTCGAGTTTCGGCAGGCTGATGAGCAGCACCGTATCCTCGGCAGGGCGCGAGCAGTATTCGATCAGCGCGGCGGCCCCTTTGTCACCGGGCTTGCCGGAGGGCAGGCGCAGTTCCAGCAGGCGTTTCTCGGCGAACAACGACATGCTTGCCCCCGCCTGCAGCAGGGTGCCCCAGTCGAAACTGGCGTCGGCGGCGAATACCTGGCGTTCGTCGAAGCCTTGCTGGCGTGCGGCGCTGCGGATGGCGTCGGCGGCTTCCTGGCACAGCAACAGGTCATCGCCGCTGATGATGTAGACCGGCGCGAGGGCACCTTGCAGGTGTTTACCGAGTTGGGCGGGGGCGAGCTTCATAAGGGCAGGCGAGCGGGGCGCTTGAGCGCCCCGCAAGGCTTATTCAGCCGGGATTTGCATCGGCGACTGTTGCGGGGTTTCCGCCTCAGCCTTGCGTGCCGCTTCCAGCGCGTCGGCCTCAGCCTTGGCGCGGGCATTGGCCGTCTGTTGCAGCTGCTCCAGCTGGGCCGGGCTCAGCTGTTGCAGGCGCAGCATCATGCGCTGTACCAGTTCACGGCGCATTTCGCCGCGCACTTCGATGGACTCCTGGTCGGAACCGGTGATGTTGTTGCCGTCGTGTAGGTAGACCTTCTGCACTTGCAATTTGTCGTCGAGCAACGACAGGTTGTTATTGCCGCGGATCTCATAGTTCAGCACGTTGGTCAGCTCGTACTCGGCCGAACGACCGGCACCGGCGTAGCTCAGGCTGCGCTGGCTTTGCTGTTCACTGGTCAGCACCAGCTTGTACGGCGCGCCGCTATAGACTTTCACGCCGCTGTTCTCCAGGGTCTGGCGCAGCATCTTCACGGTTTCGCCGTAGGCGTCCCGTGCGCTGAGGTCCAGTTCCTTGATGGCCAGCTCGGTGGTGCCGGTGCCACGCAGCTGGAAGCCGCAGGCGCTCAACAGGACCGCCAGGCCCACTACCAGCAGATTACGTTTGATCATCTTGTTGCTCCCCTTGAAACCCTATGGGTCGACCGTGCGACCCGGCAGGATAAATTCGGCGCCAGACCCGTGGCCTGGCGCCCGATCCAATTAGCTTGCGACGATGTTGACCAGTTTGCCGGGCACGACGATCACTTTGCGGATCGTCAGGCCATCGACGAAGCGCAACACGTTTTCGTTGGCCCGTGCAGCGGCCTCGACTTCTTCGCGAGTGGCCGCAGCTGGCATCTCAATCTGGCCGCGCAGTTTGCCGTTGACCTGGATGACCAGGGTCAGGCTGTCCTGCACCAGCGCGCTTTCGTCCACCACCGGCCAGCCGGCATCGATCACCGGGTCAGCATGGCCCAAGCGATTCCACAGCTCATGGCTGATGTGCGGCGTAATCGGAGCCAGCAGCAGCGTCACGGCTTCGAGGCCTTCGTGAACCAGTGCGCGATCCTGCTCGGTCACCTGGGCAGCTTTTTCCAGGACGTTCATCAGCGTCATCACCTGGGCGATGGCGGTGTTGAATTTGTGGTTCTGGCCCACGTCATGGCTGGCCTGCTTGATTGCCAGGTGGATGGCGCGACGGATGGCTTTCTGTTCGTCGTTCAGGCCTGCGACGTCCAGCTTGCCTGGCAGGCCCTGAGTCACGTGGCCTTGGGCCAGGCGCCAGACGCGCTTGAGGAAGCGGTGCGAGCCCTCGACGCCGGAGTCGGACCATTCGGCGCTCATGTCCGGTGGCGAGGCGAACATCATGAACAGGCGGCAGGTGTCAGCGCCGAACTGGTCGATCATCGATTGTGGATCGACGCCGTTGTTCTTCGACTTGGCCATCTTCTCGGTGCCGCCGATTTCCACCGGCAGGCCGTCTGCGATCAGCTTGGCACTGATGACCTTGGCCTTGCTGTCGCGTTCGAGTTCGACGTCCGCCGGGTTGAACCAGGTATAGGCACCGTTGGCTTCGCGACGATAGTAGGTCTCGGCGATCACCATGCCTTGGGTCAGCAGGTTCTTGAACGGCTCGTTGGAGCTCACCAGGCCTTCGTCGCGCATCAGCTTGTGGAAGAAGCGCGCATAGAGCAGGTGAAGAATGGCGTGTTCGATGCCGCCGATGTACTGGTCCACCGGCAACCAGTGGTCCGCCGCGGACTTTTCTACCAGGCCGCCTTCATAGCGTGGCGAGGCATAACGAGCGTAATACCAGGAGGACTCGACGAAGGTGTCCATGGTGTCGGTTTCACGCTTGGCCGGTGCGCCGCATTTCGGGCAGCTGCACTCATAGAACTCGGGCATGCGCGCCAGGGGCGAACCAGCGCCGTCGGGGATGACGTCTTCCGGCAGGACCACGGGCAGTTGGTCTTCCGGCACCGGGACGTCACCGCACGTATCGCAATGCACGATCGGGATCGGGCAGCCCCAGTAGCGCTGGCGGCTGATGCCCCAATCCCGCAGGCGGAATTGGGTGCGGGAGGCACCGAGGTTCTTCTTGATCAGGGCGACTTCGATGGCATCGAACGCGCCGGCGAAATCCAGGCCGTTGAACTCACCGGAGTTGATCAACTCGCCGTGTTCGCCGTAGGCGTCCTGCCAAGGCGCCGGGGTCTGGTCGCCGGCGCTGGTGCGTACGACGGCCTTGACCGGCAGGTTGTACTTTTGCGCGAACTCGAAATCACGCTCGTCGTGGGCGGGTACTGCCATGACAGCGCCGTCGCCGTAGTGCATCAGGACGTAGTTGGCGACCCATACCGGCAGTTTCTCGCCGGTGAGCGGATGCTCGACGAACAGCGAGGTCGGCAGGCCTTTTTTCTCTTGGGTGGCGACATCGGCTTCGGCGACGCTGCCGCCCTTGCATTCGGCGATGAACGCCTGCAGCTCGGGGTTGTTGCGCGCGGCCAGGGTCGCCAGCGGATGCTCAGCGGCCACGGCGACATACGTGGCGCCCATCAGGGTGTCCGGACGGGTGGTGAAAACCTTCAGGTTGCCGGCTTCGCCAATGGAGGCGACGTCGTACGGAAACTGCACTTCCATGCCCCGGGACTTGCCGATCCAGTTGCGCTGCATGGTCTTGACCTGCTCGGGCCAGCCGGTCAGCTCGTCGAGGCTCTCCAGGAGTTCATCCGCGTAGGCGGTGATCTTGAAGTAGTACATCGGAATCTCGCGCTTCTCGATCAGCGCGCCGGAACGCCAGCCGCGACCGTCGATCACTTGTTCGTTGGCCAGCACGGTCTGGTCCACCGGGTCCCAGTTGACGGTGCCGTTCTTGCGGTAGATCACGCCTTTTTCGAACAGGCGGGTGAACAGCCATTGTTCCCAGCGGTAGTAGTCCGGCTTGCAGGTGGTGACCTCGCGGGACCAATCCACCGCCAGGCCCAGGCTGCGCAGCTGGGTCTTCATGTAGGCGATGTTTTCGTAAGTCCACTTGGCAGGGGCCACATTGTTCTTCATCGCGGCGTTTTCCGCCGGCATGCCGAAGGCATCCCAACCCATCGGTTGCAGGACGTTCTTGCCTTGCATGCGCTGGTAGCGGGAGATCACGTCGCCGATGGTGTAGTTGCGCACGTGCCCCATGTGTAGCTTGCCGCTGGGGTAAGGGAACATCGACAGGCAGTAGTAAGTCTCCTTGCCTGGCTGTTCACTGACTTCAAAGGACTTTTGCTCGTCCCAGAACGACTGGGCGGCGGCTTCGATTTCACGGGGCTGGTAGAGTTCGTGCATGGCTACTTTTGTACTGAATGGGGTGGCCCAATCCTCTTCGTTGCCATGCTGGACGCAGACGACGCCGAATGCGGCGTTTTCGATGCCCAGCGGAGCTGGAAGTGGAGTTACAGGAAGCGCCGTAGCATACATGACCGCGCTCTGCCGAGGGAAACCCTGATTGCGCTCGGACCGGGCCGACCCATGGCGGTGGCGGGCGTTCAGGGCCGTTTGTCGCGGCGTCCTGCCGGTTTGCCCAGCGAAGCTAAGCTTCTCATTGGGGAGTGAGTCTTATCTTCAATGAGGTGAGGGATGGTTGAATCACAGCGAAAAGTAACGACACCTGAGTTGTACGAAAAACTGATCGATCGTCTCGGGGTGGCCCTGGACGCTGCAAGAACCGCCGGTCGCTTGCGTGATGAACGCCCGGCAGAGCTGGAGCTGCGAGGCCTTACCCCCGCGGAGTTCGAGTTGGTCGAGGCTTATCTCGAGCAGGTCGGACATCAGGCCCCCACCAGTGGGGCCCTGGCAGGAAAGCGTACCGATGCGCCCCGTTCGGCCAAGGTTGTATGGCTCAAGGACCGGACGCCGGACAAGGATGCGGTCAAGGTCCGGTCACTGCAGTTCAAGTAACGCCGGATTCGCGCGTGTCACTTTTTTGATTCAAGGCTTTTTCGAATCTGTTGTCGCTTTGCGTCAACCCACTTAGGCTTCGGGCATCTATGGAGATGCCCGATGCCGTTTCGCTATTTCATCAAACAACTATTACTGCCCCCCGGCATTTTGTTGCTGCTGCTGGCGCTTGCCTGGTGGTGGCGCAATTCCCGGCCGCGCCTGGCCCGCCTGTGTTTCGTCGTGGGGCTGGGTGGTTTCTGGCTGATGAGCCTGCCAGTGGTGGTGCAGTGGAGCGCCAAGGCCCTGGAGCGCGAGCCGCCGTTGGCCCGCAGTGAATGGGCGACCCTGGCCCAACGGGCCGATGCCATCGTGGTGCTGGGTTCCGGTCGCGAGCGGGGTGACCCGGCCTGGGGCACCGACCAGCCCACCGGTGTCGGCTTGGAGCGCCAGCGGTACGCGGCGCGATTGGCCAAGGCCTCGGGGTTGCCGGTGCTGACTTCCGGCGGCTTGCACTACGGCACGCCGCCCAGCGAGGCGAGGCTGATGGCTGATTCGATGCAGGATGATTTTGCTGTCAGCGTTCGTTGGCAGGAGGAGCGCAGCCGCACGACGTGGGAAAACGCCCAGATGAGCGCGGAGATACTCCTGCCAGCGGGCATCAAGCGTGTCGTGGTGATCACCCAGGCGTGGCACATGCCGCGGGCGGTCTTGAGCTTCCAGCGAGCGGGATTCGAGGTGGTACCGGCGCCGGTGGGTTTCCTCGGACCAGATAACGCCCGGCCGCTGGGCGGCTGGATGCCGGAGTTCAAGTCGATCTGGCAGTCGGGGCAGTTGTTGAATGAGGCGGTGGGGCTGGTGGGGTATTCGCTGTTCTACCGCTGAAATACGAAAGGACCGGACGTACACCGTCGTGGCGAGGGAGCTTGCTCCCGCTGGGCTGCGCAGCAGACCCAAAAAACAGGGCCGCTACGCGCCCCAGCGGGAGCAAGCTCCCTCGCCACAGAGTGACCAAAAGGCCTTAAACCGTCTTCGACATCCGGCTCGCAATCAACGCCCAGCCCAGCAGCAACACGCACAGGATGATCAGCGGCCACGAGCGCCATTGCAGATAAGGTGTCAGGTCGTGCATCGGCACCACTTCGCCGTAAAGGACGCCGCGCTCGAATTGCGGGATCTGCGCGGTGATCTGGCCGAAGGGGTTGATCAGGCCGGTGACACCATTGTTGGTGGCGCGGATCATCCAGCGACCGGCTTCCAAGGCGCGCATTTGCGCCATTTGCAGGTGCTGCAACGGGCCGATGGACGTGCCGAACCAAGTGTCGTTGCTGATGGTCAGCAGCAGGTCGCTGCGGGCCGAGAGGCTGGCGGCGAATTCCGGGTAGACCACTTCGTAGCAGATGAACGGCGCGATCTGGTAACCCTTGGCCTGCAGCAGCGGCTGGTCGGCTGGGCCTCGGGCGAAGTCGGACATTGGCAGGTCGAAGAAGGCGATCAGGCCGCGCAGGATGTCCTGCAGCGGTACGTACTCACCGAACGGCACGAGTTTTTGCTTCAGGTAAGTACCGTCGCCTTCGCCGGTCACGGTGATGCCGTTGAAGTAGCGTTTCTCGTGGCGCACCAGTTGGCGAATCGGCACGCCGGTGATCAGCGCCGAATGCCGCTCGGCGGCAAAGCTGCCCATCATGTCGATGTAGCCCTGGGCCGACTCCTTGAGCACCGGTACGGCGGTTTCCGGCCAGACCAACAGGTCGACGCGCTTGGAGGCAAAGCTCATGTCGCGGTACAGCGCCAACTGCGCATTGAGCTGTTCCGGGTCCCACTTCATGCTTTGTTCGATGTTGCCCTGGATCGCCGCGACGCTCAGTGGCTCGCCCGAAGGGCTGGTCCAGGCGTGGCCCTTCAATGCCATCCCGGCCACCCAAGGGCCGATCAGCAGGATCACGCCGGCGGCGACAAAACCTTTGCGCCCGTTGCGGATCAGCCGCGGCGCGTTGCAGAGCAGCGCGGCGGTCAGGGCCAGAGTGAAGGAAATCAGCCACATTCCGCCCACTGGCGCGAGGCCGGCCAACGGGCCGTCGAGCTGGCTGTAGCCGGAATAAAGCCATGGAAAACCAGTGAGGAACCAGCCACGAAAGGCTTCCTGGCCCAGCCACAGCGCGGCGAACGCCAAGGCGTCGGCCAGTGGTGCCTCATTACGCCGTAACCAGCGCGCCCACAACCAGGCGGGCAGGGCGAAGAACCAGGCGATGGCGGCGACAAACAACAGCATCAAGAACCCGGCGAGCAACACTGAGGCGCCGCCGAAGTTGTGAATGCTGACGTAGATCCAGCTGGTGCCGGCGCCAAACAGGCCAAATCCGAAACACCAGCCACGGCCCAGGGCCTGGCGCGGCGACAGCTCGCGCAGGCCAGCGTAGAACAAGCCGACCGCGAGCAATGCCAGCGGCCAGACGTTGAATGGCGCCAGGGCCAGGGTGGTGATCGCACCGGCCACCACGGCCAGCAGGTTACCGGGCCAGCCGGGGCGGGTTATCCAGCGCATTTTTGTCCTTAGCGGGGCTCGCGGGGTTATCGGGCAATAGGAGACAGGCGCAGCAGATGAATCCGACGGCTGTCGGCGTTCAAGATGCGGAAGCGCCAGGAGCCGATTTCCGTGGTTTCGTTGCGCTTGGGCAGGTGCCCGAAAGCACTCATCACCAGGCCGCCAACGGTGTCGAACTCATCGTCGGAGAATTCGCTGTCGAAGAACTCGTTGAAGTTCTCGATCGGCGTCAGGGCCTTGATCAGGAAGTCGCCGCTGGGCAATGGCTTGATGTAGCTGTCTTCTTCGACGTCGTGTTCGTCTTCGATGTCGCCGACGATCTGCTCAAGCACGTCTTCGATAGTGACCAGGCCAGCCACGCCGCCGTATTCGTCGATGACGATGGCCATGTGGTTGTGATTGGCACGGAATTCCCGCAGCAACACGTTCAGGCGCTTGGACTCGGGCACGAAGGTGGCCGGGCGCAGCAGGTCCTTGATATTGAAGCTGTCGCCGTTTTCCTGGAGGATCAGCGGCAGCAGGTCCTTGGCCAGCAGCACGCCCATGACGTCGTCATGGCTCTCGCCGACCACCGGATAGCGCGAGTGAGCGGAGTCCACCACGGCGGGCAGGAATTCGCGAGGGGTCTGGGTCGCCTTGATGCTGACCATCTGCGAGCGCGGGACCATGATGTCCCGCACTTGCAGGTCCGCGACCTGGATGGCGCCTTCGACGATGGCCAGCGCTTCGCTGTCCAGCAGTTTGTTCTGGTGTGCATCGCGCAGCAGCTCCAGCAGCTCCTGGCGGTTTTTCGGCTCATGGGCAAAAGCCTGGGTGAGCTTGCCCAGCCATGACTTCTGCCCGTTGCTCGATCGATCTTCGCTCATAGCGATTACTCTGAATCCTTTGTCGTTACAGGTTGATGTATCAGTGTTCGTCGCCGGCGTAGGGATCGGGGTGACCCAGCTCTGCAAGCAACGTTCGTTCCAGTGCTTCCATTTCCTCGGCTTCGTCATCTTCTATATGGTCGTAACCCAATAGATGCAAGCAGCCGTGAATGACCAGATGGGCCCAATGGGCTTCGGGCGCCTTGTTTTGTTCAGCCGCCTCGCGCTCCACCACCGGGACACAGATCACCAGGTCGCCCAGCAGGGGGATGTCGAGCAATTCATCGGGCACGTCGGCAGGAAACGACAATACGTTGGTGGCGTAGTCCTTCTGCCGCCAGGTGTGGTTCAGTTCGCGGCCTTCGGGCTCGTCCACCAGGCGGATCGTCAGCTCCGAGTCGGCGCTGCGCTGGCGCAGGGCCAGTTCGCACCATTGGCGGAACTGGGCTTCGCTGGGGGCGGCGTTTTCGCAGGCCACTTGCAGGTCGAGTTCAAGCATTGTGGCGATTGCCTTTGCCTTCGGGCGCGTCTTCGTCCGCACGATTCTCGAAGCGCTCGTAGGCCTCGACGATGCGCTGCACCAACGGGTGGCGCACCACGTCCTTGGGCATGAAGTGCGTGAAGCTGATGCCCGGCACGTCCTTGAGGACCTGGATCACATGGTTCAGCCCGGACTTGGTGCCGCGAGGCAAATCGACCTGGGTGATGTCGCCGGTGATGACGGCGGTGGAGCCGAAACCGATCCGAGTCAGGAACATTTTCATCTGCTCGACGGTGGTGTTCTGGCTTTCGTCGAGGATGATGAAGCTGTTGTTCAGCGTCCGGCCACGCATGTAGGCCAGCGGTGCGACCTCGATGACCTGGCGCTCGATCAGTTTGGCGACGTATTCGAAGCCGAGCATTTCGTACAGCGCGTCATAGAGCGGGCGCAGGTATGGGTCGATCTTCTGGGCCAGGTCGCCGGGCAGGAAGCCGAGTTTTTCACCCGCTTCGACCGCCGGACGCACCAGCAGGATGCGGCGCACCTGTTCGCGCTCCAGCGCATCGACCGCACAGGCCACGGCCAGGTAGGTCTTGCCGGTACCGGCCGGGCCGATGCCGAAGTTGATGTCGTTGCCGAGGATTTCCTTCACGTAGCGCTGCTGATTCAAGCCGCGAGGGCGAATCATGCCTTTTTTGGTACGCAGGGCCACGGCCGGTTCCGACGGCGCCGGGTTGTCGAGTTCTTCGACAGCCGATTCCTGCAGGAACAGATGGACGGTGTCCGGCGACAGCTCGCTCCCCTTGGTTTCCCGGTAGAGGCGGCGCAGGAGGTTTTCCGCGGAGGTGGTGTGCTTGGGTTCGCCGATCAATTCGAACTGGTTTCCGCGGTTGCGGATCTCGATGGCCAGGCGCTGTTCGATCAAGCGCAAGTGCTCGTCGAATTGCCCGCACAGATTGGCGAAGCGGCGAGCCTCAAAGGGCTCGAGAATAAAGCGATGTGGTTCGATGGGTGCGTTCAAGGTCGTTTTTAGCCGCCCAGGGGCAATTGAGATGAAACCAAGGATAACGCCAGTAGGCTGGGTGCGAAAGGTCTTAAACAGGCGAATCTGGTTCCGGCGACCGGCGCGGTCTTTTGTGGGAGCGGGCTTGCTCGCGAAAACGGTCTTGTATTCAGCGCATGTGTCGGCTGATAGACCGCCTTCGCGAGCAAGCCCGCTCCCACAGGGGGATTGTGTCGTTACTGGATCAACGAACCGCGCAGCGAGTGCGGTTGCGCGGCGTCGATGTGCACGTCGGCGAACTGGCCGATCAAGGCCGGGGTGTCGCAACGGAAATTGACGATGCGGTTGTTTTCGGTGCGACCTTGCAGTTCGCCCGGGTCTTTTTTCGAGTAATCGGTCACCAGGATCCGCTGGACGGAACCGACCATTTGTCGGCTGATCTCGAAACCTTGCTGATTCAAACGGTGCTGCAAGGCGTTGAGCCGTTCTTTTTTCACTTCTTCCGGTGTTTCGTCCGCCAGGTCGGCCGCCGGAGTCCCGGGGCGTTGGCTGTAGACGAAGGAATAGGAAAAGTCGAAGCCGACGTCTTCGATCAGCTTCATGGTCTGCTGGAAATCTTTCTCGGTTTCGCCGGGAAAACCGACGATAAAGTCCGAACTGATGCAAATACCTGGCACCGCTGCCCGCAGCTTGCGCAGTTTGGATTTGTATTCCAGGGCCGTGTGGTTGCGCTTCATGGCCGCGAGGATCCGGTCGGAACCCGATTGCACCGGCAGGTGCAGGTGCTTGACCAACTGGGGGACTTCGGCGTGGGCCTGGATCAGGCTGTCGGAGAACTCCAGGGGGTGCGAGGTGGTGTAGCGGATGCGGTCGATGCCATCGACTGCCGCCACCACACGGATCAGTTCGGCCAGGTCCGCCAGGCGCCCGTCATGGGTCAGGCCGCGATAACCGTTGACGTTCTGCCCCAGCAGGGTCACTTCGCGCACGCCGTTTTCCGCCAGGTGGATGATCTCGGCGAGCACATCGTCGAACGGCCGGCTGACTTCTTCGCCGCGGGTGTAGGGCACCACGCAGAACGTGCAGTACTTGCTGCAGCCTTCCATCACCGACACGTAGGCGCTCGGGCCGTCGATGCGCGGCTCGGGCAGGTGGTCGAATTTCTCGATTTCCGGGAACGAAACGTCCACCTGCGGCAACTTGGTCATGCGCGCCGCGTCGATCATCTCCGGCAGGCGGTGCAAGGTCTGCGGGCCGAAGACCACATCCACGTAGGGCGCGCGATCACGAATGGCGGCGCCTTCCTGGCTGGCCACGCAACCGCCCACGGCGATGACCATTTCCGGGTTGGCCAGTTTCAGTTCGCGCCAGCGGCCCAGTTGCGAGTACACCCGGTCCTGGGCGCGCTCGCGGATCGAGCAGGTGTTGAGCAGGATCACGTCGGCGTCTTCAGCGCGAGCGGTGACTTCCAGGGCCTGGTGTTCACCCAGCAGGTCGACCATGCGCGAGCTGTCGTACTCGTTCATCTGGCAACCGTGGGTTTCGATGTAAAGCTTCTTGGCCATGGACGGGATCATCACGTGATTCAAAGAACCGCGCATTATAGGGAACAAGTCCCCCGGTTCCTACCGCTGTGCGAGCAGTGGCTATGCTATAGTTCGCGCCCTCATTTTTACCCGCCGATGTGTTTCGCCAGCCATGACCAAACGTGAAGCTCCAATCTACAAGGTGATTTTCCTCAACCAGGGCCAGGTATTCGAAATGTATGCCAAGCAGATCTATCAGAGTGATCTGTGGGGTTTCCTGGAAGTGGAAGAGTTCGTCTTTGGCGAGCGCACACAAGTGGTCGTCGACCCGAGCGAAGAAAAGCTCAAGGCGCAGTTCGAAGGCGTGGTGCGCAGCTTCGTGCCGATGCACTCGATCGTGCGAATCGACGAAGTCGAGCGCCTGGGCACTCCGAAAATCAGCGAAGCCCGCGGCGCGGTCGGCAATGTGATGCCGTTTCCGATGCCGATGCCTGAGAAGTAGCCCCTGTGGCGAGGGAGCTTGCTCCCGCTGGAGTGCGAAGCGCTCCCAAAAATCTTGGGGCCGCTGCGCAGCCCAGCGGGAGCAAGCTCCCTCGCCACAATAGTTTTCGGGTGGGCCGGATTCAGGGCAGCGGCGAAAAAGGCGTGCGCCCGTCGGCGTTCTGCAATTCCATCAAGTATTTGCGAAAGATCTGCCCTAGCACCTGGGTGGCGACTTCCAGTTCGTCACGGGGCATTTGCTCGGCGACTTCGTCGGCGGTGTCCAGGGCCTCTTCGGCGCCGTTGACCGCCGCCATCTTCAACACGATGTAGGCCTGGACGTTATTGGCGGGTACACCTTCGCCATGAAAGAACATGCCACCGAGCTTGAACTGCGCTTGGGCATGGCCTTGTAGCGAGGCTTTTTCGAAATAGCTGAGGGCCAGCTTGAGGTCGCGCGGCGCAGCCTTGCCTTCGTAGTAGAACTCACCCAACTCGTATTGCGCTTGTGCATCACCCGCGTCCGCCGCTTTTTGACAGGCGTCGAGTGCCGGTGCGAGATCTTGTGGCTGGGTATTGAGCGTGCAACGGCCCAGCGCCGGGATCAACAACGAGTTGCCGCCTGCCTGGGCATTCGCCAGCAGGGGCTGAAGGAGCAACAGGCAGCCCAAGGCAAGGGTGCGGCCGGTGCGGTTCATGGGAATCGACTTACCTCTGAGGGGCGCGCGGACCCTCCGGGGGATCCAATAAGCGCGCATTATGAAATAAGCGGGGCCATCCTTACAAAGTCTTTACTCGTTTTTCTGCTGCGGGGGAACGCCAGCAACCGCTTCACGGATAAATACGTAGGAAAAGGGCGGACGGTTGTCAGTAATAACTGACGCCGGTGTCAGCCAGCGTCAGTTATCCACAAGCTTACTTCAGGGCAGCGAAGGCGCGCTCGGCCGCATCGAGGGTGATTTTCAGCTCGGCCTCACCATGGGCGATAGAGGTGAACCCGGCTTCGAATGCGCTCGGTGCCAGGTAAACGCCACCGTCGAGCATCAGATGGAAGAAGCGCTTGAAGCGATCGGCGTCGCTGGCCATTACGTCTTCGAAGGTCACGATGTCATCGGCGCCACTGAAATACAGGCCGAACATGCCACCGGCCTGGGTGGTCACGAAGGGAATGCCGGCCGCGTCGGCACGGACCTGCAAGCCATCGAGCAGGCGGGTGGTGTAGTCGGTCAGCTCGGCATGGAAGCCCGGGCGGCTGATCAGGCGCAGGGTGGTCAGGCCGGCGGCCATGGCCAGCGGATTACCCGACAGCGTGCCGGCCTGGTAGACCGGGCCCAGCGGCGCGATGCACTCCATGATGGCGCGCTTGCCGCCGAAGCAGCCGACCGGCATGCCGCCGCCGATGATCTTGCCGAAGGTGCTCAAGTCCGGTGTTACGCCGTAGTGGGCCTGGGCGCCACCAAGGGCTACGCGGAAACCGGTCATCACTTCGTCGAAAATCAACACCACGCCATGTTGGTCGCACAGGCTGCGCAGGCCTTCGAGAAAGCCCGGCGCCGGAGGCACGCAGTTCATGTTGCCAGCCACCGGCTCAACGATGATGCACGCCACTTCCTGACCGACTTCGCCGAGCAGCTTCTCGACTTCTTCAAGATCGTTGAACGGCAGGGTCAGGGTGTGTTTGGCGAACGCTGCCGGTACACCGGCCGAACTCGGCACACCTTGGGTCAGGGCGCCAGAGCCGGCCTTGACCAGCAGGCTGTCGGAGTGGCCGTGGTAGCAGCCTTCGAACTTGATGATGCTGTCGCGACCGGTGAAGCCTCGCGCCAGGCGGATCGCGCTCATGGTCGCCTCGGTGCCGGAACTGACCATGCGCACCATTTCCATCGACGGCACGATCGAGCAGACGAGGTCAGCCATTTCGGTTTCCATGGCGGTCGGGGCGCCGTAGGACAGACCGTGTTGCAGTTGATTGCGCACCGCATCCAATACGTCGGGATGGCTGTGGCCGAGGATCATCGGACCCCACGAGCCCACGTAGTCCACATAGCGCTTGTCGTCTTCATCGGTGACGTAGGCGCCTTCGGCGTGCTTGAAGAACAGCGGGGTGCCGCCGACGCTCTTGAATGCACGAACGGGCGAGTTCACGCCGCCGGGGATGTGTTTCTGGGCGTTGGCAAACAGGGTTTCGGAACGGGACATGGTTGGGCTCTCGAAAACGGAAAAAGTCTATTTGATCTGCAACAGGGCGTTGAAGGCGCGAGCGCGGCGCGTCACTTCCCCCGTGCTGTCGGCGCCGAACAGGCCGTGGACCACGGCCAGCAGGTCGACACCGTGGGCCACCAGCGGGGCGGCGTTGTCCAGGGTGATACCGCCGATGGCGCAAACCGGCACATGCAGTTTGATATGGGCCTGTTCCAGCAGTTCAAGGTTTGCGCTGGGCGCGCCGGGCTTGGTGTTTGAAGTGAAGAAGCGCCCGAACGCGACGTAGCTGGCCCCTTCGGCGGCGGCCTGCTCGGCCAATTCCAGGCTGGCGTGGCAGGTGGAACCGATGATCGCCTGGCGCCCGAGCAGGGCACGCACCGGCGCCAACGGTCCATCGGTCTGGCCCAGGTGAACGCCGACGCCCAGGCGTGCGGCCAATTCGGCATCGTCGTTGATGATCAACTGGGTCTTGTAGCGCTCGCACAGGTTGCGCAGCGCTTCGGCTTCGCGCAGACGCCGGGCCTCGTCGCTGCTTTTATCGCGGTACTGCAACAGGGTCACGCCACCTTCCAGCGCGGCTTCTACATATGCGAGGAACTTGCCGGCCAGCAGTTGGCTATCGGTGATGGCGTAAAGGCCACGTAATTTCATTCCACAGGCCTCCGGTGCTACGAGCAGAAATCCAGCGGCAGGCGACGCGGTACGAACTGGCCTTGGCCCAGTTGTTCGGCGTCGCGCAGGGTGCGCCAGGTGTAATCCAGTGCCGTCTTGACGGCGCTGGCGAGCTGTTCGCCCTGGGCCAGCCGCCCGGCGAGGGCGCTGGCGAGGGTGCAGCCGGAACCGTGGTAGCTGCCGGGCAGGCGTTGGCAGGTAAACGTTTCGCGGCGGCCGTCGCGGCTGTACAGGCGATTATGGACTTCATGTTCGTCGCCGTGGCCACCGGTGATCAACAGGTGCTTGACGAAGGGCAGCAATTTTTCGGCGCACTCATCGGCGCTGCCCTCGGGCAGTTCGGCAAGAATGCGCGCTTCAGGCAGGTTGGGGGTGGCGATGATGGCCAGGGGCAAGAGGCGTTCGCGCATGGCGTAGCCGACTTCATCCTTGCCCAGTCGCCCGCCGCCACCGGCGCGCAGCACTGGGTCGCAGACCATGGGCAGGTGCGGGTGCGCCTGGAGCAGTTCGACGACGGTGTCGACCATTTCCAGCGAGCCGAGCATCCCCAGCTTGACCGCCGCGACCTGCGAATCGTTGAGCACGGCGTTGGCTTGCGCCAGGACCCACTCCCGATCGAGTACGCGGAAATCACTGACATTGACCGTGTCCTGCACGGTCAATGCGGTCACCGCAGGGGCGGCATGACAGCCCTGGGCGAGCAGGGCTTCGATATCTGCCTGCAAGCCGGCGCCACCACTGGGATCGTGGCCGGAGAGACAGAGGACAACGGGGCGAGAGCTGTAGATATTCATGGTGCGCGAGCTTACCACCAAACCTGTTTTATCGGTGCTCGGACGCTGAGGGTTTTGTACTGAGTGGCTTGCTGGTGAGTGCTTTTGTGGCGAGGGAGCTTGCTCCCGCTGGGCTTCAAAGCGGCCCCGGTTTTTGGGAGCGCTTCGCACTCCAGCGGGAGCAAGCTCCCTCGCCACAATGACCCGCGAGTCGCCGACCTGACCAATGGAACAGCTCTATCTCAATGGTTTGCTCTGAAACGCCCGTTCTAGAGCCTTCTGTAGGAAAAATTTCAATGGTGCAATTTGGCCATCAGCGGCTATGCTAGACATGGATCCAACCAATAACAGGTAATGCCGGTTTTACGTCTACTCAGGGAATGGGGGGCTTCCTGACTCAACCGGACAGGCCACGCTGGGGCTTAAATGCGCTATTTGCTGATGTTGCTGCTGTGCTTGTCCCCTCTGGCAAGTGCCCTCGAATTTGATGAGTTCACCCAAAGCCTGCCCTTGGGCCATGCCCTGCAAGTGCTGGAAGATGCGAACGGCACGGCCACCATCGACGATGTGCTGGCTCAGGCCTCGGCGGGCGCTTTCAAGCCCCACGACAAAGCTACGCTGAATGCCGGTTATTCGCGGTCAGTGTTCTGGCTGAAAATCGACCTGCACTACCGCCCCGGCAATCCGGATGCCCAGCGCACCTGGCTGCTGGAACTGGCGTATCCGCCACTCGACCATCTCGACCTGTACCTGCCCGATGCCGGGGGCGCGTATCGCCTGGTTCGCCAGACCGGCGATGCGCTGCCGTTCGCCAGCCGCGAGATTCGCCAGAACAATTACCTGTTCAGCCTGGCTTTCAAGCCCGAGCAGCAACAGACCCTGTACCTGCGCCTGCAAAGCCAGGGTTCGATCCAGGCACCGTTGACGCTGTGGTCGAGCACCGCGTACCTCGAACAACAGCCGTTGCGCCTGTATGTGCTGGGGATCATCTACGGCGTGTTGCTGGGCATGCTGGTCTATAACCTGTTCATCTACCTGAGCGTGCGGGACACCAGCTACCTTTACTACATCGTCTATATCGCCTCGTTCGGCCTGTACCAGTTATCGGTCAACGGCGCGGCCGTGGAATATTTCTGGCCGGACAACCCCTGGTGGGCCAACGCCGCGACCCCGTTCTTCATCGGTTGCGCGGGCCTGTTTGGCAGCCAGTTCGCCCGCAGCTTCCTGCAAACGGCCCAGCATAGCCGCTGGCTGGATCGCCTGTTGCTGGCGTTGATCGCCTATAGCGCCGTGGTGGTCGGGCTGTCGCTGATGACCAGCTATGCCCTGGCGCTGCGCCTGGCGACGCTGCTGGCGCTGGTGTTCACGGTGGTGATTTTTACCGCCGGGCTGTTTGCCTGGTGGCGTGGCTTGCGGGTAGCGCGTTATTTCATCATTGCCTGGTCGGCGTTTCTGTTGGGGGGCATCGTCAACACGCTGATGGTGCTCGGTTATCTGCCGAACGTATTCCTGACCATGTACGCCAGCCAGATCGGCTCGGCCATCGAGGTGGCGCTGTTGTCCCTGGCACTGGCCGACCGCATCAATGCCATGCGCGAGCAGCAGGCCCAGACCTTGTTCGATGCCGGACAGACACTGGAAGTGCTCAACCAGCAACTGGCCCAAGGCAACAAGCTGAAGGACGAATTCCTCGCCACCCTGACCCACGAACTGCGCACGCCAATGAATGGCGTGATCGGTTCGTTGGAGCTGATGGAAACCGTCGAGATGGACGACGAACTGACCCAGTACCAGCAGACCGCTGCCGGTTCGGCGCGGGACATGATGCGCATGGTCAACGGCATGCTGACCCTCACCGAATTGCAGGCGGGCAAGCTCAAGGTCCACCCGGCACCGTTCAGCCTGCGCGGGGTGATCGATGCCCTGCAGATGCAGTTCGGTGCCAACGCTGCGGCGAAGGGCCTGGATTTCAAAGTGGATGTGGCCCCGGGCTTGGCGGACCGGTTGCTGGGCGACAGCGGCAAACTGGCCCAGTGCCTGGAGTGCCTGCTGGACAACGCCATCAAGTTCACCCGCGTGGGCGGCCTGGCGCTGCGGGTCAGCGCAAAGCCGACGGAGCTGGATCGGCTGGCGCTGTCTTTCGCGGTGATCGACACCGGTATCGGCTTCACCGACCTTGGGGAGGCGACCCTGTACCAGCGTTTCTTCCAGCTCGACGGCTCGATGACCCGCGAGTACGGCGGCCTTGGGGTCGGCCTGGCGATCTGCCGACAACTGGTGGAGCTGTTGGGCGGGCGTCTGACCCATACCTCCGAGCCCGGTCGCGGCAGCCGTTTCCAACTGGATGTCGAATTCGACGTTGCCTTGCCGGCGGCCGTGCCCACGACGTTTTCCTTCGGCAGCCGCCAAGACTCGCGCCTGCCCGAGGATTGCACGGTGCTGCTAGTCGATGACAACAGCGTCGATCAGTTGGTCATGCGCGGCATGTTGCTCAAGCTCGGCTACCGAGTGCGCAGCGCTGACAGCGTCCGCGCGGCCTTGGAGCTGTTGCATTGCGAGAGCGTCGACGCGGTGCTGCTCGATTGTCAGTCGGCGCCGTTGGACGGTGTCTCGGTCTGCTGCCAAATCCGCGCGCTGCCCGGCTGCGAAGACCTGCCGGTGCTGGTGGTGAGTCCGAACCTGGGGCAGGAATGCTGCCCGTCGGGCGCCTTGGTCGATTACCTGAGCAAACCGGTGAAATTCGAAGCATTGCAGGTGATGCTCCAGCGGCGGGTGCTGTGTCCGAAACAGGGTGAAAGCGCCGATATTTAGGCGTATATGACACTTTGTTCGGCCTGGAGGCGATGCTTAACTGAATCCCTGCTGGCCGATCGAGGAGCCCCGTCATGAACCTGCACCAGTTCGCTGAAACCCACGACGTCACCAATCAGCCGCCCCCCCTGGATGGCGCCAACCTGTACCGAATCGACCTGCCCCTGCAACAATGGTCGCAGCGTTTCGGTGCAGGCTGGGCGCAGGCGCGGATCGATGCGTATGGCGCGCTGGCCGGCGGGCCGCTGATGGAAGCGGGGTTCCTGGCCAACCAGAACAAGCCGGTATTTTCCAGCCATGACCGCTACGGCCATCGCATCGACCTGGTGGAATTCCATCCCGCTTATCACCAGTTGATGCGTGCCGCTGTCGAGCACGGCTTGCCCAGTTTGCCTTGGGCTCATCCCCAACCGGGGGCGCACGTTGCCCGAGCGTCCATGACGTACCTGCACAGCCAGGCGGAGGCCGGCACCGGTTGCCCGCTGACCATGACCTTCGCCAGCGTGCCAGCCCTGCGCTTGCAGCCTGACCTGGCCGAGCGCTGGCTGCCGAAGGTGTTGGCCACCGAGTACGATCCGCGCAATGTCGGCATGGCCCACAAGGCCGGGGTCACCCTGGGCATGGCAATGACCGAGAAACAGGGCGGCACCGATGTGCGGGCCAACACCACCAAGGCTTTCCCGGTGGGCGCCAGCGGTCCGGGCCAGGCCTATGAACTGGTGGGCCACAAGTGGTTCTGTTCGGCGCCGATGTGCGACGCCTTCCTCACGCTGGCCCAGACCGACAAGGGCCTGACCTGTTTCCTGCTGCCGCGCCACCGCCCCGACGACACGCGCAACCAGTTCTACATCCAGCGGCTGAAAAACAAGCTGGGCAACTGCTCCAATGCCTCCAGCGAAGTCGAGTTCCGCGGCGCACTGGCCTGGATGATCGGCGAAGAGGGGCGCGGTGTGCCGACGATCATCGAGATGGTCGCCATGACCCGCTTCGATTGCATGGTCGGCTCCAGCGCTCTGATGCGCCAGGCGCTGACCCAGGCCAGTCACCACTGTGCGCACCGCAAGGTCGGCGGCAAGCTGTTGAGTGAGCAACCGCTGATGCAGAACGTTTTGGCCGACCTGGCGCTGGAAAGCGAATCCGCGCTGGCCTTGAGCCTGCGCATGGGCCGGGCGTTGGATCACTTGAGCGACGAGCACGAGGCCAAGTTCGCCCGGCTGGTGACGGCGGTCGGCAAATACTGGATCTGCAAGCGCGCCCCCGCGATGATCAACGAAGCCGCCGAATGCATGGGCGGTGCGGGCTACGTCGAGGACAGCATCTTGCCCCGTTTGTATCGCGAAGCGCCGGTCAATTCGACGTGGGAAGGCTCGGGCAACGTGCAATGCCTGGATGTGCTGCGGGCGTTGTCCAAGGAGCCCGGCGTCCTGGAAGTGCTGTTCAGCGAACTGGGCGATGGCCACGGCGACAAGCGCCTGGCCAGCCACATCGACCGGTTGCAGGCAGCGTTCAAGGACACCGACGACATCCAGTACCGCGCCCGGCAATTGACCGAAGACATTGCGCTGGCCTTGCAGGCCAAGCTGTTGCTCGAAGCGGGCAACAGCGATGTCAGCGATGCCTTTATCGCCAGCCGCCTTGGCTCGGCTGGTCGGGCCTACGGCGCCTTGCCCCGGGGCCTGAATGTCGAGGCGATCGTGGCGCGCTCTACCCCCCACGGATTCTAGGCAGGCTACGGCCAACACAGAATCCTGTGGGAGCGGGCTTGCTCGCGAAGCGGTGTGCCAGCCGCCGAAGAGGCTGGATGTGCCGACGCCTTCGCGGGCAAGCCCGCTCCCACAGGTTTTCATGACTCCGAGAATACCCACTACGCCACTGTTCCCGTCGGGCGGCGATGCAGGCAAGATGAAGGCTTGCAAGTCAGAACACAGGAAGCTGATCGTGACCGAAGCGTTTATTGTCGTTCAAACCGCCGAACAAGCCGTGGATCGTCTGGCGGCCCTGCACGAGCGTGCGACCACTGCGTTGAACCAGGCGCTGATGCGCTACCTCAAGGACCGTGTCGAGCCCGACGCCGAGCAACGGGCTTTGTTTCGGTATCCGGCCCTGCGCCTGACCTATCACTGCCACGGCGAAGTCCCGCAAACCACGCGCGCCTACGCCAAGGTCCAGCTGCCGGGCACCTACAGCGTCACCGTCACCCACCCGGCCGCGTTCCGTAAATACCTGCTGGAGCAGTTGGTCCCGCTGATGCACGACTTTACCGTCACGGTGGAAGTGGGCGTCAGCGAGCAGAACATTCCCTACCCATACGTGGTGGAGCAGGGCGACGAACTGGCCGGTTCCGGCGTGACCGCTGCAGTGCTGGCGCGGGTATTCCCCAGCACCGACCTGTCCGCCGCCACCGATGGCATCGCCGACGGCCTCTACGACTGGGAAAACACCGACCCGCTGCCCCTGGCGCTGTTCGACGCTGCCCGGGTGGATTTTTCCCTGCGCCGGCTGGTGCATTACACCGGTAGCGACTGGCGCCACGTGCAGCCATGGATCCTGCTGACCAACTACCATCGCTATGTCGACCAGTTCATCGTCCATGGCCTGGAGCAACTGCGCAGCGACCCGCGCTTCGTGCGCATGGTCCTGCCGGGCAACGTGATCATCGACAAGAACATGGATCACAGCGAAGCGTCGGCCATCGCCGCTGGCGTGGTCTGGCACCGCTATCAGATGCCCGCTTATCACCTGCAAGCCAGCGATGGCCATGGGGTGACCCTGGTGAACATCGGCGTCGGCCCGTCCAACGCCAAGAACATCACCGACCACCTGGCCGTGCTGCGACCGCATTGCTGGCTGATGATCGGCCACTGCGGCGGGCTGCGGCAGTCCCAGACCATTGGCGACTACGTGCTGGCCCACGCCTATATGCGCCGCGACGGGATCCTCGACCGGGTGGTGCCGCCGAACATTCCAATCCCGGCCCTGGCCGAAGTGCAAATGGCGCTGCAACAGGCGGCAGCGAACGTCACAGGTGAAAAGGGCGATGAGCTGAAAAAGCGCCTGCGCACCGGCACCGTGCTGACCTATGACGACCGCAACTGGGAGCTGCGCTGGGCCCAGGAGCGTCCGTTGATCAACCTGTCCCGCGCCGTGGCGGTGGACATGGAAAGCGGCACCATCGCCGCCCAAGGCTATCGCCTGCGGGTGCCGTATGGCACCTTGCTTTGCGTTTCGGACAAACCGCTGCACAGCGAGATCAAGCTGCCGGGTTCGGCCAACGCGTTCTATGAGCGGGCGGTCAACCAGCACCTGAAGATCGGCATCGCCGCGCTGGATCTGCTGCGCACCGAGCTCAATTCGTTGCATTCGCGCAAGCTGCGCAGCTTCGACGAGCCGCCGTTCCGCTGATTCGGCGGTGGTCATTTAGCGGTCAGGCCACTAGCATTAGCGGCCCTGACCGCTGGATCTCGTGCCGCCATGCCCCGTCCACCTCGCCCCATGTCCCGCCGCCCTGGCGTGAAGCCTCCAGCAACCGCCCCGCGCCGGGTGGCCAAGGCGCCGCCGGCCGAGCCGAAGCTGATCCTGTTCAACAAACCTTTCGATGTGCTGACGCAATTCAGTGACGGCGAGGGGCGGGCGACGCTCAAGGATTTTATCGACGTGCCTGGTATCTACCCGGCCGGACGATTGGACCGCGACAGCGAAGGGTTGCTGTTGCTCACCAATGACGGGCAATTGCAGGCGCGTATCGCCGATCCCAAGCACAAACTGGCCAAGACCTATTGGGTGCAGGTGGAGGGTGAGCCGAGTGCCGAGCAGTTGCAGCGTTTGCGTGATGGGGTGGAACTGAACGATGGCATGACCTTGCCAGCCGAGGCGCGCCAACTGGACGAACCGCAACTGTGGCCGCGCAACCCGCCGGTGCGCTTTCGAAAAAGCGTGCCCACCAGTTGGGTGGAATTGGTGATACGCGAGGGGCGTAACCGCCAGGTACGGCGCATGACTGCGGCGGTGGGCTTGCCGACACTGCGCCTGGTGCGGGTCAGGATCGGTGACTGGACAATCGAAGGGCTCGATCAAGGCCAGTGGAAGGAAGTGCCAGCGCGCTTATAAGGCCCCGGACTCGATCAGGCCGATCACCACGCTCTTGATGACGAACGCGGCCACGCCCAGGCCCAGCACGAAAAACAGGATGAACGAGCCGAAACGCCCGGCCTTGGACTTCTTCGCCAGATCCCAGACGATGAAACCCATGAAAATGATCAGGATGCTGACCAGGCCAGTCATCATCCACTCTTCGAAAACAGCAGGATCCATCGGGCACTCCGGCGTGGGCGCGGTTGAAAAGGCGGGGCGAGTATACGGCACAGGACGGGGGCCGGGGATTGGCCTGCGGCGGTGTGTCGCAGCTATTCATCGGCTGGGCTGGCGCGTTGTGGCGAGGGAGCTTGCTCCCGCTCGACTGCGCAGCAGTCGCAAACCGGTCCACAGGCAATACGGCCGAAGCTTGGGGTCGCTTCGCAACCCAGCGGGAGCAAGCTCCCTCGCCACAAAAAAGCGGTCAGCTGCGCAGGTGAGTCAGCGGCAATTCGGTGCTGTTGAGCACCTGGTTCAGCACAAAGCTCGAACGCACGCTGGTGACGCCATCGATACGCGTCAGGTGCCCCAGCAGCAATTTCTGGTAATGATCCATGTCCGGCACCACCACCTTGAGCTGGTAGTCCGCGTCCATACCCGTCACCAGGCTGCACTCCAGCACTTGCGGCAGGTTGCGGATAGCCGCTTCGAAGTTCTCGAAACGCTCGGGGGTGTGGCGGTCCATGCCGATCAGCACGTAGGCGGTCAGGCTCAGGCCGAGCAGCTTGCGGTCGAGCAGGGCGACTTGACGGGTGATGTAGCCGTCGTCCTCCAACTGCTTGACCCGTCGTGAACAAGGGGAGGGTGATAGGCCGATGCGTTCGGCCAGCTCCTGATTGGAAATGCGCGCGTCGCGCTGCAATTCCGCCAGAATGCTCAGGTCATAGCGGTCCAGTTTGCTCATCGGTCGTGCCTTTATCTCGATAATTGCGGCGGATTATCTATCCGGGGTTAAAAATTGCGCAAGTGGTGTTTATTAACGCAATCTTCGCAATCATCCGTCGGTGCCCGGCCCTTATCCTTATCACCAAGATCACTGCTCGGACAAACAGTCCAGTGCGGCCCGCCCAATCAGGCCGGCTGCGGTCGCGGCACCCACCGGTGTCGGCAGACCCCCGAGCTGCACACTGTCCAGAAAACGGCGTGAGGTGAGCCGACGTCAAAAGCGTCGAGCACGGACGAAATTCTCAAGGGGAGGCCGACGGGTCTCCCTTTTTTATGCCTGCGAAATAAACCCCGCGACTGATAACCTGTTGCAGAACCGGCCTGGGCGTTCTCCAGTCTTATCATCAGGCCCTGAACCGTTGTGAGGAATAACATGAAGTCGCGCATCTGGCGTTTGGCAGGTGTTGGTCTGTTGTGGGCAAGTGTCAGTGCGCAGGGAATGGCCGATGATCAGCAAAATCCTGGTGGTCCGGACGGCGGTCGCGGCCATGAAGGGCGCGGCGGCAACGGTCAGGGTTACTCGGGGCAGCAGCGGCCGCAGAGCAACGAAATCATTCGCGGCGACAACAGTCGTCAGTTCGAGGTCCAGCCACAGCCCCGAAACCAGGGAGGGGGCCAGCATTATGAACGTTCGCCCCAAGACCCCAATGGCTATGGCCGCCCGCCGCAGCAACCTGGCAACAATCTGCCGATCCAGGGCCGGCCCGACAGCGTGAACCAGACCCGGGAGCCGCAACCGGGTTATTACCGTGACATTCCGCGCCGCAACGACGGTTATCCCAATGGCGGTCCGCGCCCAGGTCATGACAATCGCCCCGACCAGCACTGGTCCGGTCGGCCGGACGGCCATGGCAATGGCTGGGGTCCGGGCCCGCAGTATCGTCCGGGTTATGTGATCGACCGCTTCCCGGATCGCAACTACCGCGTGCCTTATCGCGGCCAGGATTATTTCTACTCCGGTGGCTACTGGTATCGCCCCCAAGGTCCGCGCTATGTAGTGGTCGAGCCGCCGCGGGGCATTCGCACCCGTTACCTGCCGGATTACGCCAGGGAAGTATGGATCGGCAGTTCGCTGTTTTTCCTCGCCGCCGGTGCCTATTACATCTACGAGGCCAATACCCAGGACTACGTCGTGGTCGAGCCGCCAGTGGCCAACCCGCAACCCCAGCCCCAGGGCAACAACTATGATGTAGTGGCCTACCCGGCCAACGGCCAGTCGCCCGAGCAGGTCAATCAGGACGGGTACGATTGCTATCGCTTTGCGGTGCAGCAGAGTGGTTTCGATCCGCGCAACTACACCTACCCACCAGCACCGGAAGTGGTGCAGACCTATCGCCAGGCCCAGGGCAGTTGCTTGAGCAGTCGTGGGTATCAGGTTCAGTAGCAGCTTCAAGTTGCAAGCTCCAAGCTCCAAGCTGCAAGTAAAAGCTGATCGCGATTCGGCTTGCCGCTTAAAGCTTGCCGCTTGCAGCTGTCTTTACTGGATCAGCATGCACCAGCACCTCGGCCTTTGGATAAGCGCGATGGATGGCGTCGGCGGCCTGGTCGCTGATGCCATGGGCGACCGACAGGGTCAGATCGCCCGGCAACTCCAAATGCAATTGCACGAACCAATGGTTACCGGAGATCCGCGTGCGCAGGTCGTGGGCGCCCAGCACGCCGGGCACGGCACAGGCCAGTTCCAGCATGTGCTGGCTGACGTCGGGTGGCAATTCCTCGTCCATCAGTACCGCGAAGCTTTCCCGGGCGATCTGCACCGCGCTCCATAAAATGTACGCAGCGATGCCCAGGCCGAACCAGGCGTCGAGCTGATACCAACCAAACCCGGCCAGCACCAGGGCAACCAAAATACTGCCGTTGAGCAGCAGGTCGGAGCGATAGTGCAGCGAGTCGGCGCGCACGGCGTTGGAGCCTGTGGCCTGGACGACCCGGTGTTGCAGCGCCAACAAGGCCAGGGTCAGCCCGAGGGAGAACACGATCACGCCGACGCTGAGCCAGGGCGCGTCCACTGGGACGGGCTGTTTCAGGCGCTCGAATGCCTGCAAGGCAATCAATACGGCACTGCCGCCGATGAACAATGCCTGGGCCATGCCGGCCAGGGATTCGGCCTTGCCGTGTCCGTAGCGATGATCATCGTCGGCGGGGCGCAGCGCGTAATGCACCGCCAGCAGGTTGAGCAGCGAGGTGACGCCATCCAGCGCCGAGTCGGTCAGGCCGGCGAGCATGCTCACCGAACCGCTCAGCCACCAGGCCAGGGCCTTGGCAACGACCAGGATAAGCGCCACGGCCACCGACGCCCGGGTGGCCAGGCGTAGCAGGCGTGCATGTTCGGTTGCGGTGGTCATGGCGCGGTCGTTCCTTCTATGGCGCGCATCACGCGGCTGGTTTGAGCCCAAGTGCAGCCAGTTGTTGCGCACTGCCTTTATGCTGGATCAGGCGTGGGTCATCCAGCGGGAAGCTACGGCCCAATTCGCGCTCCAGGATTGCCTGCAGCTTGTGGTTGTTGACGGTGCCGTCCGGGTTGATGGCCGGCTTGAGTTTCTCTGGCTCGATCTGGACGCTTCTGCCCGGTTCGAAATAGATGGCGCCGGTGGCAAAGTCCACCGCGAACGCGATCAGGCCGGGGATGATGTAGAACAGCAGGCCGACGGCATCGAGCGCAGCGATGGCCGGGTCGATCTTGCCGTCGATCTGGCCGCGGCGGTCAGGGTAGAAGATCGAGCCGCAGGCGCTGATCTGGGTCAGCAGGGTGGCGACCAGGACGCCGCCGATCACGCGAAAGGGAATACGCATAACAATCTCCTGAGCAGGTAAAGGCGTTGCTGGTTGGAGTCCAGACCACGCTAAACAGTTCGCCGTTATACTCGGCCCTCTGTTTTGGAGCCAGCATGATTTCTTTGCCGATTGATGAAGTTTTACCCGCCCTGCGCCAGGCCTTGGCATCGCGCCATGAAGCCGTGCTCGAAGCGCCGCCCGGCGCCGGTAAAACCACCCGCGTTCCCTTGGCCCTGCTGAACGAGCCCTGGCTGGCCGGGCAGACCATCCTGATGCTTGAACCCCGGCGCCTGGCCGCGCGCGCAGCGGCCGAGCGCCTGGCCAGCGAGCTCGGGGAAAAAGTCGGCGAGACGGTTGGCTACCGGATTCGTCTCGACAGCAAGGTCGGTCCCAGGACCCGCATCGAAGTGGTCACCGAAGGCATCCTTACCCGCCGCTTGCAGGACGATCCGGCGCTGGAAGACGTGGGATTGCTGATCTTCGACGAATTCCACGAACGCAGTCTCGACGCCGACCTGGCCCTGGCCTTGAGCCTCAACGGCCGGGAGTTGTTTCGCGAAGACCAGCCACTGAAAATCCTGCTGATGTCGGCGACCCTCGAAGGCGAACGCCTGGCCGGGTTGCTGGACGATGCGCCGATCCTGCGCAGCGAAGGGCGCATGTTTGCGGTGACGGTGCGCTGGGGGCGTCCGTTCCAGCCCGGTGAATTCATCGAGCCGCGGCTGGTGCAGACCGTGCTGGAAGCGCTGCATGACGAAACCGGCAGCGTGCTGGTGTTCCTGCCTGGGCAGGCGGAGATCCGTCGCGTCCACCAACAATTGGCCGAGGCCTTGGGCGAGGGCGGCAACGTGTTGCTGTGCCCGCTGCATGGCGAACTCGATCTGGCCGCCCAGCGCGCCGCCATCGACCCGGCGCCGCCCGGTCAGCGAAAAGTGGTGCTGGCCACCAACATCGCCGAAACCAGCTTGACCATCAACGGCGTGCGGGTGGTGATCGACGCCGGGCTGGCGCGGGTGCCGCGTTTCGATCCGGGCAGCGGCATGACCCGCCTCGACACCCAGCGCATTTCCCGGGCCAGCGCCACGCAGCGGGCTGGTCGGGCCGGGCGCCTGGAGCCGGGGGTGTGTTACCGCTTGTGGTCCGAAGATCAACACGAACAATTGGCCGCTTATGGCAGCGCGGAAATTCTTTCGGCGGACCTGGCCGGGCTGGCCCTGCAATTGGGGCGCTGGGGCGTGACGCCGCAGCAATTGGTTTGGCTCGACGTTCCGCCCAGCGCCGCCTATGCCCAGGCACAGGATCTGTTGCAACGCCTGGGCGCGCTGGACGGTGAGCAACTGACCCGCCACGGCCAGGCCATGGCCGAACTGCCGGCGCATCCGCGCATCGCTCATCTGCTGCTGCGCGGTCAGGCGCTGGGGTTGGCGGAGATGGCGTGCAACGTCGCCGCGTTGTTGGGTGAGCGAGACATTTTGCGCGGTGCCGGCGCGGACCTGCACAGTCGTTTGGTCCTGCTATCGGGCGAAGAGCGCGCCTCGCGCGGCACTCAGGGCGGCGTGCAGCGGGCGCGGCAATTGGCCCGGCAGTATCGTGGCTACCTGCGAGGCAAGGCCGATGAAGCCGTCGCCGATCCCGATCATCCGCGCTGGCTCGGCGCGTTGCTGGCGCTGGCCTATCCGGACCGCGTCGCCCAGCAACGGCGGCCCGGTGGGGCGGAGTACCGTCTGGCCAATGGTCGAGCGGCGTTGTTCGCCGAGGCCGACAGCTTGATGAAACAGCCTTGGCTGGTGATCGCTGACCTGGGCAGCCGTCAGGGCCAGCGCGAAGAGCGGATCTACCTGGCGACGGATTTCGACCCGGCGCTGTTCGATTCGGTGCTGGCCGAGCAAGTCCGCGTGGTGGACCAACTGGATTGGGACGAGCGCGAAGGCGTGCTGCGCGCCGAGCGCCAGCGCAAGGTCGGCGAACTGGTCCTCAGCCGCGAACCGCTGACCGGCCTGGACGAATCAGCCCGCAGCCAGGCGTTGGTGAACCTGGTGCGGCGCAAGGGGCTGGAGCTGCTGCCCTGGACCCCGGAGCTGCGGCAATGGCAAGCGCGGGTGGCGCTGCTGCGCCGGCTGGACCTGGAGGCCAAGGGCGAAAGCGAATGGCCAGACGTCAGCGACACAGCCTTGTTGAAGATCCTTGAGCACTGGCTCATGCCGTATCTGGGACGAGTCTCGCGTCTTAGTCATTTCGCCAACCTGGACTTGTCGAGCATTGTCCGTAACCTGCTGCCCTGGCCGTTGCCGCAACGCCTGGATGAACTGGCGCCGCACCATTTGAGCGTGCCCTCGGGCTCGTCGATTCGCCTGGACTACAGCGAACATCCTCCCGTCCTGGCCGTGCGCTTGCAGGAGCTCTTCGGCCTGGCCGACACGCCGCGCATCGCCGGTGGCCGGCAAGTGGTCAAGCTGCACTTGCTGTCACCGGCACGGCGTCCGGTGCAAGTGACCCAGGATTTGGCGAACTTTTGGCGCAGCACTTATGCCGAGGTGAAGAAGGATCTGAAAGGGCGTTATCCCAAGCATTACTGGCCGGATGATCCGCTGGTGGCGGAGGCGACGGCGCGGGTCAAGCCGCGTAAGGCCTAGTGCCTGGTATCACAGATACTAGTTCAGATGCCTAGAGACGATGTCTGCAATCAAAACAGCTGTTTTTTCGGAGAAGGCCACTGATACCTGGCCGTTGGCATAATGGATTCTCGCCGGTGCGAGGGATTCGTCGCTTTCGGTCACGCCCTTTACAACGGCGTATCCGTTGACCGATACGGTCAGGCGAACTCTCTTGACCGGCAAGCCGTGTCCAAAGTCCTGTTGCAGGACGTCCGCTGGGACGATGCCTGAAATTCTGGGGTCCGATAGCGACGAATTTGCATCTCTATCGTAGTGGTTGAAGAACCGCTCGATGAGTACGCCGTCGACCTGCTCGAATGTGAACGCCAGTTTGTCAAACAGCCGATGTGGGTCAAATTCTTCTGTTTTCAGGCAGAACGTCAAAACCTTCAAGATGATTTGCGACCCTTTGAAGTCAGCGTCATCCAAAGGTGGGTGAGTGCTTTCGGAAAAATGGAGGCGGGTCAGATACAGGGCATCGTCCTTGACCAGGATATTCAAGTCGATTCTGGGAGGCGTGGGTTTTATCCCGGCAGATTTAATGCTGTACCATTCATAAAATCCGCCGAACCGGTCATGGATAGGCGTATTGGGTTTGCGTCCGTTGTGGATGTCGGATTCGTAATACAGCATGTTGGAACACAAGGACTCCGCCAGTTCTTCAGTTGGGGAGATATGTGCCCAAGGCCATTGCTCGATTGAAGTGAAGCGTTCGTCTTCCGTTTCGATCTGGCTCTTTAGATGATTTGTCCCTGAGCCGGCGAGGTAGCAGGTTCCAAAATTCTGCGTGGTCATCATGGCTTCGGGGCGATGAATATAGGCGTGCTTTCCACCTTTTCCATCCAGTAAAACGCCCAGTATGTGAAATGCCCCCGCAGTCCTGCTCATGCCCAATAGAACCTGGTCGATGGTGTTGGTATCGATCATGGCATCGGGCTGGTAGCCGAGCTTGATGTCAATCGACTTTGAAAGCGCCACCCAGAATTCATACGCCGATCGACAATCCCCCGCAAAGGCGAGCATGCCGCTGTTGTTCGGCAGGATGTAGGTTTTTCGCCCCATGCGCGCGATATGAAATGGTCCGCCATCATCATTCCAATCAGTGGGTATCAACCCCAGTGAAGGAATCCATACGGACAACGACTGGCGTTTGTCTGGACCGTCCGCGCTGATCAAACAGTCGGCGATCAAGTGCGGGTCATTCTCGGGGTTGATCAGGACGATTACGGTCACGGTGAAATTCCGTTCAAGGCATTGCCGGCAACAAAAAACGCGCAATCACCGGCAAATGATCGGAGATGCGCAAGGTATCGTCCTGCCGTACCTGGGCTTCGACCCGTTTGATTCGTGGGCTGTAGAACAGGTAGTCGACGGTGCGGTCGGGGCCGTTGAGGCCGGGGTCGTTGGGGTAGTGGGTCAGCCAGTGTTCGCGGTCGATGCCGCTGGCCTCGTTGTTGGTGGGGATCATCGGGTATTTGTCCCACAGCAGGTGCAACGGGCTGTCGGCCGAGTAGGGCGTGCGCTGTTCGGCAGGCAAGCGCCGATACTGGCCCAGGGGCAGCAGGTTGAAATCGCCACCGATCAGCCATGGCGTGCCGGAGGATTCGAGTTTATCCAGCGCCTTGGACACGGCGCTGACCTGGCTGGGCAGGGTTTCGTCTGGTGCAGTGGCCCTTTCCAGGTGGGTGTTGAGCACCACCAACTGACCGCCGCCGCTCAGCGCCAGGGTGCTCGCCAACAGGGCATTTTTGGGTTGGAACTGCCGGCTGACGAAGTTGGCGTCGGCCACCGGCAGTTGCACCCGTTCGGCGTGGTCGATGCGGTAGCGGCTCAGCGTCGCCAGCTGCCGGCCGACGCTGCCGAAGATGTGGGGGAGGGGGATGAAATCGGCCTTCCAGTCGAAGGCGCTGGTGGTGCATGGATAGAGATCGGCCAGCCGTTCGTGCAAGAGTTTGAGCTGGTCCTGGTAATCGCTGGCCTTGGCGCCGTTGTCCAATTCCTGGAGCAGCACAACGTCCGGCTGTTCGTCACGGATCACCCGTGCCACTTCGTCGAGGCTGAAGGCCATGTCTTCAAGGGTCGGGCTTTCGTCGTCGCCCTGGGCCAGGTCATGCCAGAACACATAGCGTTTGCCAGCCAGGAACTGCACGTTCCAGGTCATTACCTTCAGGGCCTGGCCAGGCATCAGCGGTGCCGCGTTGGCGCTGCAACTGACTGGCACGGCTTCCCGGGGTTGGGGTCGCCAGGTCAGGCCGTAGATCGACAGGGCGGCCAGGCTGAGGATCAACAGCAGGCCCAGCAAGGTGTAGCGCAGTAGACGGGTCATGGCTCGGCTTATGGGCGATACGCAAAAGTGACCCCGAGCATAACCGAGAGCGGTTCCCAGGCCCAGGCCCAAGCCCGGAGCCGTCGCCGTGTCGTCAGCGATTGCCGGGCGTCGCTTCGATCAGCATGAACAGACGGTACAGCACCACGCTGGTAAACAATTGCAGAAAGCTGTGGACGCTGTCGATCAGCAGGCTGACCAGTGGATTCTGGGGCGCAGGGTACACCGAGATGCTGGCGCCCTTGAGCAGCCACAGCGGGGCCATGACGCAGAGGATGCACAGCAGGATCCGCCAGAAATTGCCGCGGGTCATGTTCAGGCTTTCCTTCATCGCCGCCAGCGGCGTGAGGCCCCTCAATACCAGCAGGTATTCACTGAAGGCCAGCGTCACCATCAGCCACAGGCCCGGCAGGAAGTACAACGACAGGCCGACCAGGATCAGCAGCGTATTGAGGGCGGTCAACAGGGCGAAGCGTGGCCACAGGGTCACGCCCATTGCGAGCAGGTCCCGGGGGCGTGGTGATTCGCCGCGACTGCGGGCGTCGAGAAACAGGATCAGCGCGGCGGTGTAGAGCGGATATACCAGTAGCCCGACGACCACGCTGTAGCCGGGGAAACCCTCGGGGCCGACGGCGCTGTCCACGCCTTGCTGCAGCAGGGCATCAAGTATCACCAGCGGCAGGCACAGCTGGGCGATCCGGCCCAGATGACGCTTGAAGAAATACAAAGAGTCGCGCAACACGTCAAACGGATTCATGGGTCGGTATCGCAGTTCCAAAGCGGTCCGACACTTTAAACTGATCGGGCGCTTGCATGAAACAAACGTCATCATCAGGTAAACGCTATTGAAACCATTTCGCCGAACCCCATTACTGGCTGGCACCGGTCTTTTGGGGACCGGTTTGGTTTTTTATCCGGCAATCTAATGAGGTCGCCATGAACAGCGAAGAACAAACCCTGATCGATGGACTGTTTTCACGGCTGCAACAGGCCGAAAAGGACTCAGCCCCACGCGATGCCCAGGCCGAGGCGCGGATCAAGGAACATCTGGCGAGCCAGCCTGCGGCGGGCTATTTCATGGCCCAGGCGATTCTGGTGCAAGAGGCTGCGATCAAGCGCCTCGACGAGCAGAACCGCCAGCTCACCACCCAGGTCGAGCAATTGCAGGCTGAGCTGCAACAGGCGCGCAACCAGGCGCCGACATCTGGCAACAGCGGTGGTTTTCTCTCGAGTATTTTTGGTGGCAGCAGCAACCGCGATTCACGGCCCGCGCCCAGCGCTCCGGCATCCGGTGGCGGCTGGCGCGAACCGGCAAGGCCTGCCTCCAACGCGCCTGCCCAGCAGGGCTTTGGCGCGCCGCCCAATCAATATGGCACGCCGCCCGGCAACTATGGCGCGCCGCAACAGCAGGCCCCAGCCGCCGGCAGCTTTTTGGGTGGCGCCCTGAAAACCGCGGCGGGCGTGGCCGGCGGCGTGATGCTGGCCCAAGGCATCAGCAGCCTGTTCCACAGCAATCAGCAGCCCCAGGAAATTGTCGAAATCCTCAAGGAGGAGCCGGCCCAACCGGTCAACGACAGCGGCAGCAGCGACAACGGCTGGGGCGATGACCAGCGTGTGGCCGATACCGATACCTACGGCAGCGACCAGGACGGTTTCAGCGACGCGGACTACAGCGACGATTCATCCTCCTTCGGCGACGACGACTCCTTCGTCTGAGTTGCCATTCGTCCGGGGCGCCCTGGCGCCTCGGGCCGATTATTCGCGGAACAATCCTCGGGGCTGGCATACTGGGCGACTTTTCGGGCCCCGGTGCCCGGTTCAGCCTGTGCGCTCGTGCATCCAAGAGGAAACGCGGTGAAAAAAATTGCAGTGTTCGCCGATGTCCAGAACCTCTACTACACCGTGCGCCAGGCCTATGGTTGCCATTTCAACTATGCCGCGTTGTGGGCCGATGTCAGCAAGCAAGGACAGATCGTCGAGGCCTATGCCTATGCGATCGATCGCGGCGACAGCAAGCAGCAGCAATTCCAGCAGATCCTGCGCAACCTGGGCTTTGTCGTGAAACTCAAGCCCTACATCCAACGCAGCGACGGCTCGGCCAAGGGCGATTGGGACGTGGGTATCACGCTGGATATCATGGACGCCGCCGATCATGTCGATGAAGTGGTGCTGGCCTCCGGTGACGGCGATTTCGACATGCTGCTCGAACGCATCATCAGCAAGCATGGGGTCCAGGCCGTGGCCTATGGCGTGCCGGGGCTGACCGCCAACTCGCTGATCCGCGCCGCCAGCCGCTACGTGCCGATCGAAGGCGCATTGCTGCTCAAGAATTGATTTTTACGGAGTTCAGACAGGTTTGGAACGCATCGCAGTCATCGACTTTGAAACCACCGGCATCACGCCAAGCAGCAGTTGCCGGGCCACCGAAATCGCCGTGGTAATCCTTGAGCAGGGTCGGATCGTCGACCGCTACCAAAGCCTGATGAATGCCGGTGTGCGCGTGCCCGCGTTCATCGAGCAACTGACCGGCATCAGCAACGCCATGCTGCGCAGCGCGCCATCGGCGGAAAAGGTCATGAATGAGGTCAACGAGTTCGTTGGCATCACGCCGTTGCTGGCCCATAACGCCGCGTTTGACCAGAAGTTCTGGGACTTCGAGCTGGGACGCATCAAGCGCACCCGCCTGCAGAACTTTGCCTGTTCACTGTTGCTGGCCCGCCGCCTGATGCCAGCGGCGCCGAACCACAAGCTCGGCACGCTCAATACGTTCGCCGGCCTGCCCCACACCGGCCAGGCTCACCGGGCCATGGCCGACGCCGAAATGGCCGCCAACCTTACCGCGCACCTGGCTGCGGAACTGCGACAAAAGCATGGGTTGCGGGAGTTGTCCCATGATTTGCTGTGCAGTTTGCAGAAAGTGCCGGCGGCGAAGATCAATGAACACCTCAAGCGCCATCGCGGGTTCTAGACACACCACCTGACAAATCCTGTGGGAGCGGGCTTGCTCGCGAATACGGTGTACCGGTTGATAGGGCAGTCGACTGACACACCGCCTTCGCGGGCAAGCCCGCTCCCACAGTTGGAAATGCCTGGCGCCCGCAAAGTGTATGGGTGGGATAAACAGCTTTTGTAACTTAATCTTTGCCCATCGCCTTCCTAGAATAGTGCTTTTCATCGTCCTTAATTCGAGTTGAACATGCCTGGCCCACGCCGTTTTCCCCTGCCGTTGATCGCCGCCTTTTTCGCCTTATATGTCATCTGGGGTTCGACCTACCTGGTGATTCGTATCGGTGTGGAGTATTGGCCGCCGCTGTTGCTGGCCGGGATTCGTTTTGTGTTGGCCGGATCGCTCATGTACGGTTTTTTGCGTTGGCGCGGGGCACCTGCACCGACCTGGGCGCAATGGAAGGCTGGGGCGCTCATCGGTGTGCTGCTGCTCAGTTTTGGCAATGGCGCTGTGAGTATTGCCGAGCACACGGGCGTGGCGTCCGGTGTGGCGGCGTTGGCCGTGGCGACGGTGCCTTTGTTTACCCTGCTGTGCGGATATTTCTGGGGCGCGCGTAATACCCGTCTGGAATGGGCGGGGATTGTGCTGGGGCTGATTGGTATCGCCATGCTCAATCTGGGCTCCAATTTGCAGTCGAGCCCGCTGGGCGCGGCCTTGCTGGTATTCGCGGCGGCGTCCTGGGCCTTTGGTTCGGTGTTGAGCAAGCACGTGCCGTTACCGGCTGGGGCAATGGCCAGCGCTGTGGAAATGCTCGTGGCGGGTGTGGTTCTGCTGATTGGCAGCTTCGCCAGTGGTGAACACCTGGACAGCGTGCCACCGCTGGAGGGCTGGTTCGCGCTGTTCTATCTGATCGGCTTCGGTTCGATCATCGCCTTCAACGCCTATATGTACCTGCTCAAGCACGTGCGCCCGGCGGCGGCCACCAGTTACGCCTACGTCAACCCGGCGGTGGCGGTGTTGCTGGGCATCGTGTTTGCCGGCGAAACCATCGGTGTCGAGGAGGCTTTGGCGATGTTGGTGATCATCAGTGCCGTGGTGTTGATTGGCTTGCCCCAGTGGCGTAAGCCCAAGCCTGCGCCGGCCGCCGCGTGAATTAGGGTAAACTGCCGCGCATTGCACACCTTGCGCTGATTTTTCCTACGGTATTTCCATGACTTTCGCCACCCTTGGCCTGATCGAACCCTTGCTGCGCGCCCTCGAGACGCTCGGCTACCAGACCCCGACCCCGGTGCAGGCTCAAGCCATGCCGGCGGTACTGGCCGGTCGTGACTTGATGGCCGCGGCCCAGACTGGCACGGGCAAGACGGCCGGTTTCGCCGTGCCGCTGTTGCAGTTGCTGACCACAGAAGGGCCGAAAGTCGCCGCCAACTCGGTGCGGGCGCTGATCCTGGTGCCAACCCGGGAACTGGCCGAGCAGGTCCATGAAAGCGTGCGCGAATATGCGCAGAACCTGCCGTTGAGCACCTACGCGGTGTACGGTGGCGTCAGCATCAACCCGCAAATGATGAAACTGCGCAAAGGCGTCGATCTGCTGGTCGCCACGCCGGGCCGCTTGCTCGATCTGTTCCGGCAGAACGCGCTGAAATTCAACCAGCTGCAAACGCTGGTGCTGGACGAAGCCGACCGCATGCTCGACCTGGGCTTCTCCGAAGAGCTGGCGAATATCTACAAGGCCTTGCCGAAAAAGCGCCAGACGCTGCTGTTCTCGGCAACGTTCTCCGACGCGATCCGCCTGCTGGCCGGGCAAATGCTCAACGATCCACTGAGTATTGAAGTGAGCCCGCGCAACGTCGCCGCCAACACCGTCAAGCAATGGGTGGTGACGGTGGACAAGAAGCGCAAGCCGGAGCTGTTCGTGCACTTGATGCGCCAGCACAAGTGGAAGCAGGTGCTGGTATTCGCCAAGACCCGCAACGGCGTCGATGCGCTGGTGGAAAAACTCCAGGGCCTGGGTGTCAACGCCGACGGCATCCATGGCGACAAGCCCCAGGCCACTCGCCAGCGCGCGCTGGATCGCTTCAAGGCCAGCGAAGTGCAGATTCTGGTGGCGACCGATGTCGCCGCCCGCGGCCTGGATATCGAAGACTTGCCGCTGGTGGTGAACTTCGACCTGCCAATCGTCGCTGAAGACTACATCCACCGTATCGGCCGTACGGGCCGGGCGGGCGCCACGGGGCAGGCGATTTCCCTGGTTTGCGCGGACGAAGTGAATCTGCTGTCAGCCATCGAGATGTTGACTCGTCAGACCTTGCCCCGGCAGATGGAATACGACTTCGAGCCTGAACACCGCGTGCCGGATACCGATGCCAGCGGCCAGGTCGTGAAGAAACCGAAAAAACCGAAGAAGCCGAAAGCTTCGGGTGGTGGCGGCAAGCGCAACCTGGGCAAGTGGGTGGACAGCGGCGACGCAGCGCCAGTGGAACCTTCGGTCAAGCCTGTGCGAAAAGTGCCGGTATTCAACACCGGGCCGCGTAAGAGGAAGCCGTAGGGGCAGCTGCCAGTCTTAAGCTGCAAGCTGCAAGTTGGAAGCGGTTTGCTTGCAGCTTGCAACTTATAGCTTGCAGCTGTTTCGCAGAAACTCCACCATCCCCAACCCCGCCGCCCGGCCGCTGGCAAAGCAGGCCGTCAACAAATAGCCGCCGGTCGGCGCCTCCCAGTCGAGCATTTCCCCGGCGCAAAACACGCCGGGTAGTTGCTTGAGCATCAAGCGTTCATCCAGGGCTTCGAATGTCACGCCACCCGCACTGCTGATCGCCTCATCCAGCGGCCGGGTTTTCACCAAGGTGAGCGGCAGTGCCTTTATCGCCTGGGCCAACCGTGCAGGATCAGTGAAGCATTCGCTTGGTGCGAGTTCGCGCAAGAGCGCGGCCTTGATGCCATCGATCCCCAACTGGCTGTGCAAATGCTTGGCCATCGAGCGTGAACCGCGAGGCTTGTTCAGGGCTTGCTCGATTTTATCCACAGGCCGCCCTGGCAGCAGATCCAAGTGAATGGTCGCGCTGCCGTGATGGTTGATCGCTTCGCGGATGGGAGCCGACAGCGCATAGATCAGGCTGCCTTCGATGCCGGTGGCGGTGATGACGCATTCGCCGAGGCGTGGCACATCATCATTGAGGCCGATGGCGATATTCTTCAGGGGGGCGCCAGCGAACTTATTGACCATCAACTCGCTCCAGGCCTGGACGTCGAACCCACAGTTGCTCGGCTGCAAGGGCGCCAGGTCGACGCCGCGCTGCTCCAGCGCAAGCATCCAGGTGCCGTCGGAGCCCAGGCGCGACCAACTGCCGCCGCCCAGCGCCAGCAGCGTCGCGTCGGGTTGCAGAGTCTTTTCGCCCTCCGGCGCTGCGATCCTCAGACTGCCGTCGGCGTTCCAGCCAAGCCAGCGATGGCGTGTGTGAATCACCACGCCAGCATCACGCAGACGCTTGAGCCAGGCGCGCAGCAGCGGGGCGGCTTTCATGTCGGTCGGAAAGACCCGTCCGGAACTGCCGACAAAGGTGTCGATGCCCAGCCCATGAATCCATGCGCACAACTGATCCGCGCCGAAGGCTCGCAGCAGCGGCGCCAGGTTCGGCGCACGTTCGGCGTAACGGGACAGGAAGGCCGGGAACGCTTCCGAATGGGTGATGTTCATGCCGCCGACGCCGGCCAGCAGGAATTTCCTGCCGACCGAAGGCATGCCGTCGTACAAGTCGACCCGGACGCCGGCCTGGCTCAACACCTCGGCCGCCATCAGGCCGGCGGGGCCGCCGCCGATGATGGCGATGTTTGGGGTGATGGGCTTGGCGGTCGAGGTCATGATTTGAACTTGGGCGCGGGAATAGGCGGGGCATTCTACCAGTAGAGGTCCCTGTGGGAGCGGGCTTGCTCGCGAATGCGGTGTGCCAGTCGATATATATTGCACTGGCACACCGCATTCGCGAGCAAGCCCGCTCTCACAGGGAATATGGCTGATCAAAAAATAACCATTCCTGTAAACGCACCATACGCCATAGCCTGCAGGCCGTTTCGCTCAGGTTATCCACAGGCCGCTCCACAGGCATTGTGGGTAACGCGCCCAGCATTCAATGACAGCCTGATGACACCCAGACCTTTTCCGCGCTGTGGTGCAGGATCCCGTGGCGTCGGGCCAAGGCCTTGCGGTCCTTGCTGTAGCCACCGCCGATCACGCCGACCACCGGGATGTCGCGCCCCAGGCAATGGCGCATGACGCTCTCGTCCCGGGCTGCGAGGCCTTCGTCGGTCAGTTTAAGGTAACCGAGGGCATCGTCCTTGTGCACATCGACACCGGCGTCATACAGCACCAGGTCCGGCTGGTAGAGCGGCAGCAGATAGTTGAGCGCGTCATCCACGACCTTGAGGTAAGCGCCATCGTCCATGCCCATCGGCAACGGGATGTCCCAGTCGCTTTGGGCCTTGCGCGCGGGAAAATTCTTTTCGCAGTGCAAGGAAACTGTCACCGCGTCGGGAGTGTCATGGAGTATTCGGGCCGTACCGTCACCCTGATGCACATCGCAGTCGAAAATCAGCACCCGCGAGACTCGGCCGCTGGCCAGGAAGTACCGGCTGATCACCGCCAGGTCGTTGAATATGCAAAAACCGGCCGGGTGATCGTAATGGGCGTGATGGGTGCCCCCGGCCAAATGACAGGCCAGCCCGTGTTCAAGAGCCTGTTCGGCCGCCAGCAGCGAACCGCCCACGGCGCGTACCGTTCGGCGGGCCAGGGCTTCGCTCCAAGGCAGGCCAAGTCGCCGTTGGTCTTCACGGGACAACTCGCCGCCCATGTAGCGTTCGATATAGGCGCGGTCATGGGCCAGGGCGAGGATATCGGGCGGACACAGCGATGGGCGCAACAGGTCGACGTCCCGGGTCAACCCACTGTCAACGAGGTGATCGCGCAACAGGCGGAACTTGTCCATGGGGAAGCGGTGTTCCGCCGGGAATTCGGGGCTGTAGTCTTCGTGGTAGATCAGCGGCAGCGGCATGGTGTTTTCAGTGGTGATTGAATGACGGATCCTACCAGCGATGTAGACTCTGGGCATGGAAAGGGAGTGATGATGGAGCCGATACTGGAATTGGAAAGCGCGCGGTTGATATTGCGACAGTGGCGCGATGACGACTTGCCGGAATTCGCTGCCATGTGCGCGGACCCGCAGGTGATGCGTTACTTTCCCGAGCGCCTGAGCCGTCTGGAAAGCGCTGCCCTGATCGGTCGCGTGCGCGGGCATTTTGCCGAGCATGGTTTTGGCCTGTGGGCGCTGGAGCGCAAGGACACGGGGGCCTTCATCGGGTTTACCGGGCTGGGCGTGGTCGGGTTCGACGCGCATTTCACCCCGGCCATCGAAATCGGCTGGCGCCTGGCCCGGGAACATTGGGGCCTGGGTTATGCCAGCGAAGCGGCGTGGACTGCACTGCGTTGTGCCTTCGATCAGTTGGCCCTGGAAGAGGTGGTGGCGTTCGCCGCCGTCGATAACCTACCGTCACAGAAAGTCATGCAGGCCATCGGCATGCAGCATGACCCGGCGGATGATTTCGAACATCCAAAACTCGCAGTCGGGCATCCATTGCGTCACCATGTGCTCTATCGCATCAATCGTGAGCAGTGGCTACAGACCCTGCACGGTTAGCCGACACGGACGTTTACAATGCCCGCCAGAGTGGCCCGGGCCAACAATCGATCCACCGCCGCAGCACAGCCTGCGCGGTGTGTGCTGTGTGAGGAAAATCTGAATGAGCCACGTGTTGGAAGATCTGGTCGACCTGCTGACCCTGGAACCGATCGAAGAGAACCTGTTTCGCGGTCGCAGCCAGGACTTGGGGTTCCGCCAGCTGTTCGGCGGCCAGGTACTGGGCCAGTCGCTGTCGGCGGCCAGCCAGACCGTGGAGGAGGCTCGACATGTGCATTCGATGCACGGTTACTTCCTGCGCCCGGGTGATGCCGCGTTGCCGGTGGTCTATCAGGTCGACCGGGTGCGTGACGGCGGCAGCTTCAGCACCCGACGTGTCACGGCGATCCAGAAAGGCAATCCGATCTTCACCTGCAGTGCGTCGTTCCAGTACGACGAGCAGGGCTTTGAGCATCAAAGCAGCATGCCGCAGGTGGTCGGGCCGGAAAACCTGCCGTCCGAACTGGAACTGACCCAGCAGCGGGCGCACCTGCTGCCCGAGCACATGCGGGAAAAACTGCTGTGCCCCAAGCCGATCGAAGTACGCCCGGTCACCGAGAAAGACCCCTACAACCCGCAACCCGCTGATCCGATCAAATACGTGTGGTTCCGCGCCGATGGCGCCCTGGCGGATTCGCCGGCCTTGCACAAATACCTGCTGGCCTACGCGTCGGACTTCGGCCTGTTGACCACGTCGCTGCTGCCCCATGGCAAATCGGTGTGGCACAAGGACATGCAAGTAGCCAGTCTCGACCATGCCTTGTGGTTCCATGCCGATCTGCGGGCCGATGACTGGTTGCTCTACGCCATGGACAGCCCGTGGGCCGGCAATTCCCGAGGGTTTTCCCGGGGCAGCGTATTCAACCGCGCCGGGCAATTGGTAGCTTCGGTGACCCAGGAAGGCCTGATCCGGCATCGCAAGGACTGGGCATGAGCCTGGCCGAGGTCCGGCATTGGGTCTTTGACATGGACGGCACGCTGACCATCGCCGTGCATGATTTCGCCGCGATTCGCGTAGCCCTGGCGATCCCGGCCGAAGATGACATCCTCACCCACCTGGCGGCATTGCCGGCTGACGAAGCGGCGGCCAAGCATGCCTGGTTGCTGGAACACGAGCGCGACCTGGCGCTGGGCTCCAAGCCTGCGCCGGGGGCGGTTGAGCTGGTGCGTGAACTGGCCAGCCGTGGCTACCGCCTGGGGATCCTGACCCGCAACGCCCGCGAGCTGGCCCATGTGACCCTGGAGGCCATTGGCCTGGTGGACTGTTTCGCCGTGGCGGACGTGCTGGGCCGCGACGAAGCTCCACCCAAGCCTCACCCGGGCGGTCTGTTGAAGCTGGCCGAAGCCTGGAACGTGACGCCCGGGGCCATGGTAATGGTCGGCGACTATCGCTTTGACCTGGATTGTGGTCGTGCGGCGGGGGCGCGGACGGTGCTGGTGAACCTGCCGGACAATCCGTGGCCGGAGCTGACCGATTGGCATGCTCGGGATTGTGTTGAGTTGCGGCGGATGCTTTCGGCCTGAGTTTCTGTGTTGGCCGGCTAATCGCTTTCGCGAGCAAGCTCGCTCCCACAGTGGATTCGTGGTGCCCTTGTGGGAGCGAGCTTGCTCGCGATGAGGCCGGGCCTGTCGACATAAGGCCTACTGCCCAAACAACACCTTCAAACCTTCAGGCGAAGTGAACATCCCATTCCCATCATGCCCAACCCCCGGCACTTCGATCAGCCGTTGGTTCAGCCCCACGGGATGGCGTCGGGACAGGTAGTCGAAAAAGAAATGCCCGCGCAATAACCGATACGCCCCCTGGGTCTGCGCTTCGCAGCCTTTGTCCAGCGCTGGGTGCTTCGGATCGATGTCTTGCTGCCCAAGCAGATAAACGATGTCGCGCTTGACGTAGTTTTCCTCCAGCCATGCGGGTGATTGCCCGGCGGCATAGGCGGGAAGCTGTTGCAGGCCATATTTCCATTGGTTGAAGCCAGGGCAACTGGCCGGGTCGAACGCCATGGGGCGTTGGGCATCGAAGTAGGCGTAGGACGACGGGTTGGCAATCACAAAGCGCGGATTGATCCGGTAGGGACCGTGGGCGAGCAGGGCATAACGCTGCACGACCTGGGCGCCGCCGGAGTGGCCGGCGATGACGATTTCCTTCACTTCGGGAAACTGCTGTCGATCACTGACCCGCGCCACGATGTCATCGAGAACCTGGAATGAACTGACTGGGCTTGGCCCTGTGGATAAATCGCCGGCCATCCAGTCGTTGCCGCGCCAGCGCAACAGGTCGTTGGGCAATTGATGACGTGTCACGTCCTGTTCGTTAAGAAACTGTGGGGCGATGATCAGTGTGGTGGCCGTCTGTCCGGCCTGGGCGGCGGCTTGTTCTGCGCTGTGTAGGTAGGTCTCGGCATTGCGCAGCCGACCATGGACGATGATCACCACGCGCTGGATGGACGCAGGGGGCGGGCTGACAGCGACGGCCATGGCGCCGCCCTTGAACTGCAATCGCCCCTGAGCGACCACGTTCACGCCGTGTTCGTCCGCCTGGGCCCAGGTGCAGCACAACAACAGCCCGATCAGCGCGCGCCACGTCATCTACAGGTTTTTCGCCGCGAACGTGTCGCACTGGCTGACCTGGCCCTGGGCGAAGCCGGTCTTGAACCAGCGCACCCGTTGCGCCGAGGTGCCGTGGGTAAAGGAGTCCGGCACCACGCGGCCCTGGCCTTGTTGTTGCAGCCGGTCATCGCCAATCGCGTTGGCGGCGTTCAAGGCTTCCTCGATGTCCCCCGGCTCCAGCCAGTTCAGGCGTTTTTGCGCGTGGTTGGCCCAGACCCCGGCCAGGCAATCGGCCTGCAATTCCTGGCGCACCAACAGGCCACCGTCGCCTTCCATCTGCCGGCCTTGCTGGCGGGCCTCCTGGATTTTTGCCGAGACCCCAAGCAGCGTTTGCACGTGGTGGCCGACTTCATGGGCAATGACATAGGCCTGGGCGAAGTCACCGGCGGCCGAGAAACGTTGGGACATTTCCTTGAAGAAACTCATGTCCAGATACACCTGGCGGTCTGCCGGGCAATAAAACGGCCCGGTCGCCGATGAGGCAAGGCCGCAGGCCGAGTTGACCCGACCACTGAACAGCACCAGTTTAGGCTGCTGATATTGCCGCCCGGCCTGCTGGAAGACCTGGCCCCAGGTGTCTTCGGTATCGCCGAGGATCGAGCGCACGAATTCGGCCTGCTCGTCGTTGGCCGGTGGCGCCTGGCGAGTCTGGGAGGACGCCGGCGCAGATGAGTCCATCTGCCCCGCCAGTTGCCCGAGAATCTGCATCGGGTCCTGGCCTGTGATCCAGCCGATGCCGACGATCAGCAGAATGGCCGTCAGGCTCAATCCCTTGCCGCCGCCAAACCGCATCCCGCCACCGCCGCCCTCATCGCCGCGGGCGTCCACCACGTTGTCACTGCGGCGACCTTTTTTCCATAACATGTTGGAAGTCCTCTGAATGACCCGGCGAGAAATGACTGCTGTGGGGGTGAGTCTAGCTTTCAGGCGCCAAAGGTGCGCGGCGTGCTTGAGCTGTCAGGCAACGGACGCGGGTTTTGGTTCATCGACAAGCCGATTCTGCCTGGCTCCGGAATTTTCATTACACTGCGGATTCAGAACTTATCGGTATTTTCGCTGGCCCAACAACTTCACTGTGCGTCACGGCCCTTACATCAAGCAGCGCAGGTTTTCCTCATGACCCTCAGCACTCCGCTCTCCGGCGTCAATCAGGCTTTCAAGGGCATCGTGCTTATTCTGGTCGCAACGTTCCTGTTCTCCAGTCATGACGCGTTGTCCAAATACCTTTCCGGTTTTTATCCGATCATCATGGTGGTCTGGGCGCGTTACGTGGTGCACACCTTGTTGATGGCGGGTATTTTCCTGCCGCGCTCGGGGCTGCGGGTGCTGCGTACCAAGCGCCCGTTGTGGCAATTGGCTCGGGCGCTGTGCCTGCTCGGTACCAGTCTGTTCTTCACCACGGCGTTGTTGTATATCCCGCTGGCCGAAGCCACGGCGGTCAACTTCCTGGCTCCGGTGCTGGTCACGGCCTTGTCGGTGCCATTGCTCGGCGAGCGTGTGACGCGCGGGCAATGGATCGCCGTGATTTTCGGTTTTATCGGCGTGCTGATCATTGTTCATCCCGGCGGCGATCTGTTCACGCCGGCGGTGTTGCTGCCGTTCTGTTCGGCGCTGTTTTTCTGCTTCTATCAATTGCTCACGCGCAAGCTCAGCGAGATCGACAGCCCGACCACCAGTAATTTCTTCGCCGGCCTGTGCAACACATTGGTGATGAGCGCACTGGTACCGTTCTTCTGGCAAGTGCCGAGCCTGGTGCATGGGTTGATGATGCTGGCGCTGGGCGCCTGCGGGATGACCGCGCATTTGATGCTGACCCAAGCCTTCCGCTTCGCCGCCCCGGCGCTGCTCGCGCCGTTCGGGTATTGCCAGATCGTGTTTGCCGGGCTGCTGGGCTGGTTGTTGTTCAGCCACACGCCGACGCTGATGACGGTGGTGGGCATCGCCCTGATCTGCTTGAGCGGGCTCGCGGCGGCGTGGCAGCAGCGGCGTAAGTAAATAGACTTGTTTGGTCCGGGACATGGTGGACCCAGTGGTGAGGGGATTTATCCCCGTTGGGCTGCGCAGCAGCCCCAAAACAATCAGCTCGATTTGGCTGACACACCGAGTTGCCTGATTTCAGGTCTGCTGCGCAGCCCAGCGGGGATAAATCCCCTCGCCACAAAGTTGCGTTCCAGCCTTAATGGCTCATCAGTTTTCCAGGGTAGGCACCTTGCGCGGCGCCATGAAGTACATCCATGTCAGGGCGATGAAATACATCGCCGGGATCAGGGTGAACAACACGGTGTAGTTGTTGTGGGTGATCGTAAGAATGTGGCCCACCAGTTGGGTCATGAACATCCCGCCGATGGCCGCGCACATGCCGCCGAAGCCGAACACCGTGCTCATCATGTGCTTGGGCGTGTAATCCATCACCAGGCTCCAGATGTTGGCGGTCCAGGCCTGGTGCGCGCCGATGGCCAGGGAAATGGCAAACACCGCCATCCACAGGCTGCTGGAGCCGGCGGCCATGATCACGCCGATGATGCAGCAGGCGAACAGCAGCATCGACACCAGTCGCGCCTTGATCGGATTGAGTCCGCGCCCGATCAGGAACGAAGACAGTATCCCGCCGCCCACGCTGCCGAAGTCGGCAGTGAGGTAGATGATGATCAGCGGGATGCCCATCTGGGTCACGTTGATGCCCAGGTTGTATTGCTGGTTCAGGAACGGTGGCAGCCAATAGAGGTAGAACCAGAACACGGGCGCGGTGATCGAATAGGCCAGGGCGAACGCCCAGGTGCCGCGCATGCGCAGGATGCGGGTAAAGGGCACGCGGACCTGATCCGGCTCATCCTGGGCCTGGATGTATTGCAGTTCCGACGGTTTCACCGTGGGGTGATCTTCGGGGTTGAAGTATTTCAGGCCCCAGAACAGCAACCAGATCCCACCCAGGGCGGACATGCACAGGAACGCCGCCTGCCAGCCCCACACGTGCAGGATCAAAGGCAGCAGCATCGGCGTGAACATCGCGCCAACGTTGGTCCCGGCGTTGAATATGCCGGTGGCCACGGCCCGCTCGCCGGCGGGGAACCATAGCCGCGTGGTCTTCACGCAGGCCGGGTAGTTGGCCGCTTCAGTCAGGCCGAGGATGAAACGGCAGACCATGAAACCTATCGCCGAGGTGGCCAGGCCATGGGCGCCGGTCGCCAGGCTCCAGAGCAGCACGGCGCAGAAGAACACGCGTTTGACGCCGATCCGGTCGATCAACCGTCCCTGCAAGACAAAGCCGATGGCATAACCGACCTGGAACCAGAAATTGATGTTGGCGTAATCCATCGCCGTCCAGCTCATCTCCTTGGCCAGGATTGGCTGCATGACGCCCAGGGCGGCGCGGTCGATGTAGTTCAGGGTGGTGGCGAAAAATACCAGGGCGAGCATGCCCCAACGGGTCTTGCCCACGGCCATGGCGCCGCGGATCTTGTCACCGATGCCGCCGGTGGTGACGCCCAGGCCGGGAGCCAGGCGGGAGCTTTGGGAAGGAATCATAGCGTGTACCCGTTTTTGAAATTCTTATGGTTGGTCTGGGTCTGTCCATCGCTGCCGGCAGGGCCGGCGTCAATGTGGGGCCGATGGTGGCGCAGTGAGCAAAAAATCGTCAATTCGGCAATCGGCATTGTGTTCGATAATCGCCCAAAAAACTAACCAGACGGTACATATTAAATTGCTGAAACAAACCGTCAGCTCAATAATCGGCTCACTCTTTTAATAACATTTCAATTGCGGCGCACCTTCTGTAGCCGATGCCTGTCCCGGGAGCCGACGTCATGCAGCGTTCCATTGCCACCGTATCCTTGAGCGGCACCCTGCCGGAAAAACTCGAGGCCATTGCCGCCGCCGGTTTCGACGGGGTGGAGATTTTCGAGAACGACCTTCTCTATTACGATGGCAGCCCGCGGGAAATCAGGCAGATGTGCGCTGACCTGGGCATCGCCATCACCTTGTTCCAGCCGTTTCGTGACTTCGAAGGCTGCCGTCGCGATCGCCTTGCGCGCAACCTGGAGCGCGCCGAGCGCAAGTTCGACCTGATGCAGGAGCTGGGCACCGATCTGGTGTTGGTGTGCAGCAACGCCTCGGCCGACAGCGTCGGCGACCCGCAGATCCTGGTCGATGACCTGCGCCTGCTGGCCGAACGGGCCGGTGCGCGGGGCTTGCGCATCGGTTATGAGGCGTTGGCCTGGGGCCGGCACGTGAATACTTATCAACAGGTCTGGAATATCGTGCGCCAGGCTGACCACCCAAGCCTCGGCGTCTTGCTCGACAGTTTCCACACGTTGTCCCTCAAGGGCGATCCAAGCGCGATTGCCGAGATTCCAGGCGAGAAGATTTTCTTCGTGCAAATGGCCGATGCGCCGATCCTGGCGATGGATGTCCTGGAGTGGAGCCGGCATTTCCGCTGCTTCCCGGGCCAGGGCGAATTCGACTTGCCGGGCTTCCTGGCGCCGATCATCAAGAGCGGCTACACCGGGCCGCTGTCGCTGGAAATCTTCAATGACGGCTTTCGCGCGGCGCCGCCGCGGGCCAATGCCGCCGACGGTTTGCGCTCGTTGTTGTACCTGGAGGAAAAGACCCGCCAGCGCTTGGCCGAGCAAGCCACGCCTGTCAGCAATGCCGATATCCTTTTCGCCACGCCGCCGGCCAGCGAATACAACGGCATCGAATTCCTGGAGTTCGCCGTGGACGATAACCTCGGCGCCAAGTTGTCTCATTGGCTGGAGCGCCTGGGGTTCGTCAAGGCCGGCCAGCATCGCTCCAAGAACGTCAGCTTGCTGCGCCAGGGCGATATCAACCTGATCCTCAACAGCGAACCGTATTCTTTCGCCCACAGTTTTTTTGAAGCCCACGGTCCGTCGTTATGCGCCACTGCCGTGCGCGTCAAGAACAGCGCCAGCGCCCTGGAGCGGGCCGTGGCCTACAAAGGCCAACCCTATCGCGGCCTGGTGGGGCCCAATGAACTGGAGTTGGCGGCGGTGCGAGCACCGGACGGCAGCCTCATCTACCTGGTGGACCAGGACGCCGATGTCTACGGTACCGATTTCAATCTGCAACCCGGCGCGGTCATCGGCGCGGGGCTCAAGCGCATCGATCACATGGCGATGGCGCTGCCGGCGGACAGCCTCGACAGCTGGGTGTTGTTCTACAAGAGCCTGTTGGATTTCGAGGCGGATGACGAAGTGGTGCTGCCCGACCCGTATGGCCTGGTCAAAAGCCGGGCCCTGCGCAGCCGCTGCAGTTCGATCCGCTTGCCGTTGAACATTTCCGAGAACCGTAACACCGCGATCTCACACGCGCTGTCGAGTTATCGCGGTTCTGGCGTGCATCACATTGCGTTCGACTGCGATGACATTTTCACCCAGGTCAGCCGCGCCAAGGAGGCCGGCGTACCGCTGCTGGACATTCCCCTCAACTATTACGACGACCTGGCGGCGCGCTTCGACTTCGATGATGAGTTTCTCAGCGAGCTGGCGTATTTCAATGTTCTGTATGACCGTGATGCCCAAGGCGGCGAGCTGTTCCACGTCTACACCGAGCCGTTCGAGGGGCGGTTTTTCTTTGAGATCATTCAGCGCAAGAACGGTTACGCTGGCTACGGTGCGGCCAACGTCGCGGTGCGGCTGGCGGCCATGGCCAAGTCCCGCAGCGGAGGCTTGCGGCACGCCAAGTTGTAGGGAAATCGTAAACGTAGCGGTAAAGGGCAACACCGTGGCTTCCTTCACTGCACGGTGCGGCCCATAATCGCCAGCCTGTGCAGTGATGGCCGTGAGCCCGCAATGACTATGAATCCAGAGCTTTCCGCAGCGCTCGACGAACCTGTCGCCACGCCGCGCAAGAGTCGCAAGAACAACCCGGAGAAAACCCGGGAGAACATTCTTCAGGAAGCCATCGTTGAGTTCGTCCAGCAGGGCCTGTCCGGCGCCCGGGTCGATGCCATCGCTGAGCGCATCCATACCTCCAAGCGGATGATTTACTACTACTTCGGCAGCAAGGAGCAGCTGTACGTCGAGGTGCTGGAAAAGCTCTATGGTGATATCCGTACCACCGAAAGTCGCCTGCACCTGGCGGAGTTGGCCCCGGTCGATGCGATCCGGCGCCTGGTGGAATTCACCTTCGACCACCACGACCGCAACGTGGATTTCGTGCGCATCGTCTGTATCGAAAACATTCACAACGCTGAATACGTCAAGCAATCCGGCGCGATCAAGGCGATGACCAATACCATCCTCGATTCCCTGGGCGTGATCTTGCGTCGAGGCGCTGAAGAGGGCGTGTTCCGTGCCGGCCTGGAGCCGCTGGATGTGCATCTGCTGATCAGTTCGTTCTGTTTTTATCGCGTGTCCAACCGCCAGACGTTTGGTGAGATCTTTCAGATCGACCTGTCGGAGGAAGCGATTAAGCAGCGGCATCGCGCGATGGTTTGCGAGTCGGTGTTGCGCTACCTACAGCCCTGACGCTGGACCTTGTGGGAGCGGGCTTGCTCGCGAAGGCGGTGTGTCAGTCACACATCTTCCAACTGACACACCGCCTTCGCGAGCAAGCCCGCTCCCACAGGGGATTATCATCAGGCTTTAGTGATTCATGCTTTGGAAATGCTCCAGCATCCGCTGCGCATCCGGGGCCACGCCACTGAACAGTTCGAATGCCTTCACCGCCTGGAATACCGCCATGTTGCCGCCATCCAGCGTGCGACAGCCGAGGGCTCGGGCGTTGCGTAGCAGTTCGGTTTCCAGCGGGAAGTAGACGATCTCTGCGACCCACAATTGCCCCCGCAACAACTCGACGGGCACGGGCAGGCCCGGCAGTTTCGCCATGCCCATGGGGGTTGTATTCACCAGGCCGTCCGCCTCGGCCATGGCGCTGGGTAAATCGTGTCCGGCCCGGGCGCGGCCAGCGCCGAAATGCTGGTTCAGGTTGTTCGCCAGGGCCTCGGCCCGGCTGATCTCGACGTCAAAAATGCTGAGCAACTGTACGCCCTCTGCCAACAAGGCATGGGCCACGGCCGCACCGGCGCCACCTGCGCCCATCTGGACCACGCGCTGGCGGGCAACGTCCCCCAGGCCGCGACGGAAACCTTCGGCGAAGCCCAGGCAGTCGGTGTTATGGCCGATGCGCTTGCCGCCCTTGAGCACTACGGTGTTGACCGCGCCAATGCCCCGGGCCTCGGGCGACAGCTCATCCAGCAACGGGATAATCGCCTGCTTGCAGGGAAAGGTGATGTTCAGGCCGGTGAAGTCCATGCGTTCGGCGGCCTTCAGCAGATCGGGCAGGGCGCTGCTGTCGAGGTTCAGCGTGTCGAGGTCGATCAACCGATAGAGATAACGCATGCCTTGGGCGTCGCCTTCGCGCTCATGAAGTGCCGGTGTGCGCGAGGCCTGGATACCCGCGCCGATCAGCCCGGCCAGCACAGTGATGTTCGACATGCTCATCAACCCTTCAACCGCTGACTGAAATGTTCCAGGGCCAGGCGATAACCATGGCTGCCAAACCCGCACATCACGCCGATGGCGACGGAAGAAACGAAGGAGTGGTGGCGAAAGGTTTCCCGGGCGTGGACGTTGGACAGGTGAACTTCGATCACCGGAACTTCGCTGGCGACCAGGGCGTCGCGAATCGCCACCGAGGTGTGGGTCCAGGCCGCCGGGTTGATGACGATACCGGCGCAGCGTCCGCGGGCGCCATGAATCCAGTCCAGCAATTCGCCTTCCTGGTTGGTCTGGCGAAACTCTATCGCCAGGCCGAACTCTTCAGCGGCCCGGCCGCACAATGCGGAGATGTCAGCCAGGGTTTCATGGCCATAAGTCGCCGGCTCGCGGGTGCCGAGCAGGTTCAGGTTCGGGCCGTTGAGCACCAGAACGATAGGAGGCATCGCAATTTTCTCCACATTTTTATTGTTGGCGTCGGCGGGATTTCAGCCGGTGGAGATAAATTGTACTAGATGGTTAATTTGGTCAAACAAAGCCGCCGTCCTTGGGCAATAAGTGTTCGATGATCGAACAAGAGCCGCAGGTTCGGTAGTTTGCAGATCGCAGTTGTGGCGAGGGAGCTTGCTCCCGCTCGGTTGCGCAGCAACCGCAAAAAGCTTGGGGCTGCGCAGCCCAGCGGGAGCAAGTTCCCTCGCCACGGGGCTCGGCTTACCGCCGGGTCAGCAGCACGCCGGATTCCATGTGATGGGTCCAGGGGAATTGATCGAACAGCGCGCACCGCGTAATGCGGTGGGTGTCGTGCAATTGCGCGATGTTCGCGGCGAGGGTTTCAGGGTTGCAGGAGATGTACAGGATATTGTCGAAGCGCCGGGTCAGTTCGCACGTGTCCGGGTCCATGCCGGCGCGGGGCGGGTCGACGAAGACGCTGCCGAACTCATAGCTTTTCAGATCGATGCCATGCAAGCGCCGGAACGGCCGGACCTCGTTCAGGGCTTCGGTCAGTTCTTCGGCCGACAGGCGCACCAGCGTCACGTTATCCACAGCGTTTTCGCTGAGGTTGTTCAATGCGGCGTTCACCGAAGTCTTGCTGATTTCGGTCGCCAGCACTTTGCGCACCCGGGTGGCCAAGGGCAGGGTGAAATTACCGTTGCCGCAGTAAAGCTCCAGCAGATCGTCGCTGCGATCGCCCAGGGCTTCATAGGCCCAGTTGAGCATCTTCTGGTTCACCGTGCCGTTGGGCTGGGTGAATGCGCCTTCCGGTTGGCGATAGCTGAACGTGCGGCCGCCGACGTCGAGCTTCTCCACCACGTAGTCATGGCCGATCACTTCACGTTTGCCCTTGGAGCGTCCGATGATGCTGACGCCCAGGTCGCTCGCCAGTTTGGACGCCGCAGCGTGCCAATGTTCATCCAGCGGACGGTGGTAGCACAGGGTGATCATCGCGTCGCCGGCCAGGGTGGTCAGGAATTCCACCTGGAACAGCTTGTGGCTCAGTGGCGCGCTGGCCTGCCATGCCGCCTTGAGCTGCGGCATCAATTGGTTGATGCGCAGGCTGGCGATAGGGAATTGCTCGATGAGGATCGGCGTGCGCTTGTCGTCCTGGGAGAACATCGCGTAGTGCCGCTCGCCGGCTTCGCGCCACAGGCGGAATTCGGCGCGCAGGCGGAAATTCTCCAGTGGCGAGTCGAACACCGCAGGTTCCGGTGCCTCGAACGGGGCCAGCAGGTCACGCAAACGGGTGACCTTGTCCTGGAGCTGAGTGGCGTAGGCCTGGGAATCAAAAGTCATGCGTTGAACCAACCCAACTTGATCACGAACAGGATCGACAGGATGACCAGCGCCGGGTTCAGCTCACGGCCACGGCCGGACACCAGCTTGATGGCGGTCCAGGCGATGAAACCGAAGGCGATGCCATTGGCGATGGAATAAGTGAACGGCATTGCCAGGGCGGTAATCACCACTGGCGCGGCGACGGTGATGTCGTCCCAGTCGATTTCCGCCAGGCCCGAGGTCATCAGCACGGCGACGAACAGCAGGGCCGGCGCGGTGGCGAAGGGCGGGACGCTGGCGGCCAGTGGCGAGAAAAACAGCGCCAGCAGGAACAGGATCGCCACCACGATGGCGGTCAGGCCAGTGCGGCCGCCGGCGCTGACGCCCGCCGCCGATTCGATGTAGCTGGTTGTCGTGGAAGTGCCCAACAGCGAACCGGCCATGGCGGCGGTGCTGTCGGCGATCAGCGCACGGCCCATCTTTGGCATGTGGCCGTCCTTGCCCATTAGTCCGGCGCGCTTGGCGACGCCAATCAACGTGCCTGAGTTATCGAACAGGTCGACGAACAGGAACGCGAAGATCACGCTTACTAGACCGATGTCCAGGGCGCCCTTGATGTCCAGTTGCAAGAACGTCGGGGCCAGGGATGGCGGCGCGGACATAATGCCGCCGAACGGGGTGAAGCCCATCAGGATCGAGACGACGGTGACCGTCAGGATGCCGATCAGCACTGCGCCGCGCACTTTCAAGGCTTCAAGGGCGACGATCAGGACGAAACCAAGGGTCGCGAGGATCGGCGCCGGTTGCTTCAGGTCGCCGAGGCCGACCATGGTCGCCGGGTTTTTCACGACGATGCCGGCGTTGCTCAGGGCGATCAGCGCCAGGAACAGGCCGATACCGGCAGCGATGGCCGAGCGCAGGGGCAGCGGGATGCTGTTGATGATCCATTCACGGATGCGAAAGATCGACAGCAGGAAGAACAGCACGGCGGAAATGAACACCGCACCCAGGGCCACTTGCCAGGTATGGCCCATGTGCAGGACCACGGTGTAGGTGAAAAAGGCGTTCAGGCCCATGCCCGGCGCAAGGGCGATCGGATAGTTGGCGATCAGGCCCATCACCGTGGAACCGATGGCGGCGGCCAGGCAAGTGGCGACGAACACTGCGCCCTTGTCCATTCCGGTTTCGCCGAGGATGCTCGGGTTGACGAACAGGATGTAGGCCATGGCCAGGAAGGTCGTGATGCCCGCCAGGATCTCGGTCCGCACGTTGGTGTTGTGTGCCTTGAGTTGAAACAGCCTTTCCAGCATGTCTGCTCCCCGTGGCGCCCGGAGCGCCGTGAATGTATCGACCTCAAACAGCAAAGCACAGGTCGCCAGCGGCGCCCGGGATTTTTCTGCGGGTCGGAAAAAGCCGCGCATCATACCAGCAGCTTGGCGTTGTGGCTGCGATCGTCGTCGATGTTTTGCCGATGCGCCAAGTGGGCCATACTGCGCGCGGTTCCGGGAGGTCTCAATGTATCGTGTGAATGAAAAACTGCTGGCGGCGTTCGGTTGTGCCTTGGCTCTGGGGTGGCCCTGGCAGGCCGTCAATGCCGCCTCGGCGCCGCCCCTGAGCGAGGTCAAGGTACTCAAGGTCGAGTCGCCGGCCTGTGGCTTCGAGGACATTACCCCGGGGCAGGCGCAGACCCGTTGCGATCACAGTGGCCCGAATATCAAGGTCTACGTGCTGGAGGTCGGCTATGGCCGCCAGCCCGTGGTCACCCTGGACGGCTTTGAAGTCGACGGCACCCGCTCGCCGGTGTGTGCCTTCGATAACGGCAATCTCAACGATTGTTCCGTCAGGACCAAAGTCGTCGGTTATTTGTACACCTTCGACCTGAAGGGCAAGCAGGAAGGCACGTTCAGCTTCAGTAACGTCTCGATCAATGCTCCTGGCAATCGAATGTCGGCCCAGCTGTACATCAAGTGAGCCGCCGGGCCCACGCGACCCGGCAAAGCTGACTAGTCTTTAGGGATCACCCAGCGGAGAGCGCCCATGATTCCTGGAACCAAGATCCCCAGAGCCCTGATTGCCGTCGCCGAAGGTGTCGATGATTTGCAAACGGTGACGCTGATCGACGTGCTGCGCCGCGCCCAGGTCGAAGTGGTGGTGGCGAGCATCGAAGGCCGGCGGATGCTCACCTGCGCCCGCGGTACGCGCCTGACCGCCGATGGCATGTTGGTGGACGTGCTGGTGCAGGACTTCGACCTGATCGCCCTGCCCGGCGGCATCATCGGCGTTCAGCACCTGGCGGCTCATCAGCCACTGCAACAATTGGTCAAGAACCAGGCCGCCACCGGACGTTTCTTCGCCGCCATCGCCGAAGCCCCGGCCGTGGCGCTGCTGGCTTTCGGCGTGTTGCGCCAGCGGCGCATGACCTGCCTCCCCGCGGTGAGCCAACAATTGTCCGGTTGCAATTTCGTCGACCAGCCTGTGGTGGTGGATGGCAATTGCATCACCGCCCAAGGCTCGGCCGCCGCCCTGGCGTTCGCCTTGGCGCTGGTGGAGCAGCTCTGTGGCAAGGGCGTCAGGAGCGTGGTGGCGGCAGAATTGCTGGCCTGATACGCGGCACCGGCCCGTGGCGAGGGAGCTTGCTCCCGCTGGGTTGCGCAGCAGGCGCTGGCATTTTTTCATCGCTAAATTGCCTTGAACGCTCACCCCCACCTGAAGTCGTACCCCTTATGACGGCGGTTTCCCAAAACGCCGCGAGTACGACCAACCGTGAGGTGTTCCATGAGCGCGACCCTGTCCGAAGCGACGCAGGCGGCCTTCGCCCGTCATCCGATCCGTCTGATACTCAATGGTCAGTCGCGTGAATTGCACGTGCTGCCCTGGACCATGCTGCTGGATCTGCTGCGCGAACAACTGGACCTGGTAGGCAGCAAGAAGGGCTGTGACCACGGCCAATGCGGCGCCTGCACGGTGCTGCGTGACGGCAAACGGATCAATGCCTGCCTGACCCTGGCGGTGATGTGCGATGGCGCCAAATTGACCACCGTGGAAGGCTTGGCCGACGGCGACCAACTTCATCCCATGCAACAGGCTTTCATCAAGCACGACGCGTTCCAGTGTGGTTATTGCACGCCCGGGCAGATCTGTTCGGCAGTCGGGTTGGTCAACGAGGGCAGGGCGCAAACCCCAGGCGAGATCAGTGAGCTGATGAGCGGCAACCTGTGCCGCTGCGGTGCCTATACCAACATTCGTGACGCCATCGAAGAAGCCCTGCCACGTTGCCAGCAGTCGGGAGGCGATCAATGAACCCGTTCCAGTACAGCAAGCCCGACACTGTTCAGGCGGCCATCGACCTGTCGAGCCCGGTTTCGCGCTTCATCGCCGGCGGCACCAACCTATTGGACTTGATGAAGGAAAACCTCACCCGCCCCGAGCACCTGATCGATATCACCGGGTTGCCCTTGGCGGATCTCAGCGAAACGCCTTCCGGCGGAGTCATGATCGGTGCCTTGGTCAGCAACGCCGATCTGGCCTGGCATCCCTGGATCGAGCGCCGTTATCCGCTGCTGTCCCAAGCGATCCTGGCCGGTGCCTCGCCACAGTTGCGCAACATGGCCAGCACCGGCGGCAACCTGCTGCAACGTACCCGCTGTTATTACTTCTATGACGCCAGCGTGCCGTGCAACAAGCGCCGGCCGGGCAGCGGATGCCCGGCCCGGGACGGCTTGAACCGGATCCACGCGATTTTCGGCGCCAGTGATCAATGTGTCGCGACCCATCCCTCGGACATGTGCGTGGCCCTGGCCGCCCTGGAAGCGGTGGTCCACGTGTTGGGCCGGGGCGGAGCGCGGACCATCGAGTTCGCCGATTTTCATCGACTGCCCGGTGATGCCCCGGAGCGGGATAATCAACTGGCCGATGATGAATTGATCACTGCCATTGAGCTGCCGGCGCGCGGTTTCGCCGAGCATAGCCACTACCTGAAAATTCGCGACCGCGCCTCCTACGCCTTTGCGCTGGTGTCGGTGGCGGCGGCGCTGGAGCTGGATGGGCCAGTGATCCGCCAGGCGCGCCTGGCCTTGGGCGGCGTGGCCCACAAACCCTGGCGCGACCGGGCGGTGGAGAGTTGGCTGGCCGGCCAGACCGTCAGCCGCGAAACCTTCACGGCCGCCGCCGATGCGCTGCTGCAGAATGCCGAGCCGCTGGAGCACAACGGCTTCAAGATCAAACTGGCGCGCCGGGCCATCGTCCGGGCCTTGGGCGATGCCGCGCTGGGTACCGCACCGCAGGGAGGGCAAGCCTGATGAATGCTTCGAGCAAAACCATAGGGCAACCACTCGACCGGGTCGATGGCTTGCTCAAGGTGACGGGCCAGGCCCGTTATGCCGCTGAATACCCTGAGGATGGCCTGCTGCATGGCAGCGTCGTGTCGGGCGCGATTGCCCGTGGCCGGGTGTTGCGTATCGATGCTTCCCGAGCCTTGGCCCTGCCCGGCGTGGTCGCGGTGATCGACCACACCAACCGCCCGAGGATCGCCAGCTACGACGAACCCTATCAGGATGCCGACGCGGCAGAAGGTTCGCCGTTCCGACCGTTGTACAACGACCGGATCCTGTACAGCGGCCAACCGTTGGCCTTGGTGGTGGCGGAAAATCTGGAACTGGCTCGCTACGCCGGTTCACTCATCGAGATCGAATATGACATCCAGGGCCATCAGACCGATCTGAAAACCCTGCAAAACGAAGCCCATCCTGCACCGGCCGAACTGCCCAAACCCCGTGGGAATTTTCAGGGTGAATACGCCAGCGCAGCGCTCAGCGTGGACGTGTCCTACAGCACACCGGTGGAACACCACAACCCGATGGAGCCTCATGCTTCAACAGTGCTGTATCAACCCGACGGCAGCCTGCACATCCACGACAAGACCCAAGGCACGCAAAACTGCCAAGCCTATGTGCAAGAAGTGTTCGGGCTGGAAAAAGAGCAGGTGCGAGTGTTCGCCGCTTTTGTCGGCGGCGCCTTCGGTTCCGGGCTGCGCCCTCAATATCAATTGCCCTTGGCGGTGATGGCGGCCCTGGCCCTCAAGCGCTCCGTGCGGGTCAGCCTGACGCGCCAGCAGATGTTTACCTTTGGCTATCGCCCGCGCACCATCCAGCACCTGCAACTGGGGGCCGCAGCCAATGGGCGCCTGCTGGCCGTGGCGCACACCGCCATCGGCCAGACCTCGAGCTTCGAGGACTTCACCGAGCACGTGGTGGAATGGAGTGGCATGCTTTATCACTGCGATAACGTGACCTTGACCTACAAACTGGTGCCGCTGGACGTCTATACGCCGCTGGACATGCGCGCGCCCGGCGCCGCCCTGGGGTTGATCGGCCTGGAATGCGCCTTGGATGAGCTGGCCTGTGCCCTGGCGATCGATCCGGTGCAGTTGCGGTTGCTCAACTACGCCGAGCGCAACGAGAACGAAGGCAAGCCGTATTCCAGCAAGGAATTACGCGAGTGTTACGCCCAAGGCGCTCGCCGTTTTGGTTGGGACAAGCGCAACCCCGAGCCGCGCAGCATGCGCGAAGGCCGGCAACTGGTGGGCTGGGGCATGGCCGGCGGTGTGTGGGAAGCCATGCAGCAAAAGGCCAGTGCCCGAGCCTCGTTGGGATCGGACGGCCAGTTGACCGTCAGCAGCGCCACCACCGACATCGGCACAGGCACCTACACGGTCATGACCCAGATCGCCGCCGAGGCGTCAGGCATTTCCCTGGACGACGTCACCTTTGTCCTCGGGGATTCATCATTGCCTACCGCGCCGCTGCAAGGCGGTTCGTTCACCGTCTCGTCTGTCGGCACTGCCGTGCAAAAGGCTTGTGAAGCGCTGAACGAAAAACTGCTGGCCGTGGCCCGGCAGACCTGCCCGGCCTTCAGCGGTGCGACCCTTGAACAAGTCACTTTCGCCGACGGCCAACTGCGGCTCGGCGAGGCGACTGTTGCCCTGGCCGAGTTAGCACAGAAAAGTGGCGAGACGCCGTTGCAGGCCCAGGTCACCACCGGGCCGGACGAAAAACGCCAAGCCTATGCCACCGCCACTCATTCAGCCGTGTTCGTCGAGGTGTTGGTGGATGAAGACCTGGGGACGGTGAAGGTCAATCGGGTGGTCAGCGCCATCGCCGCCGGGCGAGTGATCAACCCGAAGACCGCACGGAGCCAGATCCTGGGCGGCGTGGTCTGGGGCGTCGGCATGGCCCTGCACGAGGAAACCCTGACCGACCACGCCCTGGGCCGCCACATGAATCACAACCTGGCCGAGTACCATGTGCCGGTCAACGCCGACATCGGCGACATCGAGGTGATTTTTGTCGAGGAACATGACGAAGTCGTCAACGCGCTCGGGTCCAAGGGCGTCGGTGAAATAGGCATTGTCGGGGTGCCGGCGGCGGTGGCGAATGCGATTTATCATGCCACCGGCAAACGGGTGCGGGACTTTCCCATCACCCTGGACAAGTTGCTTTAGGCTTTCGCTTCCTCGGCCGGTTCGTGCATTCGGTCGCGGCTGGCCAGGGTCGGGAACAGTTTGATCCAGGTCCCGGTCACCAGCAGCGTGCCGACGCCACCCATGACCACCGCCGGCACGGTGCCGAACCAGTGTGCAGTGAGGCCGGATTCGAACTCGCCGAGCTGATTCGAGGCGCCGATGAACAACCCGTTCACCGCGCTGACCCGGCCGCGCATTTCATCCGGCGTCTCCAACTGCACGAAAGAGGCGCGGATGACCATGCTGATCATGTCCGCCGCGCCCAGCACTACCAGCACCGCCAAGGAAAACCAGAACGAGGTGGAGAGGCCGAACGCAATGGTGGCGACGCCGAACACACCGACCGCGGTGAACATCACCCGGCCCACGTTGCGCTCCACGGCAAACCGCGCCAGCCACAGCGACATCAGCAAGGCCCCGACCGCTGGCGCCGAGCGCAATAGGCCCAGCCCCCACGGACCGGTGAGCAGGATGTCCTTGGCGAACACCGGCAGCAGTGCCGTTGCGCCGCCCAGCAGCACGGCGAACAGGTCCAGGGAAATCGCCCCGAGAATGTCCGGGCGGCTGCGGATGAAGCGAATCCCGGCGAGCAACGAGTCCAACGTCGCCTTGCCTTTGTTCAGCGGCGTCTGCCGGGCGGGAAGGTTGAGCATCAAGCAGCAAGCGATGATGTAGAGCAGTACCGTCGGGCCGTAGACCCAGACGCTGCCGAAGGCATAGAGCAAGCCGCCGAGCGCCGGCGCGACGATGGTGGCCGATTGCTGGGCCGATTGCGCGGCGGCTACCGCCCGGGGAAACAGCGCCGCCGGGACGATGCTCGGCAACAACGCCTGAGTGGTGGGCATTTCGAAGGAGCGGGCGGCACCCAGCAGGAAGGCAAGGATAAAGATCATTTCGCGGGTGACATTGTCGGTGGCGCTGCCGATCACCAGCGCCAGGGCAATCATCGCCTGCAATGACTGGCAGATGGCCGCGACTTTGCGGCGGTCATAGCGATCAGCCACATGCCCGGTATGAAGCATGAACAACACGCGAGGGGCGAACTCCACCAACCCCACCAGGCCCAGGTCCAGGACGTTACCGGTCAGTTGATAGAGGTTCCAGCCAATGGCCACGGTGAGCATCTGGAAGCCGCTGGCCGTAAAGATCCTGGCCAGCCAGAAGGCAATGAAGGGACGATGGTGACGGAGCAGCAACGGCGCTTGGCTGGGCATCTATGACGGGTCCGGTGAGGAAGGCGTCGGAGATTATCACCGAGCTGTAACCGGAAATTACGTCTGCCGAAAAAAATAGTTAGCCAAGCATCAATTTCAAACCGGTGCGGGCTCTTGTGGCGAGGGAGCTTGCTCCCGCTGGGCTGCGAAGCGGCCCCCCGACTTTGCGGTCGCTGCGCAACCGAGCGGGAGCAAGCTCCCTCGCCACGGGGTCCGTGTGGGTTTGGAAATCATGACCAGGGTAGGTTTACGGCACTGAGACAACCTGCCACGCGACAAAAGACCACGCCGTCCGTCGGCAATAATGCGACTACTCTTTGAACATTGCTTGATCCAGGTCAATACCCTTGAGTGGGTCGGCCTGGCGGCCATTCGGCCAGAGTCCTGCGTTGTGACGGTTTAAAAAAGAACGATTTGAAAAGCATCGCACTCCATATCCCTGGGGGCTGATGCAAGCCTCGCCCGCAGCCGGTTTTACCTGACAGAGGAAGACTTATGTTCGGTTTGGAGGCGCTCGATCTCGCCCGAATCCAGTTCGCGTTCACGATCTCGTTCCACATCCTGTTCCCGGCCATCACCATTGGCCTGGCGAGTTACCTGGCAGTACTCGAGGGCCTGTGGCTCAAGACGCGCGATGACACCTACCGCGACCTGTACCATTTCTGGTCGAAGATATTCGCCGTCAACTTCGGCATGGGGGTGGTGTCCGGATTGGTCATGGCTTACCAGTTCGGGACCAACTGGAGCCGTTTCTCGGACTTCGCCGGTGCGGTGACCGGGCCGCTGCTGACCTACGAGGTGCTCACGGCGTTCTTCCTCGAAGCGGGTTTTCTCGGTGTGATGCTGTTCGGCTGGAATCGAGTCGGCCGTGGCCTGCATTTCTTTTCCACGGTCATGGTGGCGATCGGCACGCTGATTTCGACCTTCTGGATTCTCTCTTCCAATAGCTGGATGCAAACCCCGCAGGGCTACGAGATCATCGACGGTCGGGTGATACCGGTGGACTGGCTGGCGGTGGTGTTCAACCCTTCGTTCCCTTATCGGCTGATGCACATGTCGGTCGCGGCATTTGTTGCCACGGCGTTCTTCGTCGGTTCGTCGGCGGCCTGGCATCTGTTGCGCGGTCGCGATAATCCGGCTGTGCGCCGCATGCTGTCGATGGCCATGTGGATGGCCTTGTTGGTGGCGCCGATACAGGCGGTCATCGGCGACTTCCATGGTCTTAACACCCTCAAGCATCAACCAGCGAAAATCGCCGCCATCGAAGGTCACTGGGAGAACGTCGGCAACGAACCCACGCCGCTGATCCTGTTCGGCCTGCCGGACATGAAAGAAGAACGGACCAAATTCGCGGTGGAAATTCCCTACCTGGGCAGCTTGATCCTGACTCACTCATTGACCGACCAGGTGCCTGCCCTCAAGGAATTTCCACCTGAAGACCGGCCAAATTCGACCATTGTGTTCTGGTCGTTCCGGGTCATGGTCGGCCTCGGGCTACTGATGATTTTCACCGGCCTGTGCAGTCTCTGGCTGCGCCGAAACGATCGGCTCTACCGATCCCGACCATTCCTGCACCTGGTGCTGTGGATGGGCCCGTCCGGCCTGGTCGCGATCCTGGCCGGCTGGTTCACCACGGAGATCGGCCGCCAGCCCTGGGTCGTCTACGGCTTGATGCGCACCGCCGACGCCTCTTCCGGCCACAGTTTTGCCCAGATGAGCTTCACCCTGGTCATGTTTGTGGTGGTGTATTTCGCGCTGTTCGGTGCTGGCCTCAGCTACATGATGCGTCTGGTGCGCAAAGGGCCGGAGGCCCACGAAGCCGAGCCGACCGGTGGTGGGCCAGGCCAGAAACGCACCCCGGCGCGTCCGCTGTCGGCCGCCAACCAAGGCGACGACGAAGTGGACCACAACGACCGCTCGAACAAGGGGAATTGAATCATGGGTATTGATCTTCCACTGATCTGGGCCGTGGTCATCATCTTCGGCATCATGATGTACGTGATCATGGACGGCTTCGACCTGGGGATCGGCATTCTCTTCCCCTTCGTCAAGGGCGAGCGTGACCGGGACGTGATGATGAACACCGTGGCGCCCGTCTGGGACGGTAACGAAACCTGGCTGGTGCTGGGCGGTGCCGGCCTGTTCGGGGCATTTCCCCTGGCCTATTCGGTGGTGCTTTCGGCGTTGTATCTGCCGCTGATCCTGATGCTGGTCGGTTTGATCTTCCGCGGCGTGGCCTTCGAATTCCGCTTCAAGGCCAAGGCCGAGAAGCGGCATCTGTGGGACAAGGCGTTCATTGGCGGTTCGCTGACGGCAACCTTCTTCCAGGGTGTGGCGCTGGGAGCGTTCATCGACGGCTTCGAGGTGGTCAATCGGCAGTTCGCCGGCGGCTCCCTGGACTGGTTTACGCCGTTCACGATGTTCTGTGGCCTGGCGCTGATCGCGGCCTACGCATTGCTCGGCTGTACCTGGCTGATCATGAAGACCGAAGGCAAGTTGCAAGAGCAGATGCATAACCTGGCCAGGCCGCTGGCGTTCGTGGTGTTGGCGGTGATCGGTATCGTCAGTATCTGGACGCCGCTGGCCCACGCGGATATCGCGGCCCGCTGGTTCACCCTGCCGAATCTGTTCTGGTTCCTGCCGGTGCCGATCCTGGTGTTGGTGACTATGTACGGATTGTTCCGCGCGGTAGCCCGCAACGCCAACTACACACCTTTCATCCTTACCCTGGTGTTGATTTTCCTCGGCTACAGCGGCTTGGGCATCAGCCTGTGGCCGCACATCGTGCCGCCTTCCATCACCATTTGGGACGCAGCGTCACCGCCCCAGAGCCAGGGTTTCATGCTGGTCGGCACGCTGTTCATCATTCCGTTGATCCTGGTGTACACCTTCTGGAGCTACTACGTGTTCCGCGGCAAGGTGACCCATGACGATGGTTACCATTGATTGCGCCGGGAGGTGTTGAGCATGGCCAAGCCTGAATTGAAAGACATCGAAGCCGCCGAAAGAAAACCCCTCTGGCAGCGGCTCGGCTGGCTGGCGCTGATCTGGGCTGGGAGTGTGCTGGCGCTGTTCATCGTCGCGAGCCTGATGCGCATGTTCATGAACGCGGCAGGCCTGACCACCCACTGATTTCCCATCCCGTTGCCTTGCGGCACGGCTTCAACCCTCCGTCAGGAGGGTTTTTTTGAGCGGTGGATAAGTTATTTGCGAGCTTTGAGGATCACGAATTTCGGTGTGGCGGCCACTTGCTCGACGCCGCGGAACAGCCGCGCCAGCTTGCTGTGGTAACCCAGGTGCCGATTGCCGACGATGTACAGCGCGCCGCCTACCACCAGCGCTTCGCGGGCCTGCTGGAACATTCGCCAGGCCAGGAAATCGCCTACTACCTGCTGCTGGTGGAACGGCGGATTACACAGCACCACGTCCAGTGATTGCGCTTCCTGTCCGGCGAGGCCATCGCCTGCGCGCAGGGTCACCTCCCGCTCGCCCAGCGCAGCTCGCCAGTTCTCGGCCGCCGATTGCACGGCCATGTAGGATTCATCCACGAGGGTATAGCGGGCTTCAGGGTTCTGCAGGGCACTGGCGATTGCCAGCACGCCGTTGCCACAACCCAGGTCCGCGACCCGGGCCGTGCCCAGGTTTTTGGGCAGGTGGGGGAGGAATGCACGAGTGCCGATGTCCAGCCCTTCGCGGCAAAACACGTTGGCGTGATTGAGCAATTCGATCCGGGGTTCATCCAGCCAGTATCGGGTGGGGTAGGGCGATACAACGGACGACCTGGGCTCTGGCGTCGCGATCAACAGGCGGGCTTTTTTCACCGCCAGGCAAGCCTGTACAGATCCAATGTAACGCTCCAGCAGCTCTCCGGCCGCCCGGGGCAAATGCTTGATCATGGCGCCCGCGATCACCTGGGCTCCTGGCGCCAGCTGGCCTTGCAGGCGAATCAGTTGTTCTTCCAGCAAGGCGAGGGTTTTCGGGACCTTGATCAGGACGCGGTCGAAGGGGCCGGCCAATGGCTCGCTGGCCGGCAACGTCGGCACCGCATCGAAAGGCCGGCCGTTGCGCACCAGATTCTTGCCGAGCGCCTGCAACGCCAGGAATGAATCACCGCTGCTGATCACCTCCACTTTGCCGGCCAGGCTGGCCGCCAGGGCGCCGAAGCCATCATTGAGTACCAGCACCCGTGTCTGCGCGTCAGGCTGTTGCTCGGCCAGGTACGCGAGCAGGTATTCATCGGCCGCATCGAAGGCTTGCAGCGGTTCGTTCTGCTGTTCGGGTTGGCGGATCAGGTCGAGCTGGGCGAAGGGAGTATCAAGCAGGGGCATGGCTGGGGACTCTGGGGATCGACGGATGTCCCGCTGCCTGGAGGCAGGTTCTGTGCGGGACCGCCTGAATGAACCGCGTCGCGCGTCTAGCGCGTCATCATTCAAGTGGAACCGTAAATGGTACGTTTTTTTGTCGCGCATTACCCGTGGGTTTTTCAGGGCGGCCATGCCGCGTCGTGGGTTCAGATCACGTGGATCTGGGCGGCTTTGGCCACCGCTGAAATTTTATTGCTGGCGTTCAGCTTTCGCATGCAGCTGCAAACATGGAAATTCACCGTGCGCTCGGAAAGACAAAGAATTCTGCCCACTTCCGACGCGGTCTTGCCTTGGGCTGACCACCTCAGCACCTCGATCTCCCTGGGTGACAAGTGGCACTGCTGCTGGTCGGCCGCGGTCTCGGACATTTTCTTGCCGGCCAGGGCATGCAGTTTCTGGCTGGCGAAAATGGCGTAGCCGAGGTTCCCGTAGTGCTCTTCTATATCGATGGGGGAGTGGGTCCGTGCAAGGCTGAACAGGCTGTGATGGACGCCCTTTTCATCATGGACCGCTTGGGTCCAACCATATTTGAGCCCCTGTCGATTCAGCTCGCGCCACAACTTCGGTGCCTGGGCGTAAACATCTTCGTCCCAGAGGATCGGGAGCGGTGATTGATTGCAATGTGCTATTACCGGGTCGTTTGAAGCATAACCGTTTTGTTCATATATCCTGTCCCATCCATAAGGATAATTGTTGAGGTTCACCTTGCTGGCGTGCTTGTCTGGGCTCCCGTGGTAGGCGGCAAATGCGCAATATTCAAATCCCTGATTGTTAAAGAAATTCAAAATCAGACGATAAGCCGTCTGCAGATCTTTTTCACAGGCTAACTTCCTCAGCTGTAAGTCCTTCCACTTGTCCATCGCTCTCTCCTGGGTTGATTCGTCCATGCGGATCCAATCCCTGATGCGAATTTTTAGTGTAGGACTATTCTTGCTTCGTAGTGATTTTTTTTAATCTGCTTACAATGCTGTCCTATCTTGCGAAAGACGCTTTTAGTCAATTTGTTTTTACATGTGCTTAAAGTTGTACAAGTTTGGTAAAGGATATGGGCGGATAAATCAGAGTTGCGATTAAAGTGCCATTACTCGTCTTTGGGTGGTGGCGCCGCTCACTTTGCGGGACACTGTGTTTCTTGTCCCGCTGGAGTGACTCATGACCGACAACGCAGAGAAGTTCACCCGCCAATCGCTCCTCGAAGTCCAGCCACTGACGCCCCATCTGTTTACGTTGCGTACAACCCGGGACCGCGGCTTTCGCTTTAAGGCTGGCCAGTTCGCCCGGCTGGGCGTGGTCAAGGCGGACGGCACCACCGTCTGGCGGGCGTATTCCATGGTGTCTTCGCCGTTCGATGAATATCTCGAGTTCTTTTCCATCGTGGTGCCGGATGGCGAGTTCACCAGCGAACTCAGCCGCCTGCGTACCGGTGACAGCCTGTTGGTGGATCGGCAGGCGTTTGGCTATCTGACGCTGGACCGTTTCGTGGATGGCCGGGATTTGTGGCTACTGTCCACGGGAACGGGAATTGCGCCGTTTCTTTCGATCCTCCAGGATTTCGAAGCCTGGGAAAAATTCGAGCGGATCATCCTCGTGTACAGCGTACGCGAGGCGCGGGAGCTGGCGTATCAGGAGCTGATTCAGGCGTTGCCCCAGCGCGAGTACTTGGCCGAGTACGCCCACAAGTTTCGCTTCATCGCCACGGTCACCCGTGAGCAGCATCCCGGGGCGCTCAATGGGCGCATTACCACGCTGCTCGAAAATGGCGAGCTGGAGCGGGCGGCCGGAGTAGCGCTGACGCCGGAGCATTCGCGAGTGATGCTGTGCGGCAATCCGCAAATGATCGACGACACCCGCAAGCAGCTCAAGGCCAGGGGCCTGCAACTGAGCCTCAGCCGCCGGCCAGGCCAGGTGGCGGTGGAAAACTACTGGTAGAAAAATGGCGCCCAACGGACGCCATTTTTAACGGTGCATGTGTCAAGGCCGCTCGTTCTGGGCCTTGAGCAGATCGCGGATTTCGCTCAGCAGCAGCTCTTCCTTGCTTGGCACTGGCGGTGCGCTTGGCGCAACGGCTTCTTCGCGCTTGAGGCGGTTGATGGCCTTGACGCCCATGAAGATGGCAAACGCTACGATGATGAAGTCGATGGTGCTCTGGATGAATTTACCGTAGGCCACTACCACGGCAGGCGCATCGCCTTGGGCGGCCTTTAAGGTAATGGCCAGGTTACTGAAATCCACCCCGCCGATCAGCAGGCCGATGGGGGGCATGATCACATCGCCAACAAATGACGAGACGATTTTGCCGAAAGCGGCACCGATGATGATCCCGACAGCCATGTCGACGACATTGCCCTTGACCGCGAAGGCCTTGAACTCGCTTAGCACGCCCATGAGTTATTCCTTGTGGCATTTGAAATGGATAGTTGGCAGTGTAAGCCAGCCCAACGCGTCCTGCTTGAAACCTCTGCTTACAAGCTCCCGTTATCGACCCCGACGAGGGAGGAAAGTTTTCAAAGTGCCATCAATCGCGCGTGATACGCGGTTTCAAGGTGATCCCTTACAACGTTTTCTCTATCAACGCGGTACGGGATTTCTATTTAGGTTTTTCTTCTTCGAACACTAGCCTCTGGATGGCGCACATGGATGCGCTCTATAAAATCAGAGGAACACGCCTATGAACACTTCCCTTGGCTACGGGGCTTTTCGCCACCGCCGCGCTTTTTTCGTGTTGACCGCCAGCCTGTTGTCCTTGTCCGTGCAAGCGGCCACCCTGACCCGGGACAACGGTGCGGCAGTGGGCGACAACCAGAACTCACAGACCGCCGGACCCAACGGCCCGGCCCTGCTTCAAGACGTGCAACTGATCCAGAAGCTCCAGCGTTTCGATCGCGAACGTATCCCCGAGCGCGTGGTGCATGCCCGCGGCACCGGTGCCCATGGCTCGTTCACGGTTTCCGATGACCTGAGCGATCTGACCAAGGCCAAGGTGTTTGCCGCCGGCCAGGTCACGCCAGTGTTCGTGCGTTTTTCCGCCGTGGTGCATGGCAATCATTCCCCGGAAACCCTGCGCGACCCCCGTGGCTTTGCCACGAAGTTTTATACCGCCGACGGCAACTGGGACTTGGTGGGTAACAACTTCCCGACCTTTTTCATTCGCGACGCCATCAAGTTTCCCGACATGGTCCACGCATTCAAACCCGACCCACGGACCAACCTGGACGATGATTCACGGCGTTTCGACTTTTTCTCCCATGTTCCCGAATCGACCCGAACCCTGACCGAGCTGTATTCCAACGCTGGCACGCCGGCCAGTTATCGTGAGATGGACGGTAACGGAGTGCATGCCTATAAGTTGGTTAATGCGAAGGGTGAAATTCATTACGTTAAGTTTCATTGGAAAAGTTTGCAGGGGCTGAAAAATCTCGATCCGAAAGAAGCAGTGAAAGTTCAAGGTCAAGATTACAGCCATATGACCACCGACTTGGTCAGCCATATCAATAAGGGCGACTTTCCCAAGTGGGATTTGTACGTTCAAGTCTTGAACCCACAGGACTTGGCCTCCTTCGACTTCGATCCGCTGGACGCCACCAAAATCTGGCCGGGCGTACCTGAGCGCAAGGTCGGGCAGATGGTCTTGAACCGTAATCCGGCGAACGTCTTCCAGGAAACCGAACAAGTAGCGATGGCGCCGGCCAACCTGGTGCCAGGGATCGAACCCTCCGAGGATCGCCTGTTGCAAGGGCGAGTGTTTTCCTACGCCGATACGCAGATGTATCGCCTGGGCGCCAATGCCCTGCAACTGCCAATCAACGCCCCCAAGGTGGCGGTGAACAACGGTAACCAGGACGGCGCGATGAACCCGGGCAGCACCAGCACCGGCGTGAATTACCAGCCGAGCCGCCTGACGCCACGTGAAGAGGCGCCAGCGGCCCGCTACAGCCAGACTGCGCTGAGCGGCAGTACCCAGCAGGCGAAGATCCAGCGCGAGCAGAACTTCAAGCAGGCCGGCGAGCTGTACCGCTCGTTCAACCAGAAGGAGCGCAATGACCTGATCGACAGTTTTGGCGGGTCGTTGGCGACCACCGATGACGAAAGCAAGCACATCATTCTGTCCTTCCTCTACAAGGCTGACCCTGAGTACGGCACCGGCGTGGCCCGCGTCGCTAAGGGCGATCTGGCCCGGGTCAAGGCACTGGCGGAAAAACTGACCGACTGATGGGTCTGTGGGAGCCGAGCTTGCTCGCGATTCAGACAACTCGGTCTGGCCGCAGCAGTGTGCATCACGAGCAAGTTCGCTCCCAAAGCGTTGAGTCATGAGGAGACGTCACGATGGGAAAATTCTTTTTAACGGTACTTGCGACCTGGTCGGTCAGCGTATTGGCCGATCAGCCAATACCCACCGAGCCGGCGGCGGTACAGGAGCAGCTGCAAACCTATTACTTCGACGCCGCCCGCCGGGGCGATATACCTATGCTCGATACCTTTATCGAGGCCGGTTATTCGCTGGGCACCCAGGACGAAAAGGGTTACACGGCTTTGATCCTGGCCGCTTATCACGGCCATGACGCCGCAGTCGAGCGGCCGCTGGCCGCTGGCGCCGATGCTTGCGCCCAAGACAAGCGCGGCAACACGGCGCTGATGGGCGCGATTTTCAAGGGCGAGGTGCAGATTGCACGGCGTTTGCTCGCGACCGATTGCAGCCCGGACCAGCGCAACGGCGCCGGGCAGACCGCCGCGATGTACGCCGGTTTGTTCAAGCGTGCCGAGTTGCTCGACGCCTTGCGGGCCAAAGGTGCCGACCTGGAGGCGCAAGACCCGTTGGGCAATACGGCGGCCGGCCTGGCCAAGGGTGAAATCAGAATGCCGGCCCCGCAGTGAAGCCCGCCTGGGCTATCATCGCGGTTTTTATCCCGGAGTTCAGATGGCCAAGGCAAAGCGCATGTATGGCTGCACCGAGTGCGGCTCGACCTTTCCCAAATGGGCCGGCCAGTGCAGCGAGTGCGGTGCCTGGAATACCCTGACCGAAACCATGGTGGAAAGCGGCGGTGCGGCCGCGCCTACCGGTCGCACCGGTTGGGCCGGCCAGCAGGCGCAGATCAAGACCCTGGCCGAAGTCAGCGTCGAGGAGATTCCGCGTTTCTCCACCGCATCCGGTGAACTCGACCGGGTACTGGGCGGCGGCCTGGTGGACGGTTCGGTGGTGCTGATCGGCGGCGACCCGGGCATCGGCAAGTCGACCATCCTGCTGCAAACCTTGTGCAACCTTGCCACCCGTATGCCGGCGCTCTACGTCACCGGCGAAGAGTCCCAGCAACAGGTCGCCATGCGGGCCCGGCGCCTGGGACTTCCCCAGGACCAGTTGCGGGTCATGACCGAGACCTGCATCGAAACCATCATTGCCACGGCGCGCCTGGAAAAACCCAAGGTGATGGTGATCGACTCGATCCAGACGATTTTCACCGAGCAGCTCCAATCGGCCCCGGGCGGCGTGTCCCAAGTGCGCGAAAGCGCGGCGTTGCTGGTGCGTTATGCCAAGCAGAGCGGCACGGCGATTTTCCTGGTGGGTCACGTCACCAAGGAGGGCGCGCTGGCGGGACCGCGCGTCCTGGAGCACATGGTCGATACCGTGCTGTATTTCGAAGGCGAATCCGACGGTCGCCTGCGTTTGCTGCGGGCTGTGAAGAACCGCTTTGGCGCTGTCAACGAATTGGGTGTGTTCGGCATGACCGACCGGGGCTTGAAAGAGGTCTCGAACCCTTCGGCGATTTTTCTGACGCGTGCCCAGGAAGAAGTACCGGGCAGCGTGGTCATGGCGACGTGGGAAGGCACCCGACCGATGCTGGTGGAAGTGCAAGCGCTGGTCGATGACAGCCACCTGGCGAACCCGCGCCGGGTCACCCTGGGCCTGGATCAGAATCGGCTGGCCATGCTGTTGGCCGTCCTGCATCGGCACGGTGGTATTCCCACGCACGACCAGGACGTTTTCCTTAACGTTGTGGGCGGGGTCAAGGTGCTGGAAACCGCGTCCGACCTTGCATTGATGGCAGCAGTCATGTCCAGCCTGCGCAATAGGCCTCTGCCCCATGACCTGCTGGTGTTCGGTGAAGTGGGGCTGTCGGGCGAGGTCCGGCCGGTGCCCAGTGGTCAAGAGCGGCTCAAGGAAGCGGCCAAGCATGGCTTCAAGCGCGCCATCGTGCCCAAGGGCAACGCGCCGAAGGAAGCTCCGCCAGGGTTGCAGATCATTGCGGTGACGCGCCTGGAACAGGCGTTGGATGCGTTGTTCGAGTAACTCGCCTTCCCTGTGGTGAGGGAGCAAGTTGCGTCACCACAGGCGGTCAAATCTGGATCAACGCGGCCAATTCTCGTTCCAGCTCGTCATGATCGGCCAGGTTCAGCTCCACCAGCCGGCGCAGGTGGGCGATGGAGTCCAGGTCGATATGCTTGCAGACGAAGCCCAGGTGGCCGTGATCGTCGTGGGTCAAGCGGACCTTCATCTTCACCTCAACTTCGTTGCTCAGGTGAATATCAGCCGTGAACGGTTCTTGGGCGTTGCCCAGCCAGGGCTGGGGTTTTTCGATCAGCAGTCCCTTGAGGGACAGGTCCAGGAGTTTCACCGGCCAGGTGAACGGGCCCTGGGTCAGTTCGGTCTTGGCATGGAATTCGATTCGCACGAAGCGGCGGCGTTCGCTCATTACGCGTTCCCTCTGAAGATTCACTGACTATAGACCCAACTGGCAACACGTCCTCACCGTTCGACCGGTGACAGACCAATGTCGGGTATGGCCTTTGCGCCGGTAAGCGCTAAACTCGGGGTGCTGTCTTTCTTGTCCACCCTGGCCGGAATATAAAAATGAAAAACAATAATAGCCTGCTGCGCCATGTACCTTGGCTAGTGCTGGCCGTCATCGGTGCGTGCGCCCTGGGCGTCGTGGCCTTGCGCCGAGGCGAGGCGATCAACGCCCTCTGGATCGTCGTCGCAGCCGTGGCCATCTACCTGGTCGCCTACCGCTACTACAGCCTCTTCATCGCCAACAACGTGATGCAACTCGATGCGCGCCGGGCCACGCCTGCCGTGCTCAACAACGATGGCCTGGACTACGTCCCGACCAACAAACACATCCTCTTCGGCCACCACTTCGCGGCCATCGCTGGCGCGGGGCCGCTGGTCGGGCCGGTGCTGGCGGCGCAGATGGGCTACCTGCCCGGCACGCTCTGGCTGATCGCCGGCGTGGTGCTGGCCGGTGCGGTGCAGGACTTCATGGTCCTGTTCCTGTCCACCCGCCGCAACGGTCGCTCCCTGGGCGACATGGTGCGCGAGGAAATGGGCCGCATCCCCGGCACCATCGCGCTGTTCGGCTGCTTCCTGATCATGATCATCATCCTTGCGGTGCTGGCGCTGATCGTGGTCAAGGCCCTGGCCGAGAGCCCGTGGGGCATCTTCACGGTGATGGCGACCATCCCGATCGCGATGTTCATGGGCGTCTACATGCGCTACATCCGCCCGGGCCGCATCGGTGAGATCTCGCTGATCGGCGTGCTGTTGCTGCTGGGCTCGATCTGGCTGGGCGGGCAGATTGCCGCCGATCCGGTCTGGGCCAAGGCGTTCTCGTTCACCGGGATCCAGATCACCTGGATGCTGATCGGCTACGGTTTTGTCGCAGCGGTGTTGCCGGTGTGGCTGATCCTGGCGCCGCGGGACTACCTGTCGACGTTCCTCAAGATCGGCACCATCGTCGCCCTGGCGATCGGCATCCTGGTCACCATGCCCGAGCTGAAAATGCCGGCGCTGACCCAGTTCACCGACGGCACCGGCCCGGTGTGGAAGGGCGGTCTGTTCCCGTTCCTGTTCATCACCATTGCCTGCGGCGCGGTCTCGGGCTTCCATGCGCTGATCTCCTCGGGCACCACACCCAAGTTGCTGGATAACGAAACCAACGCCCGCTATATCGGTTACGGCGGCATGCTGATGGAGTCCTTCGTGGCGATCATGGCCATGGTCGCTGCATCGGTGATCGAGCCCGGCGTGTACTTCGCCATGAACAGCCCGGCGGCGATCGTCGGCGGTGACGTGGTGGCTGTGGCGCAGACTGTCAGCAGCTGGGGTTTTGCAATCACCCCTGAAGCGCTGCAAGCGGTGGCCAAGGACATCGGCGAAACCACCGTCCTGGCCCGTGCCGGCGGTGCGCCGACCCTGGCGGTCGGTATCGCGCAGATCCTGCACTCGGTGTTGCCGGGTGAGAACACCATGGCGTTCTGGTACCACTTCGCGATCCTGTTCGAAGCGCTGTTCATCCTCACGGCCGTGGACGCCGGCACCCGTGCCGGGCGGTTCATGCTCCAGGATCTGCTCGGCTCGTTCGTGCCTTCGCTCAAGCGCACCGAATCCTGGCCGGCCAACCTCATTGCCACCGCCGGTTGCGTGGCGCTGTGGGGCTATTTGCTGTACCAGGGCGTGATCGATCCGCTGGGCGGCATCAACACCTTGTGGCCGCTGTTCGGCATCTCCAACCAGATGCTGGCCGGTATCGCCCTGATGCTCGCCACCGTGGTGCTGATCAAGATGAAGCGCCAACGCTACGTCTGGGTCACGTTGCTGCCGGCGGCCTGGCTGCTGATCTGTACCACCACCGCAGGCCTGATCAAGCTGTTCGACGCCAACCCTGCGATCGGCTTCCTGGCCCTGGCGCGCAAATACAACGACGCCCTGGCTGCCGGCAGATCCTGGCCCCGGCCAAGAGCGTCGAACAGATGCAGCACGTGGTGTTCAACGCCTACACCAACGCAACGCTGACGGTGTTGTTCCTGTTCGTGGTGTTCAGCGTCCTGTTCTACGCGCTCAAGGTCGGCATCGCCGCCTGGGGCACGAAAGAGCGCACGGACAAAGAAGCCCCATTCCAGGCCCTGCCGGACGCTTGATAGAGGATTGCAACGATGTTCAATGACTTGAGTCGCCTCGGTAAATACCTCGGTCAGGCCGCCCGCCTGATGGTCGGCATGCCCGACTACGACAACTACGTCGAGCACATGCAAACCAAGCACCCGGACAAGCCGATGATGGACTACGAGGCGTTCTTCCGCGAACGCCAGGAAGCCCGTTACGGCGGCAAGGGCGGGCCCAAGTGCTGTTGAATTGATGTAGCCCCTCCTGTGGGAGCGGGCTTGCTCGCGAAGGCGTCAGGTCAGTCGCCATTGATGTGGCTGACCGACCGCCTTCGCGAGCAAGCTCGCTCCCACAATTATTTTGGGGCGGTTTCAAAATTGGCGTACAGCACAAACGCTTTCATTCTTCATGCATCAAGGAGATTCAGTTTTGTCCTCTCCCATTCCGGTCACCATCCTCAGCGGCTTCCTTGGCGCCGGCAAGACCACGCTGTTGCGCCACCTGCTCAAGGCCGGGCACGGCTTGAAAATCGCCGTGATCGAAAACGAATTCAGCGATGCCGGTATCGACACCCAATTGCTCGGCGATGAGCCGGTGCAAGTCATGACCCTGGCCAACGGCTGCGTGTGCTGCACCATCCACACCGACCTGACCAAGGCCCTGTACCTGTTGCTCGAACGGCTGGACAGTGGCGAGATCGCTTTCGACCGCCTGGTGATCGAGTGCACCGGCCTGGCCGACCCGGCGCCGGTGGCCCAGACATTCTTCATCGACGAAGATTTGCGCGAGCGCTACATCCTCGACGGGATCCTGACCCTGGTGGATGCCGCTCACGCCGACGTCCACCTGACCCAGGCCATCGCCCAAGCCCAGGTCGGGTTTGCCGATCGCCTGCTCCTGAGCAAGACCGACCTGGTGGACGCGGCGCAAGTCCAGGCCCTTGGCGAGCGCCTGACGCGCATCAACCGGCGGGCGCCCATCAGGGTGGTGGAACACGGCAAGATCGACTTGGCCGAACTGCTCGACATCCGTGGCTTCAATCTCAATGCGGACCTGGGGGCAGGGTTCAGCCTGCGGCCGGTCGGCAAGGCCACCCCCGGTGATCGGATCAGCAGCCTGGTGCTGCGCACCGACAAACCGCTGGATATCGAAAAACTCAGCGAGTTCATGAATCAGTTGCTGGAAGAGCACGGCAAGCAGTTGCTGCGCTACAAAGGCGTTCTGAACATCGCTGGCGAACCCCGCAGGTTGGTTTTCCAGGGCGTGCTCAAGCTGTACGGTTTCGATTGGGACACCGATTGGGCTCCCGGCGAAGCCCGGGAAAGCGTGATCGTGTTCATCGCCGACGAACTGCCCGAAGAAAAAATCCGCGCAGGCTTCGAAGCCATCCTACTTTGACGTCCCGCTAACTGCGGTAAAACCTTGTGGCGAGGAAATAACTCCCCGCCACAAGGCTGTCTGGGTTTTTTGGGCTGGCCCTACATGCCTTCGCGCAGGCTCAAGATAAAGGTGATCTTTGATTTTTCCTCGGTCTCGGCAAGATAGATATAAGGCGAGCCACGTACTCTTAATCCACCGACATATTTGTTCACAGTGGTCATGAGCGAGACAGGCGTATGTGGGGTGTTGATGTTTTTTCGCGTGATGATGTTTTGTTGATGGTCAACAAGGATGAAACGCGTCGGATTAACAGTGTTTGAACTTTCTGCCCCGAGCACTTCAAGCAAGCTCCTGCTAATCAGTTTGTTATAGTGTTCCCCGGGGTTTTTCAGGGTCAGGATGTAGCCGTTGGGCGTCGGCCGGAAATGCAACATCAATTGGGTGCGGTCCACGCCTTGGGCTTCGGGGCGCATGCCGAGCAAGTGTGAGTGATCCTGGGTTTGCGGTTTGCCGGTAAAAAATCCACCACTGAAGGAACTGACGGTGGCCATCGCGGGTTTACCGTGCAGTGTTTCAAGTAGATTTACGCGAGCGTCAAACATGCGAAGCGACGCATGAAAAGATTGTTCACTGTCCATGTGATCATTCAGTCCTTTATTGAGTTTTGAAGTGTGGGATGGAGCGAAGCGGATCTTATTGGTTTATTGATCGTCGGGGGTGTTATCTGTATTGCAGGAAGTTAAGTGTGAAGGCGGGTATTGAGTGTTAGAAGTTAGTTGGAAGGGTCTATTTAATAATCAATAAAAAAGCCCGCATCTTTCGAAGCGGGCCTTTCTTTATTGCGGCCTTGCGGCCTTGCGGGCTATTAAGCGCCGTACACCGGCAGCTTCTTGCAGATAGCCTTGACCTTCTCGCGAACGGCATCGATGACCGCTTCGTTGTTCAGGTCAGCCAGGATGTCGCAGATCCAGCCTGCCAGCTCCTTGCACTCGGTTTCCTTGAAACCGCGGGTGGTTACGGCAGGGGTGCCGAAACGCAGGCCCGAGGTGACGAACGGGGAACGCGGGTCGTTGGGCACCGAGTTCTTGTTCACGGTGATGAACGCCTTGCCCAGCGCCGCGTCGGCGTCTTTGCCGGAAATTTCCTGCTTGATCAGCGACAGCAGGAACAGGTGGTTTTCAGTTCCGCCGGACACCACGTCAAAGCCGCGCTCGATGAATACACCGGCCATGGCCTTGGCGTTCTTCACCACTTGCTGCTGGTAAGCCTTGAATTCAGGTTGCAGCGCTTCCTTGAAGCAGATCGCCTTGGCGGCGATGACGTGCTCCAGCGGGCCGCCCTGGGCGCCCGGGAAGACGGCGGAGTTCAACTTCTTCTCGATGTCGGCGTTGGCGCGAGCCAGGATCAGGCCGCCACGTGGACCGCGCAGGGTCTTGTGGGTAGTGGTAGTGACCACGTCGGCGAACGGCACCGGGTTCGGGTAGACGCCCGCGGCGACCAGGCCCGCCACGTGAGCCATGTCCACGAACAGGTAGGCACCGACTTTGTCGGCGATTTCACGGAAGCGCGGGAAGTCGAGGATCTGCGAGTACGCAGAGAAACCGGCCACGATCATTTTCGGCTTGTGCTCGAGGGCCAGGCGCTCGACTTCGTCGTAGTCGATCAGGCCGTTGCCGTCGATGCCGTACTGGACAGCGTTGTACAGCTTGCCCGAGGAGGAAACGCTGGCGCCGTGGGTCAGGTGGCCGCCGTGGGCCAGGCTCATGCCCAGGATGGTGTCGCCGGCCGACAGCAGCGCCAGGTACACGGCAGCGTTGGCTTGGGAACCGGCGTGGGGCTGGACGTTGGCGTAATCGGCGCCGAACAGTTGCTTGGCACGGTCGATGGCCAGTTGCTCGACCACGTCGACGTATTCGCAGCCGCCGTAGTAGCGCTTGCCTGGGTAGCCTTCGGCGTACTTGTTGGTCAGTACCGAGCCTTGAGCTTCCATCACCGCGGGGCTGGTGTAGTTTTCCGAAGCGATCAGCTCAATGTGCTCTTCCTGGCGCTGAGCTTCTTGCTCCATGGCGGCAAAGAGATCGGCGTCGTACTTGGCAATAGTCAAATCACGGCTGAACATGGCGGTCCTCAAGGATCGGGGGCAGAAAAGGGGGGCATTCTAACCCAACCGGTTTTGGAAGGCATATGAAAGGACGTCATGTGGCGGACGAAAGGGATTCACCCAGTACTCAGCGTTGCCCGGGCGGGCCCCTTCGCGAGCAAGCTCGCTCCCACATTTTGAAATGCGTTTCCCCTGTGGGGGCGGGCTTGCTCGCGAAGAGGCCCGCCCAGCCACCACAAGATTTCAGTCGAGCATGAACAGCGCATCATTACTGAACTGCGCTTCAAACCGGTTGGCCGGCATCGGCCGGCCGAACAGGTAGCCCTGGACTTCGTCGCAGCCGTGTTCGCGCAGGAAGTCCAGTTGCTCGTGGGTCTCGACGCCCTCGGCGATAACCGCCAGGTTGAGGCTGTGGGCCATGGCAATGATCGCCCGGGCGATCTGTGCATCCTGCTCGCCGGACGGCAAGCCATCGACGAAGGTGCGGTCGATCTTCAGCACGTCGATGGGAAATTGCTTGAGGTAGTTGAGCGACGAATAACCGGTGCCGAAGTCGTCCACGGCGATGCTCAGGCCGAGGTTCTTCAGGCCGGCCAGGATCTGCATGGCCTCGCTGACTTCGCGCATCAGGATACTTTCGGTCAGTTCCAGCTCCAGGCACGCCGGTGGCAGGCCGGTGCTGCGCAGGATATTGGCGATGCGCGTGCCGAGCTGGCCGTCGGAGAACTGCCGGGCCGAAATGTTGACCGACACCTTCGGCACCCGGACCTTGTCCTGGTGCCAGGTCCTGAGCTGCCGGCAAGCTTCGGTAATGACCCAGTCGCCGACGTCCACCACCAGCCCCAATTCCTCGAGGACCGGGATGAAGTCCCCCGGCGGCACCAGCCCGCGTCGTGGATGGCGCCAGCGCAGCAGGGCCTCGGCGCCGGTCAGGCGCTTGCCGTCACCGCTGAATTGCGGCTGGTAATACAACACGAATTCGTTCTGCTCCAAGGCATGGCGCAGGTCGCTTTCCAGTTCCAGCCGTTCCAGGGCGCTGGCGTTCATGTCGGCCTGATAGAACTGGAAGTTGTTCTTGCCGCGTTCCTTGGCGTGATACATGGCCGTGTCGGCGTTTTTCATCAACTGGCTCAGTTCGTTGCCGTCCTGAGGGCTCAGGGCGATACCGATACTGGCAGTAACGAAGAACTCTCGACCTTCGAGCACGAATGGTCGAACCAGGCTGGCGAGGATCTGCTCGGCCACGGTGATCGCCCGGTTCAGCGCCATTTCGCGGCTGACCCGCGGTTGCAGCAGCAGGGTGAACTCGTCGCCGCCCATGCGCGCCACGGTGTCGTCGTCGGCGACACAGCCGAGCAGCCGGGTGGCCATTTCCTTGAGCATCCGGTCGCCAGCGGCATGGCCCAGGGAGTCGTTGATCGGCTTGAAGCGGTCCAGGTCGAGGAACATCAGCACGACCCAGGATTTCTGCCGCTCGGCCGATTGCAGCGCGGTGTGCAGGCGATCCTGAAACAGCGTGCGGTTGGGCAGGTGGGTCAGGGCGTCATAGTAGGCCAGGCGATGGATGCGCTGCTCGCTGGCCTTGCGTTCACTGATGTCGCTGAAGAAACACACGTAGCTGGCCAGGTCGCCTTCGTCATCGAGCACGGCGGTGATGCCGACCCAGGCGGGGTAATGTTCGCCATTGCGACGCTTGAGCCAGACTTCGCCTTCCCAGGTGCTGTGCTGCTGAAGTTGCTTGAGCACGTAGCGCAGGTGGGCTTCCTGCTGCTCGTCCACGGTCAGCATGGTCGGCAACTGGTCGAGAACCTGCGACACCGCATAACCACTGACGCGGCTGAACGCTTCGTTGGCCTGGACAATGTAGCCGGCCGGGTCAGTGATCAGGATCGCCGAAGTGGAATGCTCGAATACCGTGGCGGCCATGCGCAGGTCTTTTTCGGCGCGGCGCTGCTGGCTGATGTCACGGCCGACACCGAGCACCCCTTCGAACCCGCCATTGTCATCCCACACCAGCACCAGCCGGAGTTCGATAGGGATTTTGCGTCCATCGGCACGCAGGCAGTCGAACAGGTACAGCTGGGTTTGCATCTGGTTGCGCAGCTCGGCCAGTTGCTCGGGCTTGTCGAGGGCCTTGCTGACCCGGTCCATCAGGGTATAGATGCCGGTCAACTGTTGCGGATTGGCAATGGTCGACTGCCAGCCGTTCTGGAAGATCCATTCGGCGTTGTAGCCCAGCACCGCTTGTACCGATGGGCTGACATAGTTGAGCGAAAGCTTGCTGTCAGTGGAAAAAATCACATCGCTGATGCTTTCGGCGAGCATCCGGTAGCGCTGTTCGCTGTCACGCAGGGATTCACTGGCCTCGATCTGCTCGGTGACGTCCTTGGCCACGCCGATGATCCGTGTCACCTGGTTATGCCGGTCCCGAGCCAATGCCTGCTCGCGGATGTCGAAGCGCCGCCATTTGCCATTGCGATGGCGAAAGCGCAACTGGCATTGCAGCAGTTGGGCGTACCCGGCCCGTCGTTGTTCCTGACGCAGGCCGTGATAGTGATCGGCGTCTTCGTTGTGCAGCAGGATTTCCCAGAAGTATTCACCCATCTGGTGCAGTTCGGTGCGGTCGTAGCCCAGGGTCTGGCCCAGGTGATGGTTGCTGAAGATCATCCGCTGGCTGATCACGTCTTGCACATAGAGATGATCCGGTACGGTGCGCACCACATCGGACCAGAAACCCTCGCGCTCGAGCAGCGAAAGCTCGATCAGCTTGCGGCTGGTAATGTCGTTGATGCTGAGGATAACGGCGCTGTAGTCTTGCTGATTCTCTGGCAGGCGCAGCACCAGCCACAGATGCTGTTCGCGGCCATGGGCGTCCTGGAGCCGGATTTCCAGTTCCAGTTGCTTGTGTTGATCGAGCAACGCTTCGAGCAGCTTAGAGCCAACGGGGTTGCTGTCCTGCGGCGCCTTGCCGACCAATAACTGCCAGGCCTGTTCGCAGGAATCGACATTGAGCAGTTTCAGCGCCATCCGGTTGACTTCGGTGACGTGAACTTCCTGGCGCAGCAGTTCGAGTTGCTCGGGAGCCTCCAGCCAAGCGCGCAACTGATCGCCATCGCGCAGGCCGGCCCGCTCGAAAAACGCCTTGAGCCCCGACAGGTCGAGCACGCAAAGGGCCACGCCAGTGCCTTCGAAAATATCCTGGTAGCGACGCCGACCTTCGTGCAATTGCCGTTGGCGCCGCCGCATGTTCAGCAGCGCAATCACCGGCAGCAACGAAAACGCCAAGCCCAGCAGGCATTTGCCGATGAAGGCCGGCAGCAGTTGCTCGATCACTTGACTGCGGTCGAACAAACCCCGCAATTGCCAGTCGCTGCTACTCAGCGGCACGGTCAATACGGTGTTCTCCAAGTCCTCCGGGGACAAGCGGGTAGGGCTGATCGAGGGCAGGCTCTCGTCGCGGCTGATGATCTGCTGGTTGAGGCGGTTTTCCACCACCCATAGCGGGCGCAGCCCCACATCGGCCTGCTTGGTCAGTGTTGCAAAAAAACTCGGGGTCAGGCGCAGGGCCCAATAGCCGCGACTGCTGCCGCTGGCCTGATGCAACAACAGATGCACGACGGAGCCGTCTTCGGCATTGCTGAAATAGTGGGCCTGGGCGCGACTGCGCCGCACCAGTTCCCCCAGGAAATCGGCGTCCTGGCTGTCGGCTTCGCTGTCACTGAGCACCCGGCCGGAAGGGCTCAGCAAGGCCAGGCTGCGCAATTGGGGCAAGGATTGCTGGAGCTTGCGGACCAGGGCCTGCTGTTCGTCGACACTTTGCGGTTGTTCGACGATCGGTAGCAGGTTGAGGGCGATTTGCGCGTTCAAGGCCATGTTCAGGCTGACTTGCGCGGCCAGGTCGGCGGTGTAATCGATGGTGTATTGGCGCTGTTGCTGCTGGGTTGCACGCAATTGATCGAGCAGTTGCCAGAAGAGCAAGCCGAGCAACAGCAACACTAACGTAGCCAGCGCGCCCTTCAATGTCCCGCGCAGGGGCGAGCCGGGCACGACGGTCGGTGCACGTGGGGACAGGGGCGGCGTGACGTTGGACAAGCTGTAATCCTGCGGTTTGCTGGACTGGCGCGACGTGCACTATAAGCCGGACGGCCGAAGGGCGGCTAGCATGCCTTGCCTTGTGGCAAAGTGCCAGCCCCTGGCGGCTGGACCTTGACCGACGGTTGAGGTAGCTTTGCCGGTCAAACAAGAGCGCTCCAGCTCCAGACATCCAGGCTCTATCGGCCCGCAGGCATTGATGTCAATCACATGCCGGCGCCGCGCATGGCCTGGCTCGTTCTTTTTCACCTGTCACTGACGCTAGGTTCACCATGGCTCAATACGTCTTCACCATGCATCGGCTGAGCAAAGTTGTTCCGCCGAAGCGGGAAATCCTGAAAAACATTTCGCTGTCGTTCTTCCCTGGCGCCAAGATCGGCGTCCTGGGCCTCAACGGTTCGGGCAAATCCACACTGCTGAAAATCATGGCCGGCGTCGATAACGAATTCGACGGCGAAGCCCGCCCGATGCCGGACCTGAACATCGGCTACCTGCCCCAGGAACCGCAGCTGGACCCAAGCAAGACCGTCCGCGAAGTGGTCGAGGAAGCGGTCAGCGTCATCAAGGACGCCCAGGCACGGCTGGACGAAGTCTATGCGGCCTATGCCGATCCGGATGCCGACTTCGACAAGCTGGCCGCCGAACAGGCCAAGCTCGAAGCGATCCTGCAGGCCAGCGATGGCCACAACCTGGAGCGTCAGCTGGAAGTTGCCGCCGATGCGTTGCGCTTGCCGGCGTGGGACGCGAAGGTCGAACACCTGTCAGGCGGTGAAAAGCGCCGCGTGGCCCTGTGCCGCCTGCTGCTGTCCGCCCCGGACATGTTGCTGCTCGACGAACCGACCAACCACTTGGACGCCGATTCCGTCGCCTGGCTCGAACACTTCCTGCACGACTTCCCGGGCACCGTGGTCGCGATCACGCACGACCGTTACTTCCTGGACAACGTCGCCGGCTGGATCCTGGAACTGGACCGCGGCGCAGGCATTCCGTACGAGGGCAACTATTCGGGCTGGCTGGAAGCCAAGTCCGATCGTCTGGCCCAGGAATCCAAGCAGCAGTCGGCCCATGAAAAAGCCATGAAGGAAGAACTGGAGTGGGTGCGCAAAGGCGCCAAGGCCCGCCAGTCCAAATCCAAGGCACGTCTGCAACGCTTCGAGGAAATGCAGTCCCAGGAATTCCAGAAGCGCAGCGAGACCAACGAGATCTATATCCCGGCCGGCCCGCGCCTGGGTGACAAGGTCATCGAATTCAAGAACGTCAGCAAGGGCTACGGCGACCGCGTGCTGATCGACAACCTGTCGTTCTCCATGCCCAAGGGCGCCATCGTCGGTGTGATCGGTGGTAACGGCGCGGGTAAGTCCACGCTGTTCCGTATGTTGATGGGCAAGGAAACACCGGATTCGGGCAGCATCGAAATCGGCGAAACCGTGCAGTTGGCGTGCGTCGACCAGAGCCGCGAGGACCTGGACGGCAGCAAGACCGTGTTCCAGCAGATTTCCGACGGCTCCGACCAGATCCGCATCGGCAACTATGAAATCCCTTCGCGTACCTACGTAGGACGCTTCAACTTCAAGGGCGGAGACCAGCAGAAGTTCGTCAAGGACTTGTCCGGCGGTGAGCGCGGCCGCTTGCACCTGGCGTTGACCTTGAAAGAGGGCGGCAACGTCCTGCTGCTTGACGAACCGTCCAACGACCTTGACGTCGAAACCCTGCGTTCCCTGGAAGAGGCCTTGTTGGACTTCCCGGGCGCCGCCATTGTGATCTCCCACGATCGGTGGTTCCTCGACCGTGTGGCGACCCACATCCTGGCGTACGAAGACGATTCGCAAGCGGTGTTCTTCGAAGGCAACTACACCGAGTACGAAGCCGATCGCAAGAAACGCCTCGGCGAAGCAGCGGCCCAGCCGCATCGCGTGCGGCACAAGAAACTGGCCTGATTCGGCCATCCGGTAAGCTGTAAAACCTGTGGGAGCGGGCTTGCTCGCGAAGGCGTCGGATCAGTCAGCATTGTGTTGACGGATCCACCGCTTTCGCGAGCAAGCCCGCTCCCACAGTGGTTTCGAGCTCTTCTCAAAAATGTGTGATCGTTCTTATCTGCTTTAGCCGACGTACTTATACCGGTATCGCAAAATCAAGCGAAAGTATGTTGGGAATGCTCGGATCCATCACATACAGCAGGGCATAACCCGCGCCCGCAATACCGGTCAGCAGGCTGACGTCAGGCACACGGTCGCTGTCAAGCGATGGCCCTTCGAAAAACTGCTGGGCGACGTCCTCAAGCGCCTTCCTGACCCTGCCCAGGCCGTCGGCGTTATCTGCATGCCGATACAAGTCATACAGGCAGACCAGATTGCCGAAGTCGCCATGACACAGGTTGTAGCCCTCGCCAAACCCATGCCGCCAGAGATTGTTCTCGCACCGCTGGATGTCGTCGAGCACGGTCCGCCGGGTCGCTTCGTCCAGTGCGTGTCCCATCGATTGCATGAGCTGTCGCCTGGCGATGAGGATGCCTCCATCGCCGTGGCACCATTTGGATGTATGGTCCACGGGCCCAAGGTCGCGCAGGTCCAGCCAGAAACCATCCCGGCTCAAGCGATTTTCCCCCTCAAGCACCTGGACGGCCAGGGGCACCAACGCCGCATCGCCGGTCACGTCATACGCTTTGCACAACGCATGAATGACGCCGGAAAGACCGTGAGACAGCCCGGTCAAGATGACGGAGCGATCATCGCGCCGTAGAAGCTGGCCTTCCTCAACCAGGATTTGCTCCCTTATGTAGTCAACCATGCGTCGAATGGCCGACAGCACATCCTCGCGCGCGGACAGCGCATGGATATTGGCCAATAGCGTCACCGCGCCGCAGCAACCTGCGAGGAAGTCGAAATCATAGTTTTCGGGAGGCACTTCAATCAGTTGGGTCAGCAGGTCGGCGATTCTTTCATCATGTTTTGGATCGCCCGTGATATGCCGCCGGTTGATGAGCAGATAGAGGTAAGACCCCAGCCCATGATAGGCACTGACGCTTAGATCGGTCTTGAAGAAACCGAAGTGTTGCTCCAGGGAGTACAGCACCTGGTCCGTGAGCCTCAGAAAGCGAGTCTGGCCACTCACTTTGAACAGGCTCAGATAGAACAACCCAATCCCGGCGATACCGGAATACAACCCATGGTCCATGGGCGTGGGGTATCTTCGTTGCGTCGTGGGGTGCAAGTGAAAAGACAGCCAGCTTACGTCTGGCGCTGTTCCCATGACAGCGAGCGCCTCCACACGGGCGGCGATACTCAAGACTGCTTCGAGTCGGTCCGTTGGGGGCGCGTCTAGAGGCTTCACGTGCGTCTGCCTGGTGCGCAGTGGCGGTTGGCCGTGGGGCTCTGGAAACAGGCAGATTTCGAGCAGGGTGCATTGCAGTGCCTTGTCTGCTTGGGAAAGGTCAGCCAGTTTCTGCAGGCAGCTCCTGATCGGTGGCTCCACCGGGGCCATTTCTATGGTTTCGCCCTGGGTGCTTGTCAAGTAGCTGGAGTTGAGGGACATGGTGAAACACGGAATGCTGGATCTTCGCAAGTCGGCGATTTCATAACGGGGAATGTTCTTCTCCCGATAGACGTCCTTCAAGTCTTTCCACAGGGTGGCCAGCAGGAGTTCTCGATCCAGCATGTTTTGCATAAAACGTGGATGGCGGCTTAGTCCGATGAAGTCGGCATAACGCTGGGAGTTCTTGAACAGTACCCGGGTGGACAATTCGCCTGCCGAATATTCCAGGCTCTGCATGATCGAACGCCGATGAATCATCAACTGGTCGTAGGCATATTCAAAGCCATCAAGAAGTTCCGCTTTATACGCTTCGAATCCCCTGTGTTCACCGTGGCAGTGTGGTAGATGTTTTTGCAGCGGCTGATGTTCGAATTGAACCTTACGCAAATGATAGAAGCCATCTTCGAACACCAGTGATTGGCGCGAGGAAATGAACTGCTCTTGCCGCGTGAGTCCGCTCTGGTCGTTTTTGGAGTGATGCGAAAAAGGTAGGAAGCCACTGGAGCACACCGACTGTTGAATCAACTTGAATGCATTGAACAATGCGCAGTTGGCAGGTAGGTCGTGCAGCAGCTCGCTGGTAGACGCGGTGAACAAACACTCGAGGTCAATCATGACCGGGCTGCTTGCACACGCAATGATATTTTCGTAGTGAAAATCGATGCCGTTCAGTGCGTGGATAAGGGCCATCTGCGCGCCCATTCTTTTATAGAACAGCGCGATGTCCGCTTCGCTGTCGCAAGGCAGGTTGTCGATTCTTTCTACCCAGCTGTGCCGCTCATGACTGAGGATTTTGGGGGCATGGATAGAAAAACAATCGGCGCCTGTCCACTCGTGCAATTGTCCAAGAAGACGATTGAAGAACAGCGCCTCCCGGCTCGCTCTGGGTTTGTAGACCAGGGATAGCGCGCCGATTTTTACTTCGCAGACCGTTTCGCCGCGGCCATGGGGATCACCCAGGCCGAGTTCGATCGCCTCGATTCTTCGGGAGGGGATACAGAACGCTTTCTCAAGCGCTTCAATATCGGCGGCGAAGTCGAGGATGACTGCATAAAGGTAGCGGCTGGTGTCTTCCAACAGATCCAGCAACAGGCTGGCCAACACTGGATAGGATTCAAAAAATGTTTGCAGCGGCAATGTGCGCAGCTGTTCATTGAAACCGGTCAGATCGATGCCATCGCCGTCGGCAATCCGTGTGTTCAGATAATGCACCAGGCTTTGTTCCGAAGTGCGTCCGACCCGGGCCAGCACATAGCGTTCAAGGCTTGCGAACAGGGCAGGTTCATCGATATGCATCGATGCAGTGGCGTAGCGCGGGTCGGCCTTGAACATGTCCACGAAATAAAGAAAAAAACGGTAGCCGAACCAATAAAAATTGTCCTCGCCTGCCGAGGTCGTTTTCGTCTCGGTGCCAAGACTGTCTAGCTGGATAATCTTTGCCTTCAAGGCATCCAGGGCGGTTTCGCCGTCGAACGGCAAGCGCTGGTTGTTGGCTGGGGCCTTGATGTAGGCGGACAGTTGCGCCCTGTCCAACCCAAAGTACTTCAACAAGGCCTGGTCATCCGCGTGCAGGCGGGTCAGGTTGTTTTCAAAAAGGGCGATTTCGCGAGCGGAAGAGAATCTGTGCTGGCCTCGCTGATTCAGCTTCAGGGAGTTGATAAGCATGCCGTAGCTCCTGACATGGATAGAGCAGGCAATGCCTGCTCTATGTTTTCATCGATGGCCTGTTTCGGCGATCAGTCGAGCGGGATCAGCAGCCCAACGTGGAGCATTCAAGATTGGTGCATGTCCCGAACGTGTTGCATTCCATTGTCGTTGCCAGTATTTCTGTCATGTTATTAGCAGGCGCTTGATAGGCGTCGAATTCGAGGTGGAAGTCGCCGGACATGTTCAGGATCTGTTCGCTCATGATAGTTTCCTCATCAGTATTAACAGTAAGTACAGTGACCACAGGTCGATCGGGTGCCAGCAAGTGCATCCGAACTGTAGGACGTTAATGAATTTGTTTGTGAAGTTAGGGAGTGTCAGGGTATTGCTTATGTAACGTTTAGCACAAAAGCGCGGTGCAGTGGACAGTGCCACACTCGACAATGGTCAGTGCGGTCGCTTCAATGCCAGGGTTATTCGCGTGCTGGTAGGACTTGAAGTCGCACTCGAAGTTGCCGGACATCGCCAGTAGTTGCTCGCTCATGATGCACCTCCGTTGTGATTGTTGCGCACTTTTGAAGTGCGGGAAAACAGTAGCATGCGGCTGAACTAACACCAACTTGTCGTTATGACTTTATGTTGCGATTACGCCGGTCAGGCATCTAGATAATTGTCGGTTTGCTGGAGGGCTAATAGGCATTGAACAAGCAAGGCGGCAATGAGCTGAATTTGATATTTTTTTATCGTTGTTTTTATTAAGGCGCACGTTAATCGAGATCTATGGCAACGACTTCAATGGCGAGATTCCCCGCCGGTCGCTCCCATATCACCTCATCGCCAATCCGGGTTCCCAATAATGCCCGCCCCAGAGGCGACCCCCAGTTGACCAGCCCATTGGCCGCGTCGGCCTGGTCTTCGCCGACCAATTGCACCCGCCGTTCGTGATCCTCTTCATCGACGAACGTTACCCAATGTCCGATTAGCACTTGCTCGGATGCGTTCGGCGCTACGACTTGCGCGCTTTGCAAACGCTGATTGAAATATCGCAGGTCCCGTTCGATGTCAGCGAGGCGCTGCTTGTCTGCCTGATCGCTGCGGGCAGACTGCTGGGCGTGCAAAGCCTGCAACTCGGCGACCCGGGCCTGTAGCTGGGCGAGCCCGGTGGGCGTGACGTAGTTGGGTTGCGCGCTGATCTGGCGCTCGACCGGCTGGTCGGCCTGGGCAGCTGCGGTGTCTTCGTTGACGAAAGCGCGACTCATGGTGTTCTCCTCTATTGGAGTTTGGGCCATGGTCGCAGGCTTTTGGTTTCGATGAATGTCTACGCGCGACTTATTGCGAACGATAGGCCCGGGCGGCGTCCCGATCCTTCTCTTGCTGCCAGGCGCGTTCGCGCTCGTCCCAGTGACGTTCACGGTAGGCATCGCGGTCCTCGCTTTCGCGCATCGCCTGGCACTGGCGGAAACCGTCGCTCCAGCCTTCGGCGTAACGGGCATCCTTGAGATAGCGCGGCACATCTTTTCTGAACTGGCCCGTGATTGCACCGGCCGCTTGCCGACCACTGCTGCAACCGTCGTCATAGCCGTCGGCGAATGCCGGTGGATAACCTCGGGAAATCAGGTCTTCATGGGTCGTTTCGCAACCACCGAGCAACATCAACATACCCAGCATTACCACCGCGCGTTTCATCTTCTGCCTGCCTGACGTACCTACTTACCAGAAGTCTAGAAGTGGATTCGTCAGGCCGGTGTGAAAGCGCTGTGATTTATCTGTTCGTCTCTGCATGCGTACGGCTTGCCCTACTCAATAGTGATACCACTTCACCTCGAGCATCACCTCGTTTTCCGGCGACGCCATGTGGCTGAATTCGCGCTGGGCACTCAAGCGCAGGCCGAGGTTGCGGGATATTTCCCACTGTTGATTCAGGCTCAGGCTACGACGCACTTCGCCGTTGACGAAATAATCGCCCTTGGCTTCCACGCTCAGGTTGCCCAATGGGTTTTTCCACAGCACGCCGCTGTTGAAACCGGTGGCTGGGGCGATGAACTGGGCGAAGTCGTTGTTGTGCTCGACCCGCACCGTGCCCAGGGCGAAGCCCAAGACATCCTCCCCCAGTGCCCATGTACCGCCGGCGCCGCCGTTGACGTGGCTGACCAATGTCTCATCGTCGTGCTTGCCCGGTACCCGCTCCAGGCCGCCGGTGACCTGCCAGGACAGCGGTTGCAGCAGCTCGTTGCGCGGGGTCAGGGAGCGTATGGTCGCCAGGTCCAGTTGTTGCACCTGCCAATCGTTGCCTTCGTACTGGCGCAGTTTCAACTGCAGGATTTCGATCTGCGCCCCTAGCGGGAAGCTCTCGGCGTTGTCGTTGAGATCGTGGTAGGCCATGCGCAGGCCATACTCGCCGAATGCCCGATCTCCTCGCGTGCCGAGGCCGGCCTGCCAGGTACGCGATTCATGGCCGTCCTCGGGCAGGCCCGGCCGGGGGATATCGAGCTCCGGCGCAGGGTTCTGGTTGATCGCTCGCAACAATTGGAAGCTGCGCTGGGCGCGTTGCGGATCACGCTCCTGGCCATTGGCGCGATAACGCTCCAGGCGATAGGCCGCATCGATGATCAGCGCCTGGCGTGCCCGTGGCAGCGCCTTGAAAGCGGGAGTCTGCAGTTGCTCTTGGTCGGCGCTGATCTTCAGTACCCATTGTTGTTCGTCGCCGGTGAGCGGTTCGGCGCGGCTGAGCAGTTCCCGTTCACGGGACGGCCGATACTCGATACTTTCCACCAGGCCGGCTTCCTTCACGGCCTTGACGGTGTCGGTGGGGATCGCTGTCAGCGGGAATTGTTCGGTCAGGCGCAGGCTGGGACGAGCCACTTGCAGTAATTCGAGCAGGCGATAGGAACAATTCTCGTCGAAAAAGAAATAGTCGAATTGGATCTGCTTGAGCTCCCAGACGTGCTCGACCATGCGTTCGGTTTCCGCCTGGCTCAGGTTGAGGCGGTATTCCCACAGGTCGCGGTTCTCCAGGCTGCGGTATTCGGAGAGTTTTTCTTGATAGGGCACCAGGGCGAACAGGCCGGGATAGCCGCCCATCAGGCCTTTCCAGGCGTAAAGAATGCTGTTGTCCGAGCCCTCGATGTAGGCGCCGAAATTGATCGCGTAGCTGAGCAGGGCGGTCTTGTCCCTTTGCACGTCCGCCTGGTCGATGCGCAACAAGGTGTGTCCGAACATTGAAGAAGGGCTGTTCAGGTAAGCCGCGGGAAAGATCATCACCGCGCTGTGGGGAGACACGTCCTTGAACCACTGGGTGAATTCGCTGCAATTGACGGTGGGCAGGTCCGTCAGGTTCAGCTGTGCCTTCAACCAGCGCGTACGCGCCGGGTATACGCACTGGGCATGTCGCTCGCCGGCATTGGCTGGGGCGTACAGGGCCTGCAGCGTAGCGGTCAGTTCTCGGTCGGGGTGCTCGTTGCCATCGGGTGCGAGGAAGAATTTGCGGTCGCTGATATAGCTGCGCCAGCCGCCAAGCTTGGCGGTTTCGTAGTGGCCCAGGGAAATCCAGAAGCGGTCGTTGGCCAGTTGCTGCAAACGTTGAGGGTCGACATGAGGCGCGGCGGACAGCGGGGCGCACACACAGAGCGCCAGCCAGGCAAGGCGTTTGAGCATAGTCGGCTACTTGGGAAGTCGAAAAATAAAGACCGGAAGGGGCCCCAAAAAGAAAACCCGCTCCCCGAGAGGAGCGAGTGGTGTCGAGCTTAAGCTTGAGTCGCGTACTTGGCCAGGCGCGGATCGCTTTTCAGTACCGCCAGGGTGTTGGTATGCACGTCTTCTGCGGTCACGTCAGCCTTGCTGAAGATCTGCTGGAAGTGCTCGTGGGTGACAGCGGAGAAATGAGCGCGGTCTTCCGGTGCTACGCCCAGTACCACGGCATAGGTGGTCAGCGCTTCGCCCTGACCCTTGGCCATGTCTTCGGACAGCTCGTTCATCATGCCGTTCATGGCCAGCCAGGACTTGCCACCGTAGGTCAGTGCCGCGTTGGTCGAGCAGCCGTTGGTACCGGAGGTCATGCCGAAGGTCGCGTTGCCGGACGTGCCGTTGGTGGTGGATGCCAGGAAGTGAGCCGGGGTGCCACGCTGACCTTCGAACAGCATGTTGCCCCAGCCGCAATCCGGACCGCCCGGCGCCTGAGCCATGGCGTTGATGGATACAGCGGTGAAGAGAGTACCGAGAAGAATCCGTTTCATAGCTATGTTCTCTTTATGTGCATACCAATGGACAGGGTCTGGCACCTGGCGGCGCCAGTGGGCCGGTTATTGTTCCAGCCGCGCAGTTTGGAGTTTAGGCACGATCCCAGGGTTCCGTGGCATTTTGCAAAAACTATCCGGCAAGTCATGAATCTACAGGGCCCTTCGCGGCATTCGCAGGTTGACTATGCTTTGGCCTGAGGCGCTCCTTGCCAGCCAGGTACAGGCAGCGCCAGAATGCCGCTATCTGCCCCGCCTGATGTAAGGATGCCCGATGCCTGATCCTGTTGCTGCCAGCTTGCGTCTAGCGCCCGAAGCGCTGACCCGTCCGTTTTCCGCTGAACAGTTCAGCTTCTCTACCACCAATGATCTGGAGCCCTTTCGCGGTGTGCTTGGCCAGGAACGTGCCGTCGAGGCACTGCAGTTCGGTGTGGCCATGCCGCGCCCCGGCTACAACGTATTTGTCATGGGAGAGCCCGGCACCGGCCGGTTTTCGTTCGTAAAACGCTACCTCAAGGCCGAAGGCAAGCGCCTGCAGACCCCGGCGGACTGGGTCTATGTCAACAATTTCGATGAGCCTCGCGAACCCCGCGCCCTGGAGCTGCCATCGGGCACCGCCGGCGCTTTCATAGCGGATATCAATGGCTTGATCGACAACCTGCTGGCAACGTTTCCGGCGGTGTTCGAGCATCCGTCCTACCAGCAGAAGAAAAGCGCCATTGACCGTGCCTTCAACCAGCGCTACGACCGCGCCCTGGATGTGATCGAGCGCCTGGCACTGGAAAAAGACGTCGCGTTGTACCGTGACAGCAGCAACATCGCCTTCACGCCGATGAGTGACGGCAAGGCCTTGGACGAGGCGGAATTCGCCCAATTGCCGGAGGCCGAGCGCGAGCGTTTCCATGAAGACATTTCCGGTCTCGAAGAGCGCTTGAACGAAGAACTCGCCAGCCTGCCGCAGTGGAAGCGCGAGTCCAGCAACCAGCTGCGCCAGCTCAACGAAGAAACCATTACCCTGGCGCTGCAACCGCTTCTGGCGCCGCTGTCGGAAAAATACGCCGAGAACGCCGCAGTCTGCGGTTACCTGCAAGCCATGCAGGTCTATCTGCTCAAGACCGTGGTCGAGCAACTGGTGGACGACAGCAAGACCGACGCCATCGCCCGCAAGCTGCTGGAGGAGCAATACGCGCCGAGCCTGGTGGTCGGGCATCCGTTCAGCGGCGGCGCCCCGGTGGTGTTCGAGCCGCACCCAACCTACGACAACCTGTTCGGCCGCATCGAGTACAGCACCGACCAAGGCGCGCTCTACACCACCTACCGGCAGTTGCGTCCCGGCGCCTTGCACCGGGCCAATGGCGGTTTCCTGATCCTGGAAGCGGAAAAAATGCTCGGCGAGCCGTTCGTGTGGGATGCGCTCAAGCGCGCCCTGCAATCGCGCAAGCTGAAAATGGAGTCGCCACTGGGTGAGCTGGGCCGACTGGCCACGGTGACCCTGACGCCGCAGCACATCCCGTTGCAGGTCAAAGTGGTGATCATCGGCGCGCGCCAGCTCTACTATGCGTTGCAGGACCTGGATCCGGACTTCCAGGAAATGTTTCGTGTGCTCGTGGACTTTGACGAAGACATCCCGATGGGCGACGAGAGCCTGGAGCAGTTCGCCCAGTTGCTCAAGACCCGCACTTCGGAGGAGGGCATGGCACCGCTGACCGCCGATGCGGTGGCGCGCCTGGCGACCTACAGCGCTCGTTTGGCCGAACACCAGGGGCGCTTGTCGGCGCGTATCGGTGATCTGTTCCAACTGGTCAGCGAGGCGGACTTCATTCGCCAGCTGGCCGGTGACGAGATGACCGACGCCGGCCACATCGAGCGCGCGCTCAAGGCCAAGGCCACCCGTACCGGGCGTGTCTCGGCGCGGATTCTCGACGACATGCTGGCAGGGATCATCCTGATCGACACCGACGGCGCGGCTGTCGGCAAGTGCAACGGGCTGACGGTGCTGGAGGTTGGTGATTCGGCATTCGGTGTGCCGGCACGGATCTCCGCCACGGTGTACCCGGGCGGCAGTGGCATCGTCGACATCGAGCGGGAGGTCAACCTCGGTCAGCCGATCCACTCCAAGGGCGTGATGATTCTCACGGGTTACCTGGGCAGTCGTTATGCCCAGGAATTCCCACTGGCGATTTCAGCCAGTATCGCCCTGGAGCAATCCTACGGGTACGTGGACGGTGACAGCGCCTCCTTGGGCGAGGCTTGCACGCTGATTTCGGCCTTGTCGAAAACGCCTTTGAAGCAATGCTTCGCCATCACCGGCTCGATCAACCAGTTCGGTGAAGTGCAGGCGGTGGGTGGGGTCAACGAGAAGATCGAAGGGTTCTTCCGTCTTTGCGAAGCCCGCGGGCTGACCGGTGAGCAAGGGGCGATCATTCCCCAGGCCAACGTCGCGACCCTGATGCTCGATGAGAAAGTACTGGCCGCCGTGCGCGCCGGGCAGTTCCACGTGTATGCCGTGCGCCAGGCCGACGAAGCCCTGAGCCTGCTGGTGGGTGAGCCTGCTGGCGAGCCGGATGAAAATGGCGAATTCCCCGAAGGCAGCGTCAACGCGCGAGTGGTGGAGCGGTTGCGGGTGATCGCGGAGATGATCAGCGAAGACGATATCAAGGAAGCGGAGAAGGAATTGGCGCAGCAAGCCCTGGCGGAAGCCAAGCCGGCTTGATACTTATCTGATCGTTGCAATGCCCATGTGGGAGCGAGCTTGCTCGCGATGGCGGAATGTCAGTCAGTGATGTCTTGACTGCCTTATCGCTGTCGCGAGCAAGCTCGCTCCCACAATAGTTTTTGCAGCAGATTATTGTCAGAAATGCCGCCACTTTGGCGTCAATATTCACACTATGACCATTCGGCGCATTCTGGTCTCGAAAAGCCATCATCCAGGAACTTTTCTTCTATCCTCAGCTCAAGGATAACGAGAGCCATCATCGGATCGAAACAGCCTCCCACGGGGCTGAATACCGGATCTACCGAGGGGCGCCGCCATGTCGCGCAACCTTTGTCTTACTCGCCAGTGCCTGGGCCTTGTAACCCGTATCGAATGTGCCATCCGTCCCCTCGCGGGAGATACAGGCATGTGGACCTTGCTCTTTGCCGCCGGAATGGCAGGTGAGCAACCTTCCGCTATCAAGGCCCAAGGGCCGTTCCCTGGTCCAACCGCCGCCGAAACCATCCTAAATACCATCGTCCAGAGCCTGACCTTGCATGGCTATGAGCTGGCCGACGACCCGCAGATCTGGAGTTTGCACATGCAGGCCCAATTGCGGGAAATCAACGGTGGCCGTTGTCGCAACGTCGGCGGTTTCGAATTTCGTCCGTTGCATTGAGGGCCGCCAACGCAGCGGGCGTTGACAGTGAAACCTGCACAGGGCGGGGCCAGGGATGGGCCCGGCGTTTGTGGGGCAGTTCGTGGCTGATATACTCGCCGCGATTTTTCAGCCCTGGTGTGAGATTCAATGGAACGCTTTATCGAAAATGCAATGTACGCCTCCCGTTGGCTGCTGGCGCCGATTTATTTCGGGTTGTCCCTGGGCTTGCTGGCCCTGGCGCTGAAATTCTTCCAGGAAGTCTTTCACGTCATCCCCAACGTTTTTTCCATGGCCGAATCCGACCTGATCCTGGTGCTGCTGTCGCTGATCGACATGGCGCTGGTGGGCGGCCTGCTGGTGATGGTGATGATTTCCGGCTACGAGAACTTCGTCTCGCAACTGGATATCGATTCTGACAAGGAAAAGCTCAACTGGCTGGGCACCATGGACTCTTCATCGCTGAAGATGAAAGTCGCCGCCTCGATCGTGGCCATTTCCTCCATTCACCTGCTGCGCATCTTCATGGACGCCAAGAACGTCGATCCCGAGCACTTGAAGTGGTACGTGATCATCCACATGACCTTCGTGGTCTCGGCGTTTGCCATGGGCTATCTGGATAAACTGACCAAGCACTGAGGCACCTGACCAGTGCTGGCGCAACGCCCGCCTGTTGAAAAGCAGGCGGGCGTTATCGTTTCTGGCGCGGCGCTTCGACGGAGGGGCGCGTTACCCGCCCCGGCATCTGTGCTAGTCTGCTCGCCCTTTTGGTTCCGGGCGCTCCGGGAGGCGCTGTGTCACCCACGGCAATTTCCCGAGCCGTCCGCACAGCGGAGCAGCATCATGTCCGAAGTTAACCTGTCCACCGACGAAACCCGCGTCAGCTACGGCATTGGCCGTCAGTTGGGCGACCAACTGCGCGACAACCCGCCACCAGGCGTCAGCCTGGACGCGATCCTGGCCGGCCTGACCGACGCCTTTGCCGGCAAGCCAAGCCGTGTGGGGCAGGACGAGATGTCCGCCAGCTTCAAGGTCATTCGCGAAATCATGCAGGCCGAAGCGGCTGCCAAGGCTGAAGCGGCTGCTGGCGAAGGCCTTGCGTTCCTGGCCGAAAACGCCAAGCGTGAAGGCATCACCACCCTGGCTTCGGGTCTGCAATTCGAAGTGCTGACCCAGGGCGACGGCGCCAAGCCGACCCGTGAAGACCAGGTTCGTACCCATTACCACGGCACCCTGATCGACGGTACTGTATTCGACAGTTCCTACGATCGTGGCCAGCCGGCTGAATTCCCGGTGGGCGGCGTTATTCCAGGCTGGACCGAAGCGTTGCAACTGATGAGCGCCGGCAGCAAATGGCGCCTGTACGTGCCGAGCGAACTGGCCTATGGCGCTCAAGGCGTCGGCAGCATTCCGCCGCACAGCGTACTGGTGTTTGACGTCGAGTTGCTGGACGTTCTGTAAGGTTTGCTGACTCGGTAGTTTCCAGTGGGAGCGGGCTTGCTCGCGAATGCGATCTGCCAGTCGACGTTATCGTTACCTGACAGACCGCTTTCGCGAACAAGCCCGCTCCCACATTATTTCTGCGGTCATCCTTGAAACCTGCCATTGAACTCGCTTGTCGGGCGCAACGCCCGGGCATAGCAGAACAGGAACAGGTTACGCACCAGCTCCTTGAGCACCAACGGTTCGCTGGAATTGAGACTGTTGAGGTCCAGATCCCCTTGGTCCTGCAGCTCGTTCAATGCTTCTTCCTCAAGCACCGCACAGACTTCCCCGGTTTCCCGATGCAAGATCCTGAGGTAGGGGTGTGGGCGGTCCAGCCAGGCATCGATCAAATAAGTCATGGTTCTCATCTCCTTGATGGGTTTGATGAGAATAATTCTTATTCGCTAAATAGCAAGTCTCTATTGGTGTTCCGATTCTTTTTCTGACGATGGGTGCTGGCAGCTCAGGACGGCCGGCGTCTGGCTAGCACTTGGGAAGGCAGGGCAGGGGCGGTGAGGGCAAGGCGCCGTCCCACGCAGGGGCGTGGGACGGGATACAGAAGATTCAGACTTTTCTGACGAACTCGGATTTGAGCTTCATCGGGCCGATGCCGTCGATCTTGCAGTCGATGTCGTGGTCGCCATCGCACAAGCGGATGTTCTTGACCTTGGTGCCAACCTTGACCACCAGCGATGTGCCCTTGACCTTGAGATCTTTGATCACGGTGATGGTGTCGCCGTCCTGCAGGACGTTGCCGACCGAATCCTTCTTCACGGCGTCATCGGATACCGTCTCGGCTTCGCCACTGGCGGACCATTCGTGGGCACACTCCGGGCAGACCAGTTGGGTACCGTCTTCGTAGGTGTATTCGGAATTGCATTTCGGGCAGGGAGGCAACGTGCTCACTAAGGTTCCTTGGGTATCAGGAGGACAAAAGGGCGCACATTGTATAGGGTTTTAGGTAGGGAAGGGTGGGACAATGCTTAACCCCTGTGGGAGCGAGCCTGCTCGCCATAGCGGTGCGTCATTCAGCATTAAGCTGGCTGATACAGCCCATCGCGAGCAGGCTCGCTCCCACAGGTTCTTTATGCCATCAATGAGTACGGGCCACCGCAAACTCGCTCAGTTCCACCAGCGCGTCGCGGTATTCGCTGGCCGGCAGCGCGTCGAGGCATTTGATCGCGCGGGCGACGTAGTCCTGCGCCAGTTTTGCGGTGTATGCCAGGGAGCCGGACGCTTCCACCGCCTCACGAATGCTTTCCAGATCCTCGATGCCGCCTTTCTGGATCGCCTGGCGTACCAGCGCCGCCTGTTCTGGCGTGCCTTCGCGCATGGTGTAGATCAGGGGCAGGGTCGGCTTGCCTTCGGCCAGGTCGTCGCCGACGTTCTTGCCCAGGGTTTCGGCGTCGCCCTTGTAGTCGAGCAGGTCGTCCACCAGTTGGAACGCCACGCCCAGGTGATCGCCAAAGGTGCGCAGTGCTTCGCTCTGCTCGGCGGTGGCACCGGCCAGGGCGGCGGCGCTGTGGGTCGAGGCTTCGAAGAGCATCGCGGTCTTGCCGCGGATGACCTCCATGTAGGTCTCTTCGGTAGTGCTGGCGTCACGCACCTTGGACAGTTGCAGCACTTCGCCTTCGGCGATGATGCGCGTGGCCTGGGACAGGATCTTCATCACTGGCATGGAGCCCAGCTCAACCATCATTTCGAACGAGCGCGAATACAGGAAGTCGCCCACCAGCACGCTCGGAGCGTTGCCCCACATGGCGTTGGCGGTGGAGCGGCCGCGGCGCATGCCGGACATGTCGACCACGTCGTCGTGTAGCAGGGTCGCGGTGTGCAGGAATTCGATGGTGGCCGCCAGCAGGCGCATGTCGTCGCCTTCGCGACCCAAGGCCTTGCCGCACAACAGCACTAATAAAGGACGCAGGCGCTTGCCACCAGCAGAAGTGATGTAGTCGCCGATTTTCGATACCAGCGGCACTCGGGAAGTCAGCTGCTTCTTGATGATGCCGTCGACGGCGCTAAAATCGTCCGCCACCGCGCGGTGGAAAGCTTGGGGTTGCATCAGCGACAGGTGCTCCAGAAGGGTTGCGCGGCATGCTAGGACCCCCACCCAGGCCTGTCAAGGCGCACGCTTCGAATGGTGCGGACGGCTACTTGCAAGGCTCGAGCGGCTTGCGTACAATCGCGCACCCTGAACTTCCTGGGCAGCACCTGCCTTACGCAATTGCATCCGGGCCTTCCAGCCCATGCAGCCATGCCAGCCAATACCTCTTCTTATAAAGCGCTGGGTGAGCAGGATTATCGGAGAAATACCATGTCGTACGCAGTAATTGTTACTGGTGGCAAGCAATACAAGGTCGCCCCAGGTGAATACCTGAAGATCGAAAAACTGGAAATCGCCACTGGCGAATCCGTGACTTTTGATCGCGTTCTGTTGGTCGCCAACGGCGATGACGTGAATATCGGCGCTCCAGTTGTTGCTGGCGCTACCGTTGTGGCTGAAGTGATCTCCCAAGGTCGTCACGATAAAGTCCGCATCATCAAGTTCCGTCGTCGTAAGCACCACATGAAGCGCATGGGCCACCGCCAGTGGTACACCGAGATCAAAATCACCGGTATTCAGGCTTAATTTCAGCCTAATTCCTCACTAGGAGAATTGAACTCATGGCACACAAAAAAGCTGGTGGTAGTACCCGTAACGGTCGCGACTCAGAAGCCAAACGCCTTGGCGTGAAGATGTATGGCGGCCAGAAGATCATTCCGGGCAACATCATCGTGCGTCAGCGCGGCACCCAATTCCACGCCGGTTACGGTGTTGGCATGGGTAAGGATCACACCCTCTTCGCTAAAATCGAAGGCGTGATCAAGTTCGAAGTAAAGGGCGCGTTCAACCGCCGTTACGTGAGTGTTGTCGCGGCTTAATCGCGAGAATGCTGGAAAAGCCCTGTCTTGCGACGGGGCTTTTTCGTTTGTGGGGTGAGTCTCTTGCAAAACTGTTTGTATGGGCTGTCAACGCTGCAATTGGGGCGTTTCATCAGGTCGCTGCGCTCATTTTTGCAAGAGTCTTATGTCTTGTTTTTTTGGCTCGTCCGTATGGCGAGAGGCGTGTGTCATGAAGTTTGTTGATGAAGTATCGATTCGAGTAAAGGCTGGCGACGGCGGCAATGGTTGCATGAGTTTCCGTCGGGAAAAATTCATTGAAAACGGTGGTCCGAACGGTGGTGATGGCGGCGACGGCGGCTCGATCTACATGCTCGCCGACGAAAACCTCAACACCCTGGTGGATTACCGTTACACCCGGCACTTCGATGCCGAGCGTGGTTCCAACGGCGGCAGCACCGACTGCACCGGCAAGAAGGGCGAAGACCTGGTCCTGCGCGTGCCGGTCGGCACCACAGTGATCGACTCGGCCACCCAGGAAGTCATTGGCGACCTGACCAAGGCCGGCCAGCGCTTGCTGGTAGCTCATGGTGGCTGGCACGGCCTGGGCAACACCCGTTTCAAATCCAGTACCAACCGCGCGCCGCGCCAGACCACGCCAGGCAAGCCTGGCGAGCAGCGTGACCTGAAACTCGAAATGAAAGTGCTGGCCGACGTGGGCCTGCTGGGCTTGCCGAATGCTGGCAAGAGCACCTTCATTCGCTCGGTGTCCGCAGCCAAGCCGAAAGTGGCTGATTACCCATTCACCACCCTGGTGCCGAACCTGGGCGTGGTCAGTGTCGATCGCTGGAAAAGCTTCGTGGTCGCCGACATCCCGGGGCTGATCGAAGGTGCTTCCGACGGTGCCGGCCTGGGGATTCGCTTCCTCAAGCACTTGTCCCGTACCCGTCTGCTGCTGCACCTCGTGGACATGGCACCGCTGGATGAAACCAGTGCCGCCGATGCCGCTGAAGTCATCGTCAGCGAGTTGACCAAGTTCAGCCCGGCCCTGGCCGATCGGGACCGTTGGCTGGTGCTGAACAAGTGTGACCAGATCCTCGAAGAAGAGCATGAGGAGCGGGTCAAGGAAATCGTTGATCGTCTGGAGTGGGAAGGCCCGGTCTACGTGATCTCGGCCATTGCCAAAGAAGGCACCGAGCGCCTGTGCCACGACATCATGCGTTACCTGGAAGATCGCGCCGATCGCCTGGCCAACGACCCGGCCTACAAGGAAGAGCTCGCCGAGCTTGACCAGCGCATTGAAGACGAGGCTCGTGCTCAGTTGCAGGCCCTGGACGACCAGCGTGCCCTGCGCCGCAGCGGCGTGAAATCAGTCCATGACATCGGTGATGACGATTGGGATGAAGAAGACGTGGATGACGAAGACGGTCCGGAGATCATCTACGTTCGCGACTGATCCTTGCTGTCAGCTGAGCTAAAACCTGTGGGAGCGAGCCTGCTCGCTCCCACAAAGGTTTTTAGGGTGGCTGGCATAGGGGGGCAGGTTCAAGTGTTTCAACGCAGTGTTATCATCGCCGGCAAGCCGGTTTCCAAGGCGCCGCTCATTCGAGCGGCGTTTTGGTATCTGTAAAACGCAAATACGAATAATCCCATGGGCGGCGCTGGGTCGCGTCGTTCGCTGGCAAAGGTTGAAGATGATGCGGAGCAAGGTGACGGGTGCGCAGCGCTGGGTCGTGAAGATCGGCAGCGCACTGCTGACAGCGGATGGCAAGGGGCTGGATCGCCAGGCAATGGCGGTGTGGGTCGAGCAGATGGTGGCCTTGCACGAGGCTGGCGTCGAGCTGGTATTGGTCTCCTCGGGGGCCGTGGCAGCCGGCATGAGCCGTCTGGGCTGGACGTCGCGACCCAGCGCGATGCACGAACTGCAGGCCGCCGCCGCCATCGGCCAGATGGGCCTGGTGCAAGCCTGGGAATCGAGCTTTGCCGAGCATGGCCGTCATACGGCGCAGATCCTGCTGACCCACGACGACCTGTCCGACCGCAAGCGCTACCTCAATGCCCGCAGTACCTTGCGCGCGCTGGTGGAGCTGAAAGTCATTCCGGTGATCAACGAGAACGACACGGTGGTCACTGACGAAATCCGTTTCGGCGACAACGACACCTTGGCCGCCTTGGTGGCGAACCTGGTGGAAGCGGACCTGTTGGTGATTCTCACGGATCGCGACGGCATGTTCGATGCCGATCCGCGCAACAACCCTGATGCCAACCTGATCTACGAAGCCCGTGCCGATGACCCGGCGCTGGACGCCGTCGCGGGTGGTACCGGTGGGGCGCTGGGCCGTGGCGGCATGCAGACCAAGCTGCGGGCGGCGCGCCTGGCCGCGCGCTCTGGTGCTCATACCATCATTGTCGGCGGGCGGTTGGAGCGCGTGCTGGATCGCCTGAAGGCCGGCGAGCGCATCGGCACTCTGCTATCACCCGAGCGCGGCATGCTGGCGGCGCGCAAGCAGTGGCTGGCAGGGCATCTGCAAACCCGTGGCACGCTGGTGCTGGATGCGGGGGCTGTTTCGGCCTTGTCCCAAGGCAACAAAAGTCTGTTGCCGGTGGGCGTGAAGCTGGTCCAGGGCAGTTTCCGGCGCGGCGAGATGGTTGTGTGCGTGGCACCCGATGGTCGCGAGATTGCCCGGGGCCTGGCCAACTACAGCGCGTTGGAAGCGCAGAAAATCATCGGTCAGTCGTCTGATGCGATTGTCGGTCTGTTGGGTTACATGGCGGAGCCTGAGCTGGTCCACCGTGACAACCTGATCCTCGTTTAAGGAAAAATCATGGGTTTGGCTAAAGGATTGATCGGCTTGCTGTTGGCAGTGCCGCTGCTGGCGTCGGCCGAAGAAATTGGCCAGGTGTCGACGGTGTTCAAGTTTGTCGGGCCGAACGACCGGATCGTCGTCGAGGCTTTCGATGACCCCAAGGTCGACGGTGTGACTTGCTACCTGTCGCGGGCCAAGACCGGCGGTGTGAAGGGTGGGCTTGGCCTGGCCGAGGATCGCGCCGAGGCGTCCATCGCCTGTCGCCAGGTTGGGCCTATCAGCTTCAAGGGTGAGCTCAAGGATGGTGACGAGGTGTTCAGGGAGCGTACCTCGCTGGTATTCAAGACTATGCAGGTGGTGCGTTTTCTCGACAAGAAGCGCAACACACTGGTTTACCTGGTCTACAGCGACCGCGTAATCGAGGGCAGCCCGCAGAATGCGGTGACGGCGATCCCGATCTTGCCGTGGGCCCGCGCTCAATAATCCAACGCAGAACACCCGTGTGGGAGCGGGCTTGCTCGCGAATGCGGTCTGTCAGTGGCGTAAGTGTCACCTGGCGCACAGCATTCGCGAGCAAGCCCGCTCCCACATTTTTTTGCGATGGGCCTGTTAAATCCCAGGCAATAAAAACCGACCCTGAGGTCGGTTTTTTAATGAGCGCGTCGCTTAGGCAGCAGCGGCAACGTTCAGGGCCTTTACGTGGCCATTCAGGCGGCTCTTATGACGAGCAGCCTTGTTCTTGTGGATGATGCCTTTATCGGCCATGCGGTCGATAACTGGCACAGCCAGAACGTAAGCAGCTTGAGCTTTTTCAGCGTCTTTTGCGTCGATGGCCTTAACTACGTTCTTGATGTAGGTACGGACCATGGAACGCAGGCTGGCGTTGTGGCTGCGACGCTTCTCAGCCTGTTTTGCACGTTTTTTGGCGGAAGGTGTGTTGGCCACCGTCGAGCTCCTCGAAAGACTTTTTGGGAAATAGCAAACAAAATAGGCCGCGAATCATGCCGATGAGTTGAAGTCTTGTCAAGGGCGGGTGACGCGTTCCGCTGAATGGCAGGTGCGACGCACCGGAGGATTTCTTTCCGGCGTGCGACCTGTAAACTCGCGGGCTTTGGCTCTGCACTGTTTAGCGGCGCGGAGTATCGCATAAGTAGGCGCGTTGTTCGCCTGCTGTTTATCGACAGGCAAAAACTCTTTTCATGAATCTGCTCAAATCGTTGGCTGCCGTCAGCTCTATCACGATGCTTTCCCGCGTCCTGGGGTTCGTTCGCGACACGCTGATCGCCCGGATATTCGGCGCCGGAATGGCCACCGATGCCTTCTTCATCGCCTTCAAGTTGCCTAACCTGTTGCGGCGAATCTTCGCCGAGGGCGCATTTTCCCAGGCCTTCGTGCCAATCCTGGCGGAATATAAAAGCCAGAAAGGCGAAGAGGCGACCCGCACCTTCATTGCCTACGTTACCGGGCTGCTGACGCTGGTGCTGGCGCTGGTCACGGCCGCCGGCATGCTCGCCGCGCCATGGGTGATCTGGGCCACGGCACCAGGTTTCACCGATACCCCGGAAAAATTCCAGCTCACCTCGGACCTGCTGCGGGTTACCTTTCCTTATATATTGCTGATTTCCCTGTCGTCCCTGGCCGGGGCGATCCTCAATACCTGGAACCGCTTTTCCGTGCCGGCCTTCGTGCCGACCCTGCTCAACGTCAGCATGATTGTGTTCGCGGTGTTTCTGACCCCGTACTTCAACCCTCCCGTGATGGCCCTCGGCTGGGCCGTGCTGGTGGGCGGCCTGGCGCAATTGCTGTATCAACTGCCCCACTTGAAGAAAATCGGCATGCTGGTGCTGCCACGGCTGAATCTGCGCGATAGCGGTGTGTGGCGGGTGATGAAGCAGATGCTGCCGGCGATCCTCGGGGTGTCGGTCAGCCAGATTTCGCTGATCATCAACACCATCTTCGCTTCGTTCCTGGTGGCCGGCTCGGTGTCGTGGATGTACTACGCCGACCGCCTGATGGAGTTGCCGTCCGGTGTGCTGGGCGTGGCCCTGGGCACGATTCTGCTGCCGACCCTGGCCAAGACCTACGCCAGCCAGGACCGTCAGGAATATTCGCGCATCCTCGATTGGGGCCTGCGCTTGTGTTTCGTGCTGGTCTTGCCGTGTTCCCTGGCGCTGGGAATCCTGGCCGAGCCGCTGACGGTTTCGTTGTTCCAGTACGGCCAGTTCAATGCCTTCGATGCCTCGATGACCCAACGAGCGCTGGTTGCCTATTCGGTGGGCCTGCTCGGGATCATCGTGATCAAGGTGCTGGCGCCGGGCTTCTACGCCCAGCAGAACATTCGCACGCCGGTGAAAATCGCCATTTTCACCCTGGTGATGACCCAATTGTTCAACCTGTTGCTCATCGGTCCGCTGGCCCACGCCGGCCTGGCCCTGGCGATCAGTGCGGGCGCTTGCCTGAATGCCGGGCTGCTGTTTTATCAACTGCGCAAGCAGAAGATGTATCAGCCGCAACCGGGCTGGGGCAAATTCGGCCTCAAGCTGCTGGTCGCCGTAGCGGTGATGTCGGCGGTCCTGCTGGGGGCGATGCATTTCATGCCGGCTTGGGGCGAAGGGCAGATGTTCGAGCGTTTCCTGCGCCTGGGCGTGCTGGTCGTCGCCGGCGTGGTGGCCTATTTCGGCATGTTGCTGCTGATGGGCTTCCGTTTGCGCGACTTCAATCGCAAGGCCTTGAGCTGAGGGCGGGCGCTCGATAATCCCGGGCCGGGCAGTGGTTTTGTCGGTTCGATCACTTTGGGTTACGGTGTTGCCTGTCGTCGGCCGCCGGGTGTGGTTATAATCGGCCACTTTATGAGCAAGAAGCGCGTTATGCAGCTGGTTCGAGGCCTCCACAACCTGCGCCCCCAGCATCGGGGCTGTGTCGCCACTATTGGCAACTTTGACGGTGTTCACCGTGGCCACCAGGCTATCCTGGCGCGGCTGCGCGAGCGTGCGCTGGAATTGGGCGTGCCCAGCTGCGTGGTGATCTTCGAGCCGCAGCCCCGGGAATTTTTCGCCCCGGACACCGCCCCGGCCCGTCTGGCCCGGTTGCGGGACAAGCTGCAACTGCTGGCCGCCGAGGGCGTCGACCGGGTCTTGTGCCTGGCCTTCAACCAGCGCCTGAGCAAGCTCAGCGCCGCCGAGTTCGTCGATACCATCCTGGTGGACGGTCTCGATGTGAAACACTTGGAAGTCGGCGATGATTTCCGTTTCGGTTGCGACCGTTCAGGCGATTTCGACTACCTGCAACAGGCAGGTATCGCCCAAGGCTTCACCGTCGAGGCGGCGCAGACCGTCGAGATGGATGGCTTGCGCGTCAGCAGTACCCAGGTCCGTAATGCCCTGGCGGCTGCCGATTTTGCATTGGCCGAGCGCTTGCTCGGCCGGCCGTACCGGATTGCCGGGCGGATCCTGCACGGGCAGAAACTGGCGCGCCAATTGGGCACGCCAACCGCCAACGTGCAGCTCAAGCGTCGTCGTGTGCCGCTGACCGGCGTATTCCTGGTGAGTGTCGATATCGACGGCAAGACCTGGCCCGGTGTTGCCAATATTGGCGTACGGCCCACGGTGCAAGGGGATGGCAAGGCCCATCTCGAAGTACACATTCTGGATTTTGCCGGCGATCTGTATGACCGGCGTTTGACGGTGGTTTTCCACCAGAAGCTGCGTGAAGAGCAGCGTTTTGCCTCTCTGGAGGCGCTCAAGACGGCGATCCATGCAGATATCGCCGCCGCCCGTGCCCTTGTCGCAACCAGCGCCAATCGCTAATGAAGAGCCTTAAATGACCGACTATAAAGCCACGCTAAACCTTCCGGACACCGCCTTCCCAATGAAGGCCGGCCTGCCTCAGCGCGAACCACAGATTCTGCAGCGTTGGGACAGCATTGGCCTGTACGGAAAGTTGCGCGAGATTGGCAAGGATCGTCCGAAGTTCGTCCTGCACGACGGCCCTCCGTACGCCAACGGCACCATCCACATCGGTCACGCGCTGAACAAGATTCTCAAGGACATGATCATCCGCTCCAAGACCCTCTCGGGTTTTGACGCGCCTTATGTCCCGGGCTGGGACTGCCACGGCCTGCCGATCGAGCACAAGGTCGAAGTGACCCACGGCAAGAACCTGGGCGCGGACAAGACCCGCGAACTGTGCCGTGCCTACGCCACCGAGCAGATCGAAGGGCAGAAGTCCGAATTCATCCGCCTCGGCGTGCTGGGCGACTTCGCCAACCCCTACAAGACCATGGACTTTGCGAACGAAGCCGGCGAAATCCGTGCCTTGGCGAAAATCGTCGAGGGCGGCTTCGTGTTCAAGGGCCTCAAGCCGGTGAATTGGTGCTTCGATTGCGGTTCGGCCCTGGCCGAGGCGGAAGTCGAGTACGAGAACAAAAAGTCCTCGACCATCGACGTCGCGTTCCCGATCGCCGATGAAGACAAGCTCGCCGCCGCGTTCGGCCTGGGCAAGCTGGCCAAGCCGGCGTCGATCGTGATCTGGACCACCACCCCGTGGACCATCCCGGCCAACCAGGCGCTGAACGTCCACCCGGAGTTCAACTACGCCCTGGTCGATGTCGGCGACAAGCTGCTGGTGCTGGCCGAAGAACTGGTCGAATCGTGCCTGGCCCGCTACAACCTCGAAGGCTCGGTGCTGGCCACCGCGCCGGGTTCGGCCCTGGAGCTGATCAACTTCCGTCATCCGTTCTACGACCGCTTGTCGCCGGTGTACCTGGCCGACTACGTGGAACTGGGCGCGGGGACCGGCGTGGTTCACTCCGCACCGGCCTATGGCGTCGACGACTTCGTGACCTGCAAGAAATACGGCATGGTCAACGATGACATCCTCAACCCGGTGCAGAGCAATGGCGTCTACGCGCCGTCGCTGGAGTTCTTCGGCGGCCAGTTCATCTGGAAAGCCAACCCGGCCATCGTCGACAAGCTGACCGAAGTCGGCGCGCTGCTGCATACCACCGTCATCGAACACAGCTACATGCATTGCTGGCGCCACAAGACCCCGCTGATCTACCGCGCCACCGCGCAGTGGTTCATCGGCATGGACAAGCAGCCAACCACCGGCGACACCCTGCGCCAGCGTTCGCTCAAAGCCATCGAAGAGACCCAATTCGTACCGGCATGGGGCCAGGCGCGCCTGCACTCGATGATCGCCAATCGTCCGGACTGGTGCATCTCCCGCCAGCGCAACTGGGGCGTGCCGATCCCGTTCTTCCTGAACAAGGAAAGCGGCGAGCTGCACCCGCGCACCGTTGAGCTGATGGAAGCCGTGGCCAAGCGTGTTGAAGTCGAAGGCATCGAAGCCTGGTTCAAGATGGATGCCGCCGAACTGTTGGGCGACGAAGCGCCGCTGTACGACAAGATCAGCGACACCCTGGACGTCTGGTTCGACTCCGGCACCACCCACTGGCACGTGCTGCGCGGTTCGCACCCGATGGGCCACGAGACCGGCCCGCGCGCCGACCTGTACCTGGAAGGCTCCGACCAGCACCGCGGCTGGTTCCACTCGTCGTTGCTGACCGGTTGCGCCATCGACAACCACGCGCCGTACCGCGAGCTGCTGACCCACGGTTTCACCGTCGATGAGTCCGGGCGCAAGATGTCCAAGTCCCTGGGCAACGTGATCGCGCCGCAGAAGGTCAACGACACCCTGGGCGCCGACATCATGCGCCTGTGGGTCGCGTCCACCGACTATTCCGGCGAGATGGCGGTTTCCGAGCAGATCCTGCAGCGCAGCGCGGACGCCTACCGGCGGATCCGTAACACCGCACGCTTCCTGCTCTCGAACCTGACCGGTTTCAACCCGGCCACCGACCTGCTGCCGGCCGAGGAAATGCTCGCGCTGGACCGTTGGGCCGTCGACCGTACCCTGTTGCTGCAACGCGAATTGCAGGAGCATTACGGCGAGTATCGCTTCTGGAACGTCTACTCCAAGATCCACAATTTCTGCGTGCAGGAACTGGGTGGTTTCTACCTCGACATCATCAAGGACCGCCAGTACACCACCGGTGCCAACAGCAAGGCCCGTCGTTCGTGCCAGACCGCGCTGTTCCACATCAGCGAAGCGTTGGTGCGCTGGATCGCGCCGATCCTGGCGTTCACCGCCGATGAGCTGTGGCAATACCTGCCGGGCGAGCGCAACGAGTCGGTGATGCTCAACACCTGGTACGACGGCCTGACCGAGTTGCCCCAGGGCTTCGAGCTGGACCGTGCCTATTGGGACCGGATCATGGCGGTCAAGACTGCGGTCAACAAGGAAATGGAGATCCAGCGCGCGGCCAAGGCCGTCGGTGGCAACCTGCAGGCCGAAGTCACGCTTTACGCAGAAGAGGCCCTGAGCGCCGACCTGGCCAAGCTGGGCAACGAGCTGCGCTTCGTGCTGATCACCTCCGCTGCCAGTGTCGCGCCATTGGTGCAGGCACCCGCCGATGCCGTGGTCACCGAAGTGGCCGGCCTGAAGCTCAAGGTAGTCAAGTCGAGCTTCGTCAAGTGTGCCCGTTGCTGGCACTGCCGCGAAGATGTCGGCGTGAATCCCGAGCATCCGGAAATCTGCGGTCGTTGCGTCGACAACATCAGCGGCACCGGTGAGGTTCGCCACTATGCCTAATGTGGCGGGCCGTTTCGGACGGCTGGGTTGGTTATGGTTGAGCGTGCTGGTTCTGGTCATCGACCAGGCCAGCAAGTACTACTTCGAAAGCTCGTTGACGATGTACCAGCAGATCGTGGTCATTCCCGACTACTTCAGCTGGACCCTGGCCTACAACACTGGCGCAGCGTTCAGCTTCCTGGCCGACAGTTCGGGCTGGCAGCGCTGGCTGTTCGCCCTGATCGCCGTGGTGGTCAGTGGCGTGCTGGTGGTCTGGCTCAAGCGCTTGGGGCGCGATGAAACCTGGCTGGCCGTGGCGCTGGCGCTGGTGCTCGGTGGCGCGCTGGGCAATCTGTATGACCGTATTGCCTTGGGCCACGTCATCGATTTCATTCTGGTGCATTGGCAGAACCGCTGGTATTTCCCGGCGTTCAACTTTGCCGACAGCGCCATCACCGTGGGCGCCGTGATGCTGGCCCTGGACATGTTCAAGAGCAAGAAAACCGGAGAAGCCGTCCATGACTGAGCAGCGTATCGCTCAAAACACCGAAGTGAAGCTTCACTTCGCCCTGCACCTGGAAAACGGCGACACCGTCGACAGCACCTTCGACAAGGACCCGGCTGTGTTCAAGGTTGGCGACGGTAACCTGTTGCCAGGCTTCGAAGCCGCGATCTTCGGTTTCAAGGCCGGCGACAAGCGCACCGTGGTCGTGCCGCCGGAAAACGCCTTTGGTCAGCCCAACCCGCAAAACGTGCAGACCATGCCACGCTCGCAGTTCCAGGACATGGAGCTGTCCGAGGGTTTGCTGGTGATCTTCAACGACGCCGCCAATACCGAGCTGCCGGGTGTGGTGAAGGCATTTGACGACGCCCAAGTGACCGTGGACTTCAACCACCCGCTGGCGGGCAAGACCTTGAGCTTCGAAGTGGAAATCATCGAGGTCAAGGCGGTTTAAGATTTAATGGGCATTGGTTGCTCCAACAATACCTGTGGGAGCGAGCCTGCTCGCGATAACTGAGTCACAGCCGCCATCGAGTTGGCTGATCCACCGCATCGCGAGCAGGCTCGCTCCCACAGACACGAGGCACAGCATGCAAATCAAACTCGCCAACCCCCGTGGCTTCTGCGCCGGCGTGGACCGGGCGATCGAAATCGTCAACCGCGCCCTGGAAGTCTTCGGGCCGCCTATCTACGTGCGCCACGAAGTGGTCCACAACAAATTCGTTGTCGAAGACCTGCGTAGCCGCGGGGCCATTTTCGTCGAGGAACTGGACCAGGTGCCGGATGACGTCATCGTGATCTTCAGCGCCCATGGCGTTTCCCAGGCGGTGCGCAGCGAAGCCGCCGGCCGTGGCCTGAAGGTGTTCGACGCGACGTGCCCATTGGTGACCAAGGTGCACATCGAAGTGGCCCGCTACAGCCGTGACGGTCGCGAATGCATCCTGATCGGCCATGAAGGCCACCCGGAAGTCGAAGGTACCATGGGCCAATACGATGCCAGCAACGGCGGTGCGATCTACCTGGTCGAAGACGAGGAAGATGTTGCGGCCTTGCAGGTACGCAACCCCGAAAGCCTGGCCTTCGTGACCCAGACGACTCTGTCCATGGACGACACCAGCCGTGTGATCGACGCCCTGCGCGCTCGTTTTCCGGCCATTGGCGGCCCGCGCAAGGACGACATCTGCTACGCCACCCAGAACCGGCAGGACGCGGTCAAGCAACTGGCCGACGAATGCGATGTGGTCCTGGTCGTTGGTAGCCCGAACAGCTCCAATTCCAACCGTTTGCGGGAGCTGGCCGAGCGCATGTCCACGCCGGCCTACCTGATCGATGGGGCCGAGGATATGCAACGCAGCTGGTTCGATGGCGTCGAGCGTATCGGCATCACCGCCGGTGCTTCCGCGCCAGAAGTATTGGTGCGCGGCGTGATCCAGCAATTGCAGGCCTGGGGCGCAACGGGTGCCGATGAGTTGGCCGGTCGCGAGGAAAACATTACGTTCTCGATGCCGAAAGAGCTGCGCGTCCGCTCCTTGCTTTGAGTCCTTTCTCACACAGGGCCTGCTCGGCTTTGACACTTTCCATGCGGACACGGCCGGAAGGCGCCAATATCACTTGATGATGGCTGACCGGCCCGTGTCTGGCGCAGACATGCAGCGTACCGGCCTGAAAGCCGCCACTGGGCAGCAGCGCTTCCCCCAGGTTGCTGAACCTCACCGAACGTTTTACGTGCCGGTTGCCCATTACTCGAGCGCGGTTGCTGCGTTCCATCAGCACGGTTTTTTCCTTATCGTCCAGGGTAATGCGCCAGCCCCGGCCCCAATCGTTGTCTATCCCTCTGAGCACGACCGTCCGGTTGCGAGCGATGGCTTCGCTGCGGGCGCTGCGCAACCCGCTGATCAGTAATTGCGCGGTGTCATCGCGTTCGATGGATGCGATCAGCTCTTTGTAGCCCGTGCCGGTCCACGACAGAACAATTGCGGCGATTGCCAGTCCCATGAGCAGTTCGATCAGGCTGAAGCCCTGTTGATACATGATGTCTCCTCCCTGGAGCATGAAAATGGCGCGGTCCTGGCGCCGCAAGCCGAAACAACTGCACACACGGCGGCGGTTTGTTCTAGCGTGTAGAAGCAGGTATAGCCGACGGCAACGGAGGGCATCGATGGATCTTCGTACAAAAGGTTTCACGCTGGTCGAGGTGCTGGTGGCCTTGGCTGTGCTGCTGATCCTTATCACGATGGCGGTGCCGGCGTTCACCGGTTCGATGCAGGGCACCAAGGCCGACACCGATATCGGCGATCTGCGCCGAGCGCTGAACTTTGCCCGGATGACGGCGATCGACCGTGGCATCACCACGCGGATCCGCCCCACGGCCCAGGGCAGCGTCTGGAGCGGCGAATTGACGGTGTATGACAGCACAGGCACACCGGCCAATGTGTTGCGGGTTGTTCCGGCGATGAGCGGCGGTGCGACTCTGACGCTAACCTCAGAGGTGACCAACATCGATTTCAACAACCTGGGCGGCTTGTCGGCGCCGGCCACGCCGGTGAGTTTCAATTATGTGCGGGGAGCACAGACCAGGACGCTGAATGTTTGTCTCAATGGACGAATCGTATTGGGTGGAAGTTGCGGATGACCAATCGCAGTAAAAGGGCCCAGAAGGGTATGACGCTGATCGAGGTACTAGTGGCAGTGCTGATTCTCGGCGTGGGCTTGTTGGGGGCGGCGATGATTCAGCTCAATGCCCTCAAGTACACCGACAGCTCGCGCATGACCAGCCAGGCCAGTTTCATCGCCTACGACATGATGGACCGCATCCGCGCCAACTCCGGCGCCGACTACACCATTACACCGCCCAGCTCGGCGAACCTCAACGTGGCCCGCGACCAGGACCTTTATGACTTCAAGACCAACATCATCGCCTTCGGTGGCGCCACGGCCACGGGCGCTGTGGCGCTGAACAAGCGGGTCTACACCATCACCATTTCCTGGGACGATGCCCGTGCCGCCAATACCACCAACGCGGCCGAGGCACGGCGCAGCTTCGTACTGACCAGCCGTGTCGCGGCAGACCCGGTGGGTACACCGCCATGAACAGCCGTAGTCGGGGGTTTGGCCTGATCGAATTGATGATCGCGCTGGTGCTCAGCCTGATCGTCGTGTTGGGTGTCGTGCAGATTTTCATCGCGGCCAAAAACACCTACGTCAGTCAGAGTGCTGCGGCGGCCATGCAGGAAGACGCCCGGTTCGTCCTGAGCAAAATGGTCCAGGAGCTTCGCATGGTGGGTATGTTCGGTTGTCTGGCGACCATTACCGATGCTTCCACGGCTAAAGATTTCAATGCCAGCCAGATCACCCCGATCCGCTGGGACGAGGCCAACAAAAAATTGACCTTGGTCACCGCCGACGTAGGTAATAGCGGTAGCGCTCCGACCTGGACTGTCCTTTCCGACTGCCGTACCTCGGCGACGGCCTACACAAACGCACGGGCGCCAGCGGCAGGGCAGTTGGCCTTCCCGATCCGCCGGCTGGTCTACAGCTTCAACAACAACCAATTGCTCCTGGGCAGCGGGGTCGGCAACCCGACCTTGTTTGTGCTGGTGGATAACGTGCGGGCGTTCGACGTGATGTTCGGCGTGGCCGGCAGCGCGACGGACAGCGCGACGTCCAGCTATATCAGCAATCCCTCTGATCCGGCGCTGATTCGCAGCGTGCGCCTGACCCTGACGCTCTTCGATCCGAAGAATGCCGTGCGCGAGCAGACTTTCAACGTGGTTGCCGCTTTGCGCAACCGGCTCTTGTAAGGGAGGGCGACTGATGAATTCGACGCCCTTCGGGCACTCTCAGCGTGGCATGGCCTTGCTGGTCAGCCTGGTGTTCCTGTTGCTGCTGACATTGATCGGGCTGTCGTCGATGCAGAGCGCGACGCTCCAGGAAAAGATGACCAGCAGCGTCATGTTGCGCAACCAGTCCTTCCAGATCGCCGAGGCGGCGTTGAGGCTCGGCGAGACGGCCGTGCAGGCCGAGACGTATTCGCTGGCGGTCTGTACCACCGCGACGCAATGCGCGCCGCCGGCCGAGTCGGCGACGGTTACGGCAGCCGGGCGCAACTCATCCTCGGGCGTGACCTGGGTCGCCGCCGGCAGCGGGTTTTATGGCGTGCAGAACATCGGCACCACGCTCTCGGCGGTCAACGTTCCCAGCAATACATCGGCGACGCTGTACCGGATCACGGCGGTGGCGGTGGTGGGAAACAATCAGCGCAGCGTGGTGGAGAGCATCTATGCGAAGTACTGAGGTGCGCCGCCACTGGAGGCAGGTGCTGTGGGGTGCGGTGCTCAGTCTTTACCTGGCTGCCCCGGCCTACGCGTTCACGCCCTCGGATTCACCGCTGCTGAGTGCGGCCGCCGTTACGCCGAACGTGATGCTGCTGATCGATGACTCGGGGAGTATGAACAACATCATCTGGGCGGCGGGGTTTGATCCGGATGTGTCACGTCCGGCTGTCATTAACTGTAACTCCAGTACCAGCTGTTTCGGCGGCGTGCAGCTTGATCCAGACGATGGCAACGTTCTGCTGGCCGGCCTGTTCAGGGGCGGTTGTACGAGTGGCTGGTATGGTTTCTACCGAGGCAACCTTAGCCGGGTCTGCCTGCGCTTGCCGGACCCTGTGGGCGGCGGCAATACCCGCTACACCACCAAATACCTGGCGTATCTGCTGGCGTTGGCCAACGGTTCGAACCGGGACTTCACCACGGGCACCATCCCCAACGACTATCGAATCAACGTCGCGCGGGACGTTTCCAACGACCTGGTTACCAGCAATCGCGCATTACGCATTGGCCTCGCCACGTTCAATCCGCCCAACAGCAGTAATTCAGGCCCAGGTGGCTACATCGCCCGTTCGGTCAGTGATCTTTCGCCGGTCAGCGGCAGCGTGACCCAGGCCCAGGCCAATACCAATTACAACGCCCTGATCAGCGCCATCAATGCGCTGGGCGCCGTCGCGAATACACCGCTTGCCGAAAGCTACTATGAGGTCACTCGCTATTTCAGGGGCATGGCGCCGTACTACAACAGCACGCCCACTACCTACATCAGCCCGATCCAATACCGCTGTCAGAAAAATTTCGGCGTAGTGATCACCGACGGTTTGCCCACTTATGACCGGACGTTCCCCACCAACGACCCGCTGGGCGGCTCCCGGTTGCCGAACTGGGATGGCATCAGCGCCAACGATGGCGCGGACCCCAATGGTGACGGCGAGGGCGACACGCTTTACCTGGACGACGTGGCCAAGTTCGCCTTCGACATCGACATGCGCTCCACCGGCACCGATGCCACGGGCAAAGCCTGGAATACGGCGGATTTCCCCCGGCAATACCTCAACACTTACACGGTGGGGTTCACAGCGACCAACCAGATGCTGTCCGATGCCGCCCGCTATGGCGCTGGCAAGTATTATCAGGCGACCGACAGCGAAGGCTTGAGCTCGGCCCTTTCATCGGCCTTGAGCGACATCACCTCCAAAGCCGGATCGGGGGGCGGCGGCGCCACCAACGGTGCCTCGTTGTCCAGCACCTCCAGTTTCTACCAGACCACTTATGACCCCAAGGACTGGCGCGGCACGATCCGGGCGTTCGGCTTCACCTCGGCGGGCACGGTAGACATGGCAGCGGTGCAGTGGACCACCGACACCGCCATTGTGCCTGCCGCTGCTGCGCCGATTTATCAATCGTGGAACACCGCGACCAACGTGCCCATAACCCTGGCCTACGCCAATTTTTCACCGGCCCAACAGACCAGCCTCAACCAGAACCTGCCCACCGGGATTACCGGCAACGACCTGGTGGAGTGGAGCAAGGGCGTCAACAAGACCGGCCTGAAGGTGCGCAGTGTCTTGCTCGGGGACATCATCAATTCGCCGCTGGTACTGGCTTCGCCCAATGACCAGACCGCAGCGGATCTGATCAACGACACCAGCTACAGCAATTACCTGGCGACCAAGTCGACGAACATGAACGCCAGCCTGGTGGTAAACGCCAATGACGGATTTTTCAGCGTTATCAACAGTGCCAACGGTACGCGGCGCTACGCCTACATGCCTTCGAGCGTGCTGCCCTCATTGCAGGGCGTTGCCGATACCAACTACATCAACGGCGTGAGCCACCAGTTCCTGGTCGATGGACAGATCGGCGTATTCGACACGCAGTCGGGCAGCGCCTGGAAGACGGTGGCCGTGGGCGGGACAGGGGCCGGGGGCAGGACGTTCTTTGCCGTCCAACTGTTCGACGCGGCAGCGGGCAACGCGCTTCGGGTGTTGTGGGAAATCAGCGCACCGGCCGTAGCCAATACAACCAACAGCTTCAATGACTTGGGCTACGCCTACGCGCGACCCGAAGTCGCCCGCTTGGCGGACGGGCGCTGGGCCGCGTTCATTGCCAACGGCTACGGCAGCAACAGCGGCGTGGCGGCGTTGTACGTGGTGGATATCCGCGACGGTTCGTTGATCAAGAAGATCGTAATCAACAGCAGCGAGACGGATAACGGCCTGTCGTCGGTCAAGCTTCGGGTCAATTCCCAGAACGTGGTCCAGGCGGCATATGGCGGCGACCTGAAAGGGCGGATGTGGAAATTCGACCTCAGCGGCACGTCACCCACCGCTTGGGGCCTGGCCTTTGCCGGCCAGCCGTTGTTTACGGCGCCCGGCGGGGCGACCCAACCGATCACGGTCCAGCCCCTACTGGCAGACAATCCCCAGGGCGGTACCCAGGTCTTTTTCGGCACCGGTAAATTCAACGAAACGACCGACAAGCTCAACAAGGACCTTCAGGCGTTCTACTCGATATGGGATGCCACTGGCGGAGCGGGGCAGATCACGGTGTCGAGCCTGCAGGCCCAATCCATCACCGGGGTGTTTTCCGGCAGCACGGGGCAGTTCGTGACCACCAGCCAGACTGACGTGACCTATCCTTCGAAAAAGGGCTGGTACCTGCCCTTGGTGTACAACAACGCATTGACCGGTGAACGGGTGATCAACCCGGCCAACCTGGTGCTCGGGCGTGTGGTCTTCACCACGGCAGCCGTGGACACCACCGACCCTTGCGCCAGCTTCGGTACCGGCAAACTGATCGAAGTGGATGCGTTCAACGGTAAGATGCTCAACTATGCGGTGCTCGATACCAACGGTGACGGCACGCTCAACAGTTCCGACGCCCTCTCCAGCGGGGTCGTGTTCACCGGTGGTATCCCGACCTTGAGTGCGATCGTCAACGCCAACGGGGCCACCAACATGATCGTGAACGATTCCGGTGGCGGCATCACCGACCTGCTTGAAAAATCCGTGGGCGGCAGCCGCCGCATCATGTGGCGACAAATACAGTGAGAGGCAAGGCATGCGCAGATCCAACCGGGGTTTCACCTTGATCGAAATCATGATCGTGATTGCGATCATCGGTATCGTGATCACCATTGGCTATCCGAGCCTGACCGAGTACATGAAGAAGGGCCGACGCACCGAAATTGCCGGGTTGTTGTCGGAGCAGGCGCAGATTCTCGAGCGCTACTACTCGAAGAACAACGTGTATACCAATGCCACCGGCCTGAGCGGCGGTAACGATTTCTACACCATTACCCAGACGCTGGCGGACCAGAGCTTCACCCTGACTGCCGTGCGCAAGAATGGCTCGTCCATGGCCACGGACAAGTGCGGTGATTTCACGATCAACAACACCGGCGCACGGGGCATGCTCAACGCCGCTGCGGGGCTGACCACCAAGGATTGCTGGGGCCGCTGAGTTTCCTTTATCCGGGCGCTGACTTGCGCCCTCTCTGTCTTGTGAGTTGAATCAGAACATGACCAGGCAACAGCAAGTGGTGATTGTCGGTGGCGGAGTGATCGGCCTGCTGACGGCGTTCAATCTGGCGTCCGAAGGGCAGCGAGTGGTGCTGTTGGACCGTTCGAGCGTCGGCCAGGAGGCGTCTTGGGCCGGTGGCGGTATCGTTTCGCCGTTGTACCCGTGGCGCTACAGCCCAGCGGTGACCGCCCTGGCCCACTGGTCGCAGGATTTTTATCCACAACTGGGCGAGCGTTTGTTCGCCGCCACCGGAATCGATCCGCAAGTGCATGTCACCGGCCTGTACTGGCTGGACCTGGATGACCAGGACGAAGCACTGGCCTGGGCCGAGCGGGAAGGGCGCCCGTTGCGGGCTGTGGATATCTCTGCCGTACATGATGCAGTGCCGGTGCTGGGCGCGGGTTTTTCCCGAGCGATTTATATGGCCAATGTGGCCAACGTGCGTAATCCCCGCCTGGTGAAATCCCTCAAGGCTGCGCTGCTGGCGATGCCCAATGTCACGGTTCATGAAAATTGTGAAGTCAGCGGCTTTATCCGCGACGGCGACCGTGTCGTGGGGGTGAATTGTTCTGCCGGTGAGCTGCGTGGCGATCATGTGGTGCTGGCCGCAGGCGCCTGGAGCGGTGAACTGGTCAAGACGCTGGGGTTGAAACTTCCAGTCGAGCCGGTCAAGGGCCAGATGATTTTGTACAAATGTGCGTCGGACTTTTTATCGAGCATGGTCCTTGCGAAAGGCCGCTATGCCATTCCCCGTCGTGATGGACACATTTTGATCGGCAGTACGTTGGAGCGTGAAGGTTTCGACAAGACGCCTACGGATGTGGCGTTGGAAAGCCTAAAGGCTTCGGCGTTGGCGCTGATTCCGGAGCTGGCGGGTGCCGAGGTGGTTGGGCATTGGGCTGGGTTGCGGCCTGGGTCGCCTGAAGGCATTCCGTATATCGGCGAGGTGCCGGGGTTTGCTGGGCTATGGTTGAATTGTGGGCATTATCGCAATGGGTTGGTGCTGGCGCCGGCTTCGTGTCGGTTGTTTACGGATCTGATGTTGGGGCGGGAGGCGGTGATTGATCCTGTGCCTTATGCTCCGGCGGGGCGCTTGTAAGGTCCGGTTTTTCTTGTGGAGCGGGCTTGCTCGCGACGGCTGTGTGTTGATCGAGTACATATCCATTGCTGCGGTAACGGCTACTTAGGGTTCCGCCCTTACGGCGTCTCACTTTTGAGAAGCGCAAAAGTAAGCAAAACGCTTTTGCCCCACCACTCGGTGCCTCGCCTAGGCTCGGCATGCCCGAACGTAGGCATTGCTCCGTGGGCCGCCGCGAAGGGCCATCCATGGCCCAGCGCGGCTACCTCGGCATCCATGCCGAGGTGCCCACTGCGCAATACCTACGTTCGGCCATCGTGGTTAACGGGGCGCCGAGATCAACGTCCGTCGCGAGGCGGCCTGATAGCCGACCTGTCTCTTTTGTCGTACTCCGACCCAATTGTGGGAGCGAGCTTGCTCGCGAAGAGGCTGGTATATACGACATCCTGGTTGACTGCGGTCGCGTCTTCATAGCCTCAGCCTGTTCGCGGTAGCGATAATTCCGTGACATAGCGGTTGGATTTACTGCAGTCATCGCGAGCAAGCTCGCTCCCACATTTTCGACCTTCAACAATCACAAAATTTGTATACGCCACCCATCCCTTGTGGGAGCGAGCTTGCTCGCGATGAAGTCAGCAAACGCAACATCCTCATCGACAGTGACATCGCCTTCGAGAGCAAGCCCGCTCCCACAGGAGAAATGCGGTCCCCATCAAGAACCAGGTCGGCTATCAGGCCGCCTCGCGTCGGACGTTGATCTCGGACGCCCCATTAACCACGCTGGCCGAACGCAGGCATTGCGTAGTGGGCAACCCGGCATGGATGCCGGGTTAGCCGCGCTGGGCCATGGATGGCAGCCCTTCGCGGCGGGCCCACGGAGCAATGCCGGAGTGAGGGCACACCGAGCCTAGGCGAGGTGCCGAGTGGTGGGGCAGAAGCGCTTTGGTTACTTTCGCGCTTTTCGAAAGTGACCCGCCGTCAGGGCGGAACCCTAAGTAGCCTTTACCGCAGAAATGGATATACACACATCCCGATGCCCTGACAGCCAAACCAGATTTGTGAGAAAGGTCGGACAAAATTCTGAATCGAGCTGAATTTTCCGACGATCTCTGGCGGTTGCCGAGTGGGAAGGGCTCTGGCTAACCTTTCTCGTCGCTGCCAATTCAGCGTCCGGGCGTCGCGGCCCGCTAACTTGGTGCATAATTCCAGTCCACGACGGTGCCTCGGTATTTGTCGTGTCATGGCTGGCTGTGCGTGGGATACCTTCGGGTATGCCGGGTGTTCAAGTTCTCGGTCCGCGAACCTGCGTACAGCTGCCACCTCCAATCGCGTCGCGGCGATCGGTGGCAGCTCCATAACTTGGAGATGCACGATGATCAAGGTCACACCCAATCCCCCCGAAACCGATTCCACATCAGCTCAAAACGGACTCGATCCTCAAAAGCTCGACGAAGCCGCCAAACGCGCCCTCGACTATTACCTAGCCCCAAAGCCTGAAGCCAAAAAGAAACCATCCTCAAACCAGCTATACACCGTCGTGGAAGGCATCGACACCGAATGCCTCCTCGCCAACCTCAGCGAAACCCTTGCCTCAGCCAACGCAACAATCAGCGACCTGGCCTTCGAACTCGACGGCTCGCGACGGCATGTTGCATTGGGGGTGCAACAGCTGATCGAGTTGAGTGAGTTGCTAGCCAATCGTGTGCTGGACGAGCAGGTGCCGGTGCCGAAGGGCTAGAAAAGCTGCCAAGGCGAACACAGGGGCAGCATGGGCTGGAGAGCCGTGGCTCAATCCAACCCCAGCTTCTTCAACCGATACCGCATCGACCGAAACGACAACTTCAACCGCTGGGCCGCCGCCGTACGGTTCCAGCGGGTTTCTTCCAGGGCCTGGAGGATCAGTTTGCGCTCGACGTCTTCCAGGTAATCTTCCAGGTTGTCGACCTGCATCAAATCCGGCTTGCCCGCCTCGGTGGTGCTATTGCCCTCGGCCAGGCGCAGGTCGTCGGCTTCGATCTGTTGGTGTTCGCATAAGGTGTAGGCCCGTTCGAGCATGTTCTCCAATTCCCGCACGTTTCCCGGAAAGCGGTAGTTTCGAAGGGCCTCCAGGGCTCGGGGATGGAGTTTCACAGCAGGGCTGTCGGTGTTCAGGGCCAGGCGCTGCAGCATATGGTTGGCCAATGGTTCGATGTCTTCGCGACGTTCGCGCAAGGGCGGGACGCGCAGTTCGATGACGTTCAGCCGGTAATACAAATCCTGGCGGAAGCGCCCGGCGGCAACTTCAGCGTCCAGGTCCTTATGGGTCGCGCAGAGGATGCGTACGTCCACCACTTCTTCCTGCTGGCCGCCGACCGCGCGCACGGCTTTTTCCTGGATGGCCCGCAGCAGTTTGACCTGCATCGCCAAAGGCAGGTCTGCCACTTCATCAAGAAACAGAGTGCCACCATGGGCAACCTGGAACAGTCCGGGCTTGTCTTCGATGGCGCCGCTGAAGCTGCCTTTTCTGTGTCCGAAAAACTCGCTTTCCATCAGTTCGGTGGGAATTGCCCCACAGTTGACCGGCACAAAACCCTGGCTGGCGCGCGGGCCTTGTTCGTGGATCAACCGCGCGACCAGTTCCTTGCCACAGCCGGACTCGCCGCTGATATATACCGGCGCCTGGCTTCGGGCGAGTTTTTCGATCTGTTTACGCACGCTGCGCATCGGCGGAGAGTCGCCCAGCAGGCAGCGTTCGAGGGTGACGGCCGGGGTGGCGACTGGCGGCAGGCGCAAGGCGCTGTTGACCAGTTCTCGCAGCCGCCCCAGGTCGACCGGTTTGGTCAGGAAATCGAAGGCTCCGGCCTTGAGGGCGTCGATAGCGGTCTCCAGGCTGCCGTAGGCGGTGATCATCGCCACGGGCAGTTGGGGGTAACGCTGCTGGATGTGCTGCACCAGTTCCAGGCCGGTGCCGTCGGGCAGGCGCATGTCGGTCAGGCACAGGTCGAAGGCTTCGCCTGCCAGCAGGTCCTGGGCTTGGGCGAGGTTCTTGGCGCTGCGGGTGTCGAGTTTCATCCGGCCCAGGGTGATGTCCAGGAGTTCGCGGATGTCCGGTTCGTCATCGACGATCAGGATTCGTTGCCGTGAGCGATTATTCAAATCTGTTTCCGTCCGTGAGCAAAAGTGATGCGAAAGCAACCGCCGCCTTGGCGTGATTTGAAGTCTAGGCGGGCCTGGTTGCTTTCGCACAGCTCACGGGACAGATAGAGCCCAAGGCCGGTGCCTTGGCTGCTGGTGGTGAAGAAAGGTTCGAACAAGTGCGCCTGCTGGTCCGGCGTCACGCCGGGGCCGTTGTCGATGATGTCCAGCGTGGGCAGTTGGCTGTGAGGGTCGATGAACAGCTTCAGCCAGACTTCAGCCTGGTCATGGACCATCGCGCCGTGGCGCCACGCGTTGCTTAACAGGTTGCCGAGCACTTGGGTCAGCTGGTCGGGGTCCATCAGCGTGGTGTAGTCGCCGGGGTCGATGCTCAGGTGCAATTGCTGGTACTCGGTCATGCTTTCGCGGGTTTGCCTGACGAACGGTTCGAGCCAGGTCCGCAGATCCAGGCGTTGTGGCGTGGTGGGTTGGCGGCGGGACAATTGGAGGACGTTCTCAATGACGCGATTCATTCGTTGGGAGTGGTCTTGAATAATCTGCGTCAGACGCCGATCTGCGTCGTTCAGTTCCTCTGACTCACGCAACAATTGCGCCGCATGGCTGATGGCACCCAGCGGGTTGCGGATTTCATGGGCGATACCGGCGGTCAGGCGTCCGAGGGAGGCGAGTTTGAGCTGTTGGGCTTGCTGGGCGACCTGGGCCAGGTCATCGAGAAATACCAGGGTCTGATGCTGGTCGTTGTGCCCCAGGGCGATGAAGCTCGGTTGAAGGGTAAGGCCATTGCCCCTGATGGTCAGGCTTTGCGGACGCAGGCTGGGGTTGTTCCGCCACAGTTGCAGGCGTTCGACCAGGGCCGTTGAGTACTGCTCGATTGGCTGGCCGACCAGATCGTGCATACCCAGCAGGTTCAGCGCGCTTTCGTTGGCCAGTTGCACCCGGCCTTGACGGTCGAGCACCAGGATCCCGGTGCGCATGCGTTGCAGGATCAATGCATTGAGCGCTTCGAGGCCCACCACTTCGCTGGCCCGTTGCTCGGCCAGGGTTTCGCTGGCTTCCAGTCGTCGGGTCAGGCCCTGTACCAGCAGCGCCGCAGCAAAGCACAACGCACCCAGGGTGCCGGCCTGCAAATAGCTACTGGGGCGGTTCGAGTCGCTGAGGCCGAGAAAGAAGGTCGAACCGATGATGCCGAGAGTGGCAACGGCTGCTATCAACAGGCCGATCCGGCCCCGCAACAGCGTATTGCCGATGGCCACCGAGACGATGAGCAGGTTGCCGACGGCGCTGGGGGCGCCGCCCGCGACGAAGAACAGCCATGAGAGCAGCAACACATCGGTCAGGGCCAGGCCGAACAGGCGGGCGGGGCGGCGGGTGTTTTCAAGAAACACCACCAGCAAGATATTCAACACCAGGTACAACCAACTGCCACTGCGCAGCAGGTCGTCGTTGGCGAACTCCAGCAGGCGGTTGTCCATGTTGCTGGAAATAAGCAGCACCAGGGTGATGCCGATGCTCAGACGGTACAGATGATAAAGACGCAGCAGGCGCTGCGCCTGTTTGTCGTGCGGGCTTAGGGCCTCAGCGATCACGGGTGCTCGGGCCTTGCTCGAGGTGAGCCTGGCTGCAATACCACTGTTGTTCGAGAGCTCGCGCTCGGTCGCGGGGCAGGTGCACGCCGCAATGGGCGCAACGAACCATGGGCGGCGCGTCCTGCTCGCGCGTGGCGGTCGGCGCGGAGGAGGCACCCTTGAACTTGCGCCAGAACCATACCGCGGCGGCGATCAGGGCAATCCAGAACAGTAAACGAAGCATGATGGGCGGCTTTTTGGCTAGAGATCAGGCAGTTTAGCCAAGGACAGGAACGGCGCACAGCGCTATAAAACCCAGGCACAAAAAAGGGAGACCGTACGGTCTCCCTTTTCGTAGGTGCCTTGGGCTCAGTCGAACAGGCCGAAGGTCAGGTGGCTGAACCAGGAGCGGTCGCTGGACTCGCTCTCAGGCTCTTCTGCTTCGATCACATCGCCATTCTCGTCCTTGGGCTTGAGCTCGTTCGGAATGGCTTCCTTGGCGTCCTGGAACTGACGCTGTACGTCTTGGTTGGCGCGGGTTTCACCCGGCGGCAGCGGTGGACGGGACTCGATCAGGCCCAGGGTAGCCTTGCTCAGCCACGAACGGTTGTCCGCTTCGTCAACCCGTGGGGTGAACTGGCCGTCGACCAGCGAAGGGTGATCCGGGTAGTTCAGCTTCAGGGTTTCCAGGCTGGTGGCTGCCAGGTCATCGAGGTGCAGGCGCTGGTAGGCTTCGGTCATCACGGCCAGGCCGTCACCCACCGAAGGGGTTTCCTGGAAGTTCTCCACCACGTAGCGGCCACGGTTGGCGGCGGCGACGTAGGCCTGGCGGGTCAGGTAGTAGTCGGCCACGTGGATTTCGTAGGATGCCAGCAGATTGCGCAGGTAGATCATGCGCTGCTTGGCATCCGGCGAGTAGCGGCTGTTGGGGAAGCGGCTGGTCAGCTGGGCGAACTCGTTATAGGAGTCGCGCGCGGCGCCCGGGTCACGCTTGGTCATGTCCAGCGGCAGGAAGCGCGCCAGCAGGCCGACGTCCTGGTCGAAGGAGGTCAGCCCCTTGAGGTAATAGGCGTAATCGACATTCGGGTGCTGCGGGTGCAGGCGAATGAAGCGCTCGGCGGCGGATTTTGCAGCTTCCGGCTCGGCGTTCTTGTAGTTGGCGTAGATCAGCTCCAACTGGGCCTGATCGGCGTAGCGACCGAACGGATACCGCGATTCCAGGGCCTTGAGCTTGGCCGTGGCGCTGGTATAGCTGTTGTTGTCCAGGTCGTTCTGCGCCTGTTGGTACAGTTCGACTTCGCTCAGGTTTTCGTCTACGACTTCCTTCGACGAGCAAGCAGCAGTCAATGCGAGGATGGCGATCAGCAGCAGGTGTTTCACTTGCATGGCGGCTTGCGTCCCTATGACGGCCGCTGTCTTGGGCGGGGCCGTCCTGTTATGATGAGCGCCCCGTTGAAAGCCTCGGGGCAAAAGACGCCGTATTTAACCACAAGCGCGCAGCCGAAACCAAAGGCTGTGCCGACGCCTAGTCCGAGCATGTCCGATAAAATAGAACTTCGCGCAGAGGTGCCGTCCGATTTGGGCGGCCAACGCCTCGATCAAGTCGCCGCCCAACTCTTCGCCGAGCACTCGCGCTCGCGCCTTTCCGCCTGGATCAAGGACGGCCGCCTGACTGTGGATGGGGCGGTCATTCGCCCGCGCGACATCGTCCACGGTGGCGCCATCCTCGAGCTGACCGCCGAACAGGAGGCCCAGGGAGAATGGGTCGCCCAGGACATTGCCCTGGACATCGTCTATGAAGACGATGACATCCTGGTGATCAACAAGCCTGCGGGCCTGGTGGTGCACCCGGCTGCGGGCCATGCCGACGGCACCCTGCTCAACGCCTTGCTGCACCACGTACCGGACATTATCAATGTGCCCCGTGCCGGCATCGTGCATCGCCTGGACAAGGACACCACCGGCCTGATGGTCGTGGCCAAGACCATCCAGGCGCAGACACAGCTGGTCACACAGCTGCAGAGCCGCAGTGTCAGCCGCATCTATGAATGCATCGTGATCGGCGTGGTCACTGCCGGTGGCAAGATCAACGCGCCGATCGGTCGTCATGGCCAGCAACGCCAGCGCATGGCGGTGATGGAAGGCGGCAAGCAAGCGGTCAGTCATTACCGCGTGCTCGAACGCTTCCGCTCCCACACCCACGTGCGGGTCAAGCTGGAAACCGGCCGTACCCACCAGATCCGCGTGCACATGGCGCACATCAACTTCCCATTGGTGGGCGACCCGGCCTACGGCGGTCGTTTCCGCATTCCGCCGGCCGCCAGCATCACCATGGTCGAGTCGCTGAAGAACTTCCCGCGCCAGGCGCTGCATGCGCGGTTTCTGGAGCTGGATCATCCGACCACCGGCAAGCGCATGAGCTGGGAGTCGCCGTTGCCGGATGACTTCGTCTGGCTGCTGACGCTGCTCAAGCAGGACCGCGAGGCGTTCATCGGATGAGTGACTGGCTGATACCCGACTGGCCCGCGCCGGCCCGGGTCAAGGCCTGCGTCACCACCCGAGCGGGCGGCGTCAGCCTGGCGCCGTTCGACAGCCTCAACCTCGGCAATCATGTGGACGACGACCCGACGGCCGTCGCCGAGAACCGTCGTCGCCTTACCGATCACTTCGCCATCGCACCGGCCTGGCTGCAGCAGGTCCATGGCACTGTCGTGGTCGAGGCTGACCCGGCGCGGGTCGCGACCGCCGATGCCAGTTGGACCGCAACGCCGGGTATCGCCTGCACGGCGATGACGGCGGATTGCTTGCCGGTGCTCTTCTGCAACCGTGCCGGCAGCCGCGTCGCGGCGGCCCATGCCGGTTGGCGCGGGCTGGCGAACGGGGTGCTGGGAGCCACGCTCGACAGCCTTGCAGTGCCCGCTGGTGAGATACTGGCCTGGCTCGGCCCGGCCATCGGCCCGCAAGCGTTCGAAGTCGGGCCGGAAGTGCGCGAAGCCTTTGTCGCGCAACTGCCCCAGGCGACGCAGGCCTTTGCACCCAGCCACAACCCCGGCAAATTCCTCGCCGACATTTATGCGCTGGCGCGTTTGCGCCTGGCGGCGCGCGGTGTTACGGCAGTCTACGGTGGCGGCTTGTGCACCGTGACCGATCCGCGCTTCTTTTCCTACCGGCGCAACCCACGCACCGGTCGCTTCGCTTCCCTGGTTTGGATCGAACGCTAGACTTCTCTGATCTGCATCAACAGTGCGCTGCTTGAATCTTCCAGAATCGACCACATCTATAGCGGTATCTGGCAGGTTTCTTCATTCAGGATGTTTTCCGGTCCGGCCTGCTCAAAAGGAAGGTGACCCATGCGTATTGATCGTTTAACCAGCAAATTACAATTGGCCCTGTCCGACGCCCAGTCTTTGGCCGTCGGCCTGGACCATCCCGGTATCGAACCGGCGCATTTGATGCAAGCCATGCTCGAACAGCAGGGCGGTTCCATCAAGCCGCTGCTGATGCAGGTCGGCTTTGACGTCAACAGCCTGCGTAAAGAGCTGGCGAAAGAACTCGACCAACTGCCCAAAATCCAGAATCCGACCGGTGACGTGAATATGTCCCAGGATCTGGCGCGGTTGCTCAACCAGGCCGATCGCCTGGCCCAGCAGAAGGGCGACCAGTTCATTTCCAGCGAGCTGGTGTTACTCGCCGCCATGGACGAGAACAGCAAGCTCGGTAAATTGTTGCTCGGCCAGGGCGTGAGCAAGAAAGCCCTGGAGACGGCTATCAACAACCTGCGGGGCGGCGAAGCGGTCAACGACGCCAACCACGAAGAGTCGCGCCAGGCGTTGGACAAATACACCGTCGACCTGACCAAGCGCGCCGAGGAAGGCAAGCTCGACCCGGTGATCGGCCGCGACGACGAGATCCGTCGCACGATCCAGGTGCTGCAACGCCGCACCAAGAACAACCCGGTGCTGATCGGTGAGCCAGGCGTGGGTAAGACCGCCATCGCCGAGGGGCTGGCCCAGCGCATCATCAATGGCGAGGTGCCGGACGGTCTCAAGGGCAAACGCCTGTTGTCCCTGGACATGGGCGCGTTGATCGCCGGTGCCAAATACCGTGGCGAATTCGAAGAGCGACTCAAATCCCTGCTCAATGAATTGTCCAAGCAGGAAGGGCAGATCATCCTGTTCATCGATGAATTGCACACCATGGTCGGGGCGGGCAAGGGCGAAGGCTCGATGGATGCCGGCAACATGCTCAAGCCTGCGCTGGCCCGTGGCGAGTTGCATTGCGTCGGCGCGACCACGCTTAACGAGTACCGCCAATACATAGAGAAAGATGCGGCCCTGGAGCGGCGCTTCCAGAAAGTATTGGTTGAAGAACCGAGCGAAGAAGACACCATCGCTATCCTGCGTGGCCTTAAAGAGCGCTACGAGGTTCACCACAAAGTGGCGATTACCGATGGTGCGATCATCGCGGCGGCCAAGCTCAGTCATCGCTACATCACCGACCGGCAATTGCCGGACAAGGCCATCGACCTGATCGACGAGGCTGCCAGCCGCATCCGCATGGAGATCGACTCCAAGCCGGAAGTGCTGGATCGGTTGGAGCGGCGCTTGATTCAGCTCAAAGTCGAATCCCAGGCCTTGAAGAAAGAAAGCGACGAAGCGGCGAAGAAGCGCCTGGAAAGATTGCAGGAAGAAATCCTTCGCCATGAGCGCGAGTATTCCGATCTCGAGGAGATCTGGAATTCGGAGAAAGCCGAAGTCCAGGGTTCGGCGCAGATCCAGCAGAAGATCGAACAGTCTCGTCAGGAGCTGGAGGCGGCGCGCCGCAAAGGCGACCTCAACCGCATGGCGGAGCTGCAGTACGGGGTGATCCCGGATCTGGAGCGCAGCCTGCAAATGGTCGACCAGCACGGCAAGAGCGAAAACCAACTGCTGCGCAGCAAGGTCACCGAGGAAGAGATTGCCGAAGTGGTCTCCAAGTGGACCGGCATTCCGGTCTCGAAGATGCTTGAAGGCGAGCGCGACAAGCTGCTGAAGATGGAAAGCCTGCTGCACCAGCGCGTGATCGGCCAGGAAGAAGCGGTGGTGGCGGTGTCCAACGCCGTGCGCCGGTCCCGTGCCGGGTTGTCGGACCCTAACCGGCCGAGCGGCTCGTTCATGTTCCTCGGCCCGACCGGTGTCGGTAAAACCGAGCTGTGCAAGGCGCTGGCCGAGTTCCTGTTCGACACGGAAGAGGCCATGGTGCGCATCGACATGTCCGAGTTCATGGAGAAACACTCCGTGGCACGGCTGATCGGCGCCCCTCCGGGCTATGTCGGCTATGAAGAGGGCGGTTACCTGACCGAGGCTGTGCGTCGCAAGCCGTATTCGGTCATCTTGCTCGACGAGGTCGAGAAGGCTCACCCGGATGTGTTCAACATCCTGCTGCAAGTGCTGGAAGACGGTCGCTTGACTGACAGCCACGGGCGCACGGTGGACTTTCGCAACACTGTCATCGTGATGACCTCCAACCTGGGCTCGACGCAGATTCAGGAATTGGTAGGGGATCGCGAAGCGCAACGCGCTGCGGTGATGGACGCGATCTCTACCCATTTCCGCCCGGAATTCATCAACCGTGTCGACGAAGTGGTGATCTTCGAGCCGCTGGCACGTGACCAGATTGCCGGTATCACCGAAATCCAGCTGGGACGCCTGCGCAGCCGCCTCACCGAGCGCGAGCTCAAGCTGCAACTGAGCGACGAAGCCTTGGATAAGTTGATTGCCGTGGGTTACGACCCGGTCTACGGCGCGCGGCCGCTGAAGCGGGCAATCCAGCGCTGGATCGAAAACCCGTTGGCGCAGTTGATTTTGTCCGGCCGCTTCATGCCGGGCGAAACCGTGACCGGTACGGTGGAGAACGACGAAATCATCTTCAACTGAAAGCCGGTATAGCCCGCTGTTGAAATGGCCTCGCCTGACGAGGCCATTTTTTCATCAGGCCGTTGAACTCAAAGGAAAAGGCTTGTAAAGTGCGCCCCGCAGTACGTCACCCCCAGGAAGACTTCTCCCTGAGAAGGAATCCAAAATAAGTTGCAAATCATTGTCTTGAAAGCAATTTAAGGGGTTGACAGAGGTTCTGAAAATTGTAGAATAGCGCGCCTCAGACACACGAACGCAGCGATGCAGACGGGTAGAAGAGGTTGAAGCTAGCTTCAATGCAGTAACTTGAAATATCAGTTCCGTGATAGCTCAGTCGGTAGAGCAAATGACTGTTAATCATTGGGTCCCAGGTTCGAGTCCTGGTCACGGAGCCATTTCAATCGGGGTATAGCGCAGTCCGGTAGCGCGCCTGCTTTGGGAGCAGGATGTCAGGAGTTCGAATCCCCTTACCCCGACCATTTTTGGGTCGTTAGCTCAGTTGGTAGAGCAGTTGGCTTTTAACCAATTGGTCGTAGGTTCGAATCCCACACGACCCACCATTTTTGAAACCAGTTCGCTGGAATCGAATCTTAAGATCAGAAGCCAAAAGCGCTGATCGAGGAAGGCGACTTGCAAAGGTCGCCTTTTTTTTACCGGGGTATAGCGCAGTCCGGTAGCGCGCCTGCTTTGGGAGCAGGATGTCAGGAGTTCGAATCCCCTTACCCCGACCATATTAAAAATCCTCGTATCGAAAGTTACGGGGATTTTTTTTTGCGTGCGAAAAACCGCAAGCCTTCAAGTTGTCGTACAACTTGCCGATAACCCGCCGACAGGGGCATGGCCCCACACCAGGCCAACAATAAAAAAGGCACTCCACTATGTTTCTTCGTCAGCTGAATATCGCCCCCCGCGCGGCGTTGGGTTTCGCCTTGATCGCCTTTCTGGTCGCATTGCTCGGGGTGTTTGCGCTGGGGCAGATGTCGAGCATCCGTGACAGCGAAGTGGCGGTGGAAACCCAGTGGTTGCCCAGTATTCGCGGCGGTGACGAAATCCGCGAATTGATGCTGCGTATTCGCACCATTTCCTTGCGCATGGCCTTGGATCAGGACCCGAAGAACACCTCGGTATACCGCGGTCAAATGGACACCCGTGACAAGGAGCTGAGCGAAAAAATCGCCAGCTACGAAAAACTTGTCGTCACGCCCGAGGGCAAGGCGCTCTACGAACAATTCAAGCAAACCTTCGCCGCGTACCGTGCGGGCATCGCCCAGTCTTTCACCCTGGCGGAGCAGGGGCGCCGTGACGACTTGATCAAGCTGTTGCTGGTGGACATGAAAACCGTGGTGGACGGCTCCGGCAAACAGCTCAACGACCTGGCAGAGCTGTTTTCCAAGCAAGTGACGATCGAGAGCCAGAAGTCCCAGGAGCACTACGCCAATTCGCGCATGATCGTCAGCCTGTTCATCGTGCTGGCTGCATTGGCCACGGTGGCCCTGGCCATGTTGCTGACGCGCAGTATCGTCAAGCCCTTGAGCGAGGCGCTGGACGCTGCGGAAAACGTCGCCCGTGGTGACCTGACCCGTCCGATTGAAACCCACGGCAACGACGAAGTGAGCCGCCTGCTCAAGGCGCTGGCAACCATGCAGCAGAACCTGCGCGAGACGTTGCAGAACATCAGTGGCTCGGCGACGCAGTTGGCAACGGCTGCCGACGAACTCAACGCGGTGACCCTCGACAGTACTCAGAGCCTGCAACAGCAGAACAATGAAATCGAACAGGCGGCCACTGCAGTCACCGAAATGACCACCGCCGTGGAAGAGGTCGCGCGCAACGCGGTTTCCACTTCCGACGCCACGCGTCAGTCCAGTGAGTCGGCGTCAATGGGTCAGCAACGGGTCAGTGACACAGTGGACGCCATTGGTGCCCTCGCCAGCGATGTGCAGGTGACCGGCGGCCTGGTGCAGTCCCTGGCCAACCAGTCGCAGGATATCGGCAAGGTCCTGGATGTGATCCGGGCCATTGCCGAGCAAACCAACCTGCTGGCCCTCAATGCTGCCATCGAAGCGGCCCGTGCGGGCGAGAGCGGTCGCGGTTTTGCGGTAGTGGCCGACGAGGTACGGGCGCTGGCTTACCGCACGCAGCAATCGACCCAAGAGATCGAGCAGATGGTCCAGGGCATGCGCAGCGGCGCCACCCAAGCGCTGGATTCCATGCAAGCCAGTTCCACCCGGGCGGCCAGCACCCTGGCGATGGCGGAGCGGGCAGGCGAGGCGTTGCAGACCATCACCGCATCGGTAAATGAAATCCACGAACGCAACCTGGTGATCGCCAGCGCTGCCGAAGAACAGGCACAGGTCGCCCGTGAGGTTGACCGCAACCTGGTGAATATCCGGGACCTGTCGGTGCGCTCGGCCACCGGCGCGGACCAGACCAGCGCGTCCAGCCATGAATTGTCGCAACTGGCGAATTCGTTGCGCACGATGGTGCAGCGGTTTCAGGTTTGATTGAAGAACGGAGTCGGCGCTCAACCACCCGCTAGATGGATGGGTGTCGACTGCGCTACCGTCTTAGCGAGCAAGCCCGCTCCCGCAGTTAATCGCGTACATATGCTGTACCGAGTCTCGTGTGGGAGCGGGCTTGCTCGCGAAGGCTATAGTTGCGACGACGGAGTTTTAAAGTTCGCCGCTGCTGTAAGAAGCTTAGCCTCAGTGCAACTTGAGCCGCGGCTCCGTCCCACGCCCAATCTTGCTACCCAGCATCAGCATCGCCGTGCGGAACATGCCGTACAGCGCCATCTGGTGCATGCGGTACAGCGACACGTAGAACATCCGCGCCAGCCAACCTTCGAGCATCACGCTACCGGTCAGGTTGCCCATCAGGTTGCCCACCGCCGAGAAACGCGACAGCGAGATCAGCGAGCCGTAGTCGGTGTATTTGTATTCGGGCAGGGCCTTGCCTTCGATCCGCAGCTTCAACGACTTGGCCAGCAGCGAGGCCTGCTGGTGCGCGGCCTGGGCGCGGGGCGGGACGTTGCGGTCGCTGCCCGGTTGCGGGCAGGCCGCGCAGTCGCCGAAGGCAAAGATGTTCTCGTCGCGGCTGGTCTGGAGTGTCGGCAGGACTTGTAGCTGATTGATCCGGTTGGTTTCCAGTCCATCGATGTCCTTGAGAAAACCCGGCGCGCGGATGCCGGCGGCCCAGACTTTGAGGCTGGCATCGATCACTTTGCCATCGGCAGTGATCAGGCTATCGGCGGTCACTTGGCTGACGGCGGCGTTGGTCATGACGTTGACCCCGAGTTTTTCCAGGGTCTTGTGCACCGGACCGCTGATGCGCTCGGGCAAGGCTGGAAGCACGCGTGGCCCGGCTTCGATCAGGGTGATGTGCATGTTTTCCGGCTTGATTCGGTCCAGGCCGTAGGCCGCCAGCTCATGGGCGGCATTGTGCAGCTCGGCGGCCAGTTCGACGCCGGTCGCACCGGCGCCGACGATGGCGACGCTGATACGCTCGACCACATCGGTCTGGCCGGCATGGGCGCGCAGGTAATGGTTGAGCAATTGCTGGTGGAAGCGCTCGGCCTGCTTGCGCGTGTCGAGGAACAGGCAATGCTGCGCCGCGCCTTCGGTGCCGAAGTCATTGGTGGTGCTGCCAACCGCGATGACCAAAGTGTCGTAGCCCAGTTCCCGGGCCGGCAACAGCTCCACACCCGCCTCGTCATAGGTAGCGGCCAGTTGGATTTTCTTCAGTTCACGGTCCAGGCCACTCATGCGCCCCAACTGGAACTCGAAGTGGTTCCATTTTGCCTGGGCGACATAGTTGAGTTCGTCTTCGGAGGAGTTTAGCGAACCGGCAGCCACTTCGTGCAGCAGGGGTTTCCAGATGTGGGTCAGGTTCGCGTCGACCAGCATCACACTGGCCGTGCCACGCTTGCCCAGAGTCTTACCCAGGCGGGTCGCCAACTCCAGGCCGCCGGCGCCGCCGCCAACGATGACAATACGATGAGTCATGGGGATATCTCGCAAGGCTAAAGGAAATCGGTGCCGTTACCCGAGCGAGCGCGATGCGGCTCATAGCGTCAGGTAACTGATCAGTCGGCTCAACAGGCCCAGGCCGATGGTCACGGCCAGCACCACCACCAGGAGCATCCACGGCCGGAAAGGCCGGCGCTCGACTCGGTGCTGGGACAGTTGCAGGTACTCTTCGACATGCTTCTGGTCATCTGGGTTCAGGCGGCTGGTCATAAAGGCCTCGTCAGGTAGACGTTGCGAATTGTTTGGACGCTACAGCGTCCAGCTATCCGGCATTGAAAGCAGCGTAGCCGCTCGCCGGGACGGGCTCGACGCTCAAGCGGTCGTCCAGGCGAATGATTCCACTTTTTAACACTCGTGCGGTGATTCCACCATGGCCGCGCACGGCCTGAAACGTACCTTCACCCAAGTTGCGCTCCAAGCGTGCGCAGGGCTGGCACCAGCCGGTGGTTTCGAAGATGGCCTGGCCGATGCGAAAGCGTCGGCCCTTGAGGCTGAACAGATTGATGCCGCTGACGGCGATGTTGCGGCGCAACTCTTGCGGCAGTACGGGACGATCCGCCGGGCGGCCCATCAGCGAGCCGATGACGGCCAGGTGTTCCCACTGGATCAACGTCACCTGTCGCGCATTGCGCACTCCCGGACGGGCATGATCGCCAGTCAGTCCTGCTTCCAGGCGCGCCTCCACGGCGTCCAGTTCGATCATCGGTGCGTGCCCCTCGGGGCGTACGCCGATCCAGCGCACGCAGCCCTGCTGCGGCACTGCGCCAATCAATTCCTGCAGGGGGCTCAAAGACTGATCCCCACATCGAAGACGATGCTGCGGCCCAGGTTGCCTCGCAGGAAATCCGGTGCGTCGGGGTGGGCGAACAGCACCCGGGCAAACGTCGGCCCCACCAGCGACAGTGAGCGCCAACCCTGGCGCAGGTACTCGGTGGGCGGCGGAAAGTGGCTGTTGAGGTCCAGCACTTCACGCTTGAGGCTGGCGAACGCAATGATGTCCAACTCCCCCAGGTCCATGCCGCGTTCGGTGTAGTTGTGGGCTTTCTTGCGCAGGGTCGGGGCCAGCCGGAGCAGGAACTCATTGGCCGGGATCCGGCGTGGCTTGGCTTCGCGGCGCACCAGTTGGCTCAATGAAAATGCGCTGCGACGCCGTTGCAGTTCGTCGCGCCATTCGTCATTGAGGCGACGGCCCTCGTCAAGCACGAAAAACACCTCGAAATTGGCATCGCGAAACAACACGTCCGGCGGCTCTCCCGCAGGGGCGAACTCGTCGGCACGGTACGGCACGTTCAAGCCTTGCAGCAGACGCTGGCAGACCCAACGCTCACGCTCCCATTTGCGGGCATTGGAGAGAAAGGCGTTGGCTTGCTCGGCCGCGATGGTCAGCAGGCGTAAGTAGTCGGAATCATCCATGAACCCAAGCTTAGCGTTCTATTGCGACAAGCTGAAAGCATTGCGTTGATTATTGAGACTTTAGGGTGGGGTGTAGACTGCTGGCTTGAAGTGACCGTGGCGAGGGAGCTTGCTCCCGCTCGAGCGCGAAGCGGTCGCAAATTCTTTAGGGCTGCTTCGCAACCCCACGGGAGCAAGCTCCCTCGCCACGGAAGGTTGATGCAACGACAAACGAAAGGAGTTGTTTCATGATCGGCGCCGAACTGCTCTCACCCCAGACCCTGGCGGCCGGCTGGCTGGTTTATGTGCCGGTGCTGGCCTGGGCCGTATGGCGGGCGCCGTGGGTCGAGTTGTTCACCGACGGCCGTCGCCAGCACTTGTTGTTCGGCACCGTGCTGGCACTGTTCATGTTGTGGCTGGTGCGACGGGACTTCGACACGGGCGTCTCGTATCATTTCATTGGCATGACGGCCGTGACGTTGCTGCTGGACTGGCCGCTGGCGATCCTCGGTGGATTTTGTGCCCAGCTTGCGTTGGTGTTGCTGGGGCGCCAGGACATGGCGGCGATAGGCGTCAATGGCGCGCTGCTGATCCTGTTGCCGGTACTGATCACCGAGTGCTGCGCGATCCTGGTAGAGCGCGCCCAGCCGCGTAATCTGTTTGTGTATATCTTCTGTTCCGGGTTTCTCGCCGCCGCACTTTCGGCGTTGGCCTGCCTGCTGCTGGGGCTTGGCTTGCTGTGGTACGACGGCATATTCGCCATGCCTTATTGGCTGGAGGATTTCGTCGGTTATCTCTGGCTGATCATTTTTCCCGAAGCGTTCATCAACGGCATGGTGATCAGCGCGCTGGTGGTATTCAGCCCCGAATGGCTGGAGACCTTCAACCGCACGCGCTACTTGTCGGCGCCCTGGAACGATGACGACAAGCCTTGATTCACGTCAAGGCTGGCCGGGCAGGCGCCCTTCATGCTCTGGAAAATTTCCAGGAGCACAGCCATGAGTGTTTATGAATGGGCCAGGCAAGAAATCAGGCGTAGCCACGATGCGGCAATGGAGATCGGTTTCGATCCGGGCTTGAGCCTGCGTGCCTTGCTCAGCGCAATCGTGCAGCAGAGCAAGACAGTACGCAGTGTTGAAGACCTGGCCGATGAGTTGAGTTTCCTGGCGGAAAATCTCGATGATGAACAGGACTACGGTTTCATGCGGCCTTAATGGCGAGGCTCGAAATCTTCGCTGAACAGCTCATCCTCGGCGTCGGGACTGACTGGAATCTTGTGTTCCTCCGACGCCCAGGCGCCCAGGTCGATCAGTTTGCAGCGATCGGAGCAGAACGGCCGGAACTTGTTCTCCGGGCTCCATTCCACAGGGGCGCCACAGGTAGGGCAATCGACGGTTGGGGTTTGGCTCATGATTGGCCTCCACGCAAAGTAAGGTAAAAGTGATGCAGGCGCTCGACCTCGCTGTGCAGCCAGGCGAGGTCGCGGTCATTGACCACCACATCGTCGGCGTGGCTCAAGCGATCCTGGCGACTGGATTGGGCCTTGAGGATCGCCTGGACCTGCTGCTCGCTGGTCTGGTCGCGCTGCAAGGTGCGCTTGATCTGCAATTGTTCCGGCGCATCGATCACCAGGATCCGCTGGGCCATGGCGTACTGCCCCGACTCGATCAACAGCGGCGACACCAGGATCGCGTAGGGTGATTGTGCCTGGGCCAGATGGTGAGCGATTTCCTCGGCGATCAGCGGATGCAACAGTGCTTCGAGCCAGCGACGCTCCTCGGCATCTTCGAAGATCAGTTTACGCAGGGCCGCTCGGTCCAGCGTGCCGTCGGCCTGCAACACACCTGGACCGAAGTGTCCGGCTATTTCAGCCAACGCCGGACGGCCCGGCTCGACGACCCAGCGCGCCGCATGATCGGCGTCGACAACGTGCACGCCCAGGTCGATGAAGTGCTGGGCCGCCGCGCTCTTGCCGCTGCCGATGCCACCGGTCAGACCGAGAATCCAGGGTTGTTCCACACGGTTATTCATAAAGGATCGACATTAGAAACCGACAGACTGCCAATAGAAGTGGCTTATTTGACCACCCCAGAGCAAGGCAATCCAGCCGGCAATGGCCAGATAGGGTCCGAAGGGGATTTGGGTCGACCCTGGAGCGTCGCGCAGGCGCAGCACAATGACCCCGACTACGGCGCCCACCAACGATGACAACAGCAACGTCAGCGGCAGGATCTGCCAGCCGCCCCAGGCGCCCAGCATTGCCAGCAGCTTGAAATCTCCATAGCCCATGCCTTCCTTGCCGGTGATCAGCTTGAACACCCAGAACACCGACCACAGCGCCAGGTAGCCGGCCACCGCGCCCCACAGGGCCTGGTCCAGGGAGACGAACAGCCCGAAGCTGTTGATGATCAAGCCTAGCCACAACAGCGGCAGTACCAGTGCGTCGGGCAGCAATTGATGCTCGGCGTCGATCAGGCTCATCCCCAGCAGGCCCCAGGTCAGCACCATCACCATCGCGGCTTGCCAGCCAAAGCCGAAATGCCAGGCAACGAACGCCGACAGCGCGCCGCAGGCCAGCTCGGTCAGCGGGTAACGTCTGCCGATAGGCGCCGCGCAGCTGGAGCAACGGCCGCGCAGCAGCAGGTAGCTGAGTACCGGGATATTCTCCCAGGCCCGGATGCGATGGTTGCAGTGGGGGCATTGGGAATGCGGCAGCATCAGGTTATAGACCGGGCCAGGGGTCTCGGCCGGCAGGCCCAGCAGGTCTTGGGCTTGCAGGCGCCATTCGCGGTTGAGCATCTTAGGCAGGCGCCACACCACCACGTTGAGGAAGCTGCCGATGATCAGGCCGAGCAATGCCGCAACGAGTACGAAAGCCAGGGGATACAGCAGGAAGAATTCGCTCAGGGGCATGTCAGATCGCAGAGCCGAGTTGAAAGATGGGCAGGTACATGGCAACCACCAGGCCGCCGACGACCACCCCCAGGACCACCATGATGAAGGGTTCCATCAGGCTGGTGAGGTTGTCCACCAGATTGTCCACCTCGGCCTCATAAAAGCTCGCCACCTTGTCGAGCATGTCGTCCAGTGCGCCGGATTCCTCGCCGATGGCGGTCATCTGGATCGCCAGGTTCGGAAAGATGCCCGAGGCACGCATGGAAAAATTCAACTGCATGCCGGTCGAGACATCTTGGCGAATGCGTTGTACCGCGCGTTTGAATACCACGTTGCCGGTGGCCCCCGACACTGAATCCAGCGCCTCCACCAGCGGCACGCCGGCGGCGAAGGTGGTGGAAAGCGTGCGGGCATAGCGGGCCACGGCGGATTTGTACATCAAGGCACCAATCAGCGGCAGCTTGAGCAACCATTTATCGCGCCAGTCACGAAAGGCCTGGGAGCGTCTGAGGGCGTATCTCACCCCAAAAAACGTACCCACGAATCCGCCAAGCACCACCCACCACCACTCCTGCAAGAACTCCGACAGGCCGATGACCATCACCGTGAAGGCCGGCAGTTGTGCACCGAACCCTGAAAAGACCGATTCGAATTGGGGCACCACTTTGACCAGCAGGATGCCGGTGACCACCGCCGCGACCACCACCACGGCCGCTGGGTAGGTCATGGCTTTCTTGATCTTGGCCTTCAGCGCCTCGCTCTTTTCCTTGTAGGTCGCGACCCGATCCAGCAGCGTATCCAGGGCGCCGGCCTGCTCACCGGCGTCCACCAGGTTGCAGTAGAGATCATCGAAATATTGCGGGCATTTGCGCAGCGACGCGGCGAAACTGTTGCCGGCGGCGACTTCCTGTTTCACTTCGTCCACCAGTTTGCGCATGTTGGCGTTATCGAAGCCTTCGCCGATGATGTCGAACGCTTGCAGCAACGGCACGCCGGCCTTGAGCATCGTTGCCATCTGGCGAGTGAAAAGAGCGATGTCCAGCGGCTTGATGCGCTTGCCCTTGCTGAATATCGAGGTGGATTTCTTGCGGACCTTTTGTGGATTGATGCCTTGCTTACGCAGTTGTGCCTTGACCAGGGCCGGGCTCTGGCCCGTCAGCTCGCCAGTCATTTTCGTGCCTTTGCGGTCCTTGCCTTCCCACGTGTAGACATCGGTTTTGACTGCCTTGACGGCCATGTTCAATCCTTGGTGACTCGGTTGATTTCTTCCAGGCTGGTGACGCCCTGCATCACTTTGACCAGCCCCGACGTGCGCAGGTCATTGAAGCCGTCCTTGCGCATTTGCAGGTCGATCTCCAGCGAGTTGCCCTCGGCCATGATCAATCGTTGCAGTTCAGGCGTGTTCTTGACCACTTCGTAGACGCCCACCCGCCCTTTGTAGCCGTGGTTGCACTGTTCACAACCGACCGGCTCATAGATCGTGAATGTGCCGATGCGTTCCCGGGGGAAACTTTCCTTGAGCAGGGTTTCCTCGGGAACCTCGATAGTCTTCTTGCAATGGGTGCACAGCTTGCGGGCCAGCCGTTGGGCGATGATCAGATGCACCGCCGTGGCGATGTTGAAGCCCGGGATGCCCATGTTCTGCAGACGGATCAGGGTTTCGGCGGCGCTGTTGGTGTGCAGCGTGGAAAGTACCAGGTGACCGGTCTGGGCAGCCTTGATGGCGATTTCGGCGGTTTCCAGGTCGCGGATTTCCCCGACCATGATCACATCCGGGTCCTGGCGCAGGAACGAGCGCAGGGCTTGGGCGAAATCCAGGCCCTGGCGCGGGTTCACGTTGACCTGGTTGATCCCTTCCATATTGATTTCCACCGGGTCTTCGGCGGTGGAAATATTGATGTCGACGGTGTTGAGGATGTTCAGGCCGGTGTAGAGCGAGACGGTCTTGCCCGAGCCGGTCGGGCCGGTGACCAGGATCAGCCCTTGTGGCTGTTTGAGGGCGGCCATGTACAGGTCTTTCTGGTCCGGTTCGTAACCCAGGGCATCGATGCCCATTTGCGCGCTGGATGGGTCGAGGATCCGGATCACGACTTTTTCGCCCCACAACGTAGGTAGAGTGTTGACCCGGAAATCGATGGATTTGGTTTTCGACAGGCGCATCTTCAGCCGGCCGTCCTGGGGTTTGCGTCGTTCGGAAATATCCAGGCTGGCCATGACTTTGAGACGGGCCGCGATACGGGTGGCCAACTGGATCGGCGGCTTGGCCACTTCCCGGAGCATACCGTCAGTGCGCACCCGTACCCGGTAGCTTTTTTCGTAAGGCTCGAAATGCAGGTCGGAGGAACCGCCCTTGATTGCATCCAGCAGCATCTTGTTGACGAAGCGCACCACCGGCGCGTCGTCAGTGTCCAGGCCCCCTATGGCGTCCTGCTTGCGATCGTCGTCGGACTCGATGTCCAGGCCGTCGAGATCGACATCGCCCATGCCTTCAAGGCCCGTGCTGCTGGATTCGAAGAACCGGTCGATGGCGTCGCTGAGCTTGTCGGCCTCCACCAGGATCGCTTCGGTGGTCAGGCCGGTGCTGAATTGAATGTCCTTGATGGCCTGGTCGTTCGACGGGTCGCAGATGCCGACGAATAACTTGTTGCCGCGTCGCCACAACGGCAAGGCGTGATGCTGGCGCATCAGTTTTTCACTGATCAGGCCAGTGGGCTGGGCTTCCTTGTCCAGGCTGTTGAGGTCCATGAGGGCTACGCCGAAGTGTTCCGAGGCGACTTCGGCGATCCGGCGGCTCTGGACCATTTTGTTCTGTACCAAGTAACTGACCAGGGGCACGCGATTGCGTTGAGCCTGCTGGTAGGCCTGTTGCGCAGTTTGTTCGGTGATCAGTTCGGCCAATACCAATTGCTTGGCCAAGCCGCTGAGGGCGATGTCATTCATGTGGATACCGGACGCAGACAGTTCATGACTTATAGCCTAGTCAAGCATCGGCGCCAAACCAGCGGGGTGGGGTGACAAAAAGTGTCAGATAGTGCGGTTGTGGGGGGAGGACGTTGGGCTCCTGGCCGCTTCAAGCCCTGTCGACAGGGGGCGAGAAGGTTGGCACATGCCATGCAAAGCTCGCTTCAAGTCATGAGATTTCGCCTCATGCTATGGAGATGTCTATGAGCAAGCAAAATGGTTTTACCCTGATCGAGCTGCTGATCGTCGTGGCGATCATTGGCATTCTGGCGACTTTTGCGTTGCCGCAGTATTCCAAGTATCAGGCGCGGGCGAAGGCTACTGCGGGGCTGGGGGAAATTTCGGCGTTGAAAGTGCCCTACGAGGACATGATGAACCAGGGAACTAGCCCAACAGCGGCAAATATGAACATAACGACGCCCACCAGTAACTGCGCAATAGCAGTGACGGGTACCGCTGCGGCGGGAACAGGCACCATCGTTTGCACCCTGGCGAATGCACCTGCTGCCGTCACGGGTAAAACCATCACGCTCAGTCGTGATGCCAATGGCGCCTGGACGTGTGCCTCTAATGCACCCAAGGAATTCTTGCCGGCCGGGTGCCCCGGTGTCTGATATTCGATAAGAATGAGGGAGCATGCTCCCTCATTAATATAAATCACCAAAATTCATAGGCTTAGTGCGACGCCAAAACCCGCAAGTTGCATGTCCCAAATGACCGCTTCATGCATATTGCACGATGATGGAAATTGCCGCTTCGCTTAACTTATTGATTTTAAAGTATTTAATACCTGTTAAAAAACTGGCACAGCCTTCGCACTACTCCTGATAACCCTGCCGGGAAGCACTGCCGGCAGTTTCTGAGAAAAACAGGAGTTACTCGTATGAAGAAGTTCGCTATCACTGCCGCCGCTGCTACCGCACTGACCCTGACCATGGCTAGCGCATTCGCCGAGACCACTCAAGCAACTCAGGCGCCAATGATGCTGGCTGCGGGCGAAGTGACCAAGGCCAAGGAAGAAACCTCCGATACCTGGATCACCACCAAGGTCAAGGCTGACCTGGTTACCGAAAAAGGCATCCCAGGTACCGATATCAAAGTCGAAACCAACAAAGGCGTTGTGTCCTTGTCGTCCACTGTTGCCGTGACTCAGGCGCAAAAGACCACTGCCGTGGCAATCGCCAAGAAGATCAAAGGCGTGAAAGCCGTATCGGCTGACGGCCTGAAAGCCGAATAAGGCTCAAGACTTCTCGCCTGGACCGGGAGAAGGCACGGCAAGCGGGCTGAGTCATACGTTTGCCGTTGCTTTGGAGTTCATGCGAAAGGCCATACGGACGTGGCCATTACAGGCCCCCTGCATTCGTGCCGGGGGCCTGTTCTATTCCGGGATGCAAAGACCTGAGCGGCGGCATGCTCGCAAACCGAGTTGCCTCTTTCGCGAGCAAGCTCGCTCCCACAGTAATCGCATTCTTCCTGAACGAACCCGGACTACTCCCACAGTTGATCGCGTTCTGCCTGAATGAACCCGGTCTACTGTGGGAGCGAGCTTGCTCGCGAAGGCGGCGCTGCGGTCACCGGATGGCTTGGGTGAGGATTAGCGCCCGCGCTTGCTGGTGATCTGCACCAGCCGATTCCCTTCGAAACGCAGGTACTGGTACATGCCGCTGTTGGGCCCGTAGGTCCATTCCTCCACCGGGTATTCTTCCCGGCGATTGACGCTGCGCTTGTAGCCCAGGTCATCCCGCGCCACGGGCTGTCCGCATTTTTGCAGCACCTCGCTGGAGCGGTCACCAACGCTGATCAACTGGCTGCCGCAGCGCAGGGTATCGGCGGCAACTGCCTGGCCCGCAACGAGCGTCAGGCCCAGGCAAAGCCCATACAAGCCTTTCATTATTCCGCATCCAGATGCAGTGGCGTAATCACACGCCCGTCGCTTTCGGCCTCGCCGAGGCTGGCATCGATGAAGTACACGCGGTCGTCGGCCAGCTTGCCCTTGTCCACCAGGAAATCCTTGATGCTGCTGGCTCGCTCCTGGCCCAGTTCGCGCAGCAGCACATCACTGCCGCTCCAGAACTTGATGACCCCTTCACGCAGTTTCTCGATACGGGCCTTCTTATCCAGTTGCGTCCATTCGGCCGGTGGCTGGTTTTTCAAGCGAGTGCGGTAGATGCCTTCCAGCAGCGGAGCCTTTTCATCCTCCGGTACTTCGAGCAGCGAAGCCTTGGCCGGGACCTTATCGCCTCGGCGCTGCAGCATTTTGTAGTAGTTGTACTGGTACTCACGCTCCAGGCGCTGGGCGGCGAGCAGTGGACCGTCACTACTTGCAGCGGCGGTGCCTTCGATCTCCAGGCGCAGTTCGGGGCGTTTGCCCAAGGCCTCGGACAGCTTGAGCAGCACGCCTTCGTTGTCCTTGCTCAGGTCGCTGGAACCCGGGGCGAACGCCACGCTACCCAAATCCTCGGAACCGCCGCCAGACACCAGCCCGCCGATGAGTTTGAACGGCGCCTCGGCCGCTCGTACCAAAAGGTTGCGCAGGGTCTGCCAGACAATTGGCATCACGCTGAATTGCGGGTCGTTGAGGTTGCCGGTCACCGGCAGTTCGATGGAAATCTTGCCCTCGGAATCCTTGAGCAGCGCGACGGCCAGTTTCAGGGGCAGGCTCACGGCGTCCGGGCTGTCGACCTTTTCCCCCAGTTGCAGCTGTTCGACCACGACTTTGTTTTCCGCCTGGAGCTGGCCCTTGGTGATGCGGTAATGCAGATCGAGGTTGAGCCGGCCCTTGCGGATGCGATAGCCAGCGAATTTGCCGGAGTAGGGCGTCAGGGTGGTGAGCTCGACCCGTTTGAAACTGGTGGCGATATCGAGGCTGGCCATCGGATCGAAGGGGTTCACGGCGCCCTTGATGGTGACAGGTGCGTAGCGGTCGACCTTGCCCTTCACGTCGACGGTGGCCGGTTTGGCCTGGCGGCTGTCGATGGTACCGATCTGGCCGTTGAGCTGTTGGATGGCCGTGGCGAAGTTGGGCGTCAGGCTGAAGTCGGCAAAGTTGGCCGAACCGTCATTGATGGCGATGCCGCCGACGTGGATACCCAGCGGTTTTTCCTGGGATGCAGGTTTCGCCGCGGCGGGTTTCGAGGCGGCGTCGGCCGGTTGTGGGATCAGCAGGTCATCGACGTTGGTGGTGCGGTCGTCGTTGATCATGAAGCGCGCATAAGGCTGGAACAGGTTGACCTTGTCGATGGACAGGCTGTCGCCGTGCTGATAATTGAGGCCCTCGAGGACCAGGCTCTGCCACTTGAGGAAGTCGCGAGTCTTTAAAGTATCGAGGGTGTGCAACTGATCGACCTGGGCGCGGCCGGTGACGGCAAAGGCCAGCGGCTCGGTGCTCTTGAGATCGACCACCAGGTCGCTGCCGAGCATACCGGAGCGCAGTTCCAGGCGAATGAACGGGTTGATGTACGACTGGGCGACGCGCAGGTCGATGTCCTGGGTCTTGACCTTGAGCCGAGCGGTGATCGGGTTCAGGTTGACCTCGCCGTCGGCCAGGAGCTTGCCCTGTTTACCCACTCCGGTATCCAGCTTGAGCGTAAAGGGCGAGCCATTGAGGGTGTCGTAGTTCTGCAGGTCGAGGTTCAGCGGACCCACTTCCAACGCCACGGCCGGCTGCGCCTTTCGGTCGGCCAGGTGCACCTGGTAATTGCGCAGTTGCACATCCTTCAACAACACCTGCCACGGTTTACTGGCTGTTTCGGGTTTGGCTTTAGGCGAGTCGGCGACTGCCGGGGCTGATGCCGGTTCGGCCTTGGCCTGCGGTTTGGTCGGTTGGCTGGCGAAAAGCTTTTGCCAGTCCAGTTGCCCATCGGCCTCAAGAGCTGCCCAGGTTTCAAGTTTCTGGCTGCGGATCTTGCCCACTACCACTTGTTGCTTGGCGAGGTCGACCGTGGTTTCGCTCACATCCAGGCGTTCGAGTTTCACCAAGGGGCGGCCATCCGGGGCCTTCATGGCAAAAGGCGCGACGCTGACCGCCGCGTTGCTGAGCAGCAGTTCAGTGCCCTTGGCCAGGTTGAGCTTGTAGTCGGTGCTGAGGTTCAGCACGCCATTCTCCAACACCAACGGCACCGCATCGCGCACGTAGGGCCACCAGGCTTTCATCTGGCCGTCGGTAATCTTGAGCTTGCCCTCGGAAGCGATCGGCGAAAGGCTGAAGTTGCCGGTCCAGTCGATCTGCCCACCTTGAGGGCCTACGGCCACAAGGGTCATGTCGGCGTTGTCGTCAGGCAGTGTGCTGAGGTTCTTCAGCTCGAAATCGAGGGTGTCGTAAAGAAATTCGATGGGCTCGCTGGGGCGCAGGTCCTCGAAATGCACATACCCGCCGGCCAGCTTGATTCGATCGACCCGCAGCGGGAACGGCTTGGTTTCTGGATCGGCGGGAGTCGGTTCGCTGGCCGGCAATTTGAACAGGCCCAACAGATTCAACTGACCGTCCTTGGCGAACACCACGTCGGTCTTGGGTTTGTCCAGTTCGATGTCGGCCAGGTGCAGGGCCCCGGACCACAGGCTGTTGAGCTGCAGGTTGGCGTACAGGCGTTCGAAGCCGACCTGTTCCTTGCCCGGTTCGCCTATATTCAGGCCCCAGAGCGTGACTTCAAGGCTGAACGGATTGAGTTCGATGCGCTGGATGTGGGCCGGCACGTTGGCACGCTCGGCCAGTTGCTGATTGGCGATCCGCAAGGCAACGCCCGGTAATATCAGAAAGCCCAGCAGGCTGTAGAGGGCCAGTGCGGTCAACAGGGCGGCAAAAGCGCGAATCAATCCTTTGGGCATGTGCGGCTTCATCTAATGTGAATTCGGAATGCCTTGGAGTATGGCACGCGTTTACGGTTCCGAAGCCACTGTGATTTAACAGATTTGTCCGTTTTCCGCGTAGGAGTTCTGAGGCTGGCTTAGAGCTGAAGCACCAAAGTCTTGAGTGGCGGCTGTTGGTCCAAAGAGGGGAAATCACTGCCGGGTGTCAACACGCTCCATTCGCGTACCGGGCGGCCGGCCTTTTCGGCGCAACGCAACACTTGCTCGCGCCAGTCGTCCATGGAGACTTTTGCCAGGTTGTTGCAGCAGATCAGCACACCGTCCTGCGCCGTGGTGAGCAGTGCCGGCTTGAGCAGGCTCTGATAATCGCGCAGCAGGTCGACAGTGCCGAAAGCGCTCTTGGCCCAGGCTGGCGGATCGAGCAGCACCAAGTCGTATTGGCGTTGCTCCAGACGCACATAGCTGGGCAGTTTTTGCCCGCGTCGCTGGCTGATGGGCAGGCCGGCCAGTTGGCAGATCGCCGGGAAGTAATCCGATTGCACGAACGCCATGGGCGGCAAATCGGGGTTGAGCAGGCCGTTTTCACGACCCACCGCCAGGTTGCCTTCGGCGAAGTCCAGGTTGCACACTTCCCGCGCGCCGCCGGCCGCCGCGCTCAAGCCGACGCCGCAGGTGTAGGCAAACAGATTCAGGACGCTCTTGTTGCGGCTGTGTTGCTTGACCCAGCCGCGAGCGTTGCGCAGGTCAAGAAACAACAGCGGGTCCTGCCCGGCGTGGCGTCCACGTACCCGGTAGTTCAAACCCCATTCATGGCCGACCAGGTCTTGCAGGGCGGCTTCGTCGGCCTGGTAGACGGTGTCCTGGCGGTCGATGCGCGAATTGCCCCGGGCACGGTCGTTGTAGACCAGCAAGGTGTCCAGGCCCAGGCATTCATTGACGATGCCGTGCAGTTGCAACAAGGCCTCGCGCTCCAGCGATTGGTGGAAGCTTTGAACCAGCAGTTGCGGGCCGTAGCGGTCGACGGTCAGGCCGGGCGCGCCTTCCTGGCTACCGTGGAACAGGCGATAGCAGTCGGTGCCTTGCTGGTGCAATTGGCCAAGCAGGTCCTGACGCTGATCGAGGGCGGCGCGCAGCGCCTGATTCAAGGAAGACATGCCGGGCGCGCCTTAGAGAAATGAGGCGCGGGAGTTTAACAGTTATGCAAACCCGGGTTGGGGATTGCATACGCATGTGAAGCCGAGCACCGACCTGTGGCGAGGGAGCTTGCTCCCGCTGGGCTGCGCAGCGGCCCCATCATTTTTGGGAGCGCTACGCACTCCAGCGGGAGCAAGCTCCCTCGCCACGGGTGTATTGCGTTGCCTTTCTAACGATTCAGGCGCTTATCGATCAGCCCCTCCACCACACTTGGATCGGCCAAGGTCGAGGTGTCGCCGAGGCTGTCGAGCTCGTTGCAGGCGATCTTGCGCAGGATGCGCCGCATGATCTTGCCCGAACGGGTCTTGGGCAGCGCCGGAGCCCACTGGATCAGTTCCGGTTTGGCGAAGCTGCCGATTTCCTTGCTGACATGGGCAAGCAGTTCCTTTTTCAACTCATCGTTGGCTTCCACACCGTCCATTGGGGTGACGAAGGCATAGATGCCCTGGCCCTTGAGGTCGTGGGGGTAGCCAACCACTGCCGCTTCGGCGATGTTGTCGTGCAATACCAGGGCGCTTTCCACCTCCGCAGTGCCGATGCGATGCCCGGAGACGTTGATCACATCGTCGATGCGCCCGGTGATCCAGTAATCGCCGTCTTCGTCGCGACGGGCACCATCGCCGGTGAAGTAATAACCGGGGTAGGGCTTGAAGTAGGTGTCGACCATGCGTTGATGATCGCCATAGACGCTGCGAATCTGCGCTGGCCAACTGGACTTGATCGCCAGCACGCCGCTGCCGGCACCGTGGATTTCCTTGCCCACTTCATCCAGCAGTACTGGCTGCACGCCGAACATCGGCCGCGTGGCGCAGCCCGGCTTGAGCCGCGGTGCACTCACCAGCGGGCTGAGCATGATGCCGCCGGTTTCGGTCTGCCACCAAGTATCGACAATCGGGCAGCGCTGTTCGCCAACCACGTTGAAATACCATTCCCACGCCTCCGGGTTGATCGGCTCACCGACACTGCCGAGCAAGCGCAGGCTTTTGCGCGACGTCTCCTGCAACGGTCCGGCCCCTTCGCGCATCAGCGCGCGCAGGGCAGTCGGCGCGGTGTAGAAAATATTGACCTGATGCTTGTCGATGACCTGCCAGAAGCGCGCGCTGCTGGGATGGCTCGGCACCCCTTCGAAAATCAGCGTGGTGGCGCCGTTGGCCAGCGGACCGTAGACGATGTAGCTGTGGCCGGTGACCCAGCCGACGTCGGCGGTACACCAGAACACTTCGTTGTCGCGGTAGTCGAGCACGTACTTGAAGGTCATCGCTGCTTGCAGCAGGTAGCCGCCGGTGGTGTGCAGCACGCCTTTGGGCTTGCCGGTGCTGCCGGAGGTATAGAGGATGAACAGCGGATCCTCGGCATCCATCGGCTCGGGCGAGCAGTCGTCGCTCATCTCGTGCATGGCCTGGTGATACCAGAGGTCACGGCCTTCGACCCAGTTCACTTCGCCTTGGGTGCGCTCGACCACCAGCACGGTGCTGACGTTCGGGCAGCTTTCCAGCGCCTTGTCGACGTTGCGCTTGAGCGGTATGAAGCGCCCGCCGCGCACGCCTTCGTCGGCGGTGATCACGGTGCGGCAATCGGCGTCGAGAATCCGGTCGCGCAGGGAATCCGGCGAGAAGCCGCCGAACACCACCGAATGCACCGCGCCGATCCGGGTACAGGCGAGCATGGCGTAGGCGGCCTCCGGGATCATCGGCATGTAGATGCAGACCCGGTCGCCTTTCTTCACGCCACGGCTTTTCAGCACGTTGGCCAGGCGGCAAACATGGTTGTGCAGTTTTCGGTAAGTGATTTGCGCCGATTCGGCGGGGTTGTCGCCTTCCCAGATAATCGCTATCTGGTCGCCACGGCTGTCCAGGTGGCGGTCGATGCAGTTGGCGCTGACGTTGAGCTTGCCACCGGCGAACCAGCTGGCGTCACCATTCTTGAGGTCATAGCGCTGGACGGTTTGCCAGGGCGTCATCCAGTCGAGAAAGCGCGTGGCCTGCTCGGCCCAGAAGGCGCTGGGGTGTTCGATGGATTCTTTATAGAGCCGCTGGTACTCGTCCTGACTCAGTTGCGCAGCCCGGCGGACGGCATCGGCTTGGGGGTACTGGCTGATATCGAACATGACGGTTCCTTATTCTTGTTCTTGCGACAAGTCATAAAGATGCGCCGAGTAGCCGGAGGGTTCAAGTCATGCACAAACAACTGTGGGAGCGGGCTTGCTCGTGAAGGCGATGTGTCAGTTGACATCAATGTGTCTGACACGCCGCCTTCGCGAGCGATCTCGCTCCCACAGGGGTACGCAGGAGCGAGATGCAATCAGCCGCGATGACGCCCACGGAAGTAGTTGATCAAGCCTTGGGTCGAAGCGTCTTCGGCCAGGCTTTCTTCGCTGCCCACCAGGCGGTTGTAGACGCCCTTGCCCAGCTCTTTGCCCAACTCCACGCCCCATTGGTCAAAGGCATTGATGCCCCACACCACGCTCTGCACGAACACCTTGTGTTCATACAGCGCCACCAGGGCGCCGAGGCGACGGGGGCTGATGCGTTCGACCACCAAGGTGTTGCTCGGACGGTTGCCCGGGATCACTTTGTGGGCGGCCAGTTTCTGTACCTCTTCTTCGCTCGCCCCCTTGTCACGCAGCTCGGCTTCGGCTTCGGCGCGGGTCTTGCCCAGCATCAGCGCCTGGCTCTGGGACAGGCAGTTGGCGTACAGCCACTGGTGGTGGTCGGAGACCGGGTTGAAGCTGACGATCGGCACGATGAAATCAGCTGGGATCAACTGGGTGCCTTGGTGCAGCAACTGATGGTAGGCGTGCTGGCCGTTGGCGCCGACGCCGCCCCATATTACCGGACCCGTGTCGGTGGACACCGGCGTGCCGTCCTGGCGGACGCTTTTGCCGTTGGATTCCATGTCCAGCTGCTGCAAATGCTTGGTGATGTTACGCAGGTAATGGTCATACGGCAGGATCGCGTGGCTTTGCGCGCCCCAGAAGTTGCCGTACCACACGCCCAGCAGGGCCAACAGCACCGGCATGTTCTGTTCGAACGGTGCGCTCTGGAAGTGCTGGTCCATTGAATAGGCGCCGGACAGCAGTTCCTTGAAGTTCGACATGCCGATGGCCAGGGCAATCGGCAGGCCAATGGCCGACCACAGCGAGTAGCGCCCGCCGACCCAATCCCACATCGGGAAGATGTTTTCTTCGCGGATACCAAAGGCCACCGCGGCCGCATTGTTGCTCGATACCGCGATGAAATGGCGATACAGCTCCGCTTCGGAGCCGCCCTGGGCCAGGTACCAGGCGCGCGCGGCCTGGGCATTCTTCAGGGTTTCGAGGGTGTTGAAGGATTTCGACGAGACGATGAACAGCGTGGTCTCGGCGCGCAGCTTCATGGTCAGCTCGTGGAATTCACTGCCGTCGATGTTGGCCAGGTAGTGGCAGCGAACGCCTTTCTGCGCATAGGACAGCAGTGCTTCGGAGACCAGCTCCGGCCCGAGGAAGGAGCCACCGATGCCGATGTTCACCACGTCGGTGATCGGCTTCTCGGTGTAGCCACGCCAAAGGCCGTCGTGGATGCGGCCGACCAGATCAGTGATCTGGTTCAGCACCTTGTGCACGTCCGGCATCACGTTGACGCCGTTGACCTGCAACTTGTCGCCAACCGGGCGACGCAGTGCGGTGTGCAGGGCGGGGCGCTTTTCGGAGGAATTGACGATCTCGCCTTCGAACAGGGCCTTGATTGCGCCCTTGAGGTCGACTTCGTTGGCCAGGTCCACCAGCAGGTCGCGGGTCTGGGCGTTGATCAGGTTTTTCGAGTAGTCGAGAAACAGGCCGCAGCTCGACAAAGTGAATTGGCTGAAACGTTGCGGGTCGGCATTGAACGCTTCGCGCATGCTGAAATCCTGCATGGCTTTGCGGTGGTCATTCAGCGCTTGCCAGGCAGGCAGAGCGGTCACGTCATGAGGGGTTCGGTAATACGCCATCGCTGCGGGTTTCCTTTTTACTTGAACGACCTTTTGTACACGAAATATTCCGGCGCGGCTCGAGACGGGCGTCCGGACGCTGCATCGACACGATCGCCGGACGCAGGGCGACTACAGTAAACCTCGCGTGGCGATCTGTCTTGACTTTGTCAGACCCGTCCCCGGTACTTTTTTATACAGCAGGGGCGGGAGCGGTCCGACAGACGGAGGTGTGATGACAGCTGACGGGTTGAAGGGCTCATGTGGGAGCGGGCTTGCTCGCGAATGCGGTGTGTCTGCGCCACTAATGTTGAACGGGCTGGCCCTTTCCCGAGCAAGCCTGCTCCCACACTGGATCGATGGGGTCAGGCTGGGGTATCGAGATCCAGGTGCAGATTGTCGATCAGGCGCGTCGTTCCCAGGAATGCCGCAGCCAGTATCACCAGGTCGCGGTCCTCGCTCGTGGCCGGGCGCAAGGTCCGGGCCTGGCGAATCTCAAGGTAATCGGGACGCAGGCCGGCGGCTTCCAGGTGCTTGATCTGCTCGGCAACCAACGCCGGGAAATCCCGCTGCCCCTGGCGAATCGCTTCGGCAATCTGGCTCAGGCCGCGATAGACCACGGGTGCGACGGCGCGTTGGTCCGGGCTGAGGAAGCCGTTGCGCGACGACAGCGCCAAGCCGTCCTCGGCACGCACGGTGGGCTCGCCAATGATCTGGATCGGCATGTTCAGGTCATGGACCAAGGCGCGGATGACTGCCAGTTGCTGGAAATCCTTTTGGCCAAACACCGCGATGTCGGGCTGGACCATGTTGAACAGCTTGCTGACCACCGTCGCGACGCCTTCGAAGTGCCCGGGACGGCTGGCACCGCACAGGCCTTCGGACAATTGCGGGACGCTGACCCGGGTCTGTCCGGCCATGCCGTCGGGGTACATCTCTTCGACGTTGGGAGCGAACAGCAGATGGCAGCCGGCCTGGAGCAGTTTCTCCTGGTCGGCCGCCAAGGTGCGAGGATATTTGTCCAGGTCTTCGCCGGCACCGAATTGCAGCGGGTTGACGAAAATGCTCGCCACCACGAAATCGGCTCGTTGTGCAGCCTTGGTCACCAGCGCCACATGCCCGCTGTGCAGGTTGCCCATGGTCGGCACGAAGGCAATGCGCTTGCCTTCGCCGCGGGCTCGGGCCACGGCGGCCCGCAGTTCGCGTACGGTTTTGACGGTGTTCATGCGCTGAATCCGTGTTCGACGCCGGGAAAGGTCACAGCCTTGACTTCGGCCACGTAGGCGCCAAGGGCAGCCTGGATGGTGGTGTGCCCGGCCATGAAATTCTTCACGAACTTGGGCACACGGCCAGTGATCGACAACCCGAGCATGTCGTGCAGTACCAGCACCTGGCCGTCGGTGGCGCTGCCGGCGCCAATCCCGATGACCGGGATCTTCACAGCCTGGGTGATTTCTTCCGCCAGCTCGCTGGGCACGCATTCGAGCAGCAGCATCGCCGCGCCGGCCTGCTCCAACGCTATCGCATCGGCGCGCATCTGCCGTGCCTGGTTTTCATTGCGACCCTGGACCTTGTAGCCACCGAGGATGTTCACCGCTTGTGGCGTCAAGCCCAGGTGCGCACACACTGGAATGCCCCGCTCGGCCAGCAGTCGAATCGAATCGGCCAGCCACAACGCACCTTCGATCTTGACCATGTGCGCGCCGGCTTGCATCAACTGGGCGCTGTTGGTCATGGTTTGTTCGAGGGTGGCGTAGGCCATGAAGGGCAGGTCGGCGAGGATCAGCGCGTCGGTGTTACCGCGCTTAACGGCGGCCACGTGATAGGCCATGTCGGCGGTGGTCACCGGCAGCGTGCTGTCGTGACCTTGCAACACCATGCCGAGGGAATCGCCCACCAACAGCACTTCGATACCGGCCTCGTTGCAGGCGTGGGCGAAGGTTGCGTCATAGCAGGTCAGCATGGCGATTTTCTCACCTTTTTGCTTGAGACCTTGCAGCGTGGTCAGGGTAATAGCTGGCATGAAAAAAGTCCTCATTAGGCGCTCGATACAGGCGCACCCTCTATGCGTGGTGCTTGTAAGGCCCGGATAGCGCCCTTAAACGCCGCGTTGGCGGCTACGGGACGCCTATAGTCGTGAGGAGCTCTCGGGAAGTCAATTGGATGTGTTACCGGCGGGTGTTACCGCGGTGACTGATGCGTTTCAGCCAGGAGGACAGTCCCGCAATGACTGTTCGGTACTGGCACCTGTTGGAGCGAGCTTGCTCGCGATAGCGTCGGATCAGCCAGCATGGATGTTGATGGGCACACCGTTATCGCGAGCAAGCTCGCTCACAAGGAATGGTTTTCGTCAGTGGGAGTGCAGGCGTTCCAGGCCGATAAACGGGCACGCTGCAAGCAGGTCCTTGAGCAGGCGGCCATCGGCCAGGCGCAGGTCGGCGGGGGCCAACTCGGCAAGCGGATACAACACGAAGGCCCGGGCCTGCATATGGTAATGGGGGACTTTGAGGCGGGGCTCGTCGATCAGGCGGTCGCCAAACAGCAGGATGTCCAGGTCGAGGGTGCGCGGGCCCCAGCGCTCCAGGCGCTCGCGACCCTGGCCGGTTTCGATGGCTTGCAGCGCATCGAGCAGCTCCAGCGGCGCCAGGCTGCTGTCCAATGCAGCCACCGCATTGGTATAGCGCGGTTGGCCGGGCAGCAGGGAGTCGCTTTGATAAAACGCCGAGACCCCGGCAAGCCGGGTGCCCGGTAATTGCGCCAGGGCCTGGAGGGCGCTGCGCAATTGTCCGGCGGGTTCGGCCAGGTTGCTGCCCATGCCGATGTAGATGCGTTCCAATCGACTATTCGCCCGAATCGCTCGGCACACCGGCGCGTTTACGCTTGGCGCCGCTGCTGCGACGACGTTTGCGCGGGCCACTGGCGCCGTCTTCCTTGCCGCTGAGGTCACGAATCATGTCGCGGCGCTCGCTCTCGTTGGCGTCCTGGTAATCAGTCCACCATTCGCCCAGGCCATCGGTCTGTTCGCCGGCGCTTTCGCGCAGCAACAGGAAGTCGTAGCCGGCGCGGAAACGCGGATTGTCCAACAGCAGGTCGGCACGTTTGCCGCTACGCCGTGGCAGGCGTTCCTGCATGTCCCAGATCTCTCGGATCGGCATCGTGAAGCGTTTTGGAATCGCGATACGCTGGCACTGTTCGGCGATCAGCTCATGGGCTGCTTCCTGCATCGCCGGGATCGGCGGCATGCCGCGGTCTTGCAGGCGCAGCACGCGGGCGGGCAGGGCAGGCCAGAGCAGGGCGGCAAACAGGAACGCTGGGGTCACCGGCTTGTTCTGCTTGATGCGCAGGTCGGTGTTGGCCAGCGCTTCGCTGATCAGCGTGTGGGTGTAGGTCGGGTTGTGTTCCAAGGCTTCGGCGCTGGCTGGAAACAGCGGATCGAACAGTTGCAGGTCCACCAGCATTTCGAAGGTGTCCGCTGCGTTGCCTGAAAGGAACAGCTTGAGCACTTCCTCGAACAACCGCGCCGAAGGGATTTCGCGCAGCATCGGCGCCAACTCGCGAATCGGCGTGGCGCTGTGTTTTTCGATGCCGAAGTCCAGCTTGGCGGCGAAACGCACGGCCCGCAGCATCCGCACAGGGTCTTCCTGGTACCGCTGCTTGGGATCGCCGATCAGGCGGATCAGCCGATTGCGGATGTCGTGAACACCGTTGGCGTAATCGAGAATGCGCTCGCTGACCGGATCGTAATAGAGGGCGTTGATGGTGAAGTCACGGCGTTGCGCGTCTTCTTCCAGGGTGCCGTAGACGTTGTCGCGCAGGATGCGCCCGCTCTCGTTGCGAGAAGACTGGTTGCTGTCTTCTTCCTCATCGTTTTGCGGGTGATTGGCGCGGAATGTCGCCACTTCAATGATTTCGCGACCGAAGTGGATGTGGACCAGCTTGAAGCGCCGGCCGATGATCCGTGCGTTGCGAAATTCGGCCCGTATCTGTTCCGGCGTGGCGCTGGTGGCGACGTCGAAATCCTTGGGCGTGATGTTGAGCAGCATGTCGCGCACGCAACCGCCGACCAGGTAAGCCTGGTAGCCGGCGCTCTGCAGGCGTTCGACGATGTTCACCGCATAACGGCTGAACTGGGCCTTTTGCAGGGAATGCTGGCCGCTGTTGAGCACTTCAGGCGTGCTGCGAATGTGTTGCGTACGACGCAAGGGAGAACGGAATGACTGGAACAGCTTCTTCAGCATGGGATGCACTGTTTGAAGGAATATTCGGCCAAAAACGAAGAGTGACCGCACGATGGGCCGGGATTCTAGCATTTAGTCGAGGGATGGTGTAGGACGCAGGCGTTTTGAGCTGCAAGCTCAAGCGACAAGCCTTGTAGGCTGCGGAGAAGGCTGAACGACAGAAACCACAAGGGGAGCCGAAGCTCCCCCAGAATTAGTTACGTGCTCTATTTTTATTATTGGTTTCGGGCTTCTTGTTTTTGTTGAGTGCCCGCGTCACGAGGTTTCCCTTCGTGACCCTCCCAATCGGGAGCCAAGAGCAAACGGATTGCTTTGGTCGCTGTGTTGCAGTGATCAATCGATCCAACCAGTTCAGGCACCTGTCTCAAGACAGTTTTATTGTTCTCGGCCTGGTTGTGGGGCAAGCCCCAAATACAACGCCTCTCCAAAAGAATCAGTTAGCTGCGCCTCTCGCCGTCTTGTTTTTATTGTGCGTGAGTCGATTCGTCTTATTTTTATTGTCTTTTGCATTGCTTGTTATTGTTCTTGTACCAAAGCTATAGCAGGGTGCGTGCCAACTTTTGCAAAGCCCAGGAAAAACGGGGGTTCTATGCTTATACCCATTTTTTCGGGGCGAAAAAAAGCCGGGGTTTCGTTACCGTAAACCCCGGCTTCTGTTACGTGAAAAAACTGAGGTAACAGTTTTTTCACATTCCTCGATATCAAGCCTGCCCTCTGTGGGGCAAGCCTGCCCCACTCAGCTTTCGCTGGCTACCCCAGTCTTGCGCCGTGGGATTCCCAGGCGTTGGCGACGTTCCCACAGGCACTTGCGGCTGACACCCAGCTTGCGGGCCAGTTCGGTCTCGGTCATGTGGTCCTGGTGTTCCAGGACGAAATGCTGGAAGTAATCCTCCAAGGACAGGTCCTCGGTGGGCTCATGGCTGGTATTGCTGGCAGCGCCGCCCTGTTGCGGGGCCAAACCGATGAACTCTTCATCGTCCAGGTCGCTCAGTTCGATGTCGATGCCCAGCAGATCAGCGGAAATTTCCGGGCTCTCACAGAGGATCACCGCACGCTCGACGGCATTTTCCAGTTCTCGGACGTTACCCGGCCAGGCGTAATGACGAATGGCCTGCTCGGCGTCCGGGGCGAACTTCAGATCGGTGCGGTTGACCCGCGCGCTCTGCCGGGCAAGGAAAGCCTGGGCGATTTCATTGACGTCCGCGCCACGCTCGCGCAGGGCCGGCAGTTTCAAGGCAATCACGTGCAGGCGGTAGTACAAGTCTTCGCGGAACTGGCCGATTTTCGCCAGGCTCTTGAGGTCCCGGTGAGTGGCCGCGATCAGGCGTACATCGACCTTCTGCGATTGCACCGACCCGACTCGGCGGATTTCGCCCTCCTGAAGCACCCGCAGCAAGCGCGCCTGGGCTTCGAGGGGCAGTTCGCCGATTTCATCGAGGAACAGCGTGCCACCATCGGCAGCTTCTACCAGGCCGGCACGCCCGGCACTGGCACCGGTGAACGCGCCTTTCTCGTGGCCGAACAGTTCGGATTCGATCAGGCTTTCCGGAATCGCCGCGCAGTTCACCGAGATCATCGGCGCCTTGGCCCGGCGCGACAGGTTATGCAGGGCGCGAGCCACCAGCTCCTTGCCGGTACCGGACTCGCCCTGGATCAGGACGTTGGAATCGGTCGGTGCGACTTTGCGGATCTTGCTGTACAGGTCCTGCATGGGCGGGCAGGAACCAATGATGCCGATTTCGCCGTTACTGTTGCTGGCACCGGCTTTGGCGGAAGTGCTGGCCTTGCCGACCGGCTCCGACGGGCTGCTGGTCGCCGCTTGTCGGTCGCGCAGGATGCGGGCCACGGCCTGGAGCATCTCGTCGTGATCGAACGGTTTGGCGATGTAGTCCACCGCGCCCATTTTCATGGAGTCCACTGCCGAGCGCAGGCTGGCATAGCTGGTCATGATCAGCACCGGCGTGCCCTGGCCGAGCTTGATCAGCTCGGTGCCGGGAGCGCCAGGCAGGCGCAGGTCGCTGACGATCAGGTCAAATGTCGGGATGCTGAAACGCTCTTGTGCTTCCTGCACTGAACCGGCTTCGCTGACCTGGTACTGGTTGCGTTCCAGCAGGCGGCGCAAGGCGGAGCGGATAATTGTTTCGTCTTCGACGATCAAAATGTGCGGCATTGATTCGATTCTCTCGACGGTCTCAGTTCACAGCGGACGTCGCTTCGACATGACGCGGCAAGGTCACCCGGATACGGGTACCGCGTTGGCTCTGTACATCAGCCGGGCTGTCGATGGTGATTTGTCCATAATGCTCTTCAACGATGGAATAGACCAGTGCGAGGCCCAGACCGGTGCCCTCGCCAGGATCCTTGGTGGTGAAGAAGGGTTCGAACAATCGGTCCATGATGTTCTGTGGGATACCGCTGCCTTCGTCCTCGACGATCAGGTCGACCGTGTGTTCGAAAGCTTCGCTCTTGACCCGCACCGCGCTGCCGGCCGGTGAGGCGTCGCGCGCGTTGGACAGCAGGTTGATCAATACCTGGGCGAGCCGCTGGGGATCGCCGTCGACCCAGTGGTCCGGATCGCACAGGTTGAACAATTGCACTTCGAAGTTGCGCCGGTTGAGGGCCAGCAGGCCAATGGCATCCTGGGCCACTTCCGCCAGGCAGACGGGCTCGTCATTGTGCTGGTGACCGCCGGCATGGGCGAAGCTCATCAGCGACTGGACGATGCGCGACACACGCTTGGTCTGCTCCAGGATCTGGCCGCTGATTTCCGTCAGCTCGCTGTCGTCCTCGCGCTCTTCGCGCAGGTTCTGCGCCAGGCACGCAATACCAGTGATCGGGTTGCCGATCTCGTGAGCCACCCCGGCGGCCAGTCGGCCAATGCTGGCCAGTCGCTCGGAATGGACCAGTTTGTCTTCGAGCATCTGCGTGTCGGTCAGGTCTTCCACCAGCAGCACCAGGCCGCTGTTACCCGGTGCGAGCGGCTCGTCGATGGCGGCCTTGTGCAGGTTCAGCCAGCGGGTCTGGCCGTCCAGCGCCAGGTGCTGTTTGTGCAAGTGTTCGTCCGGCAGATCGATGAAGCCTTGGAGCAAGCCTTTCCAGGGCTCGCCCAGGGTGCTCAGGCGTGAGCCGACCACGCGCTGGGCGGCGATCCCGGTGAGTTCTTCCATGGCCTTGTTCCACATGAGGATTTCCTGGTCCTTGGCCAGGGAGCACACGCCCATCGGCAGTTCCTGCAGGGTCTGGCGATGGTAACGACGCAGGGCGTCCAGCTCGGCTGCCAGGCCGGTGAGGCGCGAGTGGTAGTCCTCGAGGCGGCTTTCGATGAAATGGATGTCTTCGGTGACATAGTTTTCGCCGCCGGCCTTGTACGGCAGGAACGTCTCGACCATGTCCTGGGCCACGCTCGGGCCCATCAGGCCGGAGAGGTTGGCTTCGATCCGGTCCCGCAGGCGGCGCAAGGCGTACGGGCGGCGTTCATCGAACGGCAGGTAGAGGTCGCGCAGGGCCTGTTCAACTTCCTTCTGCGCTGCCTTGGCGCCCAGGGGCTTGGCCAGTTGCGTGGCGAATTCCTGGGGGGAGGCGGCGTGCAGCTCGCGGCGCTGCGGCCGGCGGACGTTGTCCACCGCGCAGGCTTCGGCGGCGCTGGCCTCTTCGCTGCTGGCGTTGGTGAACAGTGAAATCAGGGTGAACATCAGCACGTTCGCCGCCAGGGAGGCGATGGCTGCCATGTGCCAACTGGTGTCGTCGAGCACGTAGATCATGTTCAACAGCGGAATATAGAAGCCCTGCAGGTTGCCCAGCAGGGGCAACAACATCGCGACCAGCCACACGAGGATCCCGGCCAGCAACCCGGCGATGAAGCCGCGGCGGTTGGCGGTCGGCCAATAGAGGACCGACAGCACGCCCGGCAGGAACTGCAACGTGGCGACGAACGCGACGATGCCCAGGTTGGCCAGGTCCTGGCCATCACCGAGCATCAGGTAGAAACCGTAGCCGGCCATGATGATTGCGACAATTAACGCCCGACGCGTCCATTTCAGCCAGCGGTAGATGTTGCCTTCAGCCGGTGGCTGATAAAGCGGCAGCACCAGGTGGTTGAGGGCCATCCCCGACAGCGCCAGGGTGGTGACGATAATCAGGCCGCTGGCCGCCGACAGGCCGCCAACGTACGCCAGCAACGCCAAGGCCTTGTTGTTGGCGGCGATGCCGATGCCGAGGGTGAAATATTCCGGATTGGTACTGGCCCCCAGCTTCAAGCCAGCCCACAGGATCAGCGGCACCGCCAGGCTCATCAGCAGCAGGAACAACGGCAGGCCCCAACTGGCGCTCACCAGCGAGCGCGGGTTGAGGTTTTCGGTAAACGTCATGTGGTACATGTGTGGCATGACGATCGCCGATGCAAAGAACACCAGCAGCAACGTCCGCCACGGGCCTTCCTGCAAAGGGGTATGCAAGGCGGCGAGGGCGGTCTGGTTCTGCAGCAGCCACACTTCCAGTTGTTGCGGGCCATCGAACACGCCGTACAAGGCATAGAGGCCGACGCCGCCGATGGCGATCAGTTTGATCACCGATTCGAAAGCGATAGCGAACACCAGGCCTTCATGTTTTTCCCGCGTGGCGATATGCCGGGAGCCGAAGAAAATCGTGAACAGGATGATCAGCGCGCAGAAACTCAGGGCAACCCGATGTTGCACCGGTTCGCGCGTCAGGATGCTGATGGAGTCGGCCACGGCCTGGATTTGCAGGGCCAGCAGCGGCAGAACGCCAACCAGCATGAAAATCGTCGTCAGTGCGCCGGCCCAGGTGCTGCGAAACCGAAAGGCGAACAGGTCGGCCAGGGAGGACAACTGGTAGGTGCGGGTGATTTTCAGGATCGGGTAGAGCAACACCGGCGCCAGCAGGAATGCCCCCGACACACCGAGGTAGCTGGACAAGAAACCATAGCCATACTGGTAGGCCAGCCCCACCGTGCCATAAAACGCCCAGGCGCTGGCATAGACGCCCAGCGACAGAGTGTAGGTCAGTGGGTGGCGGATGATCGCCCGGGGGATCATGCCCCGTTCGCTGATCCAGGCCACGCTGAACAGCACCGCAAGGTAGGCGGCGCTGATCAGGATCATCTGGGTCAGGCTAAAGCTCATCGGCATCTTTTTGGCTCTGCAGGATGAAGGTCACGACAATCAGGATCAGCCAGAGTAGATACGGCCGATACCAGGCACCCGTGGCGTCGATCCACCAGTCCATGATGGCCGGGGAGAACAGATAGATCCCCACTACCAGGAGCAGGACCAAGCGATAGATGTACATCCCAGCCTCTCCTCTTTATGTGCGTGCCCGAAAACGTGCGGCGATGGTAACGGATGGGCGCCAAGCTGCAAGGGCCGTCAACGTATTTGCGCTTCGGGGATGCTCAGTGTGCGCGGGATCCGGCCTGCGTCCCAGTGGCGAATGCCCCAGGCCAGCAGTTCCCGAGGGCTGGCATCGGCCAGTTCGGCGCCCGCCGGCTGGCCCAGCGCGCGCAGTGCCCGCAACAGCAGCGGCGTGGCCTGATTGGCTGCCAAGGGTGGCGAGCGATAGGATTTTCCGAGCTTGTGTCCGTCCGGCTGGGTGATCAGCGGCACGTGCAAATAGCGTGGCTGTGGCAGTCCGAGCAACTCTTGCAGGTACAACTGGCGCGGCGTGGAATCCAGCAGGTCGGCGCCGCGCACGATATCGGTCACGCCTTGCCAGGCGTCGTCCAGCACCACGGCCAATTGATAGGCGTAGAGCCCGTCGCGCCGGCGAATGACGAAATCCCCGACCTCGCGGCCCAGGTGCTGGCGGAACTCGCCCTGGACCCGGTCGGTGAAGTGATACTCAAGCTCAGGGACGCGCACACGGATAGCAGCGTTTTCGGTGCCGTGGCCGGCGTTGCGGCACAGTCCCGGATAAACGCCCTGATGTTGCTCCAATTGTTTGCGCGAACAGGTGCAGGCGTAGGCCAGGCCTTGGCTGAACAAGCGCTGGATGACCAGATCGTAGGCTTCGTGCCGGTCGCTCTGGCGAACCATCTCGCCGTCCCATTCGAACCCGTAGCTTTCCAGTGCCTTCAGGATCGCCGCTTGTGCGCCCGGTTCTTCCCGGGGCGGGTCGAGGTCTTCCATGCGCAACAACCAGCGCCCACCCACGGCGCGGGCATCGAGGTACGAGGCCAGGGCGGCGACCAGCGAGCCGAAGTGCAGGTGGCCGCTCGGGGTGGGGGCGAAGCGGCCAATGTAGGCGGTGGTGGCAGTCATAGGCGAATGTTACTGGGTCTGGTCAGGCAGGAACACATGCCTTGCGATCACGATGTCCCTTGTGGGAGCGGGCTTGCTCGCGAAGGCGGTGTGTCAGTTTCGATATAGCTGAATGATCTATCGTCTTCGCGAGCAAGCCCTCTCCCACAGGGTTTCGTCGGATCTGGGAAAGCTTCAGCAATAAAAAAACGGAGCGTGCGAACGCTCCGTTTTCGGTTACAGCCCGTGCAATTACTTGCCGACCTGTTTTTCCTTGATTTCCGCCAGGGTCTTGCAATCGATGCACAGGTCGGCGGTCGGTCGGGCTTCCAGGCGACGAATACCGATCTCGATGCCGCAGGACTCGCACCAGCCGTATTCTTCGTCTTCGATCAGTTGCAGGGTCTTGTCGATTTTCTTGATCAGCTTGCGCTCACGATCACGGGCGCGCAGTTCGAGGCTGAACTCTTCTTCCTGGCTGGCACGGTCGGCCGGGTCAGGGAAGTTGGCCGCTTCGTCTTTCATGTGATCCACGGTGCGGTCGACTTCCTGCATCAAGTCCTGTTTCCACTTGTTCAGGATCTTGGTGAAGTGCGCGCGCATGGGGGCGCCCATGTACTCTTCGCCGGCTTGCGGGACGTAAGGCTCAAACCCGCTGAGCGTCTGATTTTGATTCTGCTTTGCTTGGGTGGGCATGAATGGACCGCCTCTACTCTTGTAATCCACTACGCAGGATTGCTCCATCACCGACACCTGCCGGCCCTGCGGCTGCAAGCGGGCGAACTTACCAGATCAAATCGGGCCGCGCTACTCCCGGTTGTCGAGCCTGCGGCCACCGGGGCTTTGTAAGGCGTGGTCGGGTTCGGTCCGGTGCAGAGTCAATCCTGCTCAATGCTTGATTCTAGTCAAGCCTGGGCCGATCGCCGAAGACATTTCCAGCGATCCACGGGCTCAGACCGCTTCAGGTTCTCGCTCGTTCCCGTACGTGTCTCGAGTTGGGTAGAATCGGTTCTTTTTTACCTGAAGGAAGGCTAATGGCTCAGCCATACAGTGCGCGCAGTCGCGCCATCGAACCTTTCCATGTGATGGCGCTACTGGCCCGTGCCAATGAATTGCAGGCCGCTGGGCACGACGTCATCCATCTGGAAATCGGCGAGCCGGATTTCACCACCGCCGAGCCGATCATCCAGGCCGGCCAGGCGGCACTGGCGGCGGGCAAGACCCGTTACACCGCGGCCCGTGGCATTCCCGAGCTGCGTGAAGCCATCGCCGGTTTCTACCAGCAGCGCTACGGGGTGGACATCGACCCCCGGCGCATCCTGGTGACCCCGGGTGGGTCCGGCGCGTTGCTGCTGACCAGCGCCTTGCTGGTGGACCCGGGCAAGCATTGGCTGCTGGCCGACCCCGGTTACCCGTGCAATCGCCATTTCTTGCGGCTGGTGGAGGGCGCCGCGCAATTGGTGCCGGTGGGCCCGGACGTGCGTTACCAACTGACGCCGGACCTGGTGAACCGTTATTGGGACCAGGACAGCGTCGGCGCGGTGGTCGCCTCGCCGGCCAACCCTACCGGTACGATCCTCTCCCGCGACGAGCTGGCGGGGTTGTCGAAGGCGATCAAGGGGCACAACGGCCATTTGGTGGTCGACGAGATCTATCACGGCCTGACCTACGGCACCGACGCCGCCAGCGTGCTGGAGGTCGACGACGATGCTTTTGTCTTGAACAGTTTTTCCAAGTATTTCGGCATGACCGGCTGGCGGCTTGGCTGGTTGGTGGCGCCTTCGGCCGCTGTGAGCGAGCTGGAAAAGCTCGCGCAGAACCTCTACATCAGCGCGCCAAGCATGGCCCAGTATGCGGCCCTGGCCTGTTTCGAACCGGCCACCATCGAAATCTTCGAACAGCGTCGGGCCGAGTTCGCGCTGCGTCGCGACTTCCTCCTGCCGGCCCTGCGTGAGTTGGGCTTCGGCATTGCGGTGGAGCCGGAAGGGGCGTTTTACCTGTATGCCGATATCAGCGCGTTCGGCGGCGATGCCTTCGGGTTCTGCCAGCACTTCCTCGAAACCGAGCACGTGGCCTTTACCCCAGGCTTGGATTTCGGCCGCCATCAGGCCGGCCACCATGTGCGTTTTGCCTATACGCAGAGCCTGCCGCGGCTTCAGGAAGCGGTAGAGCGAATCGCACGTGGGCTGCGGAGCTGGCAAGGCTGATGTTTTTTTCCCCTGCGTTGGAAGAAGGTCGCCTGATTCGCCGTTACAAGCGTTTTCTCGCCGATATCGAGACCGTTCATGGCGAACTGCTGACTATTCACTGTCCGAACACCGGCTCGATGCTCAATTGCATGGCGCCGGGCGCGCGTGTCTGGTTCAGTCGTTCCAGCGACCCCAAGCGCAAGCTGCCCGGTACGTGGGAAATCGGCGAGACCCCACAGGGACGGCTAGCCTGCATCAATACGGCGCGGGCCAACGCCTTGGTCGAAGAAGCCCTGCGCGCCGGGGTCATCAGCGAGTTGAACGGGTTTACCGGACTCAAGCGCGAAGTGGCTTATGGACAGGAGAACAGCCGTATCGATTTCAGGCTGGACTATGAAAACCGCTCGGCCTGGGTTGAAGTCAAAAGCGTCACATTGGGTTTCGATGGCACGAATGTGGCGGCATTTCCCGATGCGGTGACCGTACGGGGGGCCAAGCATCTGCGCGAGCTCGCCTGTCTGGCCCGGGAGGGCGTGCGGGCGGTGCAGCTGTATTGCGTGAACCTGAGTGGTATCGAAGCCGTGCGACCGGCGCAGGAAATCGACCCGGTGTACGCCGCTGCCCTGCGTGATGCGGTGACGGCAGGGGTCGAGGTGCTGGCCTATGGAGTTACGCTGACGCCCGAGCAGATGTGGGTGGACCGTGCGTTGCCAGTACTGCTCGAACCGCTACAGATCGACCCAGATGCCTTGCTTGTCCTCCCGGCTGTCTAGCGCGCCCAGGAACTGACCGGCGCAGGGGCCGGCCACGCATTCACCGCTCTCGATCAGAAACAGCGCGCCGTGAGTGGCGCATTGGATCAGGCTCGCGCTGGCATCGAGAAACTGATCGGGTTGCCATTCCAGCGGCACACCACGGTGCGGGCAGCGGTTGAGATAGACATACACCTGGCCGGCACGCCGCACGGCCAGCACCTTGCGGCCATCGAGTTCGAAACCGCGACTGGCGTTGTCGGGCAGTTCGGCGGTGGTACAAAGAAACTTCATGTGTGTCTCTATATAGCGGTCTGAATGAAGCCCTTCAGGGATTCATGTGGCAATAGATCCCTGCTTGACGGTCAAATGAAAACAATTATCAAATGGCGCTTCCTTCGCAGGTGGCTGAGGATACTTTGCCCTGGCCGATCCGGCGAAAAACTTCTTTGAGGAAGCTGGCTGATGCGCTTGAACATCCGCGTTGTTGCGCTCTGTGTCGCACTGTTGGTCTGTCAGGGGGCCACCGCGGCCGACTTGCCGCAGCGTTGGGTCAGCGCCGGTGGCGCCTTGTCGGAGTGGATCAGTGCATTGGGGGGCGAGTCGAAACTGGTCGGCGTGGACACCACGAGCCAGCATCCCGAATCCTTGCGCACCCTGCCCAGCGTCGGTTATCAGCGACAATTATCCGCAGAAGGCGTGTTGAGCCTGCGTCCGCAGATCCTGGTGGGCACCGAGGAAATGGGGCCGCCACCCGTGCTGGCGCAGATTCGCAGCGCCGGTGTTCAGGTCGAACTGTTCTCGGCCACGCCGGACCTGCCGACCCTGCAAGGCAATTTGCATCACTTGGGTCAACTGCTGGGGGCCGAGGCGGAGGCGCAGCAGATGTTTGACAGTTACCAAAAACAACTCGCCCAGCAAAACGTCCGGGTGACCGAGGCCCAGCGCAAACAGGAGGCTCCAGGCGTATTGCTGCTGGTGGGCAGTTCCGGCGGCAAGCCACTGGTCGCTGGCAAGGGCACTTCCGCCGATTGGCTGTTGCAGCAGGCCGGTGGCCGCAACCTGGCGACCCATAGCGGCTATAAGCCCTTTTCCGTCGAAGCGTTGGCCGGCCTGGATCCCCAAGTATTGGTCTTTGCCGACCGTGCCCTGAGCGGTGAGCAAGCGCGCGCGGCGTTGTTCAAGGAAAACCCGATCCTGTCCTCGACCCGCGCCGCCAAGGACGGGCGGGTCATTGAACTGGACCCGACGCTGCTGGTAGGCGGACTGGGGCCGCGGTTACCGCAGAGCCTGGTGAAACTGACGGCAGGCTTCTATCCGGCCGCGTTGGCCATGGCGCCATGACCTCATTGGTCAAACCGCGCACCTTGTTCATCGGCCTGGGCCTGCTGTGTCTGCTGGCGACGTGGCTGTCCCTGGCGCTGGGGCCGGTGAGCTTGCCGCTGCTGGACACCCTGTGCGCCGCGTTGCGCCTGTTGGGCTTGCCGGTGGCCGCCGATGGTCTGGAGCAAGCCGACCTGATCGTTGGCCAGATCCGTTTGCCACGCACCTTGCTGGGCTTGGCGGTGGGCGGGGTGTTGGCGCTGTCCGGCGTGGCAATGCAGGGGCTGTTTCGCAACCCGTTGGCAGACCCGGGGCTGGTGGGCGTGTCCAGCGGCGCGGCACTGGGCGCGGCGTTTGCGATCGTGGGCGGTTCGGCACTGGGCGGTCTGCCCGACGCGGTCGGTCCCTATGTATTGTCGTTATGTGCGTTTCTCGGTGGTCTTGGGGTCACGGCGCTGGTCTACCGTCTCGGTCGACGTAATGGCCAGACCCACGTCGCGACCATGCTCCTGGCCGGTATCGCCCTGACTGCACTGTCCGGTTCGGCAGTGGGCCTGTTCACCTACCTGGCGGATGACGCGACCCTGCGCACCCTGACGTTCTGGAATCTTGGCAGTCTCAACGGTGCCAGCTATGCGCGGTTGTGGCCGCTGTTGCTGGTCAGCGCCGGCGTGGCGCTGTGGTTGCCGCGTCGGGCCCGGGCGCTCAACGCGCTGTTGCTGGGTGAGTCCGAGGCCGCCCACCTGGGCATTGACGTCGAACGGCTCAAGCGTGAATTGGTGTTCTGCACAGCCTTGGGCGTTGGGGCGGCGGTGGCGGCGGCCGGCATGATCGGTTTCGTCGGGTTGGTGGTGCCGCATCTGGTGCGACTGATGGCCGGTCCCGATCATCGCGTGTTGCTGCCGGCCTCCGTGCTGGCGGGGGCTAGCCTGTTGCTGTTCGCTGACCTGGTGGCACGCCTCGCGCTGGCTCCGGCGGAATTGCCGATTGGCATCGTCACGGCCTTCATCGGCGCGCCGTTCTTCCTCTACTTGTTGCTGCGAGGACGCACCTGATGTTGCGAGCGCAGAACCTGCACATCCACCGGGGCCGGAAAACCGTGTTGGCGGACATCGATCTGGCGCTCAGTCCCGGCGAAGTGCTCGGGGTGCTCGGTCCCAACGGTGCCGGTAAAAGTACTCTGCTGGGGGGCCTGTGCGGGCAAATGCCCGCGGCCCAGGGACAGGTCTGGCTCGATGACCGACCACTGGCGCAATGGGACGCTGCCGAGCGCGCCCGTCGCCTGGCGGTCTTGCCACAATCGTCGACGCTGGATTTTGCCTTCCGTGTCGAGGAGGTCGTCGGCATGGGCCGCCTGCCTCACCACAGTGGCCGTGTGCGCGACGAGCAAATCGTCGCTGCCGCGCTGCAAGCCGCCGATGCGGCGCATCTGCACGGGCGCAGCTACTTGGCGTTGTCCGGCGGTGAACGCCAGCGGGTGCACCTTGCCCGGGTGCTGGCGCAGTTGTGGCCGGGTGAGGCGGGGCAGACCTTGCTGTTGGACGAGCCGACGTCGATGCTCGATCCGCTGCATCAACACACTATTTTGCAGGCGGTGCGCGAGTTTGCGGATCGTGGCGCTGCGGTGCTGGTCATCCTGCATGACCTGAACCTGGCGGCGCGTTACTGTGATCGCCTGTTGCTGCTCGCATCCGGTCGGCCGGTGGCCCTGGACACGCCTCGGCACGTGCTGCGCCCGGAGCCGCTCAAGGCGGTGTTTGGCCTCGACGTGCTGGTGCAAGACCATCCGGAGCGCGGGCATCCATTGATCATTGCCCGCTGAGGGTTTCGTGAGGATGTAGACGTGCGCCTGATCCTGATCCTGGCATTGAGTGTGCTGACGGCCTGTCAGAGCGTTGCGCCGCCTCCGTTGGCCGGACGAATTCGTGGCATGCACAGTGGCCAGGCGATGACGCCCCAGGCGTTGGTCGAGCGCTTGGCGAAGGCGCCTCGGACCGTGATAGGCGAGCAACACGACAATCCGGATCATCATGTGCTGCAGGCCTGGTTGCTGCGAGCGCTCGCCGGGCAGCGGCCCCAGGGTAGCTTGCTGCTGGAAATGCTGACGCCCTCCCAACAGGCCCGGGTCGACGCGGTCCGCCGGTCCCCTGTGCTGCCGGACGACCTGGCCGGTGCCCTGGGCTGGTCGCCGGGCTGGGACTGGCGCTTGTATGGACCTGTCGTCAAGTTTGCCTTGGCCCAAGGCTACCCGGTGCTGGCCGCCAATCTGGACGTTGCCGAGATCCAGCGTTTCTATCGGCAACCGCCGACCCTGACGGGTAGCCACTCCACTGCAGCCAACATGCAGGAGCTGCTGTTGGGGCAGATCCGTGAGTCCCACTGCGGTCTGTTACCCGAATCCCAGATGCCAGCGATGCTGGCCGTGCAGCAACAGCGGGATCGGCGCATGGCCGAGCGTCTATTGCAGGCGCCAACGCCTGCGTTGTTGTTGGTCGGCGCCTGGCATGGCCGCAAGGATGTCGGTGTGCCGCTGCATATATCGGATCTGGCAGCCGACGAAGTGCCGATGGTCCTGTTGCTGGCCGAAGAGGGCAGCGAGGTGACCTCGGCGATGGCGGATTACGTCTGGTACACGCCAGCCAGGCCGCCGCAGGATTATTGCGCGCAAATGCGTGAACAGACCGGGACATGATTTACAGCAAGCAAAAAAAGACCCGGCAAGAGCCGGGTCAAATAACCGTGATTAGCCTGATGAGGAGATATCTGAGAGTCCGAACCAAGGGCTGTTCAAATATCGACCAGTCTCGCGACCGGATGTGTTAATCATAGCGATTCTCATTACCATGTCAAACATTGTTTTTGCGATGAGTCGAATATTTCGCGGCGGCGCTGGGCGTCGTGCAGGAAATGCCCTCAGGCCTTGTGACGCGCCGAAATAGCGTCCAGCTGTTGGTTCAGGGCTTCTTTGCGTTCGGGGGGAATATCGTTCCAGTGCACGTCCATCAACGCGCCTTCAATCGCGTACAGCAATACCTTGGAGGCCCGGAAGCCGCGAGTACGCACGGCGCGATAGGCGTCCACCGCGCCAAGCCGGCGCAAGTCCGAGGCGCTGTGGATGCCCACGGCATGCAACCATTGGGCTGAGGTCTTGCCCAGGTTTTTCAGGTGTTGCAGTTCATCATTCATCGAGCCTCCTTGCGACGGCCGACTGGTGCAGTGGGCAAGCTTCTGAGCAGTGTAGCGTTCAGTAGGAAAAGCGTGATTGTTTGGCGGGATTCGGCGCAAAAGCTTCTAAGGCATTACGCACGATGAGGCGAAGATAGTCGGCAAGGTCCATCATCCAGCGCGGGCGGGGGCGCTGGAGATCTGTTCGGGCGCGGCCAGCAGGTCGTTGCCTGCGCGGCGAGTGTCAGCGGGTGCGGTAGCGCAGTCGCGTGCCGAAGTTCATCGACATGAGGATTTCGTCGGCGGACAGCTCGGCAGGAAAGTAGGCGCCGGAGATCTGCGCATGGGCCAGGCTCGCGCCTTCCAATGAGGACTTGCGAAAATCGATGCCGCGCAGATCGGCGGAGCGGAAGTAGGCGTCACTGAAATCGACGTCGTCGGCGTTCAGCTCGCGCAGGTCAAGGCCACGGAAATCGCCGCCGCGCATGTCGATCGGGCCTTGAAGGCGTTCCTTGTTGAAGCCGGCGATATCGTCTTTGCGCAGCAAGGCATAAAGCGGGGTGTTGAGAAGCTTGGGAAGGCTCATTTCATATCACCTGTTGGTTTTATGGCGCCAGTATAGTGCCACTACCTGGCGGCCGTGAAGCCGGTGCATCGCTCCACGGCCTAAATAGTTATCTACAGGCCTGGCAGCCGTTGGCGAATTTGCGCGACCACGATATCGAGCGTGCCGCTCTCATTGGTTTGGACCCTTTTGCTGCACAGGATTTCCGTCGGCGTAAGGGTTTCGCGGCTGGCCTGCTGCGCTGCGATGATGGCCAAGTTGGCATCGGACGGATCGTTCCGGTCCGCTTGGCGCTGGGCCAGCCAGGTCTCGATCACGGCTTGGGGCGCGTTGCAATCGAGGATCAGGAACGGAGCGCCCGTGGCTTCGGCGATCTTCGCCGCTGCGTCGCGTTGGTCGCGCTTGAGGTACGTGGCATCGATCACGACCGGGAACCCCGCGCGCAGGATCACGTCGGCAATTTCGTGCAGGCGGGCATAGGTGGTGTTGCTGGCGTCGCTGCTATAAATGCCGGCTTGTGGATCGTTAGGCACCTGTTGCTCACCGAACAGGCGCTTGCGCTCGACGTCCGACCGCAGGCGAATCGCGCCCAACGCTTCTACCAGGCGCATCGCGACGTGGCTTTTCCCTACGGCCGAAACACCATGGGTGATGGCCAGGAATCGCGACGGTATGGTGCTGTAGCTTTCGGCCAGGTTGGCGTAGTTGCGGTATTGGCGCAGGGTCGTGGCGCGCTGCACCGGATCGGCTTCGGCCGGCATGCTGAACAGCGCGACCTTGGCCCGGACGAGCGCACGGTAGGCTTTGTAGAAATTCAGCAATTGCAGGCCCTGATAGTCACCGGTCAGCTCCAGGTATTGGCTGACAAAACGTCGGGCCAGCGACTTGAGGCCACGGTCCTCGAGGTCCATCGCCAGGAATGCAGTGTCGGCGTAGACGTCGGTGAAGCGGAACGGTTCGTTGAACTCGATGCAGTCGAAAATCACCACCTTGCCGTCGATCACGGTGGCGTTGCCCAGGTGGATGTCGCCGTGGCATTCGCGGATGAAGCCTTCGGCCTTGCGTTGAGCGAACAGTGGCTGGAGGCGTTCGAAGCTGCTTTCGGCCCAGGCTTGCAGCGCTTCGAGTTGCAACAGGTCAGCCTTGTCGCTGAGGAACGGGCGGATCTGTTCGAAGTTCTGCAGCACCGGCGCCATTACGCTGGTCGGAGTGCCTGCGTCATTTTCGGCGGGTACTTTTGGCGTGGAAAGATGGAACTGGGCGATCTGCGCGGCCATCTCGTCGACGTGTGCGGTGGTCAGCTCACCGTTGGCCTGCAGGGTGCTGAGCAGTTGGCTCTGCGGGAATTGGCGCATCTTGAGGGCGTATTCGATGGCCGGGCCGTCGCCACCCAGCAGGGGCGCTTCGGCGCTGCCGGTGATCGGCAGCACTTCCAGGTACAGATCCTGGGTCAGGCGCTGGTTCAGGCGCAACTCTTCGCCACAAAAGTGCTCGCGTGCCTGGAGGGTGGTGAAGTCGAGGAAGCCGAAATTCATCGGTTTTTTCAATTTGTAGGCGTAGGGCCCGGTGAGCAATACCCAGGAAATGTGCGTTTCGATGACCTGGAACCCTTCGACGGGATGTGGGTAAAGGGCCGGGTTTTGCAGGGCGGCGATCAGGGACTGGCTCACGGGCGATCCTTCAGAGTCTGGGAAATTCGAGGCCGTCATTATGGCGGCAAGCCGCGCTAACGCAAACCGGATGGCCCGTGTAGCAGGGCTCATGTTGAACCGCAGCAAAGTGCGTATAATCCGCCGCCATGACTCGTACCCGATCCCCCCGTACCCCCAAGAAACCACCCGCCAGCCGCCTCCGGCCCTGGCTGGGCTGGGCCCTTAAACTCAGCCTGGTTGGCCTTGTCGTGCTCGCCGGTTTTGCGGTCTATCTCGATGCCGTGGTCCAGGAAAAGTTCTCCGGCAAGCGCTGGACCATTCCGGCCAAGGTCTATGCTCGGCCGTTGGAGCTGTTCGTCGGACAAAAGCTGAGCCGGGACGACTTCCTGACTGAACTCGATGCCTTGGGCTATCGCCGCGAAAGCGTGGCCAACGGCCCGGGTGCGGCCTCGGTCAACGGCAATACCGTTGACCTCAATACCCGTGGCTTCCAGTTTTATGAAGGCATGGAGCAGGCGCAGGCCGTGCGGGTGCGTTTTTCCGGCGACTACGTGGCGGCATTGACCGGCGCCAACAACGCGAGCCTGTCGGTGGTGCGCCTCGAGCCGCTGTTGATCGGTGGCCTGTACCCCAAGAACCTCGAAGACCGGATCCTGATCAAGATCGACCAGGTTCCGCCGTACCTGCTCGATACCCTGATCGCCGTCGAAGACCGCGACTTCTACCATCACTTCGGCGTCTCGCCCAAGTCGATTGCCCGGGCGGTCTGGGTCAACACCTCCTCGGGCCATATGCGCCAGGGCGGTAGTACCCTGACGCAACAACTGGTCAAGAACTTCTACCTGACCAACGAGCGCAGTCTTACGCGCAAGCTCACCGAAGCCATGATGGCGCTGTTGCTGGAGCTGCACTACGACAAGCGGGAAATCCTCGAGGCGTACCTCAACGAGGTCTTCATTGGCCAGGACGGTCAGCGGGCGGTGCACGGTTTCGGCCTGGCCAGCCAGTTCTTCTTCAGCCAACCGTTGTCCGAGCTCAAGCTGCACCAAGTGGCCTTGCTGGTGGGCATGGTCAAGGGACCGTCTTCTTATAACCCGCGTCGCAATCCAGAGCGCGCCCTCGAACGGCGCAACTTGGTACTGGACCTGCTTCAACAACAAGGGGTCGCGACGGCCGAGCAAGTCGAGGCGGCGAAAAAGATGCCGCTGGGCGTGACCAAGCGCGGCAGCCTGGCGGACAGCTCTTTCCCTGGCTTCATGGACCTGGTCAAGCGTCAGTTGCGAGAAGACTATCGCGACGAAGACTTGACCGAAGAAGGCTTGCGCATCTTCACCAGTTTCGACCCGATCCTGCAGATGAAGGCCGAAGCCTCGGTCGAAGATACCTTCAAGCGGCTGGGCGGGCGCAAAGGCGCCGAGGACGTCGAAGCCGCCATGGTGGTGACCAATCCGGAAACCGGTGAAGTCCAGGCCATGATCGGCAGTCGCCAGGCCAGCTTTGCCGGTTTCAACCGGGCCCTGGATGCGGTACGCCCGATCGGCTCGCTGATCAAGCCGGCGGTGTACCTCACCGCCCTGGAAAAACCGAGCCAGTACACCCTTACAAGCTGGCTGTCGGACGAGACGTTCTCGGTCAAGGGCGCGGATGGCCAGGTCTGGAAACCGCAAAACTATGACCGCCGTTCCCACGGTACGGTATTCCTTTATCAGGGGCTGGCGCATTCCTACAACCTGTCGACCGCTCGCCTCGGACTGGAAGTCGGGGTGCCAAACGTACTCAAGACGGTGGCGCGCCTGGGTGTCAGCCGCGAGTTGCCGGCGTTCCCGTCGATGCTGCTCGGTGCCGGTGGCCTTACGCCAATCGAAGTCGCGGCGATGTACCAGACGCTGGCCAACGGCGGTTTCAATACGCCGATGCGCGGGATCCGTAGTGTGCTGACCGCCGATGGCGAGCCGCTCAAGCGTTACCCGTTCCAGATCCAGCAGCGTTTCGATCCGGCTTCCATTTATCTGATCCAGAACGCCATGCAGCGAGTCATGCGTGAAGGCACCGGCAGCTCGGTCTATAACGTGCTGCCGCGGACCCTGACCCTGGCCGGCAAGACCGGTACCAGCAACGATTCGCGTGACAGTTGGTTCGCCGGTTTCAGCCAGGATCTGCTGGCGGTGGTCTGGCTTGGCCGTGACGACAACGGCAAGACTCCATTCACCGGTGCGACTGGCGCGTTGCAGGTCTGGACCAGTTTCATGCGCAAGGCCGATCCGTTGCCGCTGGACATGCCGCAACCGGACAACATCGTCCAGGCCTGGGTCGATTCGCGTACTGGACAGGGCTCCGATGCCAATTGCCCGGGGGCGGTGCAGATGCCGTATATTCGCGGCAGCGAGCCACCGCCCGGCGCAGGCTGCGGTACTCAGAATCCCGCCGAATCGGTGATGGATTGGGTCAAGGACTGGATGAATTAAGCAAAGAGGGTTTCAAGTGAACAAGTGGTTGATTCCAGCGGTAACGGCCGTAGCTTTGCTCAGTGGTTGCTCTACCGTACAGCGCGGTTCGATTCCGGTCGTTGACTCCGGCACCGCTGTTTCCAACAGCGAGCGGATCTCGGCCAATGGCGGTTTCCGCCAGACGACGGTGAAGCGCCCGGCACAAGGCCAGACCCAGGCAATCCCGCAGGGCGACTCCGGTGTCGTCGTGATGGTGCCCGGCGGTGGTGCAGCGACTTCGGCACCGATCAGCAGCACGCCGATCACGCCCGGTCCCATCACGCCGGGGCCGATCGAAACTTCGCCAATCGACCAGGGCAGCTACAGCATGCCTTCGACATCCGGCAGCATCCCGTCGGCCGGTTCGGGCGGCTTGTCCGCCGATGAGCAACTGGACGGCCCGGTACTCGCCCTGCTGACCACTGCGCAGCAGCAGCAAGCCGGTGGTGACCTCAACGGAGCGTCTTCGAGCCTGGAGCGGGCCCAGCGCGTCGCTCCTCGCGAACCCCAGGTGCTTTACCGCCTGGCGCAGGTGCGCATGGCCCAGGGCGATGCCCCGCAAGCCGAACAGCTTGCCCGGCGTGGCCTGACCTTCACCAGCGGTCGTCCGGCACTCCAGGCCAGCCTGTGGGAGTTGATTGCCCAGGCCCGTGAGAAACAAGGTGATTCCGCCGGCGCGGCACTGGCGCGCCAGAAAGCCAAGGTCTCGCTCTGATGGATACGCGTTTTCCGCGCATCGCCGACCAATTGCTGCTTATTGAGCGGGAATTGCGGGTGCAGGGTTGGTGGAGCGATGTTTCGCCGTCACCCGAAGCGCTGGCCAGTGTCGAACCGTTCGCGGTCGACACCCTGGACTTCGAACAGTGGTTGCAGTGGATTTTTCTGCCACGGATGAAAGCCATCCTCGAGCAGGATCTACCCTTGCCGAACGCGTCCGGGATTCAGGAAATGGCCGAAATGGTCTTTGCTGCCCGCGATGTGCAGGGCAGGGATCGGCAATTGCAGGTTCTGCTCAAAGAGTTTGACCTGCTGATCACCGCCTCCCGCTGAACTGCCACTGCCAGTGTTCTACTGGCAGTTCTCGGCAATCTGTCTCTGTGACTCGGTGATGCGGTCCTTGCGCTGTTCTTCGGTCAAGCGCCGCATTTCGCCGTCCACGTCCTCGCGTACCCTCGGGTTGTTTTGCAGTTGTGCCAGGTTGGTCCTGGCCTGCTCGCAGAACACCTTGAGCTGGGCTTGCTGTTCGGCAACCTGTTTCCTGACTTGTCGATCGATGGCTTTCTGATCGCCAATGACGCCACCGGACGGGGGCGCTGGCGGCTTGGCGGCTGACGGGGCGGACTTGATCACCGTCGTGGCCTCTGCGTCCTGAGGCGGCTGGGCCCCGAAATGGGTCACGCCTTGGGCATCCACCCATTTATAGACCTGACCGGCCATGCACATTGGGCTCAGGCCAACCAGCAGGCTGGCCGTCAAGAAGAACATTCGCATGCTGTTTCCTTGTCGTGGGTTGCGCAATTGAAGCTAACACAGTTGCCGTTTAAAGGTTTTTTCTTGCGTTCTCATGCGCTTACTTCGAATAAAGCACATAGACGACTTGACTTGAAGGAAGCGAAACAGAAGAATCCAAAGTCCGCTGTAGAGGGACTGCCAGAAGCAGACCCACTCGGCAGATCATGAGGCGCACATCCGCGCCGACCTGTTACACCCGCAACGCGTTACCTCGCGCTGGGTGGGAAAGGCCCGCAACACTTGGGACGATCCCAATACTTGCTCAGTCAGTGCTGACGTAGTCGGCGACCACCGTCGCTCATGCTCTGCCGAGAAGTAAACCTATTAAGACCCGTCCCCTTGTGTGGGTCGGTATTCTGGCGTTTTAGAGGTGAACAACGTGGAGCTTTTATCTGGCGGTGAGATGCTCGTCCGCTTTTTGCGTGACGAAGGCGTCAAATATATCTACGGGTACCCCGGTGGTGCTCTTCTTCATGTCTATGATGCCCTGTTCAAAGAACCGGAAGTGACCCACATCCTGGTTCGTCACGAGCAGGCGGCGACCCACATGGCCGACGGCTATGCCCGCGCCACCGGTAAGGCCGGCGTGGTATTGGTGACTTCCGGGCCTGGCGCCACGAACGCCATCACCGGTATCGCCACCGCGTACATGGACTCCATCCCGATGGTGATCATTTCCGGCCAGGTGCCCAGCACCATGGTCGGCACCGATGCGTTCCAGGAAACCGACATGATCGGTATCTCCCGGCCGATCGTGAAGCACAGCTTCATGATCAAGCACGCGTCGGAAATCCCGGAAGTCATGAAGAAGGCTTTCTACCTGGCTGAGTCCGGTCGTCCGGGCCCGGTCGTGGTCGATGTCCCGAAAGACATGACCAACCCGGCCGAGAAGTTCGAATATGTCTTCCCGAAAAAAGCCAAGCTGCGTTCCTACAGCCCGGCCGTACGCGGTCACTCCGGGCAAATCCGCAAGGCAGCTGAAATGCTGTTGGCGGCCAAGCGTCCGGTGTTGTACTCGGGGGGCGGCGTGATCCTGGGCAATGGCTCCGCGCCGTTGACCGAACTGGCGAAAATGCTCAACTTGCCGGTCACCAATACCCTGATGGGCCTGGGCGCCTACCCGGGCTCCGACCGTCAGTTCATCGGCATGCTCGGCATGCACGGCAGCTACACCGCCAACCTGGCGATGCACCACGCCGATGTGATCCTGGCCGTCGGCGCGCGCTTCGACGACCGTGTCATCAACGGTGCGGCAAAGTTCTGCCCGAATGCCAAGATCATCCACATCGACATCGACCCCGCGTCCATCTCCAAGACCATCAAGGCAGACGTGCCAATTGTCGGTCCTGTAGAGAGCGTGCTGACCGAAATGGTCGCCATCCTCAAGGAAATCGGCGAGACCCCTAATAAGGAGTCCGTGGCCAGTTGGTGGAAGCAAGTCGATGAATGGCGCGGCGATCGCGGCCTGTTTCCTTATGACAAGGGCGACGGCAGCGTGATCAAACCGCAGACGGTGATCGAGACCCTGTGCGAAGTGACCAAGGGCGATGCCTTTGTGACTTCCGATGTGGGTCAGCACCAGATGTTTGCTGCGCAATACTACAAGTTCGACAAGCCCAACCGCTGGATCAACTCCGGTGGCCTGGGCACCATGGGCTTCGGTTTTCCGGCGGCCATGGGCATCAAGTTGAGCTTCCCGGAAGCTGACGTTGCCTGCGTCACGGGCGAGGGCAGCATCCAGATGAACATCCAGGAGCTGTCCACCTGCCTGCAGTACGGCCTGCCGGTGAAGATCGTGATCCTGAACAACGGTGTGCTGGGCATGGTTCGCCAGTGGCAGGACATGAGCTATGGTAGCCGTCACTCGCATTCCTACATGGAATCGCTGCCTGATTTCGTCAAGCTGGCGGAGGCTTATGGTCACGTCGGCGTGCGCATCACCGAATCGAAGGATTTGAAGTCGAAGATGGAGGAAGCGTTCGCCATGAAGGATCGCCTGGTGGTGATCGATATTGCGGTCGACACCAGCGAGCACGTCTATCCGATGCAGATCAAAGACGGCTCCATGCGCGATATGTGGCTGAGCAAGACGGAGCGTACCTAATCATGCGACACATTATTTCCTTGCTTCTGGAAAACGAACCGGGTGCCCTGTCTCGCGTAGTGGGCCTGTTCTCGCAGCGCAACTACAACATCGAAAGCCTGACCGTGGCGCCAACCGAAGATCCGACGTTGTCGCGTCTGACGCTGACCACCGTGGGCCATGATGAAGTCATCGAGCAGATCACCAAAAACCTGAACAAGCTGATCGAGGTGGTCAAGCTGGTGGATCTGTCGGAAAGCGCTCACATCGAGCGCGAGCTGATGCTGGTCAAGGTCAAGGCCACCGGCGCCCAGCGCGCCGAGATCAAACGCACTACCGATATTTATCGTGGGCAGATCGTCGATGTCAGCGCCAGCGTCTATACCGTTCAGTTGACCGGTACCAGCGACAAGCTCGACAGCTTCATTCAATCGATCGGCACTGCCTCGATTCTGGAAACCGTACGCAGTGGCGTCACCGGGATTGCCCGTGGCGACAAAGTACTGAGCATCTAAACCAAATTAGCGAATGGCCTGAATGGCCGGATAGAGAGGAAATTCATGAAAGTTTTCTACGATAAAGATTGCGACCTGTCGATCATCCAAGGCAAGAAAGTCGCCATCATCGGTTACGGCTCCCAGGGTCACGCCCAGGCCTGCAACCTGAAAGACTCCGGCGTTGACGTGACCGTCGGCCTGCGTAAAGGCTCGGCCACCGTTGCCAAGGCCGAGGCCCACGGCCTGAAAGTTACCGACGTGGCTTCCGCTGTTGCCGCAGCCGACCTGGTCATGATCCTGACCCCGGACGAGTTCCAGTCTGCGCTGTACAAGAACGAAATCGAGCCGAACATCAAGAAAGGCGCCACCCTGGCCTTCTCCCACGGCTTCGCGATTCACTACAACCAGGTTGTACCGCGTGCCGACCTCGACGTGATCATGATCGCGCCGAAAGCCCCGGGCCACACCGTGCGTTCCGAGTTCGTGAAAGGCGGCGGTATCCCTGACCTGATCGCGATCTACCAGGATGCGTCCGGCAATGCCAAGAACGTTGCCCTGTCCTACGCTGCTGGTGTTGGCGGCGGTCGTACCGGCATCATCGAAACCACCTTCAAGGACGAGACCGAAACCGACCTGTTCGGCGAGCAAGCCGTTCTGTGCGGCGGTACCGTCGAGCTGGTGAAAGCCGGTTTCGAAACCCTGGTTGAAGCCGGCTACGCGCCAGAAATGGCTTACTTCGAATGCCTGCACGAACTGAAGCTGATCGTTGACCTCATGTACGAAGGCGGTATCGCCAACATGAACTACTCGATCTCCAACAACGCCGAATACGGCGAGTACGTGACCGGCCCGGAAGTCATCAACGCCGAGTCCCGCCAGGCCATGCGCAACGCCCTGAAACGTATTCAGGACGGTGAATACGCCAAGATGTTCATCAGCGAAGGTGCTACCGGCTATCCTTCGATGACCGCCAAGCGTCGCAACAACGCCGCTCACGGTATCGAAATCATCGGCGAGCAACTGCGCTCGATGATGCCGTGGATCGGTGCCAACAAGATCGTCGACAAAGCCAAGAACTAAGTCGCGAGCTTGATCGAAAAACGCGGCCCTGGCCGCGTTTTTTCGTTTGGGCGATGGCTTCTGGTATAAAGCTGCATCGTTTGCGGCCGAACCGTCGTCCCAGACACCTGTCGAATTTTTTCACACCGTTGCAAGGTACTGTCCATGAGCGAACGTCCCGACGAGCCAAACCAGGCTCCTGACGCCGAAAGCCTGCTGCCCATCGATGAACACGTCGAAGAAGGCCATGACGCTGAAGGCCGTAAGGTCCGGCATCGTGGCATCTATCTGCTGCCGAACCTGTTCACCACCGCGAACCTGTTCGCCGGTTTCTATTCCATCATCAACTCCATGAGTGCCCAGGCCGCGTTGAGCGCCGGTGATAGCGCGGGGGCGAGTCGCTATTTTGCCTTCGCTGCCATTGCGATCTTTGTCGCCATGGTGCTCGACGGTCTGGACGGGCGTGTGGCCCGCATGACCAATACCCAAAGTGCGTTCGGCGCTGAATATGATTCGCTGTCCGACATGGTCGCCTTCGGTGTGGCCCCTGCCTTGCTGGCGTTCGGCTGGGCACTGGGAGACATGGGCAAGGTCGGCTGGATGGTTGCCTTCATTTATGTGGCGGGTGCTGCGTTGCGCCTGGCGCGTTTCAACACGCAAGTAGGCAAGGCTGACAAGCGCTACTTCATCGGCCTGGCCAGTCCGGCGGCGGCGGGTGTTGTGGCGGGTGTCGTCTGGGCATTCAGCGACTACGGCATCCAGGGTTCGAAGATGTCGTTCCTGGTGGCATTGCTGGTCGCAGCCGCGGGGATGCTGATGGTCAGCAACATCAAGTACAACAGCTTCAAAGAGCTGGACCTGAAGGGGCGCGTCCCGTTCGTTGCGATTCTGGCGGTGGTGCTGGTGTTCGCGGTGGTCTTCAGTGATCCGCCGCGTATCCTGCTGCTGGTGTTCCTTGCTTATGCCGCTTCCGGGCCGGTGCAATATTTACTGCGTCTTCGCCGACACTAAACGTTGCCTTAATGTAATTTCGCCCATACTCCGCAGTCTATTGGTGCACCTGCCTTCCAATACTGCGGAGTTGTCATGCTGATCAAGACCCCCAAGACGTCCGACTGCCGTGAATCGGACGTCACGCCAGAATCCCTTTACCTCTCCCGTCGTCAAATGCTGGGCGCCACCATGGCCGGCCTCGCCGTGAGCAGCTTGCCACAATGGGCCAATGCTGCCGATGCGGCGCGTTATGCCGATGTCGAGCCGGGCAAGGCGCCGTCCTGGTTTGCCGAGAAGCTGCCTTCTACCCGATGGGGAGCAGTGACCGTCAAGGACGAGTCCATTACCCCGTTCAAGGACGCCACTCATTACAACAACTTTTATGAGTTCGGCACCGACAAGGGTGATCCGGCAGCCAATGCCGGATCTTTGAAAACCGAGCCTTGGAGTGTGGTCGTGGACGGGGAGGTGGGTAAGCCGGGGCGCTATGGGTTGGAAGACTTCATGAAGCCTTATCAGATGGAGGAGCGGATTTACCGACTGCGCTGTGTCGAGGCCTGGTCGATGGTCATTCCCTGGATCGGTTTTCCAATCTCCGCATTGCTCAAACAAGTCGAGCCGACTTCCAAGGCTAAGTACATTCGCTTCGAAACCTTGCAGGATCCCAAGGTCATGCCTGGGCAGCGCTCCGGTTTCGCCTTGATCGATTGGCCTTATGTCGAGGGCTTGCGGTTGGATGAAGCGATGAATCCGTTGGCGATTCTGGCGGTAGGCATGTACGGGCGGGAGCTGGCTAACCAGAACGGCGCGCCGTTGCGGCTGGTGGTGCCGTGGAAGTACGGTTTCAAAAGCGTGAAGTCCATTGTGCGCATCAGCTTGGTCAGCGAGCAGCCGAAGACCACCTGGCAGAGTATTGCGTCCGATGAATACGGCTTCTATGCCAACGTCAATCCCACGGTCGATCACCCACGCTGGACCCAAGCCCATGAGCGGCGTCTGCCGAGTGGCCTGTTCAGTCCCAATGTGCGCGATACGCTGATGTTCAACGGCTATCAAGATGAAGTGGCGTCTTTATATGCAGGGATGGACCTGAGGAAGGATTACTGATGCGTTTTCCAGCGTGGCGGATCAGCGTTTTCGTTGCGGCGGCGCTCTGGCCGCTGCTCTGGCTCTACGAGGCGTTAGTGAACTCGTTGGGTCCCGACCCGGGCAAGGTGCTGGTGGATCGGCTCGGGCTGGGAACGCTGGTGTTGCTATTGATTACGTTGAGCATGACGCCCTTGCAGAAATTGACGGGGTGGGCGGGGTGGATTGCCGTCAGACGGCAGCTGGGGTTGTGGTGTTTTGCCTACGTGGTGATGCATCTGAGTGGATATGCGGCTTTTATCTTGGGCTTCGACTGGTCGCAGTTGGGTGTCGAACTCAGCAAGCGGCCTTACATTATTGTCGGGGCGGTTGGGTTCCTCGGTTTGTTGGCTCTGGCGGTTACCTCCAATCGCTACAGTCAGCGGCGTCTTGGTGTGCGCTGGAAGAAGCTGCACCGCGTGGTTTATCTGATTCTGGGGCTTGGGTTGCTGCATATGCTCTGGATTGTTCGGGCGGATCTGAAGGAATGGTCGATCTACGCCTTTATAGGGGCCGTTCTGTTGATGCTCAGGATCCCACCGCTTATGCGCCGAATCCCGCGTTTGTTGGGGCGGAAGGTCTCGACTGCAACAAAAGCGTAATTAAGGGTTGACGGTAAAATTCAGACGTCTATAATTCGCCCCACTTCCGGCGCAGTCGAAACGGAAAACTCCTTGATATTCAATGAATTAAGTAGGTTTCGAAGGTGCAGGGCTTCAGTTCATCGAGGTCCGGAAGGAGTTGATGGGGCGGTGTTGTAAGGCTCTGTTGACGGTTCGATCTTCTCGGTCGAAAGCGGTGAAAAAGAGGTGTTGACAGCAGCGAGTAACGCTGTAGAATTCGCCTCCCGCTAACGAGAGATCGGAAGCGCAAGTGGTTGAAGTTGTTGATGTTTCCGAAGCGAAACTTTGAAAACTTCTGAAAATAACCGCTTGACAGCAACACCAGGCGCTGTAGAATGCGCGCCTCGGTTGAGACGAAAGAATCAACCCACCGCTCTTTAACAACTGAATCAAGCAATTCGTGTGGGTGCTTGTGGAGTCAGACTGCTAGTCAACAGATTATCAGCATCACAAGTTACTCCGCGAGAAATCAAAGATGTAACCAACGATTGCTGAGCCAAGTTAGGGTTTCTCAAACCAAAGATGTTTGAACTGAAGAGTTTGATCATGGCTCAGATTGAACGCTGGCGGCAGGCCTAACACATGCAAGTCGAGCGGTAGAGAGGTGCTTGCACCTCTTGAGAGCGGCGGACGGGTGAGTAATGCCTAGGAATCTGCCTGGTAGTGGGGGATAACGCTCGGAAACGGACGCTAATACCGCATACGTCCTACGGGAGAAAGCAGGGGACCTTCGGGCCTTGCGCTATCAGATGAGCCTAGGTCGGATTAGCTAGTTGGTGGGGTAATGGCTCACCAAGGCGACGATCCGTAACTGGTCTGAGAGGATGATCAGTCACACTGGAACTGAGACACGGTCCAGACTCCTACGGGAGGCAGCAGTGGGGAATATTGGACAATGGGCGAAAGCCTGATCCAGCCATGCCGCGTGTGTGAAGAAGGTCTTCGGATTGTAAAGCACTTTAAGTTGGGAGGAAGGGCATTAACCTAATACGTTAGTGTTTTGACGTTACCGACAGAATAAGCACCGGCTAACTCTGTGCCAGCAGCCGCGGTAATACAGAGGGTGCAAGCGTTAATCGGAATTACTGGGCGTAAAGCGCGCGTAGGTGGTTCGTTAAGTTGGATGTGAAATCCCCGGGCTCAACCTGGGAACTGCATTCAAAACTGTCGAGCTAGAGTATGGTAGAGGGTGGTGGAATTTCCTGTGTAGCGGTGAAATGCGTAGATATAGGAAGGAACACCAGTGGCGAAGGCGACCACCTGGACTGATACTGACACTGAGGTGCGAAAGCGTGGGGAGCAAACAGGATTAGATACCCTGGTAGTCCACGCCGTAAACGATGTCAACTAGCCGTTGGGAGCCTTGAGCTCTTAGTGGCGCAGCTAACGCATTAAGTTGACCGCCTGGGGAGTACGGCCGCAAGGTTAAAACTCAAATGAATTGACGGGGGCCCGCACAAGCGGTGGAGCATGTGGTTTAATTCGAAGCAACGCGAAGAACCTTACCAGGCCTTGACATCCAATGAACTTTCCAGAGATGGATGGGTGCCTTCGGGAACATTGAGACAGGTGCTGCATGGCTGTCGTCAGCTCGTGTCGTGAGATGTTGGGTTAAGTCCCGTAACGAGCGCAACCCTTGTCCTTAGTTACCAGCACGTTATGGTGGGCACTCTAAGGAGACTGCCGGTGACAAACCGGAGGAAGGTGGGGATGACGTCAAGTCATCATGGCCCTTACGGCCTGGGCTACACACGTGCTACAATGGTCGGTACAGAGGGTTGCCAAGCCGCGAGGTGGAGCTAATCCCACAAAACCGATCGTAGTCCGGATCGCAGTCTGCAACTCGACTGCGTGAAGTCGGAATCGCTAGTAATCGCGAATCAGAATGTCGCGGTGAATACGTTCCCGGGCCTTGTACACACCGCCCGTCACACCATGGGAGTGGGTTGCACCAGAAGTAGCTAGTCTAACCTTCGGGAGGACGGTTACCACGGTGTGATTCATGACTGGGGTGAAGTCGTAACAAGGTAGCCGTAGGGGAACCTGCGGCTGGATCACCTCCTTAATCGACGACCGCAGCTGCTTCATGAGCTCCCACACGAATTGCTTGATTCATTGAAGAAGACGATAGAAGCAGCTTTAAGCTCCAAGCTGATAGCTCACGCTAACAGTTACAAGCTCGAAATTGGGTCTGTAGCTCAGTTGGTTAGAGCGCACCCCTGATAAGGGTGAGGTCGGCAGTTCGAATCTGCCCAGACCCACCAATTTTGTTATGGGGCCATAGCTCAGCTGGGAGAGCGCCTGCCTTGCACGCAGGAGGTCAGCGGTTCGATCCCGCTTGGCTCCACCATAAACTGCTTCTGAAAGCTTAGAAATGAGCATTCCATCACGGTGATGATGAATGTTGATTTCTAGTCTTTGACTAGTTCGTTCTTTAAAAATTTGGGTATGTGATAGAAAGATAGACTGGACGTTACTTTCACTGGTAACGGATCAGGCTAAGGTAAAATTTGTGAGTTCTCTTAGTTGAGAAATTCGAATTTTCGGCGAATGTCGTCTTCATAGTATAACCAGATTGCTTGGGGTTATATGGTCAAGTGAAGAAGCGCATACGGTGGATGCCTTGGCAGTCAGAGGCGATGAAAGACGTGGTAGCCTGCGAAAAGCTTCGGGGAGTCGGCAAACAGACTTTGATCCGGAGATGTCTGAATGGGGGAACCCAGCCATCATAAGATGGTTATCTTGTACTGAATACATAGGTGCAAGAGGCGAACCAGGGGAACTGAAACATCTAAGTACCCTGAGGAAAAGAAATCAACCGAGATTCCCTTAGTAGTGGCGAGCGAACGGGGACTAGCCCTTAAGCTTCTTTGATTTTAGCGGAACGCTCTGGAAAGTGCGGCCATAGTGGGTGATAGCCCTGTACGCGAAAGGATCTTAGAAGTGAAATCGAGTAGGACGGAGCACGAGAAACTTTGTCTGAATATGGGGGGACCATCCTCCAAGGCTAAATACTACTGACTGACCGATAGTGAACTAGTACCGTGAGGGAAAGGCGAAAAGAACCCCGGAGAGGGGAGTGAAATAGATCCTGAAACCGTATGCGTACAAGCAGTGGGAGCCCACTTTGTTGGGTGACTGCGTACCTTTTGTATAATGGGTCAGCGACTTATTTTCAGTGGCGAGCTTAACCGAATAGGGGAGGCGTAGCGAAAGCGAGTCTTAATAGGGCGTCTAGTCGCTGGGAATAGACCCGAAACCGGGCGATCTATCCATGGGCAGGTTGAAGGTTGGGTAACACTAACTGGAGGACCGAACCGACTACCGTTGAAAAGTTAGCGGATGACCTGTGGATCGGAGTGAAAGGCTAATCAAGCTCGGAGATAGCTGGTTCTCCTCGAAAGCTATTTAGGTAGCGCCTCATGTATCACTGTAGGGGGTAGAGCACTGTTTCGGCTAGGGGGTCATCCCGACTTACCAAACCGATGCAAACTCCGAATACCTACAAGTGCCGAGCATGGGAGACACACGGCGGGTGCTAACGTCCGTCGTGAAAAGGGAAACAACCCAGACCGTCAGCTAAGGTCCCAAAGTTATGGTTAAGTGGGAAACGATGTGGGAAGGCTTAGACAGCTAGGAGGTTGGCTTAGAAGCAGCCACCCTTTAAAGAAAGCGTAATAGCTCACTAGTCGAGTCGGCCTGCGCGGAAGATGTAACGGGGCTCAAACCATACACCGAAGCTACGGGTATCACTTAGGTGATGCGGTAGAGGAGCGTTCTGTAAGCCTGTGAAGGTGAGTTGAGAAGCTTGCTGGAGGTATCAGAAGTGCGAATGCTGACATGAGTAACGACAATGGGTGTGAAAAACACCCACGCCGAAAGACCAAGGTTTCCTGCGCAACGTTAATCGACGCAGGGTTAGTCGGTCCCTAAGGCGAGGCTGAAAAGCGTAGTCGATGGAAAACAGGTTAATATTCCTGTACTTCTGGTTATTGCGATGGAGGGACGGAGAAGGCTAGGCCAGCTTGGCGTTGGTTGTCCAAGTTTAAGGTGGTAGGCTGGAATCTTAGGTAAATCCGGGATTCTAAGGCCGAGAGCTGATGACGAGTTACCCTTTGGGTGACGAAGTGGTTGATGCCATGCTTCCAAGAAAAGCTTCTAAGCTTCAGGTAACCAGGAACCGTACCCCAAACCGACACAGGTGGTTGGGTAGAGAATACCAAGGCGCTTGAGAGAACTCGGGTGAAGGAACTAGGCAAAATGGCACCGTAACTTCGGGAGAAGGTGCGCCGGTGAGGGTGAAGCACTTGCTGCGTAAGCCCACGCCGGTCGAAGATACCAGGCCGCTGCGACTGTTTATTAAAAACACAGCACTCTGCAAACACGAAAGTGGACGTATAGGGTGTGACGCCTGCCCGGTGCCGGAAGGTTAATTGATGGGGTTAGCTAACGCGAAGCTCTTGATCGAAGCCCCGGTAAACGGCGGCCGTAACTATAACGGTCCTAAGGTAGCGAAATTCCTTGTCGGGTAAGTTCCGACCTGCACGAATGGCGTAACGATGGCGGCGCTGTCTCCACCCGAGACTCAGTGAAATTGAAATCGCTGTGAAGATGCAGTGTATCCGCGGCTAGACGGAAAGACCCCGTGAACCTTTACTATAGCTTTGCACTGGACTTTGAATTTGCTTGTGTAGGATAGGTGGGAGGCTTTGAAGCGTGGACGCCAGTTCGCGTGGAGCCATCCTTGAAATACCACCCTGGCAACTTTGAGGTTCTAACTCAGGTCCGTTATCCGGATCGAGGACAGTGTATGGTGGGTAGTTTGACTGGGGCGGTCTCCTCCTAAAGAGTAACGGAGGAGTACGAAGGTGCGCTCAGACCGGTCGGAAATCGGTCGTAGAGTATAAAGGCAAAAGCGCGCTTGACTGCGAGACAGACACGTCGAGCAGGTACGAAAGTAGGTCTTAGTGATCCGGTGGTTCTGTATGGAAGGGCCATCGCTCAACGGATAAAAGGTACTCCGGGGATAACAGGCTGATACCGCCCAAGAGTTCATATCGACGGCGGTGTTTGGCACCTCGATGTCGGCTCATCACATCCTGGGGCTGAAGCCGGTCCCAAGGGTATGGCTGTTCGCCATTTAAAGTGGTACGCGAGCTGGGTTTAGAACGTCGTGAGACAGTTCGGTCCCTATCTGCCGTGGACGTTTGAGATTTGAGAGGGGCTGCTCCTAGTACGAGAGGACCGGAGTGGACGAACCTCTGGTGTTCCGGTTGTCACGCCAGTGGCATTGCCGGGTAGCTATGTTCGGGAAAGATAACCGCTGAAAGCATCTAAGCGGGAAACTTGCCTCAAGATGAGATCTCACTGGGACCTTGAGTCCCCTGAAGGGCCGTCGAAGACTACGACGTTGATAGGCAGGGTGTGTAAGCGCTGTGAGGCGTTGAGCTAACCTGTACTAATTGCCCGTGAGGCTTGACCATATAACACCCAAGCAATTTGCTTGCTTCGAGCTGAAAAGCGAACGAGCACCAGATTGCGGTGTGTGAAGACGAAACGAACCGAAAGTTCGAACGTCACAAAACACCGAAAAGCTATCACATACCCATTCGCTGGAACGTGACCGCAAGGCACGCGCTGGCTACCGAATTTCTTGACGACCATAGAGCATTGGAACCACCTGATCCCATCCCGAACTCAGCAGTGAAACGATGCATCGCCGATGGTAGTGTGGGGTTTCCCCATGTGAGAGTAGGTCATCGTCAAGATTAAATTCCGAAACCCCTATCTGCTGACGCAGGTAGGGGTTTTGTTTTGCACGTAATAAAAGTCTTGGAAAGCTCGGAATAAATTTGCACAGTTATTTTCGAGCCTGAGCACTAGAATAGCCCCACCTTAGCTGAGCCAGAGCTCTTTATGCCCGATCCGTCAGACACTGAGAGGTTGTCAGATCTACCCCTGGAGGATCTGGTAGCGTGCCATGAATGCGACTTCTTGATGAAAAAACCGCAATTGGCCCATGGCGAAAAAGCCGAGTGCCCCCGTTGTGGATATGAACTTTATGCTCACCGACACAATGTGGTCGAACGCAGTCTTGCCTTGGTGATCGCCGCGCTGCTGTTATATGTGCCGGCCAACTTTTTACCCATCATGCAACTCAATCTGCTCGGGCAGTCTGCGCAGGATACCGTTTGGAGTGGCGTGGTCGGCCTGTTCGACACGGGCATGCAAGGCATATCGATGGTGGTGTTCCTATGCAGCATGGGTATTCCGCTGCTCAAGTTGCTTTGCCAGTTGGTTGTGCTGCTGACCATCCGCTTGAATGTTGGTCGTGGCTACGGGTTGTTGCTGTATCGCATTTATCACCACTTACGCGACTGGGGCATGCTTGAGGTCTACCTCATGGGCGTACTGGTGGCCATCGTCAAGCTGGCAGACATGGCAGCTATTACCGTAGGCCTTGGCCTGGTGTGTTTCATCAGTCTGTTGCTGGTCCAGGTCTGGCTGGAGGTGGTGATGTCACCGCATCAGATCTGGCAAGCGTTATCAGGAGAAGATGCCCATGCGGGCGATTGATGCAGGGATACTGATCTGTACTGAATGCCATGAATTGAATCGGCAGGATGCCGAGGCCGACAACCAGACCTGTACTCGTTGCGGCGCACGGGTTCATCCCCGTCGCCCAAACAGCCTGATGCGGACCTGGGCCTTATTGCTCACTGCCGCGATCCTTTATATCCCGGCCAATTTGTTGCCGATCATGACGATCAACTCGCTGGGCCAAGGAGCCCCGAGCACTATCATGGCCGGCGTCATCGAGCTGGTGCATCACGGCATGATTCCTATCGCCGCCGTGGTATTCATCGCCAGTATCGTGGTCCCCACCTTTAAATTGGTCGGTATCGCCTTGTTGCTGTTTTCCGTGCAGCGGCACCAGCCCATGTCGGCCCGGCAACGCATCCTGATGTACCGCTTCATCGAGTTCATCGGCCGCTGGTCGATGCTGGATATTTTCGTGATCGCCATTCTGGTGGCCGTCGTGAATTTTGGCCGGCTCGCCAGTGTCGAAGCCGGTCTCGGCGCGATTGCCTTTGCCAGCGTAGTGATTTTGACAATGATTGCCGCAGTAACTTTCGATCCCCGACTGATTTGGGATAACACGGAGTCGGATGACGACCATGACTGATTTGCCTACCGCTAAAACCCGACCGGCTTCGAACTGGTCGGCCATCTGGATCTTGCCGCTGATAGCATTGATCATCGGCGGCTGGCTCGGCTGGCGCGCCTATAACGACACCGGCATCGAAATCAATGTGCGCTTTGAGAGTGGCGAAGGCATTCAGGTCAACAAGACTGAAGTCGTCTACAAAGGCATGTCAGTCGGCAAAGTGAAGACCTTGACCCTCGATGACGAAGGCAGCTCGAAAGGCGTGATCGTGACCATCGAGATGAACAAGGACGTCGAGCAGTACCTGAAGACCGGAACACGTTTCTGGCTGGTCAAGCCGAGCGTGACCCTGGCCGGGATTACTGGTCTGGAAACCTTGGTATCAGGTAACTACGTCGCCATCAGCCCTGGTGAAGGAGAGTCGACACGTAAATTCAAGGCGTTGGTCGAAGAGCCTCCATTGTCCGACACCAAACCGGGTTTGCACCTGACCATCAAGGCTGACCGGTTGGGCTCGTTGAATCGTGGCAGCCCGGTGTTCTACAAACAAATCCAGGTCGGCCAAGTAAAGAGTTATTTGCTGTCCGAAGACCAGAGCAAAGTTGAGATCAAGGTTTTCATCGAACCGACTTATGCCAGCCTGGTGCGCAAGCACACGCGTTTCTGGAACGCCAGCGGCATCAGCATCGATGCCAACCTGTCGGGCGTCAAGGTACGCAGTGAAAGCCTGGCCAGCATCGTCGCCGGGGGGATCGCCTTCGCTACGCCTGAGAACCGCAAGGACAGTCCGCCCACGGATCCGAGCCTGCCGTTTCGCCTCTACGAAGATTTTGATGCCGCCGCAGCGGGTATCCGGGTGAAGGTCAAGCTCAGCGATTTCGAGGGCTTGCAGGCTGGCCGCACGCCGGTGATGTACAAAGGCATCGAGGTCGGCAGCCTGAAGACCCTCAAAGTCGATCCGGACCTGTCCAGCGCCACCGCCGAGTTGACGCTGGACCCGTTGGCCGAAGACTACCTGGTGACTGGCACTCAGTTCTGGGTCGTCAAGCCATCGATCTCCCTGGCAGGGATTACCGGCCTGGAAGCGTTGGTCAAGGGTAACTACATTGCTGTGCGACCGGGTGACAAGGGCGGCGCGCCGCAGCGCGAATTCGAAGCCCGGGCGAAAGCGCCACCGCTGGACTTGCGTTCACCGGGACTGCACTTGGTGTTGCTCACCGAAAACCTCGGATCGCTGGAGGTCGGCAGCCCGATCCTCTACAAGCAGGTGAAGGTCGGATCGGTACAGAGCTATCAATTCTCCCGCAAGAAAAAGCAGTTGATCATTGGTGTGCACATCGAGAAGGAATACGAAGGGCTGGTCAACGGCTCGACACGGTTCTGGAACGCCAGCGGCATTACCCTCACCGGCGGTTTGACGGGCGGGATACAGGTCAAGAGTGAGTCCCTGCAAAGCCTGATGGCCGGGGGGATTTCCTTCGAGACACCGGAACCCAATGTGCCGCTCAAAAGACGCATCCCACGGTTCCGGCTGTTTGCAGACCATGAAGCCGCGCAACAGCGGGGCACCGAGGTAACGATCAAGGTTGACCGTGCCGACGGCCTGCGCATCGGTACGCCGATTCGTTTCAAGGGGCTGGACGTGGGCAAGATCGAGAATGTGGATCTCAGTGCCGATATGCAATCGGTGCTGCTCACCGCGCGGATCACCGAAGTGCCGGAGCGTATCGCCCGGACCGGTACGCAGTTTTGGGTGGTCAAGCCTGAGTTGGGCTTGATGAAGACGTCCAACCTGGAAACGCTGGTGACAGGCCAATACATTGAGGTGCAGCCTTCTGCAAAAAGCGTTGGGCCGCAAAAAAGCTTCGTCGCGCTGGCCAATCCACCGGAAAGCGTCGTACCTGAAGCCGGCCTGAGCCTGGTGTTGAGTGCGGCCCGTCGCGGTTCGTTGAAAACCGGCGTGCCGGTGACCTATCGCGAGATCACGGTGGGCAAAGTCACCGGTTATGAATTGGGCCAGACGGCGGATCGCGTGCTGATCCATATCCTGATCGAACCCAAATATGCGCCACTGGTCCGTAGCGGCACGCGGTTCTGGAACAGCAGCGGCTTTGGCCTGGACTTCGGTTTGTTCAAGGGCGCGACGGTGCGGACCGAGTCGCTGGAGACATTGGTACAGGGCGGCATTGCGTTCGCGACACCGGACGGCGAGAAGATGGGTAACCCGGCGCGACCGGAGCAGACCTTCCCGCTGTTCGATAAGTTTGAAGATGAATGGCTGTCCTGGGCGCCGAAGATCAGTCTCGGCAAATAACAAGCTCGGCGTTGTCTGTGTTGACGCCATCGCGAGCAAGCTCGCCCCCATTGGAGGGGCGGTGGATCTCGATGCCGTAAACACCGCACCCCCCCTGCGTGAGCGAGTTTGCTCGCGATATGAAAAAGGCCGCGATCCAATGGATCGCGGCCTTTTTCATATCCGGATAATCACATCACACCGGATCCAGCTCCGGCTCATCGGCCTGTACATTCACCGTGGCCTTCACGGCATCGTGGCGACGGATGTATTTCCAGTCCGCTTCGTCGATATAGATACCGTTCGGGCCGCTGCCGCCCTCCAGGTCGATGGCGACACTGGCGCACACTTGCGGCTTAACGCTGGCCAGGATCGGCACGAAGCCCAACTGCAAGCTGGTTTCCAGCAGCGCTGCCTGGTTCTTCTCATCGATGTCCGCTGCTTCGTCCAAGTAGTACGGCAGGCGCACGCGACCAGCTTGTTCACGGTCCATCAAGTGCAGCAACAAGTACATGTTGGTCAGCGCCTTGATAGTCATGGTGGTGCCGTTGGATGCCGCGCCGTCGATGTCGGTGTGGATCACCGGCTGGCCGTTGACCTTAGTGATCTCGAACGCCAGCTCGAACAGGTCCTTGAGCCCGAGTTGGTTGTGGTTAGCGGCCACCAGGCGCGCGAGGTATTCCTTGGCCTCTTCGTTCTTGTTGTCCTGCTCGGCGCTCTGGCTGAGGTCGAACACTGACAGGGTCTCGCCTTCCTCGTACTGGCCGGCGCTGTGGATGATCTGGTCGATGTGCTTGAGCGCTTCCTTGTTCGGCGCCAGCACGATCCGGAAGCTCTGCAGGTTGGACACCTGGCGCTTGTTGATCTCGCGGTTGAACAGCGCCAGTTGGTGTTCGAGGCTGTCGTAGTCGCTGCGGATGTTGCGCAGGGTACGGGCGATATCGGTCACGGCCGCACGGCGCGCCTTGCCCAGGGTCAGGGCCTCGTCGGTGCGGTGGGCATAGGCGTTGATCAGCAATTGCAGGCGCCGCTCCATGTCGTCTTCGCTGTCGAACTTGGCCACGCCCTTGAGACGTACTTGGGCATACAGCGCTTCGATCTGGCCGTCGACCCGCAACAGACCTTGCCAGCTGTCCTGATAGTCGTTGAGCAGCGGCAGCAGGTTGTCCATGGAGTCGTCGACCGGGTCCATGAACGGCGTGCCGAACGGCAGGTCCGCCGGCAGCAATTGACGGCGGCGCAGGGCGTCGTCGAGGGTGCGCTGCTTGGCTTCCATGTCGGCGATCTGCCGGCCCACCAGTTGCAACTTGGCGGACAACTGCTGGACGCGCTCGGTGAAGGCGTCGCTGGAACGCTTGAGTTCGTCCTGGGCCGCTTCCATCTGCGCCAGCTGTTCAAGCTTCTCGCCTTCTTCGGCGCTCAGGGTCTGGGTCCGGCGGAAATCTTCCAGGGCTTTTTGCGCGTCCAGGACCTGTTGATACAACGCTTCGGTCTGGGTCTTGCTCGCTGCACGGTCGGCCGCCACGGCTTGTTGGGTTTTGAGCTGCTTGAGTTCTTTTTCCAGGCGTTCTTTCTGGTCACGCAACGCCGCGCGGTCGGCCAGGGCTTGCAGGGCTGGCGGTTCGATGTGGGACAGGTCGATGGACAGGCCCGGCACTTCGAAACGTTCACCCTTGAAGCCGTCGAGGATCACTTCCATGGATTTGACCCACTCGCCGTTCTCGTCCAGCGCGATGCCGTGTTCGCCCAGCGGCAGGCTGAAAAGGGCACTGTTGAACAGGCGCATCAGGCGCTCGACGTCCTGCTGCGAGAACTCTTCCCGCAGGCGGGCGTAGCTGTTGTTGTCGGCGTGATCGAGTTGCTGCTTGACCGATTTCAGGCGTTTTTCCAGATCCCGCAGGCGCTCTTCCAAATCTTCGGCGCTGAACTGCCGCGACTGGGCCAGGGCGCCGGCCAGTTCATCGTGGGCGTCCTTGGCGGCGAGCAACTGCTGCTCCAAGACCTTGACGTCATCCACCAGGGCGAAGCGGTTCTTGAGCACCGACAATTCGCCGATCCAGCGCTGGATGCCGCTGATCTCCCGCTCCAAGCGCATCAGCTCCTGAGTGCCGCCGCGTTGGTCGTTCTGCAGCGAATCCTGTTCGTTGCGGTAATGTTCGGCCTGGATCGTCAGCTCTTCCTTGCGCGCGCTGGCATAGTCCGACCAAGTGCCCAGCAACGAGTCGAGCAAGGGGGAGAGGCGATGCAGTTTGCCGCGCAAAATGTCGCGCTGCTTCACGCCATTGGCCAGGGCTTCGACCAACGGGCCGGCCGCTACCAGGGAGTTGTAGTCCTGCTCCATGCGTCGTACATCGCGGAAGGCTTCTTCGCACGCGGCGATGTAATCCACGCTACCGGAACGCAGGCTGTGTTCGAACGCGTCGAGGAACAGTTGCTTGAGCTTGGCCGCTGTGATTTCGCGCATGTGCAGCAGGTTGATGAACAGCGCGCGGAAGGTCTTTAGGCTTTGCTCGCTGGTGGAACGCAGCGGGATCAGCGTCAGGTCCAGTGGGATCGATGTGTGCCCACCCACCAGCAGGCGCCGCAGTTCATCCGGTTTGAGTTCGTAGGCCTTGAGGCCTTCGCGCTCCAGGTTGGTGAACAGCTCTTTCTGACGCAGGCAGGTGTCGTCTTTCTGGTAGTGAGCCAGGTCCAGCTTGCCGGCGTAGGCAAAAAACTGATGACCGAAACCGCCGCCAGGGCCGCGACCGACCACGCCGATCACGTGCGGGCCGTGGGGCAGGGCGACTTCCACCAGGATGTAGCTGGTGTCCGAGGCAAAGTAGAAACGCCGGGACTGCTCCAGGCTGTACTTGCCGAAGCTCATGTCCGACATGCGCGCCAGGATCGGGAACTGCAGGGCGTTGATCGAAGCGGATTTGCCGAGGTTGTTCGCGCCGTACACCGACAACGGTTCTTCCAGCGGGAACAGGCCGAGGCTGTAGCCGGCGGTGTTCAATAGGGCAAAGCGGCGGATGCCGTAGCGTTCCTTGCTCATGCGTCGGTCTCCTGTTCTTCGGCAATGGCGCGGGCCAGTGCGTCGTCTTCGCTTTCTTCGCCGTCAAAGGGGCTCAGGTCGAGCGGATCGTCGGTCTGTAGCAGTTTTTCGTCGCTGTCCTCGTCGATCAATACCGGCGCGGGCAATGGCAGCACGCTGTGCAGGCTGGCCGCCAGGTCGCGATCCTGCTGGACCGACAGGCAGACATCGAGGAAACGGTGCATCGGTGGCAGGAAGCGGTAGATGCCGTTTTCTTCGCCGGCAAAGCCCAGTTGGGTCATGCGGCGCATGATTTTTTCTTCCAGCTCTTCCTGGGTCTGCACTTCGGCCTGGATGAACAGGTCGCGGTACTTCTCCAGCAGCGAAGGCAATTCATCGCGGCCCAGGCTGCCGCCGTCGAGCACGGCGATCGGGTCGCGGCCCTGGTCGGCCAGATGTTCGACCAGGATGAAGGTGAACAGGGCCAGGCGCTGGGCGGTCTTGTTCACTGCCGCGGCGGCCAGGTCCGGCACGAAGTAATAGAAGCCACGGGTGTCGCACACCAGTTCGAAGCCCAGGGCCTTGAACAGCGTGCGGTACTGGTCCTGGAAGTTGGACAGTTGCGCGTACAGCTCCGGGTCGCGGCGGCTGACGTGGTAGCCCTTGAACAGCTCGCGAAAGATCGGCGCCAGCTGGGACAGTTCGGATAGATCAAGATGCATGGGGAATGCTCGCAGAATCCTCGGCGGCGGTGTCGCGGGCCGAGAGCAGGGCGAAGGAGCGCAGGCTGACCTGATGCTCGTGAGTGTGGTAATCGCGGCGTTCCAGACGCTCGCGCTTGAAACGTTTTTCCCGCGACAGGCGCGAGAACCAATACAGCAATTCGTCGGTGGCGCCGTCCGGCTCCTGCTCCAGCAGCCAGGTCATCAGGTCCGGCATCGGCAAGGCGTCTTCGCAGCGCTCGACCATCTCGCGCACGGTGCGTGGCGCACGCGGTGCCTCGCCGCCCTTGTGGGTCTTGTGGGACTTGGGGAAGCGTGCCGGTTTCGGTTCGAAACGAGCCAAGGCATAGACATAAGCTTCGACCTGGCTCGCACTGCCCAGGAAGGTACTTTGCGGCCGGGTGAACAGCGGCATGGCGGCTTGCGGCACGGCATCGATGCCTTTGCGGCGAATGGCAGACAGGGCCAGAGCCGCGCCACGGGTCACGGCGTTATGGCGGCGAGCCTCTTCACGCAATGGCAGCAGCAGTTCCCGGGCGTGACGCAGCGTCAACTGGGCGCTGGTCTGCATTTCAAGGATGCGCGCGTGGGTGCGCAGCAGCATGTCGTCGTCCACCAGGTGGCCGAGGCGCTGCTGTTCGGTGAGCATGCGCAACAGCACGTTCTCGACTTTGCGCACGCCTTGCTCGAACGCCCCGTCGGCGTTCACCAGTTGAATCATCGGCTCGACATATTCGTCCCAGGTCGCCAGTACTTCGGCGTAGCGCTGGCGCAACGGGATCTGCCGGTCGCTGGTCTTGGCGCGTTCGGCCACGGCCACCAAGGCCTGCTCGTCGTTGGCGAGTTTCTTGAGAACATCGCGCACGCGCATGTCCAGCAGGCGCAGCTGGCGGGCCAGGTCGTTGCCGTCGCGCACGTCGAAAGCGTCCTGGATGTAGCCGGCCAGGCGCTCGAGGTGGCGCAGGTAGGCTTCGATTTCCAGGCACAGGCCCAGGCGGTGTTCGCGGCGCAGGTAGGCGAGGAAATCATGGATCTGGGCGTTGAGCTCGAAGCGGTTCGGGCTTTTCGCCACCGGCACGAGAATGTCCAGGCGGATCCACACGTCCAGCAGGCTGGTGATGTCCTGGGGCGTGCTGTCCAGTTGTTGGGCGGCCAGCTGTGAACGCAATTCGTTGAGGCTCAGGGTGCCCTGGTCGAAGTGCTCGCACAAAGGTTCCAGCAATGCCCAGTGTTCAGCGAGGGCGCGCAAGACGCGCTTGGGTTCGATCATCGCAATGGCCGTCGGGTTGGCAATTAAAAGCGGCGATTGTACTGCATCGGGCCGGTTGCGATTCACCCCTGAGACGGACTGTCGTTCGGATCGAGCAACTATTGATGCAACAGGGAAGCGATCTGCGTCGAAGGGCGGTAGAATCCCACCACTTTCCGTCATCCACAAGTGGCCGACCCTTGCTTATCGAGTCCCGTCGCCGCGCCTATCTGACCGCCATGCAGGTGGTCAATTGGCTGCCGCGCACCGAATTGCCGTTCGCCGCCCCGTCGCGGCCCGAGCTGCTGGAAGCGCCCGAGCCCGAGTACATCGCGCCGGTCGTGATCGCGCCTGAGGCCAAGACGGTTGCCGAGCCAGTGGCACCTGCCGTCGAACGGCCGAAAATCGAGGTGCCGCGTCCGAGCCTGGCCTCGACCCGCACCAACGCCAAGCCGGTTGAGGCGGTCGATGACACCCCGGCCCCAGCCAAGGCACCCTACGTCGCACCGCCGCGCTTCGCCCTTCAGTTGCTGCGGGCGGGGCGTTGCCTGTTACTCGTCGAGCTGCCCACGGGCGAACCCTTCCAGAGCCGCGATCCGGCATACCTGCTGCTCAAGGACATGCTCCGCGCCGCCGGCTTGCCCGATGCGCCACAGATCATTGGCGAACCGGTGCGCTGGCCGCTGTTGTCCCGCGGGACCATGGACCAGGGACCGGAAGCAGCACGGGATTTCGTCCAGGGTTTTGTCTCGGCGCGGCTCGAAGATGAGCCGTGTGTATGCCTCTGGCTGATCGGCCTGCCGGCGGTGAAGTTTGCCGGCGAGGCGGATGCCGAAGCGTTCAATCGCGAATTGCAGGTCGAAGGCCTGGGCTCGGCCTGGGCGTTGCCCGGGCTGGAACTGTTAATGGAAACGCCACAGCGCAAGGCTGATGTCTGGCAAGCCATGCGCCGGCTGATGGCGCGCTGGAAAGAATCGAATGAGTGACGCTGTATCGTTCCGCCCGATGACCGAGGCGGACCTCGACGCTGTGCTGAAAATCGAATACGCGGCCTACAGCCATCCGTGGACGCGAGGCATATTTCTCGATGGGTTGGGCAAGTATCAGATCTGGCTGATGTTCGAAGGCCAGCAGCAAGTGGGCCACGGTGTGGTGCAGATCATCCTGGATGAAGCCCACCTGCTCAACATCACCGTCAAGCCGGAAAACCAAGGCCGTGGCCTGGGCTTGTGCCTGCTGGAGCACCTCATGTGCATCGCCTATAAGGCTGAGGCCCGGGAGTGCTTCCTGGAAGTGCGCGACAGCAATCGCACGGCGTTCCGGCTGTACGAGCGCTATGGCTTCAACGAGATCGGCCGGCGCCGGGATTATTACCCGGCGGTCGGTGGGCGTGAGGACGCGGTGGTCATGGCCTGCACCCTCGTTGATTGAGGCGGCTGCGAGCCCGCAACACAACTTCCTATCCACAGCAGATCCAATGTGGGAGCGAGCTTGCTCGCGAAAGCGTTGGTTCAGCTTGCATCGATGTTGAACGTACCGCCGCCTTCGCGAGCAAGCTCGCTCCCACAGGGGATCTGTGGCGTACGTGACCTTCGCGTTCAGCCGCTAAGCAGTGCCTGAGCTGCTCCGATCAACGCTTGCCATCCAGCGGATCGATGTCCGCCATTTCCGCCTCATCCAGCCCGTCGCCGCCGCCGATATCATTTTCACCTACCACGCTCAGGTCCCAGTCGGCCTGTTCGTCCTCGCCGGCTTCGTGGGCGTCGCGGGCGCCGTCGTCGCGGATCAGGGTTTCGGGGCTCAGGTCGTCGTCGGTCGGCTGATGATCATCCGTGGACGCGCCGGTCATGCCTGCTTCGCGGACCCGTTCACCCGGCATCAGTTTTTCCCGTTCGTCTTCCGGCAATTCGTCGCCGATTTTCGCGCTGGGCTGGTCCTCGTCGAATTCCAGTTCGTGCATCGAGCCCATGCGGTCTTCGTTGTCGTCGATGGGTTCCGGTTGCGCCGCATCGAAAGGACGTCGTGAATCATTCATGGCAATTCCTCATACTGTGGGCCTTACTGTTGTCGACCGGCAGGGCAGCCAGGAATTCCAATGCATTGTCGACGTGACCTGGACGGAGGGTCGTCTGTCACAGTTGCGCACTCTCTATCGAGGCTGGACAGCATGAACGAATTACAAGATCTGATTGATAACAACGCGCGCTGGGCCGATGCGATCAAGCAGGAGGATCCTGACTTCTTCGCCAAGCTGGCTCGTCAGCAAACCCCGGAATACTTGTGGATCGGTTGTTCCGATGCGCGGGTGCCGGCCAACGAGATCGTCGGTATGCTGCCGGGCGATCTGTTTGTGCACCGCAACGTAGCCAACGTGGTGCTGCACACCGACCTCAACTGCCTCTCGGTGATCCAGTACGCCGTGGATGTGCTCAAGGTCAAACACATCCTGGTCACCGGTCACTACGGCTGTGGCGGTGTGCGCGCCTCGATGCAAGACCGCCAACTGGGCCTGATCGACGGCTGGTTGCGCTCCATTCGCGACCTGTACTACGAGCATCGCGAGGCATTGGGCCAGTTGCCGACCGAAGAGGAACGTGTGGATCGCTTGTGCGAACTCAACGTGATCCAGCAGGTGGCGAACGTCGGCCATACCAGCATCGTCCAGAATGCCTGGCATCGCGGCCAGAAACTGTCGATCCATGGCTGCATCTACGGCATCAAGGACGGACGCTGGAAAAGCCTGGACACCACGATCAGCGGTTTTGAACAGCTGCCGCCGCAGTATCGGCTGCGTCCGGTCGGCGCGCCCTGAGTCCAAGTAGCCAGGCGCGATGACATTTATCCAGGGCGACGGCTTTTCCCATCTGAAATGAAACCGCGAATCGATGGGTGCCTCCTCGCATCAGCACCGGCTGGCGCGGTGAGGCACCCGTCGGTTTACACCGCTTCAGCCGGTAACGGCATCGGCACTTTCAATTGCGGCAGCTGCGACTTGATCGCGGGTGTCTCGCATGTCTTGGTCGCTTCCTCTGGCGTCAGCTTGCGAACCGAGGTGTAGAACAGCTCGCAGGTTTTCTCCTTCTGCGTGACCTGCCAGGTCTGCGTGCACTGGTTCAACAACGTGGTCGGATCGGTGCCGGGCTTGCTGCCCATGCCCGCTTGCCAGCACGCAGCGCTGAGGTCCTGGCCCATGACTTTCAGGCCTGCGGCATCCGCCTTGGCTTCGTCACCGTCGTAGTTTTCCTTGTCCGCGGCGTACCAGATATAGCTCGGGTGGTTGGAGCCCAGCACCGGCACCTTGACCCCTGGTGTCGGCGTGATGGTCGCCAGGCCGAGCACGCCCACGGTCTGGCCGTACTGGGTCTTGATCCAATTGCGCACTGGGGCGCCGAAGGCCACCATCGGTAGCGCGGTCCCGCTGGTGCCCTGGGTGACTTGCTTGACCATGGTGGTCTGGTAATCGTTGAAGTAGCCGTAGAGCCCCTCCAGCGTCTGGCCAGCATTGGACGGCGCCGCGATAGGTGCGATGTCGATGATGGTCTGGTAGGCCGGCGTCTGGTCAGCGGCAATGCCGTTGATGGTCAGCAGCGTGGCCCAGCGGTCAGTGGTAGCCGATTCCAGATAATCCTGAGCCTGGGTCAGGGAGTAATCCGGCGGGAAGTGCAGCAGTTCGACGCTCTTGCGGTTTTCCAGCGCCATGCCCAGCGGCAGGAACAAATACCAGTTATAGGACCATTTCTTGTCGCTGTTGAGCTTGCTGGCCCCGTTGTACGCCAAATCCCCAGCATTGAGCAGCGCGGTCAGCGGTTGGCCGTAGCTCTTGGGCACGCCGCTGAAGTGGGCATGAATAACGCCTTTTTTGTTTTTGACGCTGACCTTGGCCGCGCTGTAGCCGTCGCGCTGGACGCTTTGGGTCAGGTAATGCTCGACAGTCTGTTCCAGGGTCCAGTTGCGAAAGCAAATGACGTTGCAGTTGTTGGGGAAGGCGAAGAGGCGGGTGACGCGTTCAGTGCTGCCAAGTTGCACGTCGATGTCGGCGGCGTTGGCGGCGGCACTGAAGGCTAGGGCGGCAAGTGAAAATACGGCAAGTCTGGACATGCTCAGATCCTTTTCAGCGTGTGGACCCCTCGAAACAGGGTGTCTCCATACTGAAACAGACCGAGGCGAAGAAGAAGTGGGCCGATGAAAATATCGGCCCTGTTTATGGCTTTATGGCATCACTGGCGGCAAATAACTCAATGTCGTCCCCAGCGCCCACAGCAGCAACAGCACCAGCGGCGTGTGGACCAGCAACTGTACGAAGGAAAACCCGATCAGATCCCTGGCCTTCAGCCCCAGCACACCCAGCAACGGGAGCATGTAGAACGGGTTGATGAGGTTCGGCAGCGCTTCGGCGGCGTTGTAGATCTGCACGGCCCAGCCCAGGTGATAGTTCAGGTCATTGGCCACCTGCATGACATAGGGCGCCTCGATAATCCATTTGCCACCGCCCGAGGGAATGAAGAAGCCCAGTACCGCCGAATAGACGCCCATCAACAACGCGTAGGTGTCGTGGGAGGCGATCTGTACGAAAAAGGTCGAGATGTGGTGGGCCAGTGTCTGGGCGTCGCTGCCCTTCACGGTGGTCAGCAGGGCGGCGATCGAGCCGTACAGCGGAAACTGGATCAGGACGCCGGTGGTGGTCGGCACCGCCCGGGAGACGGCGTCGAGGAAACTACGCGGGCGCCAGTGCAACAATGCACCGAGCATCAGGAACAGGAAATTGTACGTGTTGAGCCCGGAGATGGCGCTGATCGCGGGTTTCGTCGAAAACTCATGGAACAGCCAGCCGGCTGCCAACAGCACCAGGGCAATGGTCAGCAGCGGGCTGTGCTCCAGCCATTCCCCTGGACGGGTGCGTGGCTGCAACGCCGGCATGCTGAAGCTCGGGTCGATGCCGCAGGCGGCGGCATCGCGGGCGCTGTTCGGCCCAGGGGCGGTGGCATAGGCGACAATCAACGAGATCACGATCAGCGCCAGTAACATCACCCCGGACTGCCAGAGGAAAATGGTCTGGGTGAAAGGAATGACGCCGGTGATCGACAGGATCGAAGGCGGCAGGCTCGCCGGGTTGGCCTGCAATTGCGCCGCTGACGAGGACAGCCCCAGGGCCCACACCGCGCCGAGGCCCAGATAGGCGGCGGCACCGGCGGCGCGATAGTCCATCTTCAGATCGGTACGCCGGGCGAGGGCGCGTACCAGCAAGCCGCCGAACACCAGCGACAGGCCCCAATTGAGCAGTGATGCGACCATGGAAATCAACGCCACCCAGGCCACCGCGGAGCGGCCGTTCTTGGGAATGCGTGCCAGACGATCGATCAACCTGACGGCCGGTGGCGAGCTGGCGACCACGTATCCGCCGATCACCACGAAGGCCATTTGCATGGTGAACGGGATCAGGCTCCAGAAACCGTCGCCGAATGCCATGGCGGCGGCCGTGGGCGTGGCGCCGATCAATTGCGTCGCCAGCGCGACGACCAGCACCGCCAGTGCGGCGAAAACCCAGGAATCGGGGAACCAGCGCTCGGCGAAACTGGAGCAGCGCAAGGCGAAGCGAGCGGAACGGCTGTCTTCTATGTCGGTGGTCACGGCAATTACCTCGTTTTTATGGTTATGGGTATTCGTGGCGGCATGGCTTCGGCGGCCCAGTGCCAACAATAGGTCAAACCACTGACCATGGCAGGTTGATCAGGGTTCGAGGGTGCCGCCGATTATTTTTCAGGTTCGGCCCGCCATGCTCTTTAGAAAAAAATCGCCGGGCCGATGGCTAAGAGACACGCCACATTTCTCTCCTGCCTTCGGAGCATGCCCCATGTTCAACAACCGCTTGAAGCAGGAGCTGTCGGCTCTTCGCCAAGAACTGTCCAGCCTCATGCAAGTAAAAGAAAGCCTGGACCGCGAGATGCTGGCCGTTACGCTGGATGCCGAGGGGCGGATACAAACGGTCAACCAGAATTTCCTGGACACTATGCACTACAAGAGCCAGGACCTGATCGGTCGGACCTTGGAAGAGTTTGTTCCTGGCTACTTGAAAACCAACGAATTCCAGATTCGTTTCAAGTCGGCGATCAGCCGTGGCGAGCATTTTTCCGGTGCCGTGCGGCTGTTGCGAGGCAATGGCCAGGAAGCCTGGCTACGCTCAGTCCTTCAGCCGGTACGGAACGCTGACGGGCGGATCCGCTACTTTTCGATGTACTCCAATGACCTGACCCGCACCATCGAGGCCTCTCGCGAGCATGAAAACCTCATCGGCGCGTTGGTGCGTTCAACGGCAGTGATCGAGTTCGACTTGAGCGGTCACGTGCTGACGGCCAATGACCGCTTCCTCCAGGCCATGGGTTATAGCCTGGCGCAGATCAAGGGCAAGCACCACCGCACATTCTGTGAGGCTGACGAGTACAACAGCCCGGCCTACCAGCAATTCTGGAAACGCCTCAACAGTGGCGAATTCGTCGCGGGTCGCTTCAAGCGCCTGGATAGCAATGGCCGTGAGGTTTGGCTGGAGGCGTCCTACAACCCTGTGGTTGATGCCAATGATCGGCTCTATAAGGTGGTCAAGTTCGCCACTAACATCACCGATCAGGTCAACCAGGAAAAGGCTGTTGCACAAGCAGCCAACATTGCCTACAGCACCTCCCTGCAAACCGATAACAGCGCACAGCGCGGCACCACGGTGGTGACCCAGGCGGTGGATGTGATGCGTGATCTCGCCCGGCACATGCAGACCGCCGGCCAAGGCATCGAGGCGTTGAATGAGCAATCCCTGGTAATCGGCACCATCGTCAAGACCATCAGCGGCATCGCCGAACAAACCAACCTGCTGGCGCTCAACGCCGCGATCGAAGCCGCTCGCGCCGGCGAACAGGGCCGTGGCTTTGCCGTGGTGGCCGACGAAGTGCGGCAACTGGCATCGCGCACCAGCCAGGCGACCGACGAAATTGTCGGCGTGGTTCGCCAGAACCAGGACATGGCCCGCAACGCCGTCGCCCTGATGACCGACGGCCAACACCAGGCCGAACAAGGCCTGGCCCTGGCTGCCGAGGCGGGTACAGTCATCGTCGAGATTCAGGACGGGGCGAAGAAAGTGGTCGATGCGGTGAGTCAGTTTGCCAATCAGCTGTCGAGCTAAGCGTCTTCTATTATTGTTTTTTACACATTAATTATTGTCCTAAGATAATTTAATGGCTATGTTTCGGGCTCCTTTCATTCTGCTGGAGCCCCACATGCGTACGAATCGCCTCGCCTTGTACAGCCAGCGCATGGCTGCCATCACGCTTGTTTTCATTGTTACGATGATGACGGTCAATGCCGCCGCCTGGTTCTTTCCTGACGTTACGGCAGCATACGGTTTGGGGTTCGCCCTGACCGACCGGCAACTGTCGAGTTTGTCTGGAGAGGCGATGAACTTGACTGGCTGGCAGTCTCTCGGCGGCATCCTGCTGTCGAGCATCCCTTTGCTGGCGCTAGCGGCCGGGTTGGCCAACTTGCGGCAGCTGTTCAAGCGGTATGCCCAGGGCCAATATTTTTCCAGCGAAGCGGCGGCTTATTTAGGTAAGGTCGGCCGTGCGGTCGCGTTGTGGGTATTGCTGGATTTCCTATGTGAGCCGTTTCTCAGCCTATTGATGACCATCAACGCACCAATCGGCCAGCGATTGCTGACGCTGAGCATCACCGCCCCGTCCTTTGTCGCATTGTTTCTTGCCGCCTGTATCGCGATCATTGCCCGGATCCTGACCCAGGCCAGTGAAGTCGATTCAGAAAACCGAACTTTCATTTGAGACACCCATGCCTATCCTGATTCAACTCGACGTGATGCTGGCGACGCGCAAGGTCAAATCCAAGGACCTCGCCGCCGCCATAGGCATTACCGAAGCCAACCTTTCCCTGCTCAAGCAAGGAAAGGTCAAGGGCATACGCTTGGCGACCCTCGAAGCCATTTGCAACTACTTTCAATGCCAGCCCGCCGATCTGCTGGTCTACCAACCGCAGAGTGAACTCGATCAATCACCTAGCGCCTGACCTTCGCGCCGCGGGTCCGCGCCACCAGCCAGTGACGCTTTCCCTTGCGCATCACGCACCCGGACGATGGCCTGGGTGCCGCTGTTCATATCGATCTCGCTCACCGCATGACCTTTTTCCTTCAACGCCTGGATCAGCGCCGGGCTGAATTGCCCCTGTTCCAGTTCGGTGGGGCCGTTGCGGCTGCCGAAGTTTGGAAGGTTGATGGCGGTTTGCGGGTCGAGGTTCCAATCGAGTAGGCCGATCACTGACTTGGCGACGTACTCGATGATTTGTGAGCCCCCTGGTGAGCCGACAGCGGCCAGCAACTCGCCTGTCTTGCGATCGAAGATCAGCGTCGGGGCCATGGACGAACGGGGGCGTTTACCGGGTTCGACGCGGTTGGCGACTTTCTGCCCGTTCTCTTCGGGGATGAACGAGAAATCGGTCATCTGATTGTTGAGCATGAATCCCTGGACCATCAGGTGCGAGCCAAATGCCGACTCCACTGTGGTGGTCATGGACACGGCGCCACCCTGGTCATCCACCGCCACCACTTGCGAGGTGGAAATGCGCAGCGGTGATCGGTCCGGCGCGTAGGCGACCTGGATACCAGGTGGCGTTCCGGGCTTGGCAACGCCCATGCTGCGCGGGCCGATCAGGCTGGCGCGGCTGGCCAGATAACCAGAATCGACCAAGCCCTTGACCGGCACAGGGACAAAGTCCGAGTCCGCGACGTATTGGGCGCGGTCGGCGTAAGCTAGGCGTTCTGCTTCGGCGATCAGGTGCGCCGCTTCAGGCGCAGGTTCGATGCCCGCCGGCTTATCGGTCTTGCGCGGTAGCAACGGGGCGAGGGCCAGGCGGCTGTCGCGCTGTTCCAAGGCCTGCAAGGTGCCGAGGATCTGCGCCACGGCGATCCCGCCCGAAGAGGGAGGTGCCATGCCACAGACTTGCCAGCGCTTGTAATCGGTGCACAACGGTGCACGCTCCCGAGCGGCATAACCCTTGAGGTCGTTCAATGAAAGGCTGCCGGCATTGGTGTGGCCCTGCACCTTGGCGACGATTTCCTCGGCCACGGGCCCTTTGTATAGCGCATCGGGGCCCTCAGCGCCGATGCGCTTGAGCACACCGGCCAAGGCCGGATTTTTCAGCGTCGTGCCAACGGCTTTCGGGCTGCCATCAGCGTTCAGGAAATACGTGGCCATGTCTGGCGCGCCTGGGAGGGACGGGTCGCTCGCGATCAGTGAATGCAGGCGGGGCGAGATGGCGAAGCCTTGTTCCGCCAAGGCGATGGCCGGTTCGAACAGCGTCGCCCATTTCAGGCGACCGTGCTTGCGGTGGGCCAGCTCCAATGCACGCAATACGCCGGGCGTGCCTACAGAACGGCCGCCAATCTGTGCGGCAGTAAATGGCATGGGTTTGCCGTCGGCTTGCAGGAAAAGTCTCTCGGTGGCGCCGGCCGGTGCGGTTTCGCGGCCGTCATAAGTGCGCACCGCCTCGCCATCCCATAGGACGATGAACGCGCCGCCGCCGATGCCGGAAGACTGTGGCTCCACCAGGGTCAGCACCGCCTGCATTGCAATTGCCGCGTCGATGGCCGAGCCGCCACGCCGCAACATCTCCCGCCCGGCCTCGGCCGCCAACGGATTGGCCGCGGCAGCCATATGTTTGCTGGCATGACGGGTCTGCAAGTCGGTGCGGTAGCCGGAGGTATTTTCCGGTGGGGCTGGTAATGCAGTGGTGGTGGAGGCGGGCGGGGCCTTACAGGCCACAAGAGCCAGGGCGACAGCCAGCAGCGAAATGGCTGACAGGCGATGCAGGTTTGGTTTCAGATATGTAGGCACGTGTCGCTCCATCCGTGGGCCAGGGGTATAGAGGCCGACTGTAGCGATGCGAGGCGAGCGGTGCAAATCAGCACAGTGAATCAAAGGGCCCGGGCGGGCAGTTACTTTTCTCGAGGCATAAAAAAACGGCTTATCTTTCGATAAGCCGTTTTTAGTACTTGGTGGTACACAGTCATTTGAACCTGATTATTAATTATATGTTTTTAAAGGTTTTTTGTAGATTGTATTTTTGGGCATACATGCAGGCATACATGGTCGCCTGTCTTGGTAGCCGAATGGTACGAATAACAGTAATCCAGAAGGACCGTGCCTCCAGTCTCAGTCAGATTCTGTCGCACCCTAAGGCCATCTCTTTTTTCTCAAGACGTACGTCCGATCTAGCAAAATGAAATCAAAGAACTCGCTAAGATCTGGTACGCGGTTGCCGTTGGGGTCTACTGACGATGCTATTGCGTCTGCCGCGTCCCCTGCCTCGATGACAACGTCCCTCAACGGGGCCAGCAGAGTGAGAATTTCCCACACCATGTATTTTGAGGCGGCATCCAGAATTGACGGCTCTGAAAATGCGCTACTCAAAGTAAGCGGTTTACCCGTAAGGTCGCTTGCAAATACTGCGACCCTATCCGCAAGGACCTGAGTGGCCACTGCCGCCAGGGTATTTATTTTGCGTTTCGCAGCAGCGCCAACTTTCGTAGCAGCAACGTTCTGAAGGATCTTATTCCACTCATTCAAGGGATCGCGCTGCTGATTGCCAGAGGCTAGGGCATCGAGATTGGCGTACCGCATACCTTTTGCAAAATCGGATAGAAATGCCAGTGCGCGCAGGCAAATGGGATCGGTTGGAAAGTCACTGGATACGATGTATCCACGAGCGGTGACTACGTCTGAGACCTTTGAAACCAGAGTTAGTAGGTCGTGCCCATAACCTTTGACGACGGTTTGGCCTGGAGCTTTCAGGTTGTTCTGTGCCATGTGGTCAAGGATGAGGGCGAGTTTCGCCAGCCGCTCAATTCCTATGGCGAGTTGAAAGAAGGCTGTATAGTAACGGCCCTTTTCATTTAGGTCAGCGTTTCTAAGCTCCGTAAGGCCTATGGTCAGGCATGAACGAATTACGTGGGCCTCCTGCTGTAGCGTCCGAAAAAGATTGCCTTGCACTCTGCTCCTCCCCGGTGAGTCATGTTAACGGCCAATCAGCCAAATCGTTAATAACGATAGCTGAGCTACGTCACCCCGACAGAAATCTGCCAGGGCCCCTGAGAGTTTCTTTTTCTCACGGGGTCGGAAACCCGCGGGATCTTGGTAGCGACAGAGATTGCAGCTTACTGAAATTTCAACGTTGAAATTGAAAGGATCCTGACGAAAAAAGGGGATCGTTACCGCAACGGTAAAGGTGAGCCATTGTGTTGTTGATAGCGAACGGTTGAACCCGGTCAACCTTGGGGATGCTGTCAACCACGTCAACCTGTCAACCGACGTAGAGAACTCAGTCGCTAACAAGATGCGGCGGGTTCTTTGCCTCGTACCCATTCGAAATGCCCAGGGTCCCCGGCGAGCCACCAAGCGATAGGGCAAATGAACAGGTGAACCACCAGTTCACCTGTTCACTAAGCTGTGCACTTTTTCGCTAACACGATCACGCGGGTTTCCGACCCCGTGTCTTAAAGAAACCTCAGGGCCCCCGGCAAAATTTGTAACTGCTTCTGACGTTCGCTGGTGGCATTGAGGCTTCCGGGGAGCGGGGAATACGTATCCTTCTGAAAAACAGTGTTACGAACGTTACTGGTGTAACGGTTGTCGATAACTGACTGTATTTATTGGATATTATTGGCGTAACACTGTGTTTGAGCATGAACTTTTTAGGAGTGTTACTAAGCCAACTGGTGTAACGCTTCAGAGGTCTGAAGTAGACCCATAAAATTGGAAAGAAGCTCTTGTCGAACTCTCGTTTGCCCATCAGCAACGATTGACAGTTAGGTATGAGCACTTTGCTAGGCGTCAGCAGCTATTAGCTATTAGCCCGCTGGTGTGACAGGCCGCTACCGGCCGAGGGTGTGTAAAAACGTTTTTGAGCGCGACAGGTACTCAAAAACTGGACTGGAAGTCGCGCTTCTACGCGAAATCCACATCTGCTGACGTGCCGATAAATTTCAGATTTAGCGCAGACGCGCACACTTCATTTTTGGTGAAGAGTTTTTACACGCTCTGGGCCAATAGCAGTCATTCATTTCTAAGAGATTGGTGGATTACTGCCAGCAGAGAGCAGGTGTGCTCGCAGAGGTACTGGTGACATTCTGCCCTTGGTGTGCCACTTGTTGTGAAGGCTCCTCAGCCACCTCCTACTCAGCCGAGCGGTCACTATCGACTTTTTTTCGTGCCGGTGCGAAAGTAGCGCAATGGACCTGAAGGAGTACAGGAAGATGCCGTTAGTCACGCGCAAGGTATTTATAGATACGGAATTCTTTATCAAAGCAAATCTTGATTTCAACTCTAGTACAATAAAGTCCTTTGAGGAATTGTGCAGCGATAATCAACTGAACCACATCACTAGCACAATCGTAGTTAATGAAGTGCGACGAAAGATTGTTGATCACATCAAAGACGCACTCAAAGGCATTAAGAATTTCCGACGAAAAGCCGCCGTCCTTAAAGAGTATGATGACGAAAGTATAAAAAGCCTTTTTACGGAAATCAATGAAGGCGATCTAGAGACAAAAGCGCTAAAAGCATTTGAGGATTTTATTGAAGCTTCGAATGCTACTGTCGTTGACATGAGTCGCGTAGATGGAAATGAGATTATTGACATGTTCTTTAATCACGTCAGTCCATTTAGCACTCAAAAGCCTAACGAATTTCGTGATGCGTTCTCTCTCCTTGCTATACGCTCTGCTTTGGAAGGGCAAGAAAAGGTCTACGTTATTTCGGCGGATCCTGACCACAAAGCATTTTGCGAGGGTAATGAGAGGTTCGTAAACATTGAAACTCTTAGTGGACTACTAGACATATATAATAAACACAACGACGATAGATCTCAGTTCGTTGAGCAGTTTTTGAACCTCAAGAAGCAAGAAATCATAGAGCAAATAAAGTCTCAGCTAGAAGACGCCGAAAGCTATAACTCGTCTACGTGGGAAGACGCTGAAGTAGATACTTTCGAAGTGGCTGAAATTGAAGATTTTGAACCTCAAATAGTTCATTTGGATGATGAAAGCTGCAAGGTCGTATTCGACGTAACTGTGAAGTTCCTAGTAAATGTCAGCGGCCCAGACACTGCGAATGGTCATTACGATAAGGAGGATGGCGTCCTCTATACGTTTGATTCTATTGAGCGGCAAGAGGAAGAAGAAAAAGAATTTTCTATAGAATTAGATTTGTCTTTTGAAGCCGATGAAGGTGAATTCATTAATGATGAATTTGTTTTGCATGTAAAAGGCTTGGGTGGTGGCATCGAATTTGGTGTTGAAGAGTATCCGTGGGAAGATCCTAGGATGTGATTTGATCACATTGGCGAACCATGCGGAGTCCCCTGATACCGTGGCCGGGCCTTCCAACTTGACTGTAAGCAGTCGTTGCTCGGTCGGTATCAGGCCGATAGGTAATTGAATCGCCGACCCATTTCGTAGGCACCGCCGAACGTCCACTCTTGATCGAAAGCGGACTTAGTGCAGTGTCCGCTATTGGCCGATCTCGGTTTGTTACGGCAGGCAAAAAGCGGCCAAAAGCGCTCACTAAAGCCCCGGCTCACCCGCAGCCCGACTGTTGCGAAGCGCCGGCTGGAACCTCCGAGTGCAATCGTTTGTTAGGTGTCACGCCGATATTCCGCAATAACCGCATCTAGCGACCCACCACCGATGCTGGCAGCGAACTGGTAAGCCGTTTGCCAAAACTGCCGACGACCGGCTGAAATTTCACGGTGGCGTAGCTCAAGGTGAATTCGGTTAATGGGACTGAAATCGTCATCGCCAAATGCAACGTGAAAATTTGTTTCCTCGGGGTTGAACTCAAAATTCCGGACTTCGGGATGAGCTAGAGAGATCAAGTTTTGACGGCCTCGCTCCGAAAACAACTCTGTTTCGCAGCGAGAGAGCAGGAACAAAATGTTGTCCAATTGAAAAGCGATGTCCGCTCCTCGGAGTCTGTAAATTGCATCCAACTCCTCCGAGCCAAGAATCATTGCATCGCGCCATTCATCCCTCGAGGTGTTGTGAAACTCCTTTCCATCGCACTCGAACCCCACATGACGACCGGACCTGGATACCGCAACAAAGTCGACGATAAATAAGCCGCAGATTGTTTTGACGTGGTACTGAGCCTGCAAATCAACGGACTCGTCAAGATGCTTCACGGCTTGATACGCGAAGTCGTTTTCTAGCGGGCTGTCGTATGGTGGCGAATAGGACGGCGGCTTCATGCTTATTGTTTACCTAACGTCTGTTCAGCGGCTCTGCGCGATTTTTTGCGCAGATCCGGTGGAGTGATATGTTGGGTCTCAAGGGACCAAGTTGTCGAGATCGATCATAGAAACGAGTGCAGCGTTAAGCCTCCAAAATGCTCTGCAGTACCCCGTTTGTCGGGCTGAATGATCGCCTCTGGTTTCGTGGACGCCTCCGATTTACGGCTAGAGCGGATGACAATAGAGCCCCTTGCCGTTGCTTCTCGTCGGATACCTGTGTAATGGCTGGCTAGTCCGGCGTTTAAAGCTAGCGCATCACCTCACGCACCACTTTTACAAACTCTTCGACCGAGGATGCCTTGGCATTCAAGGGGCGGATGCGAATAAGTTTAGTGTTCGCCGCCCTGAAAATAGAGTCCTTTAGCTGGTCATTGGCCTGGGCTTTAGCCCCATCATGGAAGCTACTATCTAGCTCAATGAAGTATCTAGGCTCATATCCACTTCCCACATCAAACACCACACTGTCGATGATGGCTTGGAAGAAATATGATTTGGCCTTCTCCGACAACTGATCTTTGATGGCTTGGTAATCCAATACACAACTTAACGCAACATTTGGGTAAGGATGATAAGTCGGGAAAACCTTGCGCACCGCCTCATAAAAGTGTTCTTCCTGCTTGGACTTGAACAGGCGAATGGTTTTGGCCTCGCCGCCCCGCACTTCTGTCGCGTGAATAGTCATGTGCTCACGCAGACTGGCGGCAACCGCTTCTGGCTTTGTCTGCAAAAATGACTGGATGATCTGCTTGGCCAGTGGGCGATGTTGATACGACTGCGCGTAGCTGAGGAGTGCAGAGTGCTTGGTTTCCTGCATCAGCTTCAAACGCTCATCCACAAATCGATCTACGAAATTTTGGCTAAAGCCGTGTTGACCTAGCTCGATGATCAAGTTAGTGAACTCAAACTGCTTTGCGCGCTCGCCAGCCGGCAAAGGCTCTGCGAAGGTAAAGAACTCAGCCTCAAAGAACGCAGTGACCTGCGCCAAGAAGGGATCTTGCGTCCTAGCCTTCTTGTGCTTGTAGATGCTTTTACCAATCGCTTCCCAGTCTTTTTGGGCCAGCAGTGAGTACAGCTGCTCTCTATCTTCCATGCGCATGCTCTGCTTATCCTGATCTTGCGGCTAGGATAGGGCCGAAGCCGGGCTTCTGACAAACGCCGACGGTCGTTTGGTTAAATTGATCCCCTACTCGAAACGTCCGCTTTTGGCCGAGAGCGGTCGTTGCTGAGAGGCCGCTTACGGCCAAAAGCAGCCATTAAATATCTCGAAGTCATGTGGTTGATTGCATTAACTGGGATCAGTATTAATGCTCTGCATCGTCGTATCAAGGTAAGCGTCCGCCCAACACACCTTGCGTGATTAAACGGGCACCCACCTGTGCGGCAACAGCTCGGTAATCTCACTCGCCCGCTGCGTCGGCAGGCGTGTAAGAACATCCTTCAAATACGCATACGGATCATGCCCGTTGAGCCGCGCCGACTGGATCAAACTCATGATCGCTGCGGCACGTTTACCACTGCGTAACGAGCCCGCGAACAGCCAGTTCGAGCGACCAAGAGCCCACGGCCGAATTTGATTCTCGCACCAGTTATTATCGATGGGTACAGCACCGTCATCGAGATAACGCGTTAGCGCTATCCAGCGTTTGAGGCTGTAATCCAATGCCTTGGCGATGGCCGATCCCTCAGGCACAAGCTGCCTCTGGGCGATCATCCAGGTATGAAGTGCGTCGATAATAGGCGCTGCTTTTTCCTGCCGTATTCGCTGTCGGACACCCGGTTCCAGCTCGCGGACTTCTCGTTCTACTTCGTACAAGGCCCCGATGTAGTGCAGCGCTTTTTCGGCGATCTGGCTTTTGTTGGTCGCGTGCAAGTCGAAGAACTTGCGGCGTGCATGGGCCATGCAGCCGATCTCCGTGACGCCCAGTTCAAAGCCTGCCTTGTAGCCAGCGAAGTCGTCGCAGACTAGCTTGCCGTTCCAGTGGCCAAGGAAGGCTCGGGCATGTTCGCCAGCACGGCTCGGACTGAAGTCATAAACGACTGCTGCCAGATCGCAGAACTGGCTGGTGGCATAGGCCCAGACATAAGCGCGGTGAGTTTTCTTAGCGCCAGGCATCAGCATTTGTACCGGCGTCTCGTCGGCGTGGACGACGCCGTGCGTCAGCACGGCTTCGCGCAGCGCATCAACCAGCGGCTGTAATTGCACGCCGCAGTTGCCCACCCATTGCGCCAAGGTCGAGCGAGCAATAGGCAGTCCGGCGCGGCCGAAGATTTTCTCCTGCCGATACAGCGGCAGATGGTCGGCAAACTTGGCCACCATGACGTGGGCCAGCAGGCCCGCCGTCGGGATGCCTTTGTCGATGACGTGCGCCGGTACCGGCGCCTGGATCAGTGTTTCGCACTGCTCGCAGGCCCATTTTCCACGGATATGGCGCTCGACCGTGAAAACGCCCGGTGTGTAGTCGAGCTTTTCGCTGGCATCTTCGCCGATACGCTTGAGGGCGCAGCCGCATTGGCAGTGGCTGTTTTCCGGTTCGTGATGGATCAGAGTGCGAGGGAACTGCGGTGGCAGCGCAGCGCGCTTGGGCTGCTGGCGCATTTTGGCTTCGACAGACACGGGTTGCAGTGCTTCAAGCTCAGCTTCGATGGCGGCGATATCGGTGTCGATCAAGTCGTCGAGCAAGCTGGCTTGATCCGGACTTAGCTGCTCGCTGCGCTTGGCAAACTTGAAGCGTTTGAGCAGCGCGATCTCGTGGGCCAGCTTCTCGTTGACCGACTTGTGATGAGTAATTTGCTTGTCCATCGTCTCGACGCGCTGGATCAACTGCGCCGCCAAGGCTCGCAGTTCTTCAGGGTTTAATTGATCGAGATTCGGATGCGAAGTCATACCGCCGATTTTGCCAGAGAGGGCACATGGCTGCGACAGACTGATGGGCCAATTGCGCTGGCAAGCGCGCCATGGCAGGTCTTAAAGCATCGAGATGATTCCGCCTGCACCGACGCGCTGCCAAGGTAAACCGAGCACCAGGGCCTGAAGTTGCTCGGCATCCAACTCAACTTCTGAGCCGTGTCGCACACCCGGCCAGAAGAAGCGTCCTTGATTCAAACGCCGGGCGGCAAGCCAAATCCCCACGCCGTCATGCACCAGCACTTTCATGCGATTGGCGCGGCGGTTGGCGAACAGATAGGCACAGTGCGGCTTCGCCGCACCGAACACCGCGACAACTCGCGCCAGCGCGGTTTCAGTGCCGGCGCGCATGTCCATGGGCTCGGTGGCGAGCCAGATGGAGTCGACGCGGATCATCGAAGCAGGTCTCGTAGGAAAGCGGAACACGACGCTGCATTTTCTGTCGGCCAACTCACCACAACTACGCCTTTTGAATGAGGCACTTCGATCCTAATCGTGGCAGAAAGGACTTGATGCACCGCTGGCGCTGCCTTGACCGGGATGAAGGCGGTTTGCAGCGCCAGAGTTTTCTGCGCATGCACCCGAATCCATTTATGGACTAGATTGGCGTTGAGGTTGTGGGTCAAAGCGACATTGGCAATCGAGGTGTCAGGCTGCGCACATTCGGCAATGACTTGGGCCTTGAAGGATTTGGAATAGGAACGACGTTCTTGTGGCATGGGCGTCCGCTTAAAAAGGCTAAAAAATGGTGTCCACTTAAATTTAGGTGGACACCATCGCCTTAAGCGATGGCATCAGGAAGATGTGTTGCCCAGACGGTTACGTATCAAGGAAGCAGGTTATGGATGAGTCGGACATGTCACAGGCAACAAACGTCCAGGGATATGACCCTAGAGAGCTATTCGCCAGAGGCTTTAAACTCGGGACCGCAGACCTCATACAAGGAGGCTCGTTTTCAGAGGTAATTGGGAGAACAGTCATCGCTCTCTTGATGGGTCTGACCGATGCAAACGGCAAAAGACCGTTTTCTGGTGTCACTGTCATTTTGCCGCCTGCCTCGGCGACCAGCTTGAATGACGTATCTGTCTTTGATGCTCTGGCTGCTGGTACTAAATCTCTGCGTGGTTCTGAACCAAGTGCGCAGGAACTCGAGTACTTGAGGCGGGGAGTACGCATCCTGAATTGCCCGACTCTTGATACGGCCGATCTTGAAGCGTTAGTCCTGAGGGAGGGGGCGCGGCGGCTAGTGGCGGTTGCCTCAGCCAGTATTTATCGAGACCTGGACATCGAGTCCCCAGGCGCGTTTGGGCTTTCAGCTGTTCTGACATCAGAGGATCTTTGGGTTCCTCATGTAGCTTCTCTATGTCGGCGGTGCGTGGCTGCTGTGAAGGGCATGGACGGATATGCCTTAATTCATGTTGAAGAGCCCCCTGCCACTCGGCCGCACAATACTGAGCAGCTAGTTGCCATTGATGGTTGCTACGTCGCTTGCTTAGCAATCGATCATGATGAAAAGGAAGAGGTTGGTCGTCGTGCACATAGGTGGCTTGCCCTCGCGCTGGGCGGGGATATTTCGGTAGCTATCACTGAGATCGATAGCCTTCAGTTGTCTGAGATAAATCGGTACCACGTGCGTGCTCAGCTGTTTTCTCGGGCGGCATTACATGAGGATGCAATCGCCGCAATCACACAGCTACTGCCACATATTTCGGCCTTGGATTCATCGAGCCTTGTCCAGTTGGCGTGGTTAGCTCACAAGAGCGGGGACGACTCGCTCGCACTGAAATTCTTGCCCGACGATGCTGAGCTCGTATCTAGCGTCATTTGGATCGAGCAAGGACTTGAGTTAGCGACGGTTATTGAGGATAGCCATCTGATCGAGCGTTACGACGCACGTCTCGCCCAGATGTATCCAGGTTCGGATCGCTTACGAGAGAATCGTGATCGCCGATTGCTGTGGAACTGCTCCTCAAAAACAGAGGAAGAGGGGCTGGCCTTTACTACAGCTGGCTTCACTGAAAAACACCTGGGAATACTGAGCGCCGTTTTGTCTCAGAATCCAGACTACGAGCGGATCATAGAGCAGGCTAGGGAATGGGGCGCGGACTGGTTGGAACTCGCTGCAATCTGCTGTTCCGTGCATGCGTGGAGCATCGGCCAGTCCCGGTATGCGGCTGACATTGCGAGGCAAATTACAACTTCTGATCTGTACGGTCGCCAAGCCACTCAGGTTGTACTGTGGTCGGTACGTTCCTTGATGCTGAAGGAACAGGTTAGTCGGAACGACCGAGATTATTATCGTGCCCCACTGCAGGCGGCGATACGTTTCCTGGCCCTCCATCCAGAGGACGGAAGCATAAGATCTCAACTTTCACGGCTGCTCTCTGTGGACTCCTGCGGAGATATCGGTATTCCCATGGTTGCCACAACGATGTTGGATATCGCCGAGGACGGTGCGAGGCTTGCCACATTTGATGAAGAGGCGCATACGCCAGATCGCGATAAGGGGGGCATCGTCGAACCGGACGAGAACGAAATTAAAGCGTCTATCGAGAGTGGACTGAAGTGGCTGGGAGCCCATGGTGCTGCAGAGTACGGGGTGACCGTCCTACCTGCGGAATTGGTACCTCATCCCGACAAAACGATCCGCTATCTTGTCCGGATGATTCTCATGAGTGCACCGAAGGGTGAGGACGTCGATCTAAGATTCTTAGAGCTCTTAGCCATGCTGGTTTGTGCGATAAGTCCGCATGCAATGAGTGAGCGAGATGAAGATCTGCGTGCCATGCGACTCGTAGCAGGAAATTGTGCTGTAGCGGGGCAGTTTCAACGAGCTCGAAATCTAGCCGAGCAAATTCTAGTGATAGGGCAGGGAAATGCGCTCCGCCAGAGGCTGGCTTGGCTGGGATTCGCAGATACCTATCACCGCTGCCGCAATATGACAGAGGCATTAGTCGGACTCGCATGTGCCTTGGCAACTGATGCTCCGGTGAGCAAGGCCGATCTATGGCAAGAGATTTATGCTGCAATCCGCGTTCTACGTGACCTTGGGCTATTCCAAATAGCACATGATTTTGTGCCAACACTGAGAAAGCTAGCTAGCGATCTGGGCCTTGATGCGGAGAACGATCCGCGAATCGTCGCAGCTGAAATGAGCCTCCGACTAATGGAGGTCAGTAGCAACCAGAGTGAAGAAATCGCAGCGATTGTGAGTGGATTGTCTAGCGGTTGTGGGCGCGCCATGAATGACCGAAGCTTGCTACTTCCCTTAATAGTCATGTTGGGACAGGCGGTTCAGAAAGCCAAAGCAGCAGCTGTACATGTGGACGAAAGCACTCTTGAACTGCTGAAGAGCGGGCTCGCGTTGTTAGGACGGCAGGCGTCTCAATTGGTGGACACTGTCGCAACTGACGCGCCATCTGCAGCGAACGTAACCGCGATGTTCAATCAAGTACAGCGAGCGCTCTATGCAGCGGATGCCGCCGGTGATTTTGAGAATGTTGGTGTGGCGGCTCGTCGTTTATTGAACGACCAGGTAGGACAACCTGCCTCTGCTGAGGATAAAGCGCTAGCCGTCGAGATTCTCGCCGATCACGCTGTTGCATTGCCAGAGCCCCCGCCTGCCATTCAAGCCGGTTGGCCGGTCTACTACTCGAAATCGCTTAACGACGCGGGAATAGATGTGGTTTTCCTGGGGCTGGACAGTGCCGACGAGCTGGTCGTAACCCACGTTTCTAACGGACTCGTTCAGTCCATTGAGCAACCTCGCCATGACCATTCCTTCCGTTTGCGGATGCTGAGGTGGCTGGAGGAATATCCTCGTCAATATGGCTATGTTGATGCCGAGGACGGAGATGATGAGTTCTTTATCACTATGGAGCGGTTAGATGTGCGGCTTCCTGCCCCCGAATCGCTCCTAGTGATAGCAGAGCCTTTGTTACAGCAATTGACGATGAATCTCGGACTAGTAACGCCCAAGGATGGGGAATTCCCATATCTCTTGGGCACCACAACCGCGGTAGGAATGATGCCTTCGCTTACCTGGCTCTCAATGGTCAGGGCCAGTGACCGCAGTGGCAAAACAGCCTATAGAGCTTGGATCTCTACTCAAGAAGGCCCTGAGGCAAACGGTACACTGGGCAGGGCGCTGGAAAGACTTGGCGGCACCTTCGATGAGTTTGGATTCACCGTCGACATTGGACGGCAGTTACCGCCTGACATGTCTGATGCAAAGCTTGCGGTGATTACTGCGCATGGCGGACTGACCGCAGAGGGGCGGTACATCCACAGTATTCGGGATGAGGATCGCCTCTTCGAGACACCTACAGCACTCGCCGCTGCGCTTGCAGGGGTGGAGGTGGTGATTCTCTTCGTATGCAGCGGAGGCCGAATTGACAAGCATCCGTGGGGAAATACAACTGTAGGTCTGCCCAAGCTGCTTTTGGACAAAGGCTGCCGTGTAGTTATCGCTTCGCCTTGGCCACTGGATGTAAAAGTGACCTACAACTGGCTTGAGCCATTCCTTCGGGAGTGGGAAGCAGGCTCGACAGTTCTTCAAGCGACAAAAAAGGCTAACGAGGAGGTCGCCCATAGGCTAGGTGAGCGTCCGCAATATTCGCTTGGAATGACTGCATATGGAGATGTTTTGCTTACTAAGTGAACGATTAGGTGAGGTCTAGGTATGACGTTACCACCTGGTTGGGGCCTGGCTAGCACTGGCTTGGGATGACTGGCAGCTTCTGGCCGAAAGCTGCCCTTTCAAATCAATGCGAAGGTGGGACTGAACAGTTAAACCTGTCGGCTCCAGCAACTACCTATAGAGCAGGCAGTGGAAGCCGGCTAGGTCCTCCACCGCACCCTAACTTCGGTGCTTCAATTGCTGATCGATGAGACTCAGTTCCGCTTTGATCGCATTGGCGGTGAGGCTTTGTATTGCTGTGTTTTTCCCCCAGCGAGAGCCCATGAGCTTGAGCAGGCCGCTCAGATGGGTTTTCCTTGCCTTCAGTGTTTCGGTACGACTGGGGCTGTTCTGCGTGGCAGTGTTCATAGTGCTGATCCTTGGGCGGTGTTTAAACAGCCCACACGCGTAGGCTGTTTCAGGTGGGGCAGGTCGTTACAGAGCCAGCACGTCTTGCACCTTGTACCGCACTGAGCGCTCCGACAGGTCACTCCAGTCCCAACTGCTGAAATTTTCCCCTTGCTCTGGAACGTTGAGCTTGAGCAGCGCAACGGGATCCCGGTCGATCATTCGACGCGCCGCGCAAAGTTGTCCGCCCACATCAAGCAAAGCCTGAGCCGCCTCATTCCACTTCTCTTCAAGCACCGCGTTGGCGAGGTGCAGCGCCTTGTTCTCGATTTTTTGGTGTTCTTGCTGCGCTTCAGCGATGTGCTGATCGATGGTGGCCAGCTCTTGTTCCAGAGCGCTGATGATCAAATGCTGACGACGGTTGTGCTCGGCTACAGTCGCGAGGTTTTTAGCGGCTTTTTGAGCGTCAGCATTAGCAGTCTTCTCGCCCTCGGTGTCGCCCCACGCGACAGCCTGGGCATAGGCAGTCGCCGCTTCTGTCTCGGCCTGACGTGCCTTCGCCATTTCGTCTGTGGCTTGCTGACGGATTTCATTCAGGCGGGTGCTGACACTCTGCCGCTTTTCGTTGAGCTCGTGCTCGTCGGCTTTCCACGTCGCCATGGCGTCGCGGTAGCCCGCCATCAGGGTTTCGTGATTGGCGATGTTTTCGCGTCGAAGAATTTTTTGACTCAACCGATCAATTTCAAAGTCCAGTGAATCACATTTTCTTTTCCGGTCGGCGTACTGATCCTGCACGTCCCGCTCCCGGCCTCGCTGGATAGACTCGGGGGCGGCTAGAGCGGTCTCATAGTGCAAGAGTTCGACTCGCAGGCGTTCCACTTCGGAGGTCAGTTGTTCACGGCGGTCTTTCAGTTTTTGGATGTCGTTCATTGTTTCGTCTCTGTGTAATTCGATTGGATTGGGTTGAGCGGCTGGCGAGGCCGGGAATGAGCCGGCACTACCTCGATCAGTAGGGAGGCCGTCAGGCAGCCCGAGCCTCGCTCTCATCCGCTCCCGGAATCGTCTTCACGATGTAGCAGCGTTGCGGCCCTAGGCCGGGCAACCGGACCAAGCTCGATGCCTTGCCATCGCTACCAGGTTCCAACACACCTCGGTGCAGCAGCTCCTTGTTCACGGCGTTGATGTTCATGCCCCGGAATATCTCGGATCGCCACGCCTCGGGCAGCACGTAGTAGGTGTGGGTGGTGTGCATGGTGTCGCCCATGCCGTGCTCCAGCGTCTTGCGAAAGCCCAGGCGATCAATGGTGCGTGGCCCGTGCTCATCGATCTTCGCGGCGGCGGTCTCCCAGCGCGTGAAGCGGCTTTCACCAAAGCGCTCGATGATCTGGCGCAAGCGGGCCAAGATCGCATCACCTTCAAGGTTTCCGGCGCCGCCACGCTCATTCAGCCACGCGCTAAGGCACACCCGTGCCGCTGTGGTCGCGGTGCCGTCGGGCCAACCGGTGATGCCGAGAGCGGTCGCCAGCTCTCCAGCTGCGGCGGCCAATCCAAAACGTGCAGCGGCTCGATGTGCCTGTCCGCTGGCCGAGGCAGGGAGGGCTTTGGCAACGAAACCTTCCAGAGTACGGCGCAGGATGGTTGACCACCCGTGCATCTTGCCGGGCTCGCAAAGGGCCGCCAGGAACGCGGTGAGTGGCGTGCCGTAGTATTTGGCTACCCGAGCCTTGAGCGCGTCAGAGAGGGCCGCTGCGTCATCGAAGCCACTCAACACGTCGAACATCCCCAAGCCTTTGCTGGCATCCGCTGGTACGGCGAGCATGCGTACCTCCATACCGGCTTTTAGCTCCTTGTTGGCTTCGGCCATGTGCTGCGCCAAAGTCTTCTCGCCCGTCGAGAGAAACAGCAAGCGCCACTCCTGTACCTGTCGGCCCGCTTGTCCTCGATCATTGGCGCGAGCCTTACCGGTGCCATTGCCAAGCATGTACACCGTTTCGCCGATGATGCGCGGGTCGCACATGCCGATTTCATCCAGCACCAGGAGCCCGTCCGAATGCGCTGCGGCGATGGATTCCAGGGCGTTGTCTGTCGAGCGCCAGGAACGCACTACACGTGGCCCGCCATAGATCGAGGCGGCCACTTGCAGGTGGGTGGTCTTGCCACCGGAGCTGTCGCCGTAGAGGTGAAACCCGCACGATTCGTGACCGAGCATATTCAACAGCGGTCCCGCAAAGGCCACGCTGACGACGAACGCTAGACGATGGTTACCAACGCACAGTGCGCCGATTTGCTCCTGCCATTGCTCCAGCGTGCCGGACTCGCTGATCGGTGGGAGTTGTGCCCCGGCTTCATAGAAGTGCAGGTGCTCGTCATGCGATCCGATCTGACGTTCGGGCAATAGGAAGGCATTCCCGTGCCAGCCCAGCCGAGTGACCAAACGAGCCCGTTGCGCACTGTCAAAACCCTGCAAATAGCTCTGCAGGTCGTTGCGTGCGTTACGTCCCGAGCGACTGCCCGCCAGACGTAGACCCATGTCCACAAGGGGGCCGAGTACATCCTTGCCGAAGTCGCCGGTCATGGTACGGGCCGGAATGTTCCAGCGCTTTTTCTGGCCGTCCGGATCGTCGAACTCGACCAGCAAGCCCCAGTTGTGGCCCTTGTCGTCACGGGTGCGTGCGAGGATCTCCAGAGGCGAACACACAGGCCGCGCTTCGCCATCGTCGCCGGAATAAAACACGCCTTCCGGCGTCAGGCGAAAACCACCGGGCAGCAGGTCGTTTTTTGATTTGGCTGGCCGCTTGGGTTTGGGCTGCACCTTGGTTTCGGTTTCTCCGGCCGGAGCGGGGGCGGGCGCCGAGCCAAACAGCTCGCCAGTGCGTTCCAGCTCGACGAGGTGGGCCGATGTCCAGCCCTTGGCGAGTGCGTCGGCTGCATCGTCGCCATCGTCCCATTGACCACCTTTGGCAAAGGTCGGTGTGCCATTTTTCAGCGTGGGCTTGCGTTTGAAGACGTCCAGGGCGATTGCTTGCACTGAGGCGGCGCCGATTTCACGCAGCTTTTCCGAGACGGCCTCCATGCAGCTCTGACCGCTGGCGTCGTTGTCCGGCCACAACAAGACAGAACGCCCTTTGAGCGGCGTCAGGTCTGCCTTATGCCAAGAGTTGGAACCGTTCGGCCAGCAGGTCGCCACGTAGCTTGGCATCAGCTCGGCAGCGGCGTCGGCGGCTTTCTCACCCTCGCACAATACGACCGGGGCATCGAGCCGTTGCGATAGTTCGTCCAGGCGCAGAAGGGGGCGCGGATCGGGCAGACCTTGCCAACGCCATTGAGGGGTTTGGCCGTCGGCGCGTTGGCACCAGGTCAATGGAGCAAAGACTTTCCTTGGCTTGCCATCTTCGTCAGGCCCAAGGTCAAAGCGATAAAGCGCCATGAGGGGCTGGCCTTGGGCATCGCGATAGATCCAGACCTTGGTGGGCGAGCCGTGTTGCCGATGCTTGGCCGGGCACTTGTTCATGGCCTCGACCGGGATCGGCTGAATGGCAATCCATTCCGGAGCTTTGCTTTGGCTCGGTGTTGGCTTGGACTGTGCGGCGCCTGCTGATACCCGCAGCAGATCCGCCAGCTTGTTGCAGGCCTCGACGTCTGTGCCGCCGTCGAGGTAGCGCACCAGGTCGATCAGGTCGCCGCCCTTGTCACCGGTAGCAAAGTCCGCCCAGGTGCCTTTGCTCAAATTGACCTTGAGTGATCCGGCGCGTTTGTCCGTACGGGTCGGATTAGGGGCGGTGTATTCCTTGCCGCCATCGACCCGTTTGCCGTTGGGCAGCCAGTGCGCAAGGACGCGATCAATGTCCTTGAGTGCAGCGCTTTTCACGTCGGCAAAGCTGGGGCGTTTTGTTGGTTTGCTCATGCGCTGGGTCATGTATCGGCCCCCGGCATAAACATCGCATCGTTCACGTCATCGATCAGGGCTTTTGCCATTTCGCCGAGGTAGAGCGCGCACCAGCTGTAGCGTTCGCCCTTATCGCTCATGGCGGCATCGAGGGAGAGTTGATTGGCGTAATGCTGGAGGAGCGAAACCGTTTCGAGCGCGTCCTCAATAGGAATGCCCGCATTCACCCGAAACACGCCCTGGCCGGAGATTTTATTGAAAAACGACGCTCGGCCTAGTGTGGTTTGAGCGCTCATACGGCACCGCCTTTCTGATCCATTGGAACGGACGTGGTGTCACCGTGCAGGGTCAGGGTTTTGATCAGTCCCAAGGTGCCCCGGACATCCCAAATAACAGCGGCCAGGACATGATTGGCTAGGCGTGGTCTGTCGCTTTCGCTTTCGAAATGATCCTCAAGCAACATCAGCACGGACTCTGCGCGATTAATCGCGCAGGTGATTGCATCAATCGGAACACCCTTCTCGATGTCTTTGCTGACGCAGAGCAGATCTTCGGGCAAGGCGAAGCTGAGGGAGGAATTCATTGGGCACCGCCTGCGGCTTCGAGAGCGCGAGCTTTGACCATATGGGCGTTGTAACGGGCAAGACGAGTAGCGAGGCTGGAATTGGCGTGTAGAGCGGCGAGAGCCATTGCACGGTGTGCAGCGGCGCGGATTTTGGACGGATTGAGGGCTTGCATGGGGCGAAACTCCTATTGTTGAGGAGCTGCCACGTTCGTTACCAAGCGAATGGGTGGCAGCTGTGCGCAGGTTGGTAAACCGGGACAATAGGAACCCGGCAGACCCGAAGGTCTCCCACGCACAGCCGCCATAAAACGGAATTGCGGACGCAAAAAAAGCGCCTGCAAAAGAAATATGGGCGCTGTTGCGCCTATTGTTCAACGGGTTACCAAGCCCGGTCGCTGATTTTGCAGCGACGGCCAGAGAGTACCGTCCGTTTTTGAAAAGTGCAACTAGGCGGGTGGCTTGCGGATTTTTCAGGCGTGGCATAAATTGTTCGGGCATGTAGATTCACCTCAACGCCTCCGGATCGCCCCCGGAGGCGTTTTCGTTTCAGGCATGAAAGTCGAAGCGCAGGGAAAGCAGGGGCAGGAAGCCGCTTTGGAGCATCGAGCGGGCATCCTCATAGGCTTCCGCTTGCTGGCCCTCGTCGACAATCACGGCTCCGGTCTTTTCGCAGTGGAGGGAGAGCGCGCACCAGGTGCCGTCGGCCCAGCTGAGTACGCTGACCACACGACCTTGTTTGTCCTGCTGGCTGCGGTAGCGCTCCAGGCGTTGCATGAGGCGAGGCGAAAAGCCGATCTGGCGAAGAACGGAGAACGGGTGCATCAGCGCTTTGTTGGCGATCTTGCGGCTCATGCGGCCACCTGATCACGGGCCTCGATGCGGCTGCGTGCCCATGCTTGGACTTCAGATAGAACCCAGGCGACCGGCGCACCGCGAGCATTGCTGTTGCTCAGTTTGACGGGCTGGGGAAAGCCACAGTCAGGACGCTGCATCAGCTTGTAGATGGTGGACCGTTTCATCCCTACGATGCCTTCGACTTCACGCATGCGGATCAACGTCGAGGTGGCATCAAACAGCGAGGGGGAATTTGCAGGAGCCTTTCGGGAAAGGCTGGTGATTGAGGTATTCATAGGTATTGCTCTCGATTGGTTTGGACTGACGAGAGCAATGATCTAGGCGATGAAATGCGGTGAGCAGTTCACTTCCAATTGAAATTCGATTGAAGTTTCAGTTACAGAACAAATTTGCGTTTGAGGATGGCCTCTACGCTTTTGCGCGTGAGTGCCTTCTGAGTTTCGAGGGGGATCCACTCGGGACGCTGTTTTAGCGGTCTAGCAACTTCACGTTCCAGCCAAGCATGCACGGCGGTTGGGATGTTTCGCTCAGGCATGCCTTTCGCCAGGTAGTGTATGCCTTGCTTAACAATTGCAGCATCTCGGGCACTGGTGTCCTTGCTACGCTCCATGCCGCTTATGATGCCGCCTTTTTTGCGAATCGCATTCTTGATCGCTCGATCAGCGACGGGCGTCAGTTCATCATCAATCAAGCAGGGCAGGGATATGATGGGCTCCAGGTGCAGGACGTACTGATCGAGCGCCTCAATACGCTCATCTGGATTGGCCTGCATCTCTACAAACTGACAATAGAGTTCCCACGGCCAGTCGGTCGGAGGCTCTGAAAGATGAGACCAAGCCTTCTGATCTGTTGTCCGCATCCAGTCGTTTAGCTCCCCCAGAGCTTTCACAGCACAAGCCATGATGTAGGCGGCGTGGGTATCGCGATCCGAAGCCGTTTCACACTCACTGTATTGACGAACCCAGTGGGCGAGACGTGCTCTGGTGTCGGTGGAGGCATACTGAAAAATTGTCTCTTCATGCATTGTCGTCTTGATGCACAGGCTGCTGGGAGCGAGGTCGTTGCTATCGTCGCGAACGCGAAGACAGCATTGTTCGATTAGATAGCACACGTCATGAATCTGTTCACGGCAGAGCTCGTATAGCGGCTGCGCCGAGAGAAAACTCATCAGTCCGGCGGTAAACGCGGTATCTACTAGGGATTGATGATCAGCCATGGGCGAGCATCTCAGGCGTTGTGTCGCGCTCGATCCCACGCCCTTTGTGTCGCAAGTGAAACCAGCGTGAGTCGCTCGATGACCAGACACGTCTAACGCCAGCCTGCAGTGAGCTTGGGGTGATAGATGCGTTACACATTAAGGCGGCGTCACACGCGGTGTACCGGTTATTGCGCAGGCGTGTAACAGCCGCGAAATCCAATGAATACGGGCGTTTGGCGAGGTTAGTTACACGAGTAACACCCGTAACATGGATTTTGAGAGGGTAATGGTAGCCGGTGCTCATACAGCCTTACCGAACTGACCTTGGATCACATTCCCGGCTTCAAGTGCATCAAGGTGATCCGCATACCACTGCATCATCTTTACGCGCTGCTCCAGGTACTGGGCTTTGTTGTAGATACCCCGGACGCCCTGTGCCTTGTGACTGAGTTGGGCCTCGATATGGTCAGCGGGGTAACCATGCTCATTGAGGATGGTGCTGGCGATGTGGCGGAAGCCATGACCGGTCTGGCGGCCTTCGTAACCAAGACGCCTGAGTGCCATGAGAAACACGGTGTCGCTTCGGGGTTTGGTGCGGTCGCTTCTACCTGGAAATAGGAGAGGGTATGCACCGGTAAGTTGCCGAAGCTCCAATAGGACATCTACGGCTTGAGTGCATAGCGGCACCAGATGTTCGCGGCCTTTTTTACGTCCCTTACGTTCGACAGGCACTGTCCACAGTTTCTTGTCGAAGTCGAACTCCACCCAATGAGCTTCGCGAAGTTCGCTGGGACGGACTGCCATCAGAGTCAACAGCCGCAGGCCAAGCTGAACATCTTTGGCATGCGGATAGGAGCGTATAGCTCGAAGTAATCCAGGGAGCTCGCCAGGAGAAACATGAGCGTAGTTCTCTGCCTTTCCTGATGACAGAAATTTATGCACGCCCTCCAAGGGATTGTTGACGGCTCTGCCAGTCACGCGAGCCAGGTCATAGATATCTTTGCAGTAAGCCCTCACGCGACTCATCTGTTCCAAAATCCCCTGGCGCTCAAGTCCTCTCAATAGCTCCATCCACTCCATAGACATGATCGAGGTATAGGGACGTTTACCGAGCGAGGGGAACACGTGGCGTTCGAGTGCGCCGAGTATCCTTTTGGCAGTACCAGCATCCCAGCCGCTGAGGCGAGACGTATGCCATTCCCTGGCTAGTGATTCGAAGGTGTCATTGGCTGCGTCAATGTCAGCCGCCTGACGAGCCTTCTTGGAGATGATTGGGTTCTTGCCCTCTGAGGCGTCAGCTCTTAGCTCTGCCGCTTTCTGTCGAGCGAAGGCGCCGCTTACTTCTGGATAGCCGCCGAGACCTAGCCAAGACCATTTGCCGTCCGGTTTCTTGTAGCGTAATTCCCAAGATTTTTGGCCGTTTGGTTTGACTCTGAAATACAGCCCAGGACTGTCTAGTTCGCGGTATGCCCCGGCCTCAGGCTCCAGGCTGGAAAGTGTTGTATCAGCGAGAGGACGTCGCTTGATATCGGCGCGCTTCATCTGTGTATGCCTCCAGTTCAATTAGTTCTGAAGCATACACGTGGGCATACACGGTGGGGAAGGATAGGGGTAGATAGAGGTGGACAGCCAGAAACAAGAAAGCCCGCACGAGGCGGGCTTCTTGAGGTGATTCATAGACTGCTGTAGACATCTATGGATCGGTACTTGGTGGCTACACAGGGACTTGAACCCCGGACCCCAGCATTATGAATGCTATGCTCTAACCAACTGAGCTATGTAGCCAAGTGGCGCGCATTATTCGCTGGTAACGTAGATGTGTCAAGCGTAAATCTGAAATATTTCTCTGCGCTTTCAACCGCTTAACAATCCTCACCACAAAACTCTTTCAGCCGAGTTGAAATCTTCCCGTGTTGGCACTCAATGCCTGGCTTCCCTGGCTCAGGGTGTTGGCCGCCAGATTCACGGCGCGGGCGCCTTCGAGCAAGCGCACTGCCGCTTGGTCGACCTGCTGGATGTTGCCGCTGACCTCGTCGGCGGTGCTGGCCTGTTCGTCCACTGCCGTGGCGATTTGCGCCAGGGTATCGGTGACGCTTTGCACGGCGCTGGCGATTTCTCCCAGCCGCTCGCCAAGCCCGGTGACCGATTGCGCATCGGCCTGGGCCTGGCCGCAGGCGGCTTCCATCAGGCTGACTGCTTCGTTGACGGTGGCGCGCAAGCTATCAACGGTGCCGGCAATCTGTTGCGTGGAGGACTGGGTGCGTTGCGACAGGCTGCGCACCTCATCGGCCACCACCGCGAAACCACGGCCTTGTTCACCGGCACGGGCCGCTTCGATGGCGGCGTTGAGGGCCAGCAGGTTGGTTTGCTCGGCCACGCCACGGATGGTGTCGACCACCAGTTGAATCTGCTGCCCTTGTTCGCTGACCCGACCGAGCGCGGCGGCGGTCTCGTTGAGTCGCTGGTTGAGCTGCTGGATGCTGGCCGTGGTGCGCTGGCTGTCACGGCTGCTGTCGGTGGCGATGCGCCGGGTCTGTTGGGCGCTGTCGGAGGCTTGCTCACAACTTTTCGCGACACCTTGGGAGGTCGCTGCCAGTTGCGTCGCGGCGGCGGCAATCTGGCTGATCTGCATCTGCTGGGCCTCGACTTCGCTCAGGGCGCCGCTGGAGTGTGTATTCAGGGTGCGTACGGCATTGCTCAGTTGCAGCGTTTCGTGATCCACCCCCAGCAGGCTGTTGCGCAGTTGCACCACAGCGACGTTCAGCGCGGTGCTGATAGCGGCGAGTTCATCGCGCCCTTGCACTGGCACTTGCAGGCTGAGATTGCCGTCACGCAGGGCTTCGGCCAACAGGGTGATACCGCTGGCGCTGCGCCGGATCGACGCTTGCAGGCAGATAAACAGGTAGAGCGCCGCGAGCAACAGGCAGCCAAGCACCGTCGCCACCAGGGTGAACTGGCGGACGGCTGAGCCGTGGTAATAGTCGAGTCGGGTATCCAGTGCCACCAGCGACTGCTGACGCAAGGTCGCCAGGTCGCCCAGCAGGGCATCCATGTGTTTCTCGAAGTCCTCCGGCTTGAGACTGATCGAGCCACCGAAGACGCCATCATCGAGTACTTTCAGGCCGGCATCCAGATGCTGGAGGCTGCCCCGGAACTGTCCGGCCCAGGCTTGCAGCTCGCTGGGCAGGCGTGTTTCCAGCAGCGCACCGGTCTTGATCAGTTGATCGCGCGCGTCGCCGATCCGGCTGCGCAGGTCGCGCAGTTGCAGGCGACTCTGCAAGGTGAACTGGCCCGACACCACGGAGGCCTGGCCGACGCTGGCCAGGCGACCGACCCGTTCGATCAGGTCCGGCGTTTGCTGGGTCGAAATCTGTGTCAGTAGATAAGTCTCCAGCCAAGAGGCGAGCGTCAGGCGGTTGTCCATGACCATCTGCTCGCGCAAGGCTTGCAGGGCACTGAGTGCGGCGGTGAAGCGGTCGTAGCCATCCGGCCACCAGCCGACGCTGCCCAGGCTTTTGGAATCCAGGCCATTGAGGCTGGTTTGCAAGGCTTGATAGCGGGCGAGTGTATCGGCTTGGGCGCCTTCGGCTTGCAAGGTGCTGCCCAGGTCAATGGCCGCCTGGTTGAGCGCCGGTTGTACAGCGTCGAACGCTGCCATTGCAGCAATGGTCGCGGGGGTCGGTTGGCGATTGGTTTCCGTGGCGCGCCAGCGTGCGGCACGGTTGCGCTGGGCGGTGAGCAGGTTGTCCAGGTTATCCAGGGCCAGCAATTGGCGGACCCCGGCGCGTTCTCCTGAAACCAGGCTGAGTTTGTCCCGATAGTCTTGGCCGATCAGCCACAGGCTGCCCATGAGCGGCAGGATGAAAAGCAGGAACAGTAGCTGGAATTTACGGGCGAAGCCGAAACGTCCCAACAATCTGATGCCCGGTGATAAAAAAGCCTGCATGCCCATACTCCCCTGAACACCTTTGCACTGTTTTTGTGCGTATCTACACAAGTGCCGACACAGGTGCCCTTTTAAAAGGCCTCGAAAGTTCTGTCCAAATCGGCTCTGTAGGCCAGCTCTGTAGCGAAACTTCCCATTCTCGGTCCCCTTTGTAAGAGGCCGCGTTGTAGGTGGTTTACAAGGCAAGATTCAGACCATGGCGTTGCGCTATCACCTTGGTTTCCGACAACTTTCACGGTCGATAGCAAGCTAAGGGGATAGCCTTGGCGCACTGAAAAATGGCACATTGGCGCACCTGCCCGCGTGCACCCTTTGTCGCATGGAAAACTTCAATGGCTATCAGCAATACCCAGGTCGACGCGCCGTCCATACCTGCCACATCGCAAAGCAGTCCTTTGGTCATGCGCATTATTGGTGCCGTGGCCCTGGCGCATTTGATCAACGACTTGATCCAGGCAGTGTTGCCTTCGATCTATCCGATGCTCAAGGACAGTTATGGCCTGACCTTTACCCAGGTCGGGCTGATCACGCTGACCTTCCAGTTGACGGCATCCCTGCTGCAACCCTGGGTCGGCTATCACACTGACCGACACCCCAAGCCCTGGTTGCTGCCGGCCGGGACGGTGTGCACGCTGATCGGCATCGTGATGATGTCCATGGTCGGCAGTTTTGCCCTGATTCTGGTGGCGGCTGCTTTGATCGGTATCGGCTCGTCGACCTTCCACCCGGAAGCGTCACGGGTGGCGCGACTGGCCTCGGGCGGTCGCTACGGGCTGGCGCAATCGACGTTCCAGGTCGGCGGCAATGCCGGCTCGGCCTTCGGCCCGCTGCTGGCGGCGGCGATCATCATTCCCTACGGACAAGGCAACGTCGCTTGGTTCGGGTTGTTCGCCCTGTTTGCGCTGTTCGTGCTGTACCGCATCAGCCGCTGGTACGCCAATCACCTGAACCTGTTCAAGCTCAAGCAAGGCCAGGCGGCCACCCACGGCCTGTCCAAGGGACGAGTGACCAGTGCGCTGGTGGTGCTGGGGCTGTTGGTGTTTTCCAAGTATTTCTACATGGCCAGTTTCACCAGCTACTTCACCTTCTACCTGATCGAGAAATTCGACCTGTCGGTGGCTTCCTCGCAGTTGCACCTGTTCCTGTTTCTCGGCGCGGTGGCGGCGGGCACGTTCTTCGGCGGCCCTATCGGTGACAGGATCGGGCGCAAGGCGGTGATCTGGTTCTCGATCCTAGGCGTGGCGCCGTTCACCCTGATCCTGCCTCACGTTGATCTGCTGTGGACCAGCATCCTCAGCGTGGTGATCGGCTTCATCCTGGCCTCGGCGTTCTCCGCCATCGTGGTATATGCCCAGGAACTGGTGCCAGGCAATGTCGGGATGATCGCCGGGGTGTTCTTCGGCCTGATGTTCGGCTTCGGCGGCATCGGCGCCGCGTTGCTGGGGCATTTGGCGGACATCCGTGGCATCGAGTACGTGTATTGGTTGTGCTCGTTCTTGCCGCTGTTTGGGGTGTTGGCGATTTTCCTGCCCAGGACCAAAAAAGCCTGATTCGGGCGTGATGCTGTTAGCCAAAATCATCGTGGCGAGGAGCTTGCTCCCGCTGAACTGCGAAGCAGGCCCAGGTTCCTTGCCTCAGCCCATAGATGCCTGGGGCAGCTTCGCCAGCAGATGGGAGCCAGTTCTCTCGCCACAGGTTCATGACCGGATAGATAATCACTATTTGATGCGCCCGCTGAAATCACGACCAAAGTACTATTTTGTATAACGCCTAAGTTCGATTTTGTATAAAAGTCGACCGTGTTAATTTGCGGTTGTGGTTCTTGGTCTGAATGGATTCTGCGGCATTACTCAAGGGTAACCCTGTGGTTACTGGACTAGCACGTTTCGTATTCTTTCCAGCGATCACCCTTATTGTCTTGGCACATAAGGCCCCTGGTTCTTGATTTGGACACCTTTACTGCTTTTCAGGCAGATAGAGGGATTACGCCAACCTGCCATGCTTCAAATATCAATAAGCAGCTGTATCGCTGAATCCTTCAAGGCGAGTGTCTTGTGGCCAGCGTAAATAGCCGTGATCGATTGTTATTCGCCGCGTCGTGCATGAGTTAAACACCGTCGTCTTTAACGTTGGCAATAAACAAGAATCAGGCAGGGGATGATATGAAGTTCAAGTCATTGCAGGCACGCATTTGTGTCACGGCAGGCATTTGCCTGTTTGTTTCATCCATCAGCCTGGTGGTCTACGGGCTCTTTACCGCTAGGGCCAATGAGCAATACGTGGCCGGAGAAGTCTCGGCGCTGGTTGAAAAATCGACGATCCGGGAAATCCAGAACCTGGCCGAGTCCCGTGCCAACGCCATCCAGGCCAAGCTGCAGAATGCACTGGATGCGGCCCGCACCATGGCCAATACCTTTGCCGCCAGCAAGGCCGCGCAAAGTCCGTTGGCACTGGGACGTGAGCAGATCAACAGCGTGTTGTTCGGCGTCCTCAAGGACAATCCCGACTTCAACGGCACTTATTCCTGCTGGGAGCCGAATGCGCTGGACGGGCAAGATCTCGCGTTTCGCAATGCTCAAGACGGCAATAATCCCCAGACGGGTCGTTTCACGCCTTACTGGACGCGCAGCGCGGATGGGCATGTCGCGGTGCAGCCGTTAGTGGAATATGACTCGGCGGACCGGCATCCCAATGGCGTGCCCAAGGGCGGTTGGTACAGTGGACCACGCGACACCCTGAAGGAAAGCGTGCTCGATCCCATTCCTTATGTGGTCCAGGGCAAAAACGTCTGGCTGACCACCTTGTCGGTGCCGATTGTCGCCAACGGCAAGTTCTACGGCGTGGTCGGGGCCGACTTCGATATCGCCTTTATCCAGAAGCTAAGCGAGCAGATGTCCGCCGATCTCTATGGCGGTAAAGGCACGGTTTCGATCCTCAGCAACCAAGGGCTGGTGGTCGCGGACAGCCGGCGCACCGACCTGATTGGTCAACCCATCAAGGCCGTGTTGCCTGAATCCTGGGAAAAAGTGCTCGGCGACATCCAGGGCGGTCGCGGCGATGGGGTGCTCAATCCGCAAACGCAGGATATCGAAGTACTGATGCCCATTAGCCTTGGCCGTACCGGCAAACCCTGGGCTGTGTTGATTCGCCTGCCCAAGGCCGTGGTCATGAGCCAGGCCATCGCCTTGGAGCAAGAGCTGCAGGCGCGCAGCCTCGACAACAGCATCTGGCAGGTGTCGGTAGGAATCGTCATCTCCCTATTGGCCTTGGCCGCCCTGTGGTTCGCTGCCGCAAAAATCGTCGGGCCGATCCGCGAAGCCGCAGCCTTGGCTGCCAACATCAGCCTGGGGGATTTTTCCCGGCGCTTGGTGCAGAAGTCCGAAGATGAAGTCGGGCAGTTGTCCGTGGCCCTCAACGACATGTCTGAAAGCCTGCAGCGGCAGGTGAGGGTGGCCGAGCGTATTTCCGAAGGCGACCTGGACCTGGAGGTCCGCTTGTCTTCGCCCCACGACACTCTCGGCAAGTCCTTGGAAAAGATGGTCAGCAATCTGAACCAACTGATTTCCGAGGTCCAGGCCAGCGCCACGCAGATCACCGGCAGCTCCGCACAAGTGACAGATCTGAGCCAGTCGCTGTCTGACGGCGCGTCCAATTCGGCTTCGTCCATCACCGAAATCAGCGCAGTGATGACGCAAATGGCCGCCCAGACCCGGGACAATGCCGCCAACGCCAAGAAAGCCGATGAGCAATCCCAGGCTTCACGCGCCGATGCGGGGGAGAGCGACAAACTGATGAGCGAACTGATAGCCGCAATGGCCGAAATCGATAATTCCGGCAAGGACATCACGGCGATCATTACCACCATCGATAACATCGCCGCGCAAACCAACCTGCTGGCCTTGAACGCGGCCATCGAAGCGGCCCGGGCGGGCGAGCTTGGGCGTGGTTTTGCCGTGGTGGCCGACGAAGTGCGCAGCCTGGCCGCGCGCAGCGCCGAGGCCGCCCAGCAGACGGCCGCACTGATCGCCGACTCCTCCAGCAAGACCCAGCGCGGCATGGTCATTGCCGGCCGGACCGCTGAGTCGCTGAAGAACATCGTCAGTGGCACCGATGCGGTCTCCAGCCTGGTTTCGCTGATCTACCAAGCCTCCAGCGAGCAAGCCTCGGGTTTGCAGCAGGCGAGCCTGGGGCTTGAGCAGATCGATGAGGTGACCCAGAAAAACCAGTCGAGCTCCCAAGAGTGTGCGGTGGCCGCCAAGGATCTCTCTGCGCGAGCCTCGCTGATGCAGCGCGTGTTGGGACGCTTCAAGGTCAAGGCAGGCCGAAGCGCCGCGTAGCGGCAGGAAACGCACGGATAAGTTTCACTTGAGGGTGCGGCACGGCGAAGCTTCTTGCTATCCTGCCCACCCTTTTTCATGGACGAATACCGAGACAGTCATGGCCAACGACACCCCGTCACACCTCGGGAAACTATTGCTGGGCGTGCTTTTTGCCCTGATCGGTATCGGCTTGTTGGGCATTGCCCTCAACCTCACGCTGGACCGACGCGACTTCCTGACTCACGCACAGACCGCCGATGGCTCTGTCAGCCATTTGAATGCCGGCGGTTCGCATCCTGAAATCGCCTTCACCACCGGCACTGGCGAAAATATCTCTTATCCCCAAGGCGGCTTGATCTTCGGCTATCAACAGGGCCAGTCGGTCCGCGTGCATTACTTGCCAGAGCAACCGGCCGGCACAGCTGTCGTCGATGATGCGGGGGCACTGTGGGGGCCTTCCGGGCTGCTGGGATGCCTTGGCCTGTTGTTTACCTTCGCCGGTCTGGCAAAAGCCATTCGCCATCGCGGTCACGGTGCGGTTCATTCACATAAAGGACTTTGAACGTATGAGCTTCAACATTCCCCTGCCGGTCAACGAAAGTCGCTGGCAGTACCAGACCGCCAGCGGCGGCGGCCTGACCGTGGTCATGGTGGCGGGCAGTGGCGGCTCGATCATCCTGCGTTCCCCCCAAGGCGAGGACGTCAGCTACCGCTACGGCGGCGTTGGGGTGGGGGCTGGATTCGGCGCGCGGTTGCCGCGTTTCGGCAAGATCAATATCCAGGTCAAGGGCAAGAGCGTCGGGGCCGCCGGTGCGGCAGAGGCTTTTCCGAGCTTCGGCAAGGTGTTTGTCAGCGATGCCTTGGCCAGTCGCGACCTGACCAGCGATGACATCACCGGGCCGTGCATGTACACCGAGGTGGCAGGTGGCCTGGTGGTCGGCGCTTCAGCCACGGCGCTGTTGTTCGGGCTCGATCCCAAGTTGCTGGCGTTGTCGGTGGCCTTGAGTGCCAACCCGGCCACTTCGTTGATTGCGTCCACCACGGTCAACCGGCAGTTGGCGAAATCGGCCAAGGGGGCGCTGGTCATGGCTGGCATGAACGCTGGCCTGCAGGCGGGCGGGGGTGGTGCGATCTACATTGGGTACTTGTTCTAGCCAGGCTTTAGAACACGCCCGACAACTAGCACTCATGAAAAAGCCGCGAATTATCGCGGCTTTTTCATGGCGGTAACGTTACATATTTAATAAAGGTTGGCTGAGCTGCACAACTAACGGGGCTGTTATGTGTGTGTGCCTTAGTTCAACAGCGAAGCCAAGCGGCAATAACAAAACCATTGGTCGATCTCTGTCCGCTCCAACGGTGGTGAGGCGTGCAAATCCTTAATGCTCTACTAAAGTGACGGATCCAACATCCGTTAAAGGATTAACCCATGGCAACTACCGATAGCATGATGGCAAGTACCCATACCGTGAGAACTGGCCCGGGCACTGTCCAAGTCGATCTCACCGGCCAGTTCGATGATAACCAGAGCATCATTATCCAGCCGGACGGCAAGGTATTGGTCGTCGGCTATACCGAGTACCTGGCATGGGGATACCCCGGGGCGCCAGGCGAGGAAAGCTACGGCTACGAACAGAACTACTCCGTTATCCGCCTCAATGCCGATGGCAGTCTGGACACCAGCTTCCATGAAGGTGGCGTCGACATCATACCGACCACGACAGCCCCAGAGTCGCGCTACGAGCTGACGGCGGTGCAGCCCGATGGCAAGATGCTTGTCGCCATAGCGCTCAATACCGACGTACGAGTGGAGCGTTTCAACAGCGACGGGACGCGTGACACAACCTTTGGCCAAAACGGCGCTGTTACAGTCAACATTAACCATGAGTTCAAGGACATCGACCTGACGGCCAACACGGACGGCACATTTCAGGTCAGCGCCCGCGGGTTTGACCAGGCGTCAGTGACCAAAATCGACAATGACGGCACTTACGTCGATGGCTTTGGCGACGATGGCGTGCTGACCGTCAGCATTCCCACCGACGAGTTCTACAACGGAAGTATTTCCACGGCGGTGCAGGCCGATGGAGGCGTTGTAGTCGGCGCTGCCTACAATGCCGCCGGCATCGGTGACCTGATTTACGCCCTGCAGCGCTTCAACCCCGACGGTCAGTTGGACACCCGTTTCGGTGATGACGGAATCCTTCACTTGAGCTCCGCCATGGGTTTTGGCGAAGACTCAGTGGTCACCGTGCAGGCTGACGGCAAGATCATCGTGATGGGCCATGGCAACGGCGATACCTTGACGACCGTGGCGCGGCTCAACGCCGACGGTTCGTTTGACTCCAGCTTTGGCGCTGATGGCAGGGTGACCTTCGAGGCTGGCACGCCGGTGGCTTTGACGATACAAGCCGATGGCAAGATTCTCGCCGCCGGCACGAACAGCGGGGATTTCAGTGTCATCCGCTTGAACGCGGATGGCAGTGTGGATTCCAGCTTCGGCAGCCAGGACGGCAAGCTCCATGTGGACGGATACGCCGGTGCGGAAATCCTGCTGGGTAGCGATGCCGCTGAAATCATCCACGGTTTGGCGGGGGATGATGTGCTCCAGGGCAACGGCGGGCGCGACGTCCTGCAAGGTGGCGCTGGCGCGGATATCTTGCGCTTTACTGAATTGGGCGACAGCTTCCGCACCGCTACGCAAAACAACAGCGACCGAGTCCAGGACTTCGACGTTTCCCAGGACCGGATTGACCTGATTGCCCTGGGCTTCACCGGCATTGGCAACGGCCATGACGGCACCTTGGCAATCTCGGCCAGCGAAGACGGTACTCGCACCTACCTCAAGAGCTACGATGCGGATGCCTCTGGACAACGGTTTGAACTGGTCTTGGATGGCAACCTGGTTGGGCAGTTGGACAGCAGCAACCTGGTCTTCACCGCGCCGACCATTGAAGGCTCGTCTGGCAAAGAGACGATTACCGGTTCTGCGCTGTCGGAAGTCATCTATGGCCTGGACGGCAATGACTTCATCAATGGCGGCGCTGGCGCTGATGTCATCATAGGCGGCGCAGGTGCCGACCGCCTCAACGGTGGAGACAGGGCGGACATCTCGCTTTGGACCGATAACCACCAAAACGACGATGTGTTCCGCTACCTCTCCACCGAGGACAGCTACCGTACTGACAGCCAGAGCTTCAGCGACCTGATCGAAGGCTTCACGGTTGACGACAGGATCGATGTATCGACCCTGGGCTATACCGGCTTCGGAGACGGTACGGGCACGACGCTGGAGATGGTTTACAACCAGGATCTGGACCGCACTTATCTGAGGGATGCAGAAGCAGACGCACAAGGCCATTGGTTCCAGATTGCGCTGGCTGGGGACTGGCGGGAGAACCTTAGCGAAGACGACATGGTCTTTGCGCCCGACCAGGAGGTGGGGCTGATTGGCGTGGCCCCAGAGGTTGATCCGGGGCATCTATTAACCTGACGGCTAGATGCGAAGTCGCGTGGCAGGCAGTCGTTGCCACGCGATGGACCAGATCGCAGTCGTGGCTCACTGCTGATCCGCAATGCACATCAATGGTAGGTAATCTCGTGATTGGTTGCAGATGAGGCCCGTAATGTACGCAGCCCGTTGAGCACAATCAGCACCATGATCAGCCCCGCGACAATCGCGACACCGAACCCCGCCTGCGCGCCATAGGCGTCGGTGACCAGGCCTGCCAATACGCCACCGAGCGCTACGCCGATACTGACGCCGGTCGACATCCACGTAAATCCTTCAGTGATCCTGGATGGCGGAACAATCATCGTACCGAGATTCATGATGACGACCATCGTTGGTGCAAACGCCATACCTGCCACGAACAGCATCCCGGAAAGAACGTAGACGTCTGGTGAAAAAATGGGCAACGCAGCAGTGACTGCCATGACCAGCGCCCCGATGAAAAACTGCTGGTCAATCGGTATGGACAGTCTTGAAGCGCCAAACGTGAGGCCCGCGATCAGTGAACCGAGGGCATAGGCGGCCAAGATGAAACTGGCAGATGCCGGCCAGCCTTGTGCATTGGCGAAGGCGACAACCGCCACATCGACTGATCCGCCAATCACACCCATCGCCAATAGCGCCAGCACAATGGTTGGAACGCCGGGAATCAGCAAGGTCGACCCCGCGCGCTTTCCTGTGCTCACGACCACCTTCGGTTCTGTCTGCCGCTGCATAAGAAACGCCGCCACGCCGACCACCTGCAACAAGACTGCGACCAGCGGCCCGGCTTGAGGGAAAAAACCGACACTCAAACCGATGGCAAGCGGTGGACCGATAACGAAGGCCAGTTCAGTTATCACTGTGTCCAGGGAAAAGGCGGTGTGTAGCAGTGGCTTGCCACGGAAAAGCTGCATCCAGCGTGCCCTTATCATGGCGGGCATGCTTGGCATCGTGCCCGCCAATGCCGCAAGAATAAACAACAGCGTGGCGGGAGCGCTCAGGTACACGGCAACGATCAACGCGAGCAGCATGCTGATACTGAAGGCTGCCAACGGGGGCAGAACCTGGCGCTGTCCTCGCCGGTCGACAAGTTTCGACACGTGTGGACCGATAAGCGCAGTCACCAGGGTATAAGTACCGGCGACCGCGCCTGCCAGCCAATAAAGTCCTGTCTGCTGAACCAACATGGTGATGATGCCTATGCCGATCATTGCCTGTGGCAGGCGGGCAATAGCGCTCGTGATTACTAACCCGATGGCGCCCGGGGCGGAGAAAAGTTCGCGGTAGGGGTTTGCCATGATGCTTCCTTTATCATGTGGCGCTGGCTGGACACCACGGTACACGTCACTGCTGTTCAAGCAAGTGCAGCCTGGGGGATCGGGCGACGGATTGATGTCGGACGGTTCTGAAATTGCAATGAAATGCCTTAACGCAAAAAAGCCCCGCATCGCGGGGCGATAGCGGGGCTTTTTGAACGCTGCGTCGAAGCGGTGCAGCAGGGCGGCTTAGACGTTGAAGCGGAAGTGCATCACGTCGCCGTCCTTGACGATGTATTCCTTGCCTTCCAGGCGCCATTTGCCAGCTTCCTTGGCGCCGGCTTCGCCCTTGTACTGGATGAAATCCGAGTAGGCGATGACTTCGGCACGGATGAAACCTTTTTCGAAGTCGGTGTGGATAACGCCGGCGGCTTGCGGCGCGGTAGCGCCAACGCGGACGGTCCAGGCGCGGACTTCTTCGACACCGGCGGTGAAATAGGTCTGCAGGTGGAGCATTTCGTAGCCAGCGCGGATTACGCGGTTCAGGCCAGGCTCTTCCAGGCCCAGGGCCTCGAGGAACATGTCTTTTTCTTCGCCATCGTCCAGCTCGGCGATTTCCGCTTCGATCTTGTTGCAGACCGGAACGACCATGGCACCTTCTTCTTCGGCGATGGCCTTGACCACGTCCAGGTGCGGGTTGTTCTCGAAACCGTCTTCAGCGACGTTGGCGATGTACATGACCGGTTTGGTGGTCAGCAGATGGAAGCCCTTGATCACCAGCTTCTCATCGGTACCCATGTTCTTCATCAGGCTGCGTGCAGGCTTGCCTTCGGTGAAGTGGGCAATCAGCTGCTCCAAAAGGCCTTTCTGGACGACGGCGTCCTTGTCGCCACCCTTGGCGTTGCGGGCGACTTTCTGCAGTTGCTTCTCGCAGCTGTCGAGGTCGGCGAAAATCAGTTCCAGGTCGATAATCTCGATGTCGCGCTTCGGGTCGACGCTGTTGGAAACGTGAATCACGTTCTCGTCTTCGAAGCAGCGCACCACGTGGGCGATGGCATCGGTTTCGCGGATGTTGGCCAGGAACTTGTTGCCCAGGCCTTCGCCTTTCGACGCGCCCGCTACCAGCCCTGCGATGTCGACGAATTCCATGGTGGTCGGCAGGATGCGCTTGGGGTTGACGATAGCTGCCAGTGCGTCCAGGCGTGGATCCGGCATCGGCACGATACCGCTGTTCGGCTCGATGGTGCAGAAGGGGAAGTTCTCGGCCGCGATACCGGATTTGGTCAGGGCGTTGAATAGGGTGGACTTGCCGACGTTAGGCAGGCCGACGATGCCGCAATTGAATCCCATGGTGTTTCCCCTCGGATAAGTGTCAGGCCTTCTGGCTGTGCAGGTTTTTCATCGCACGGTTCCATTCACCGGCGAGGATATCCGGCAGCACGCCGAGGGCAAAGTCGATGCTGGCATCGAGTTTTTCCTGTTCGGCGCGAGGCGCACGACCCAGGACAAAGTTTGAGACCATACTGGCAACGCCCGGGTGGCCGATGCCGAGCCGCAGGCGGTGAAAGGTATTCTGATTGCCCAGCTGCGCGATGATGTCGCGCAACCCGTTATGACCGCCATGGCCGCCGCCCTGCTTGAGCTTGGCAACGCCCGGAGGCAGGTCGAGTTCGTCATGGGCCACCAGGATTTCTTCCGGCTTGATGCGAAAGAAACCGGCGAGTGCCGCCACGGCTTGGCCGCTGCGGTTCATGTAGGTGGTGGGAATCAACAGACGAACATCCTGACCTTGATGCGAGAAGCGTCCGGTCAGGCCGAAATATTTGCGATCGGCCGCCAGGCTGACGCCTTGTGCGTGCGCGATGCGCTCAACAAAAAGGGCCCCTGCGTTATGCCGGGTCTGTTCGTATTCAGCGCCTGGATTTCCCAGGCCAACGATCAGTTTGATGGCAGTCACGATAGGGGCCCTTCCTGGAGTGTGGATAACAAAGTCGCAATCAGGCGGTGTTGCGACAGCGGACAAAAATGGCGGATCTACCGTTAAGTAAACTTCGCGTTCTCGCCCGCTGTCTCGCTACGTTCCAGTCCGCGATGTTTCCGGTCACTCCGGCGACAGAGTGAAATTACTCTGCAGCGCCTTCTTCGGTAGCTTCTGGAGCAACACGTGGAGCGTGGACGTTGGCAACAGCCTTGTCATCGCCGTGTGCCAGAGCAACAAACTCAACGCCTTTAGGAGCCTTGAGGTCGGACAGGTGAATGATCGTGCCGACTTCGGCGTCAGCCAGGTCGACTTCGATGAATTCAGGCAGGTCTTTCGGCAGGCAGGAAACTTCTATTTCCGAAGTCACGTGCGAGATTTCGCCGCCTTTCTTGACCGGAGCAGCTTCGTTGATGAAGTGCACTGGAACAACAGCAGTCAGCTTCTGACCGGCAACAACGCGGACGAAGTCAGCGTGCATCACGTGGCCTTTGGCCGGGTGACGCTGCAGGGCTTTGATCACGACGTTTTGCTTGGTGCCACCAACGTTCAGCTCGATGATGTGGCTGTAGGCCGCTTCGTTTTCGAGCAGTTTGGCAACTTCTTTGGCCAGCATGCTGATGGACTCAGGGGCTTTCTCGCCACCGTAGACTACAGCTGGAACCAGGCTTGCGAGACGACGCAGGCGGCGGCTCGCACCTTTCCCCAGGTCGGAACGCACTTCAGCATTCAGAGTAAAATCGTTCATGTTGTATCTCCAAAATAGCCATGACCGAGTGGCGTTTGCGACCAGCGCCAGGCACGGTATGGGCAAAAAAGCCCCGCCCCGGCAGTGAATGCCGGGGCGGGGCGCTTTTCGTCAATGAGATGTCACGGGAAGGGCAGGGCCCTTAGCGGAACATCGCACTGATCGATTCTTCATTGCTGATGCGGCGAACCGCTTCGGCAACAACCGGTGCGATATCCAACTGACGGATACGCGCACAGGCTTGTGCTGCAGCGGACAGCGGGATGGTGTTAGTGACCACCAGCTCGTCCAGCACGGAATTTTCAATGTTTTCGATCGCTCGACCCGACAGCACAGGGTGTGTGCAGTAGGCAAAGACCTTGGCAGCGCCATGCTCTTTCAGGGCCTTGGCCGCGTGGCACAAGGTGCCGGCGGTATCGACCATGTCGTCGACCAGAATACAGGTACGCCCTTCGACGTCGCCGATGATATGCATCACTTCGGAGTGATTGGCTTTCTCACGACGTTTGTCGATGATACCCAGATCCACGCCCAGGGATTTGGCAACGGCCCGTGCACGCACAACGCCGCCAATGTCCGGGGACACGATCATCAGGTTTTCGAAGCGCTGATCTTCAATGTCATCCACCAAAACTGGGGAGCCGTAGATGTTATCTACCGGAATATCGAAGAAGCCCTGAATCTGGTCAGCATGCAGATCAACCGTGAGGACACGGTCGATGCCGACTACGGTGAGCATATCAGCGACGACTTTCGCGCTGATTGCCACGCGTGCGGAACGCGGACGGCGATCCTGACGGGCATAACCAAAGTAAGGAATAACAGCAGTGATACGAGTTGCTGAGGAGCGGCGGAAGGCATCAGCCATCACGACGAGTTCCATCAGGTTATCGTTGGTCGGAGCGCAAGTCGGCTGAATAATGAAGACGTCTTTACCGCGAACGTTTTCATTGATCTCGGCAGTGATTTCGCCGTCGGAAAACTTACCGACAGAAATGTCACCGAGCGGGATATGCAGCTGACGTACGACACGTCGAGCCAGATCGGGGTTGGCGTTCCCCGTAAAGACCATCATCTTGGACACGCGCAGTACCTGAAGGCTGAGGGTATACCTGGATGAGTATAGGAAAATGGCAGGGGCGGCTGGATTCGAACCAACGCATGGCAGGATCAAAACCTGCTGCCTTACCGCTTGGCGACGCCCCTGTATCTGTTGCTGCGAGTGCCCAGCACTCGATTCCGTTTAGAGCAGACTTTGAAGCTTGCGATGCAACATCGAAACGTTGCTTCCTTTTGCTACAAACCCTGTAAGGGTCTCTGTCAGAAGGGCCGAGACTTTATCAGCTTCAGCTTTGCTTGGGAAGCCCCCAAACACACAACTTCCAGTTCCGGTGAGTTTTGCTTCGGTAAATTTACCTAACAAATTCAATGCGTTACGAACATCTGGATAACGCCTTGCTACCACCGGTAAGCAGTCATTTCGACTGTTTCCCTTGGGAACGGGGCGCACTTTAATGGGAGGAGAGTTACGTGTCAACAGTGGATCTGAAAAAATTTCTGCTGTACTTACAGATACTTGCGGCACCAGCACCAGGTACCAGGGTTCTTCGGGTTCTACCGGGGTGAGTTTTTCCCCGACTCCCTCGGCGAAAGCCGCGTGGCCACGCACGAAAACCGGCACATCGGCACCCAGCGTCAGGCCCAGGGCCGCGAGGCGATCCATGTCCCAGCCAAGTTGCCAAAGGTGGTTGAGTCCCAATAAAGTCGTCGCCGCATTCGAGCTGCCGCCGCCGATCCCGCCACCCATGGGCAGGATTTTCTCGATCCAGATGTCGATGCCCTGCGTGCACCCGGATTGCTCCTGGAGTTTTTTTGCCGCCTTGACGATCAGGTTGCTGTCGTGGGGAACACCCTGGAACTCGGTGTGCAGGTGAATCTCGCCGTCGTCACGCACGGCAAAGGTAATTTCGTCGCCGTAGTCCAGGAACTGAAAAATCGTCTGCAACTCGTGATAGCCGTCCGGACGACGACCGAGGATATGCAGCATCAGGTTGAGCTTGGCCGGGGAGGGCAAGCTCAGGCGTGGAGCGGTCATGTCATTGCCCCAGCTTGCGCGGCTGCCATTGCTTGATCACCAGGGTGACGTCAAGGTTGCTGCCGTGCAGCTTGATGCGCTCGGGCAGCCAATAGCCGTTCTGCTGGGCATAGCTGAGGTATTCGATCTGCCAGTCATCCTGCTCCAGGTTCGACAGGCGACTGTCGGCGTCGAGGGTCAGGCGGCTCTTGCTGTCCGGCGCCGGCAGCCCGCGAATCCACCAGTTCAGGTGCGATACCGGCAATTTCCAGCCCAATTGTTCTTCCAGCAACGCTTCCGGGGTGGGCGCCTCGTAGCGGCCCTGGTTGGCGACCTCCAGCGAGACCTGTCCCGGTCGGCCGGTGAGGCGTGCCGCGCCGCGACCGAGCGGGCCGGAGAGGCGAATGTCGTAGTAATCCTGGCGTTGCAGCCAGAACAGCGTGCCGCTGCCCGAATCCTTGGGTGCGCGTATGCCGATCTTGCCATCGATTTGCCAGCCATCCAGGCCGCTCAGTTGCGCCTTATGCTCGCGCCACTGGACTTGGTTGCCCTGGCCCTGGACGGATTCACGGGCGCCGAAGCCCGCGCAACCGGCGAGCAAGGCGATGAAGCTGAAGACGATGAAATGGCGCAAAAACATAATCTTAAAGAGTCTCGGATCCGGTCAGGCGTTTGATAGTGCTGCGCAAAAGGGGGCTGTCGGGCTGATCCTTGAGGAATCGGCTCCAGATTTGCCGGGCTTCGCGCTGTTTGCCGTTGGCCCACAGGACTTCGCCCAGGTGAGCGGCGACTTCCTGGTCGGGGAAACGCTCCAGGGCTTGTCGCAACAGGCGTTCGGCCTCGTCGAGATTGCCCAGGCGGAAATTCACCCAGCCGAGGCTGTCGAGTACGGCCGGATCTTCCGGGTTGATCTGGTGGGCCTGTTCGATCAGCGCCTTGGCTTCGTCGTAGCGAGTGGTGCGATCCGACAAGGTATAGCCGAGGGCATTGAGGGCCATGGCGTTGTCCGGATCGCGCTGGATGATCAGGCGCAGGTCTTTCTCCATCTGGGCCAGGTCATTGCGTTTTTCCGCCAGCATGGCGCGGGTGTACAGCAGGTTCAGGTCATCCGGGTATTGTTTCAAGGCTTGTTGCAGGACATTCCAGGCTTTGTCGCCCTGCTTGTTGGCTGACAGGGTTTCGGCCTCGATCAGGTACAGCTGGATGCTGTAGTCCGGTTGGGAATCACGCTGCACGGCGAGACGACTCTGGGCCTCGGCCGTCTTGCCGTTGCTGATCAGGATATCGGCCTGGCGCAATTGCGCCGGCAGGTAGTCATTGCCCGGGCCGACCTGGGCGTACTCGATCAGCGCGCTCTCCGGGTCGTTGCGTTCTTCGGCAATGCGCCCGAGATTCAAGTGGGCCGAGTCGACGTGGCTGTCCCGAGCGATCAAGTCTTCCAGATAACCCTTGGCCTCGTCCCAGGCCTTGGCTTCCAGGCACACCAGTGCCAGGGAATAACGCAGCTCGTCGTCTTCCGGGTATTGCTGGACCAGGCTGGAGAATTCGACTTTGGCGTCGTCCATGCGGTTGTTTTCTACCAGCATGCGGGCGTAGGTCAGGCGCAGGCGCTTGTCGTCCGGGTACTTCTTGATGCTTTTTTCCAACAGCGGCAGGGCTTCGTCGCCACGGTCCAGGCCTTGCAGCAGACGGGCGCGCAGCAGGATCGGCGCTACCTCACCGGCTTCCGGCGGGTTGTTTTCCAGCAGGGTAAGGGCGCCCTGGGTGTCGCCGTCCTGTTGCAGCAGCAAAGCCTTGCCGAAAATCAGCTGGCTGTTGTTCGGATGACGCTGCAACAGGCGATCGAAGCTTTTCATCAGGCCGTTGCGGGTTTCCTGGTCGGTGTCGGCGGCGGACAGCGCAAGGAAATCGAAGTGGGTGTCGCCCTTGCCCAGCAGGACCTTCTCCATATAGGTCATGGAATCGTCGTAGCGCCCGGCCCGCGCCAGTTGCACGGCAGCGGCGCGCTGCGCTTCGAGGTCGTCCGGGGCATTTCTGGCCCAGATCAGCGCCGTATCCAGCGCAGGCTGGTCGGCCCCCAGGTATTCGGCGATGCGAAACGCCCGCTCGGAGATGCCCGGGTCCTGGGTATTGATGGCCTGGGTCACGTAGTTATCCAGCGCAATGTCGAAGCGATTGCGCTGGCCCGCCAGTTCGGCGCTCAACAGGCTGAAGATGGTTTCTTCGCTGAACGAGCCGTAGACCTTGGGTTTTTCAGGGGCCTGCGCGCTGTCTTCGACCGGCGGCGTACCGTCCGTCGAAACGGGAGCCATGGACTGGCAGCCACTGAGCAAGGCAAGAGCGAGGAGCAACGCGGAAGATCTATTCATATAGGAAGAGGACGACTAACCTGCGGTCGGATCATCATGACACAAGCCTTCGGTCAAACATAACCGCCCCGTCGATTTACCACGCAGGGCAAGACGATAGAGATCGAGTGGTTGTTCTGGATCTGGCGAAGTAGGACAATTGCCGGCTTCACGTCACTATCAGCGACCTTGAATGGCCTTCCTTGCACTTGGTATTAACCACAAGACTGCTTCAGTAGACGTCCGCGAGCGCGTGGCCTTTACGCCTGAGCAGCTGGTTGAGGCCCTGCAGCAGCTCTGCCGACTTACCGACAGCCGCGAAGCTGCGATCCTCTCCACCTGCAACCGCAGCGAGCTATATATAGAACAGGATCACGTTTCGGCCGATTCGGTACTGCGCTGGCTGGCGGAGTATCACAGCCTGAGCCTTGAAGAGCTGCGCGCCAGTGCCTATGTGCATGAGGATGATGCGGCCGTTCGTCACATGATGCGCGTCGCCTCCGGGCTCGACTCGCTGGTGCTGGGCGAGCCGCAGATTCTCGGCCAGATGAAATCGGCCTATGCCGTGGCCCGCGAGGCGGGCACCGTCGGTCCGCTGCTGGGGCGGCTGTTCCAGGCCACGTTCAACGCCGCCAAGCAGGTGCGCACCGACACCGCCATCGGCGAAAACCCGGTGTCCGTGGCGTTTGCCGCCGTCAGCCTGGCGAAGCAGATTTTCAGTGATCTGCAACGCAGCCAGGCGCTGCTGATCGGTGCCGGCGAAACCATTACCCTGGTTGCGCGCCATCTGCACGACCTGGGCGTGAAGCGCATCGTTGTCGCCAACCGGACCCTGGAGCGCGCCAGCACCCTGGCCGAACAATTCGGTGCCCACGCGGTGCTGCTGTCGGACATCCCGGCCGAGCTGGTGCACAGCGACATCGTCATCAGCTCCACCGCCAGCCAGTTGCCAATCCTTGGCAAGGGCGCGGTGGAAAGCGCCCTGAAGCTGCGCAAGCACAAGCCGATCTTCATGGTGGACATCGCCGTTCCCCGTGACATCGAGCCGGAAGTCGGCGAGCTGGACGACGTTTATCTCTACAGCGTCGATGACCTGCACGAAGTCGTCGCCGAGAACCTCAAGAGTCGACAAGGCGCAGCCCAGGCGGCGGAAGAGATGATCACCGTCGGCGCCGACGATTTCATGGTGCGCCTGCGCGAACTGGCGGCCGTGGATGTGCTCAAGGCGTATCGTCAGCAAAGCGAGCGCCTGCGCGACGAAGAATTGCAAAAGGCCCAGCGCCTGCTGGCCAACGGCGGCAATGCCGAAGAGGTGCTGGCGCAATTGGCCCGCGGCCTGACCAACAAATTGCTCCACGCTCCCAGTGTCCAGCTCAAGAAGCTGACCGCCGAGGGCCGTCTTGACGCGCTGGCCATGGCTCAAGAATTGTTTGCCCTCGGTGAGGGTTCACCGGATAGCTTTTCGGATAAAAAACCGCAATGAAAGCGTCACTGCTCAATAAACTGGACATTCTCCAGGACCGTTTCGAAGAACTGACCGCGTTACTGGGCGATGGCGAAGTCATTAGCGACCAGAATAAATTCCGCACGTATTCCAAGGAGTACGCGGAAGTCGAGCCGATTGTCGCCGCGTATAAACAGCTGCTCAAAGTGCAGGACGACCTCGAAGGTGCCCAGGCGCTGCTCAAGGACAGCGATCCGGACATGCGCGAAATGGCCGTGGAGGAAGTCCGCGAAGCCAAGGAGCAATTGGTTGAACTGGAAAGCAGCCTGCAGCGCATGCTCCTGCCCAAGGACCCGAACGACGGGCGCAACGTGTTCCTCGAAATCCGCGCTGGCACCGGCGGCGACGAGGCGGCGATTTTCTCCGGCGACCTGTTCCGCATGTATTCGCGTTACGCCGAGCGTCGCGGCTGGCGGGTGGAGATCCTGTCGGAGAACGAAGGCGAGCACGGCGGCTATAAAGAAGTCATTGCCCGGGTCGAGGGCGACAATGTCTACGGCAAGCTGAAATTCGAATCCGGCGCCCACCGCGTTCAGCGTGTGCCGGCCACCGAATCCCAGGGTCGTATCCACACCTCGGCCTGCACCGTGGCGGTATTGCCCGAGCCGGACGAACAGGAAGCCATCGAGATCAACCCGGCGGACCTGCGGGTTGACACCTACCGTTCCTCCGGCGCCGGCGGCCAGCACGTCAACAAGACCGACTCGGCCATCCGCATCACTCACTTGCCTTCGGGCATCGTGGTGGAGTGCCAGGAAGAACGCTCCCAGCACAAGAACCGCGCGCGGGCCATGGCCTGGCTGTCGGCCAAGCTCAATGACCAGCAGACCAGCGCCGCCGCCAACGCCATTGCCAGCGAGCGCAAATTGCTGGTGGGCTCGGGCGACCGCTCCGAACGAATCCGTACCTACAACTTCGCCCAAGGGCGAGTCACCGACCACCGCGTCAACCTGACCCTGTATTCCCTCGACGAAATTCTCGCCGGGGGGGTCGATGCGGTCATCGAGCCGCTGCTGGCCGAATACCAGGCCGACCAGTTGGCTGCGATTGGCGAGTAAGCACAGGTGAAAAAATGACCATCATCGCCAGTCTGTTACGCGCCGCCGAGCTTCCCGATTCGCCCACGCCACGGCTGGATGCCGAGTTGCTGCTGGCGGCTGCGCTGGGCAAGTCCCGCAGTTTCCTGCATACCTGGCCCGAGCGGATTGTGCCGAGCGAGGCGGCGCTGCTGTTCTCCGAATCCCTGCGTCGCCGCCGCTCCGGCGAGCCGGTGGCCTATATCCTCGGGCAGCAGGGCTTCTGGAAACTCGACCTGGAAGTCGCGCCCCATACGCTGATCCCGCGTCCCGATACTGAGCTGTTGGTTGAAACCGCACTGGCCTTGTTGCCCGCCACGCCGGCCAGAGTTCTCGACCTAGGCACCGGCAGCGGTGCGATTGCCTTGGCATTGGCCAGCGAACGCCCGGCCTGGAAGGTCACGGCGGTCGACCGTGTGCTGGAAGCGGTGGCCTTGGCCGAACGCAATCGCCAGCGCCTGGACCTGCGCAACGTCACGGTGCTGAGCAGCCACTGGTTCAGCGCGCTGGAGGGCGAGCGTTTCGAGCTGATCATCAGCAACCCACCCTACATTGCCGCAACCGATCCGCACCTGGCTGAAGGCGATGTGCGTTTCGAACCGGCCAGTGCCCTGGTTGCCGGCCAGGATGGGCTCGATGACCTGCGCCAGATCATTGCCCAGGCACCGGCTCACCTCGAGCCGGGCGGATGGCTGATGCTCGAGCATGGATACGATCAGGCCGAGGCGGTGCGTGACCAGCTGCAAACCCAGGGTTTTGCCGAAGTCCACAGTCGCAAGGATCTTGGCGGCCATGAGCGGATCAGCCTGGGGTGCCTGCCGTGCTGAACGATCAGGAGCTGTTGCGCTATAGCCGGCAGATTCTGTTGCAGCACGTCGACATCGACGGCCAATTGCGCCTCAAGCGAAGCCGTGTATTGATTGTCGGCCTCGGCGGTCTCGGCGCCCCGGTGGCGTTGTACCTGGCCGCCGCCGGCGTTGGCGAACTGCACCTGGCGGACTTCGACACGGTCGACCTGACCAACCTGCAACGCCAGATCATCCACGACACCGACAGCGTCGGCCTGAGCAAGGTCGATTCGGCGATGCGGCGCCTGACGGCGATCAATCCCGACATTCGTTTGGTTCCCCACCCGACGGCCATGGACGAAGACAGCCTGGCTGCCGTGGTCGCGACGGTGGACGTGGTGCTGGACTGTTCCGACAATTTCTCGACCCGCGAAGCGGTGAACGCGGCGTGTGTCATGGCCGGCAAACCGCTGGTCAGCGGTGCGGCGATTCGCCTGGAAGGGCAGTTGTCGGTGTTCGATCCGCGCCGCGCCGAAAGCCCTTGCTACCACTGTCTCTACGGCCATGGCAGCGACGCCGAGCTGACGTGCAGCGAAGCCGGCGTGCTCGGGCCGTTGGTGGGGTTGGTGGGCAGCCTGCAGGCCCTCGAAGCCTTGAAGCTGTTGGTCGGTTTTGGTGAGCCGCTGGTGGGGCGCCTGTTGTTGATCGACGCCCTGGGCACACGGTTCCGTGAGCTGCGGGTCAAGCGCGATCCGGGTTGCAGCGTCTGTGGTCGCCCACATGAGTGAAGCCCCGGTCGGCGTGTTCGATTCAGGTGTCGGCGGGCTGTCGGTGCTCGGGGAGATCCGCCAACTGATGCCCAACGAGTCGCTGCTCTACGTTGCCGACTGTGGGCATATTCCTTATGGCGAGAAAACCCCGGATTACATCCGCCAGCGCTGCGCGGTCATCGCCGACTTTTTCCAGCGCCAAGGGGCGAAGGCCTTGGTGGTCGCTTGCAATACGGCGACGGTGGCCGGGGTCGCCGATCTGCGGCGTGATTACCCCCACTGGCCCATCGTCGGCATGGAACCGGCGGTCAAGCCCGCCGCCGCCGCCACCCGTAGCGGTATTGTCGGTGTGCTGGCCACTACCGGTACGTTGCAGAGCGCCAAGTTCGCTGCTTTGCTCGATCGATTCGCTACTGATGTGCGAGTGATCACTCAGCCGTGTCCGGGACTTGTGGAGTTGATCGAGGCGGGTGACCTGCACAGCCCGGCCTTGCATCATTTGCTGCAAGGCTACGTCGAGCCCTTGCTGGCTGCCGGCTGCGACACGCTGATCCTGGGCTGCACGCATTACCCCTTCCTCAAGCCGCTGCTCAAGGACATGATCCCGGCGCACATCAGCCTGATCGACACTGGGGCCGCCGTGGCGCGGCAACTGCAACGCCTGTTGGCCGAGCGGGCGCTGTTGGCTGGCGGCCCCGCCCGCGATACGCAGTTCTGGAGTAGCGCTGACCCGATACATTTCGGAAAAATCCTACCGACGCTATGGCATTCTTCCGGCGTTGTGCGAAGCTTTGGTCTGTAAAAAAAACGTGAAAAATCTGTAAAACGGGGTGAACTTCTGTTTTGGCGCAGATTTCTATAGCTTTGTCTGTCTGTAACAAAATTAATTAAATCTGTTCGGGAAAGGATGTTTCTAATGAAGCGCTTATTCTGCTTTGCCGCGCTTGCGGCTGCGTTGCTGGGGCACACTTATACTGCGCAGGCAGCGGGTGTGGAGTTTGGGGTGGGCCAGACCAGCGATTCGACGATGACTTATCGCCTGGGCATGCAGTTCGATTGGGACAAAAGTTGGTGGCAGACCGACGTCGGTCGTCTGACCGGCTACTGGAGCGGCGCGTACACCTATTGGGAGGGGGACGAAACCTCCAGCAACCACAGCTTGTCGTTCTCGCCTGTGTTTGTGTATGAATTTTCCGGTCAGAATGTAAAACCTTACGTTGAAGCTGGTGTTGGCGTGGCGTTGTTTGCCAATACCGAAGTGGAATCCAACAAGTTGGGTACGGCGTTCCAGTTCGAAGACCGCATCGGTTTCGGCCTGCGCTTCAACGGCGGCCATGAAGTGGGTATTCGCGCGACTCACTACTCCAACGCCGGCATCAAGTCGACCAACGACGGTGTGGAAAGCTACGCGCTGCACTACACAATGCCGTTGTAATACCCCAACAATTGTGGGAGCGGGCAAGCTCGCTCCCACATGTTTTTACTACCGATACGCCGTCGCAATTCCCCGGCGTTCTTCAATGCATTCCGGCGCACCCATTTCGAATTCCCGGCAGATCAGCGGGCGTTTTTCGTAGATGGTGCAGAGCATGCTGTCGCGGTCCAGCGCCGCGCACCAGCCATCGTCCAGCCGGAGCATGACTTCCCCACCCCAATCATCCGTGTCGATGAAACGCTCCGGTACGCCGGTGTCGGTGATCAGCATCACTTCCAGCTGGCAACAGCACGCCGCGCATGTCGAGCAGGTGACAGCTGGCGTGACGATTTCATGGAGGGGGATGGTTTTCATGGCCAGCAGTGTAAGGCAATCGGCAGCTCAGGGTTGTCCCTTGATCGAATAACCCTTATTTGCCTGGCATGAGTCGACGTACGTTGATGGGGTTTCGGCCGACGAAGGCAAGGGCCAGAGCACGGCTACGGATGCGATGGGGAGTGCCATTTCTGGCGGGCGCTCGGCGAGGCGGCCCAGGACATGCTGCGCCGCTTCGGCCGCCGACCAGTGAACCGGCGCGGATAGACAATCATCGGCGCCCGACGGTGGGCTATCGAAACCCGGGTGTACCAGCGTGACATCGATGCCCTCGGCGGCCAGTTCCAGGCGGGTCGATGCGAACAGATGGTGCATGCCGCCGCCAGTCGCTTCGGCTCGGGACGGCGGCAGGTAAGTTGCCGGGCTGGCAATGCCCACCAGATGAGGTTTGCTCCCGGCACGCAACAAGGGCTTGGCCACTTCGATGCAGAAGCTGGCGGCCAGTAGGTTGCTGCGCACGATATGCTCGATCATCGTGTGGCCCGCATGGTTCTCGTCGGTGTATTCCGTTGTTCCGGCGTTGAGGATGACCTCGTCCAGGGAACCCCACAGCCGGGCAATCTGCTCGCCGATTTCACGTACGGTCTGGCTGTCGGTCAGATCTCCGGGCACCGCCAGCACTTGTCCCGGATAACGGGCCGAAAGGGCTTCGCACGCTTGGATCGAGCGGGTACTGACGGCCAGGTGCGCGCCGGTCTTGAGTATCGCTTCGGCCAAGGAAGCGCCGATTCCATTGCCGACGCCGGTGAGCCAATAGCGTCGTGGCAGTTCTAGACCCATACCAACTTCCCCCTCCATCTGGCGATGCTTTGGTGCGCAGCTTCTGGAGTCCCCGCGATGAGTAGGACTATAGGGACAACGGACCCATCATGCATCCCGAGCCGCAACATTTCGTGTGCGCTAATCGCCCGTCTCGTGTGCGGCTACGTCCTGCCGCGCCGGCAGGTTTCTGAACGCTGCCAGCGCGCGCGCCCTTGACTGGCCGAGATCGACAATCGGCGCAGGATAGTCCAAGGCACCGAACAAGCCGCCCTGGGTATTTGGGCTATGGACCTGCTGCTTCTCCAGGTCGTTCAGTTCAGGTAGCCAGCGTTTGATGAACAGGCCCTCGCGGTCAAATTTCTCCGACTGGCTCAGCGGGTTGAATATCCGGAACCAAGGCGCCGAGTCTGTGCCGGTGGAAGCACTCCACTGCCATCCGCCATTGTTGGCAGCCAAATCGCCGTCGATCAGGTGCTGCATGAAGAAGCGCTCGCCTTCACGCCAATCGACCAACAGATTCTTGGTCAGGAACATCGCCACCACCATCCGCAAGCGGTTATGCATCCAACCGGCCTCCAACAACTGACGCATGGCCGCGTCGATAATCGGCAGGCCAGTGCGCGCTTGTTTCCAAGCCTCGAGCTCTGCGGGAGCCTTGCGCCACGCCAGTGCCTCGGTTTCCGGACGGAAGGCGCGGTGGCGCGACACGCGCGGATAGCCCACAAGGATATGTTTATAGAACTCGCGCCAGAGCAATTCATTGACCCAGGTCACAGTACCGACACATCCGCTTTCGAATTCCCCCTGATTGGCTTGCAACGCTGCATGCAGGCACTGGCGCGGCGAGACGACGCCGGCCGCCAAATAGGCCGAGAGCTGGCTGGTCCCGGGCCTGGCGGGAAAGTCGCGTTCGCTCTGGTAGGCATCGATGTGCTGGTCGACAAATGTATCCAGGCGCCGCCGGGCTTCGGTTTCGCCGGCGGGCCAGAGGTCGCGTAGCGCTTGGCTGGGCGGGGCGAAGCCTTTGATTTGCCCCGGCACCGGATCGCTGACCAGGCCAGTGGGGGCCTGTCGCTTCGGTGTGGCGACCAGGCTTGGCAGCGAGTAATGCAGGCGGCTGTAGCAGACCTTGCGGAACTGGCTGAATACCTGGAAATAATTGCCCGTCTTGGTCAGCACACTGCCGGGTTTGAACAGCAGTTGGTCGAGGTAGCTGTGGAACCCCACGCCTTGGCTCTTCAGCGCCTGGGCAACTTCGGCGTCACGACGGCTTTCATTGTGGCCGTACTCTTCGTTGACATGAACGGCGCTGATATTCAGTTCGCGGCACAGCGTCAGCAACACTTGCGGCGCCTGGCGCCAATGCGGCGCCTCACGGATCAGCAGCGCGATATTCAGTTCCTGAAGGGCTACGTTCAGCGACGCGAGGTTGCGCAGCCAGAAGTCGATCTTGCAGGGTGCGTCGTCGTGGGCGCGCCATTGCTCCGGGCTTATCAGGTACACCGCCACGCAGGGGCCCTGGGCTGCGGCTGCTGCCAGGGCGGTGTTGTCGCGCAGGCGCAAGTCGCTGCGCAGCCAGATCAGTTGCAAGCTGTTATCCCTCTAAAGAAGTTCTCTGCGGCTCAATTCACGATGAGCCGATAGCGGGTCTTCGGCCCAGGACACATCGATCATCGAAACGCCTGTGGATATCCGGGCGTGGTGGATCGACGCGGCCGGGCCGGCGATGATGATCGGGCAGTCGACACCTCCCAGTAGCTTGGGCAGTTGCGACAGGTTGATGGCGTTGCTTGAGTACAGCAGGACACCCCGGGCCTTGAGCCGTTCGACCGCCAGGGCCAGTTCACCTGCCGGTATCGGCCCGTCGAACACTTCCACCGGGCAATCGGCGCTGCTGGCCAGCCAGGCCGTGAGCCACAGTCGCGGTTCCAGGGGCATGTCCGAATGGTTGATCAACAGCAATGGCGCACCGCGCAGTTGCCGGTTGTTGTGGTAGATCCGGCTGCCAAACTTGCTGCGCAGCCAGGAATACAAGAAGACCCGTTCCAGCTGTGCCCCGAACTGGCCTTGCCAGCGCACCTGCAACTCGTCCAGCAAGGGCAGCAGCAATTGCTCGCACACGGTCCTGGGCGGGTACAGCGCCATTGCCTGATTGATCAAGTCATCGATCTGACGCTCGGCCAACTCCGTCACCGCCAGCACCAAGGCGTGGCGCTGGCGCTGCCAGGGGTTTTCCAGTGGCTCGGCTGGCGGTTGCGGGGTGTCGAGCAGCGGCTTGATCTTGCTCACGGCCATCCCGCGATTGATCCAGGTGAGGATGTTCTGGATCCGCTGCACATGCTCGGCGTTGAACAGCCGATGGCCCTTGGGGGTGCGGCGCGGCACGATCAAGCCATAACGCCGTTCCCAAGCGCGCAGGGTGATGGCGTTGACGCCGGTCAACCGGGCGACTTCACGTATGGGCAGCCAGCCTTGCGCCAGTGCCTGGGCAAAATCGGCTCCCAGGTCTTCGTTGGCGCTGGAATCGGGTTCGTTCTTCATCAAATGGCGTTTCGCAAGCTGAGGTTCTCCGGGTGCGGTTGCAGGTAGACCTGCTGTGCCAGGTAAGGATCGGGGTGCTGGCGCAAGTGATGCTTGAGCAGCGTCAGCGGCACCACCAGCGGGACGATGCCGAGGCGATACTGGCCGATCAGATGCTGGACTTCCTGTTTGTCTTCAGCGCCGATGGCGCGCTTGAGGTAGCCGCTCAGGTGTTGCAGCACATTGGTGTGAGTGCGGCGCGTGGCGCATTTTTTCAGGGCGGCCATCAGTGCGCTGAAATAGCGCGGGCCCAGCTCATTGGGATCGGCCTTGCCCATGTTGCCGAGCATATTACCCAGGGTCTTGTATTGGACCGGGTTGTGGGCCATCAACAGGTATTTGTAGCGCGAGTGGAATTGGATGAGGTTGCGGCGGGTCAGGCCCTGGCGGCACAGATCCTGCCAAGCGGCATAGGCGAATACCCGGGTAAGAAAATTCTCTCTCAGCACCGGGTCGTTGAGGCGACCGTCTTCCTCCACCGGCAGGTCGGGATGGCGTTCGCAGAATGCCTGGGCATAGATACCGCGTCCGCCGCCGTCCTGGGGCACGCTGTTATGGTCGTAGACCTTGACCCGTTCCAGCCCGCAGGACGGTGACTTCTGCATGAAAATGTAGCCACAGATATCGTCCAGCTCGTCGGCCATGCGGCGCCCGTAATCAGCCAGCGGTCGCGTTACGTTGAGGTCGCGGTTCACCGTACCGACGGCTTCAGGGTGATCGGGGTTGCCTACCAGTCGGATAGGTTCGCGAGGAATGCCCAGGCCGATGGCGACTTCGGGACATACCGGCGCGAAATCGAAGTATTCCACCAGGGTACGGCTGCACAGCGGCGATTGCTTGTGCCCACCGTTGAAGCGAACTTCAGCGCCCATCAGGCAGGCGCTGACGGCGATTTTCGGTTTGGCGACGGTTTCGCTGGGCATAGGCGACCTCTGATAGCAAAATCTTATACAGTTAAGTAATTTTGTATAATTTTCATCATAGGTCCGAACCCGCACAAGTCAACCGGTTTTGCTCGCGAGGCCGCCTTGATGGGTGTTTTGCAGATGGGCTGCTGTCTGTTTCGACAGCAGCATGACAGGCAGATGACGCGATTATTGCAAGCTGGCGTGCAAACGACGGGCGGCATCCTGGCCGCTGAGCCATGCGCCTTCGACCCGGCCGGACAGGCACCAGTCACCGCACACGTACAGGCCCAGGTCGGCGTCGGCCAACGCGCCCCATTCATGGCTGCCTGCGGGGCGGGCATACAGCCAGCGATGGGCCACGCTGAAGCTCGGTGCGGGCATGGCGCTGTGCAGCAGTTCGGCGAAAGCGCCGTGCAAGTGCTCGATCACCGCTTCCTTGGGCAGGTCGATGTGTTGCCGGCTCCATTCGCTGGTGGCGTGTAGCACCCAGGTGTCGAGCGTGCTGTCGCGCCCCGGTTTGCTGCGATTGCGGGCCAGCCAGTCCAGGGGGCTGTCTTGCACGAAGCAGCCTTCCATGGGCGTATCCAGCGGTTGTTCGAACGCCAGGGCCACCGCCCAGGTCGGGTCCATTTTTACCCCGGCGGCCACCCCGGCCAGCTTCGGTACAGCCGCCAGCAATGCGGTGGCCTGGGGCGCGGGCGTGGCGATCACAACTTGGCCGAAGGGGCCGTGGGTGAAGCCTTCGGCATCTTGCAGATGCCAGTGTTCCTGGCCGCGATACACCTCGGTGATCCGGCAGGAAAACTGCACTTGCAACTTGCCGAGCAACGCACGGGTAATGGCGCTCATGCGCGGCGTGCCGACCCATCGGGTCTGCTCGTCAGGCGAAGGGCTCAGCTGTCCGCCCTGGAAGTTATACAACTGCGGGTTCCATTCGGCGGCCCAGCCGTTGGCTTGCCAGCGCTGGACCTCCGTGACGAAGCGCCGGTCGCGGGCGGTAAAATATTGCGCGCCCATGTCCAATGCCCCAGCGTCGCTGCGTTTGCTGGACATGCGTCCGCCGCTGCCGTGGCTTTTATCGAAGAGTTGAACGACATGCCCGGCCTCCGTCAGGGCCTGGGCGGCTGAAAGTCCGGCGATGCCGGTGCCGATGATTGCGATGGGTACAGTCATGAGGGCCTCGTTTACCTTTCTGTACAGACTACGCCGTCGTTTAAACCTGTACAATTATGGTTTTTGGTATAAGTTTCACCGTTTGCGTTTGGACAGGTTGTCCTATTGTTAAACACAGACCCTGTCCGATACGGAAAATCCCTATCTATAAAAATAGACTAATGGGCCGGGTAAAACGCGATGCGAGGAACATCTCATGCACATATTGCTGACCGGCGGTACTGGTTTGATCGGACGTCAGCTCTGCCGCCTCTGGTTGGAGCAGGGACATCGCTTGACGGTCTGGAGTCGTCGACCCGAAGAAGTCGGGAAAATCTGTGGCGCGTCGGTGCGTGGCGTGGCCAGGCTCGACGAAATCAACGAGCCGGTGGACGCAGTGATCAACCTCGCGGGCGCACCGATTGCCGATCGGCCCTGGAGCCATAAACGCAAGATGTTGCTGTGGAGCAGTCGCGTCACCCTGACGGAAGTCTTGCTGGCGTGGCTGGAGCGTTGCGAGCAGAAACCGCAGGTGTTGATTTCCGGCTCCGCGGTGGGCTGGTACGGCGACGGTGGCGAGCGCGAGTTGACTGAAGCGTCGGGCCCGGTCAGCGAGGACTTCGCCAGCCAGCTGTGCATCGCCTGGGAAGAAACCGCACAGCGGGCCGAAGCCTTGGGCCTGCGCGTGGTGCTGGTTCGTACCGGCCTGGTCCTGTCCGCCGAGGGCGGCTTTTTGTCGCGGCTGCTATTGCCATTCAAACTGGCGCTGGGCGGGCGTATCGGTAATGGCAGGCAATGGATGCCGTGGGTACACATTGACGATCAAATCGCCTTGATTGATTTTCTTCTGCACCGCTTCGATGCCAGCGGTCCTTATAATGCCTGCGCGCCGAACCCGGTGCGCAACCGTGATTTTGCCAAGGCCCTGGGGCGCGTGTTGCATCGCCCGGCCGTGGTGCCGATGCCGGAGCTCGCGTTGAAAGTCGCGCTGGGGGAAATGTCGTTGTTGCTGCTGGGCGGCCAACGCGCCACGCCGGCCCGATTGCAGGCGGCGGGTTTTACATTCCGGTTCACCGATTTGCCTGCGGCCCTGGACGATCTGTCCAGCCGCTTCTGAAATAGGACGTTGCATGACCGATCACGCGTTGCTTCTAGTGAACCTGGGTTCGCCTGCCTCCACTTCGGTGGCCGATGTACGCCGTTACCTCAATCAATTCCTGATGGATCCGTATGTCATCGACCTGCCATGGCCGGTGCGGCGGCTGCTGGTGTCGCTGATCCTGATCAAGCGCCCCGAACAATCGGCCCATGCCTACGCCTCGATCTGGTGGGAGGAGGGCTCGCCGCTGGTGGTGCTCAGTCGCCGGCTGCAACAGGCGATGACCGCGCAATGGACCCAGGGCCCGGTGGAACTGGCAATGCGTTATGGCGAGCCGTCCATTGAAACGGCGCTGGTGCGCCTGGCGAGCCGGGGACACAAGAAAATCACGTTGGCGCCGCTGTATCCGCAGTTCGCCGACAGCACGGTCACCACCGTAATCGAGGAAGCCAAGCGGGTCGTGCGGGAGAAGAAACTCAATGTGCAGTTTTCGATTCTCCAGCCGTTCTACGACCAACCGGAATACATCGATGCGCTGGTCGCCAGTGCCAAGCCCTACCTGATACAGGATCACGATCACCTGTTGTTGAGTTTCCATGGCTTGCCGGAACGGCACCTGACCAAGCTCGACCCAACGGGCTTTCACTGCTTCAAGGACGCCGACTGTTGCAAGAACGCGCCGCCGGAAGTCATGGCGACCTGTTACCGCGCCCAGTGCATTCGCACCGCGCAACTGTTTGCCGAGCAGATGGGGTTGGCAGAGGGTAGTTGGTCGGTGTCGTTCCAGTCTCGACTGGGTCGCGCCAAGTGGATCGAACCCTACACCGAAGCGCGCCTGGATGAACTGGCCAGGAGCGGCGTGAAGAAAGTCCTGGTCATGTGCCCGGCGTTCGTCGCCGATTGCATCGAAACCCTGGAGGAAATCGGCGATCGCGGGCGCGAGCAGTTCCGTGCGGCGGGCGGGGAGGAATTGGTGTTGGTGCCGTGTCTCAACGCCGAGCCGCAGTGGGCCAAGGTGTTGAGCACGCTGTGTGAACGGGCGCCGGTTGCGTTATAACACCGGGCCTGTGGCGAGGGAGCTTGCTCCCGCTCGAGCGCGAAGCGCTCGCAAAGCTTGGGGTCGCTGCGCAACCCAGCGGGAGCAAGCTCCCTCGCCACATAGACCTTACTGATTCATAGCAGCGGCTCATCCGCCTTCTTCTGCTTCCAGCCGTCATTGCCCGGCAGCAGCAGGTTCAGCGCGATCGCTACCACCGCGCACAGCGCGATACCCTTGAGGCCGAAGTCGTCCGGACCGGTGCCGGTGCCCACCAGCACACCGCCGATGCCGAACACCAGCGTCACCGAAACGATCACCAGGTTGCGCGCCTCGCCCAAGTCGATCTTGTGGCGGATCAGGGTATTCATGCCCACCGCGGCAATCGAACCGAACAACAGGCACAGGATCCCGCCCATCACCGGTACCGGGATGCTTTGCAGCAGCGCGCCGAACTTGCCAATGAACGCCAGGCTGATGGCGAAGATCGCCGCCCAGGTCATGATCTTCGGGTTGTAGTTCTTGGTCAGCATCACTGCACCGGTCACTTCGGCGTAGGTGGTGTTGGGCGGGCCGCCGAACAGGCCGGCGGCGGTGGTGGCGATGCCATCGCCGAGCAGCGTGCGGTGCAGGCCGGGCTTTTTCAGGTAGTCGCGACCGGTCACGCTGCCCACGGCAATCACTCCGCCGATGTGCTCGATGGCCGGCGCCAGGGCAACCGGCACCATGAACAGGATCGCCTGCCAGTTGAACTCCGGTGCGGTGAAGTTCGGCAGGGCGAACCATGGCGCGGCGGCGATTTTCGCGGTGTCGACGACGCCGAAGAAAAACGCCATGGCAAAGCCCACCAGCACGCCGGAAATGATCGGCACCAGGCGGAAAATGCCCTTGCCGAACACCGCGACGATCAGGGTGGTGAGCAGCGCCGGCATCGAAATCAGCATCGCGGTCTGGTAATGAATCAGCTCGGTACCATCCCCAGCCTTGCCCATCGCCATGTTCGCGGCAATCGGCGCCATGGCCAGGCCGATGGAAATGATTACCGGACCGATGACCACCGGTGGCAGCAACCGGTCGATAAACCCGGTGCCCTTGATCTTCACCGCCAGGCCCAGGAACGTATAGACGAAACCGGCCGCCATCACGCCACCCATGGTCGCCGCCAGGCCGAACTGGCCCTTGGCGAGGATGATCGGGGTGATGAAGGCAAAGCTCGAAGCGAGGAACACCGGCACCTGGCGCCCGGTAACGATCTGGAACAGGATCGTGCCCAGGCCGGCGGTGAACAGCGCTACGTTCGGGTCCAGCCCGGTGATCAGCGGCATCAACACCAGCGCGCCGAAGGCGACGAACAGCATCTGTGCGCCGGACAGCACCTGGCGCCAGAGCGGATCGTTGAACTCATCCTGCATGCTCAAGCGTCCTTCTGCTTGGTGCCGAAGATTTTGTCGCCGGCATCGCCCAGGCCCGGGATGATGTAGCCGTGCTCGTTGAGTTTCTGGTCGATGGATGCGGTGTAGATGGTCACGTCCGGATGCGCGTCCTGCACGGCCTTGATGCCTTCGGGGGCAGCCACCAGCACCATGGCGCGGATGTCCCGGCAACCGGCTTTTTTCAGCAGGTCGATGGTAGCGACCATGGAGCTGCCGGTGGCAAGCATCGGGTCGATGATCATGGCCAGGCGCTCATCGATTTCCGGCACCAGTTTTTCCAGGTAGGTGTGGGCTTGCAGGGTCTGCTCGTTGCGAGCCACGCCCACGGCGCTGACCTTGGCGCCCGGGATCAGGCTCAGCACGCCTTCGAGCATGCCGATGCCGGCGCGCAGGATCGGCACTACGGTGATCTTCTTGCCGGCGATTTTCTCCACCTGGACCGTACCGGCCCAGCCGTCGATCTCGTAGGACTCCAGCGGCAAATCCTTGGTGGCTTCGTAGGTGAGCAGGGCTCCGACTTCCTGGGCGAGCTCGCGAAAGTTCTTCGTGCTGATATCGGCGCGGCGCATCAGGCCGAGTTTGTGTCTGATCAGCGGATGGCGGATCTCGAGGATGGGCATGGGGAAGGCTCCGGCGGCGGGCAAAAAAACCGGCCTAGATTAATCTATCCGAGGGTGTTGTCCTATAGACAATACAGAACGTTAGTCCACAAACGCTTGATCTGGCCGGGCGGGATGCGTACCTTTGCCCGCTTTTCCGAACCTGCGACCCTGGAGAGCGACATGTCCGCTGATCTCGAGCATATCCGTCAAGTCATGCGAGAGGCTGACTGCCTGTACACCGAAGCTGAAGTCGAAGCGGCCATCGCCCGTGTCGGTACGCAAATCAACGAGCAACTGGCCGATACCAACCCGGTGGTGTTCTGCGTGATGAACGGCGGGCTGATTTTCTCCGGCAAGCTGCTGACTTATCTGAACTTCCCCCTGGAAGCGTCCTATCTGCACGCGACCCGTTATCGCAACGAAACCAGCGGCGGTGACCTGTTCTGGAAAGCCAAGCCGGAAGTCTCGTTCATTGACCGCGACGTGCTGATCATCGACGACATTCTCGACGAAGGTCATACCCTGGGCGCCATCATCGACTTCTGTAAGCACGCCGGTGCCCGCGCCGTGCACACCGCCGTGCTGATCGACAAGGACCACGACCGCAAGGCCCGTCCCGACCTGAAAGCCGATTTCGTCGGCCTGCCGTGCATCGACCGCTACATCTTCGGCTACGGCATGGATTACAAAGGCTACTGGCGCAACGCCAACGGTATCTTCGCCGTTAAAGGAATGTAATCGATGACCCGGCCAAGCTTCCTGGATCAAGCGCTGTTTGACGAGTTGGCCGGGAACGCCGCGGCCAGTCCCCGTGGGCGGCAACATCATAATTTCCATCAGATGGACGAACCCTGCCACCGCATGGCGGTGGGTTTGCAACCGTCCACCTACATCCCTCCGCATCGCCATTTGAGCGCCGACAAGGCCGAAACCTTGCTGGTGCTCAAGGGACGGCTTGGGGTGCTGATCTTCGATGAAACCGGTGCGGTGACAGATAAACGCATCCTGCAGGCCGGTGGCGATTGCCTGGGCGTCGACCTGCCGGCTGGCGTCTATCACGGCCTGGTGGTACTGGAAGCCGACAGCCTGATGTTCGAGTGCAAGGCCGGCCCTTACCGGCCCGTGGGCGACGGTGAACTGGCCCATTGGGCGCCCCGCGAAGGCGAGCCGGGCGTGGCCGAATACCACGCCTGGATGCGCGCTCAGTTCGACTGAGCGGTTTTAGGATACTCCGCAGTTCCCCGTGGCGAGGGAGCTTGCTCCCGCTGGGCTGCGCAGCAGCCCTATGTGCAGGTGGGTGCTACGCACCCAAACGGGAGCAAGCTCCCTCGCCACGGTTCAAGCAAGTCTTGAATGAGCGGCGCTGCCACCCGCCAGCCACTGCTCACTCTTGACCCGCGCCTGCTCCAAAGTCTGAACATAGGCCAACTGGCGCTGCTCCCGATGAATGCCGGCACGGCGCAGCTTCAGGCGCACCCGCGGCGCCGTCGCCACCAGAATCAGCCCGATGCCCTGCTTGCGGTAATCCTTCAGGATATTTTCAAAAGCGGCCAATGCAGTCATGTCCAGCATGGGCACGGCACTCATTTCCACCACCACCACCCGGATGCCCGGATCGAATTTGCGCAGCACATCCAGGGCTTTTTCTGCCGCACCGAAAAACAGCGGCCCCCGAATGCCGTAGCAGCGTACATGCTCGGGCATGTCCGCCAGGGCTTGGTGGAAGTGGCGCGGCAGCTCGGCGCTGTCGGTCAGTTCGCTCATGCGCTTGATGAACAGCCCGGCGGCCAGCAGCAGGCCGACGGCGACGGCCATGACCATGTCAAACAGCACCGTCAGGCTCAGGCACGTCAGCAGCACCAGCACGTCACTGCGTGGGGCGATACGCAGGGTGTGCAGCACGTGCCCGGCTTCGCTCATGTTCCAGGCGACCATCACCAGCAATGCGGCCAGCGCGGCCATGGGCAAGTAGCTGAACAGCGGCGCCAACAGCACAATCGCCACCAGCACCACGAGACTGTGGATGATCGCCGCCAGGGGTGAAGAGGCGCCGCTGCGCACATTGGTGGCGCTGCGGGCAATGGCTGCCGTGGCGGTGATGCCGCCGAACAAGGGCGCCACCAGGTTGCCCAGGCCTTGCCCGATCAGCTCGGCATTGGGGTCGTGCTTGCTGCCGGTCATGCCGTCCGCCACCACGGCGCACAGCAGCGACTCGATGGCGCCGAGCATCGCGATAGCGAAGGCAGGCGCCAGGAGCTGGCGAATCAGGTCATAGGACAGCGTCAAGGGATGCCCCTGACCGTCCGGCAGGTTCCAGGGCCAATCGAAGCTTGGCAAAAATGGTGGAATGCCCGGGTAGGCGATGCCGTCGACAACGTAGCTGAAGCGTTCGCCCAGCGTCGCGATCGGCCATCCGCCGTGTTCCATCGCCAGTCCCAGGAGCGCACCGACCAGCAGGGCGACCAAATGTCCTGGGACCCTCGGCACCCAGCGCGGCCAGGCAACCAGCACCGCCAGGCAGGTGACACCGATGATGCCATCGCCCAGGCGAGCACCGGGCAGGGCGACGATCAATTCGCCCAATTGTTCGATGTAGTGCCGGGCCTGGCCTGCGGTGGTCAGGCCCAGCAGGTCCTTCAACTGCAAGGTGGCGATGACCACGCCGATCCCCGCAGTGAAACCCAGGATAACGGGGTAGGGGATGTACTGGATCAGTCGCCCGGCGCGCATCAATCCCAAGGCGATCAGAATCAGCCCGGCGAGCATTGTGCACAGCAGCAGGCCGCCGAGGCCGTACTGCTGGGTGATGGGCAGCAGGATCACCACGAACGCTGCCGTCGGCCCACTTACGTTGAACCGCGAGCCGCCGGTGAGGGCGATCAGCGGCGCTGCGACCAGCACGGTGTAGAGCCCATGTTGTGGCGGCACGCCGACGGCGATGGCCAGGGCCATGGCCAAGGGAATGGCGATGATACCGACGGTCAGCCCGGCGACGAGATCGCCACGCAGGCGCTCGAGGGTATAACCGGCGCGCCAGGCTTGGCGCCAGGCGGCGAACAACGGAGGGGCGGAGAAAGACATGGGCACTCCACGAAATGAACGGGACACTGCATTCGGATCTGCCGGGCACAATCCCCTGTGGCGAGGGAGCTTGCTCCCGCTCGGCGGCGTAGCCGTCGTAAAACCGGCTGACGCACTCCGTCTGAAGAACTGAGTCAACCCATTTTGGGGCGGCTTCGCCACCCAGCGGGAGCAAGCTCCCTCGCCACAAGGTGTCAGCGACTTGCAGCGGGGCTGATGGCTCCCTGAGTATGCCGCGCCCGCTGCGTGGATGTATTGACCTGGATCGCTTATTTGTATCGTCCGTGCTCATGCTAGAGTGCCAGGCCAAGACCCCGGAGCCTGTCATGAGTGTATCGATCCGCCGTTGTGCCGCTTTGCTGCTGATATCCAGCCTGCCCCTGGCGACCATGGCCGCGCCGATGCACAGCCAGTTCCTGCCGCCCGATGACCTGGTGGTGCGCCAGGAACAGCCTGAACAGCAGCAGTTGCTGCAAGTGACCGAGTATTCGGTGGTGCTGGGCAACCAGCGCCAGTCCAACCAGCAGCCGATACCGGTCACTTCGCCGTTGCTGGTGCGCCTCAAGGGCAAGCCGCTGAACAAGGGCGCCTCCATCAGCCAGGTGATCCTCAACTTCGACGGCGAAAGCAAAAGCCTGAAGAAACCGGTCTTCGACGAGGCGAGCAAGACCCTGACCCTGTCTTATCCACAGGCCCAGTATCGGGTGGTCATCGATCTGTTGCGCAATGATACGGTCTACGTGCAATTCCTCGTCTACGCCAATGGCCATATCTGGGCCGACCTGCACACCGGCGCCGAACGCCCGCGTTGAGCCCTGGGGCCTGGCGGGGGTAAACTGCCCGCCCCGTGAACTGTGCGAGCTGGAGCCGGCAATGCGTAAAGACAAGAAACAAGTGATTGGTGATGAGATTGGCGATGAACAGATCAAGCTGTTCCTCAATTTCGAGCCGGTCGATGCCACGTCGCCGTCGTTGCACAAACTGATCAAGGGCTATCGTGGCCTGCGGCTCGACGATTTCGAGCGGTTCCTGGTGTTCTTCATCGAGGCCGGTTACGACCTCAATGGCAAGGACGAGCACGGCAATGATTTCGTTGCGCTGATCCAGGACCAGCGTAACGCCGAGGAATACATTGAGTTGATCAATAACGCGCGCGGCTGAGCGCATGGAGTGAATGTCCACGCTCTTCGGGGTGTGTGAATGTTCTAGCAGTATCCCAATGATTTATTCAACTCGGCCCGAAAGGTTATGTCACCATTCGGGCTGTTTCGTTTTATCCAGGTTTCCATTACTTTTGCGTTGAGGCCAAGTGGTTTCATTTCAATCGTTTAAATGGAGCTTTATTTATTATGGAAGATAAAAGTAGATGTATCGCCGGGGTTTTATTGGCTTTGATTGGCTGTCTTGCAAGTGCGGTTTCCAATGCGTTCGATGAGATCGTCAATGTGGAGATATTCAACGCAACCTCAGCGGTCATTGTTCCGGACAGCGATTTCACGTGGTCTCTGGCCCCGGAAAATGCAGGCCACAGCTTTTCGGTAAGCCCCGGTGAGAGCCAGGAACTAACCTATTACCTGCCCCAGTCGCGCGCCGAGCGGGTGTCATTTACCTACACCCAAGGAGCCCGCACTTGTCATTTCAGTTTCGGGCATATCGCTAAAGCGTCGGTGAGTGATGAGCAGATAATGCCCTATCGTCGCTGGGTTGAAGCGAAACCAGCAGGCGCCTGTATCGCAGAGTTATTTGAAGTTGAAGATAACGACGATTACGTTCGTCATGGTGGAACGCGCATCAAGTTCAGTATGAACTAATCACGTGGAGAATAAAAAGCCTCTCGTTTGCACGGGAGGCTTTTTATAAGTACGCAGTGTCAGGCGTAACTTTGAGCCTTGTTGTCTTCAACCAGTTCCAGCGCGATGTTGTTCTGCGCATTGATCTTGCGATACAGCGCCGCGTCAGTTTCCAGCACTTTCTCCCGGGCCGGGAAGATCTCCGCCAGCTTGGTGGCCCATTCACCCTTGGCCTTGTCCGGGAAGCAGCGCTCGATCAGGTCCAGCATGATCGAGACGGTCACCGAGGCGCCCGGCGAGGCGCCAAGCAGGGCGGCGAGGGTGCCGTCCTTGGCCGCCACCAGCTCGGTACCGAACTGCAGGATGCCGCCTTTCTTTGGATCTTTCTTGATGATCTGGACCCGCTGCCCGGCCACTTCCAGGCGCCAGTCCTCGGCTTTCGCTTCGGGATAGAAGCGACGCAGGGATTCCAGGCGCTGCTCCATGGATTGCATCACTTCGCTGATCAAGTACTTGGTCAGGTCCATGTTGTCCCGGGCCACGGCCAGCATCGGGCCGATGTTGCCGGCACGCACCGACAATGGCAGGTCCATGATCGAACCGTGCTTGAGGAACTTGGTGGTGAAACCGGCGTATGGCCCGAACAGCAGGGATTTCTTGCCATCGACCACGCGGGTGTCCAAATGCGGCACCGACATGGGCGGCGAGCCCACCGCGGCCTGGCTGTAGACCTTGGCCTGGTGGTGCTTGACCACTTCCGGGTTGTCGCAACGCAGCCATTGGCCGCTGACCGGGAAGCCACCAAAGCCCTTGCTTTCCTCGATGCCCGACGCTTGCAGCAGCGGCAATGCCGCGCCACCGGCGCCGAGGAATACGAACTTGGCGTCGACTTCACGGGTGCTGCCGGAATTGACGTCCTTGATGCTGACGGTCCAGCCGCTGCCGTTGCGCTTGAGGCCGGTGACGCGCTTGCAGTATTTGATCTGGGTGTCCGGCGCGCTGCCCAGGTGCCTGAGCAACTGATTGGTCAGGGCGCCGAAGTTGACGTCGGTACCGTTCAGGACGCGGGTGGCGGCGATGACTTCATCAGTCGGCCGGCCGGGCATCATGAGCGGCATCCACTCGGCCATCTGGGCCTTGTCTTCGGTGTATTCCATGTCGGCGAAGGCATGATGCTGGCGCATCAGCTCGAAACGCTTCTTCAGGAACGACACGCCTTTCTCACCCTGGACGAAGCTCAGGTGCGGTACCGGCGCGATGAAGGACTTGGATGAGCCGAACGTGCCCTTTTTGGTCAGGTAGGTCCAGAACTGCTTCGACACCTCGAACTGGGTGTTGATGTGCACGGCCTTCTTGATGTCGACACTGCCATCGGCTGCCTGGGGTGTGTAGTTCAGCTCACACAGCCCGGCGTGACCGGTGCCGGCGTTGTTCCATGGGTTGGAACTTTCCGCGGCACCGGAATCCATCAGCTCGACGACTTCCAGCGAGATCGCGGGGTCGAGCTCCTTGAGCAGTACGGCCAGGGTGGCACTCATGATGCCGGCCCCTACCAGAACTACGTCGACTGCTTCGTTATGCGCCATTTAACGCGTCTCCAAAATCTGCAGCACCAAATTGTCGGCATAGCGGCCAGGAGTGACGGGGCAGGTCGGTTGCGCCCCAGGTACCCATGGCCAGGATCGCCATGTCCGAATCTTCGCAATTTTTCGCAACTACTGCGGATGCATGCAGCCTGGCCTCAAGAGTCCTATGAACTCATTTAAGCGCCGGGCCGGCAATTCGACTTATGGCCGAGACATCCGTTCGTGCAACCAAATCCGTAGCGGACAGGCTTCAGGCGCCGGTTCTTGAACGATATCCGGTCCTGTGTCGTTGGGCTGTTCCAGACGCTAATGGTGCTTGTTCAGACGCAAAACTCTTCATTTGCTCGCCACACTCTCGTGAAGTTGTGAAAACCCGTTTTTTCACGCTCTTTTGAAGACGTGAACCTCAAAAAAGGGCTGTCCCAGCCTGGCACTGCGCCCGGTTTGGTTGCCCCCATGTAGTACATGACAGGCAAAACGGGCAGACAGCTCAGTGACCGAGCGTAATGACAGCTCTGCAGATTCGCGAAAAGTGGTGATTTGCCTGAGAGAACAGCAAGCGCGCCAGCTTCACTCGATCTGTGTGGGCGGCTCTCTGTGGGCGGTGCGAAGTGCCAATACCAGCGCATCAGCGGTGTTGCGAGGCCCGATCAGGAGACGTCCTTATAATCGGGGGGAGATTGTATCGAAGAAACGCAGGGAAATGGTCGTGTTTAATGACTTTTATTAGGCGTCCGGTCAGATGGTCAACAACTGTCGGCTGCGTGCGCGAGCGCGAAGTGGCTGCACGCGGGCGCTGGCAGGCAACGGCTGGTGCAGCCAGTTGAGGCGGATCTCTTCGATTTCCACCCAGCCTTCGCCCATGGGCTGCAGGTTGCATTGCTTGAAGGCCTGGCAGCGGCCATTGCGGTCGAGCAGGGCGAAGCTGCGGTGATGCGGGCGCGGGGTGAACAGGGAAATAAGGAAGCGCATGAGCGGATACCGGGTCAGGGAGCTTGTGGTAAGCCTGACAAAGGGCCATGACATGCCGGTGTAAGGACCGTGACAATGGAGTGACAGGAACCGGTAACCACGGCCCATGTCAGACATTTCAGTATTCATCGCAAGGCGCTAGTTCCACGCGATGGCGCACCGCTATACTGCCGGCCTGTTTGTGCCCGATTCTGGAGAGAAGAGCATGTTGCAACGCCTGTTGTTCGGTTTGATCGCTGTGACCAGTCTGACCCTCGTCGGCTGCGCCCACAGCCCGCAACAACTTAACCCGGAGCCCAAGCTCAACGCCCAACTGGCGCCTGTGGGCCGTGGCCAGCCGGTGGTGGTGCGGGTGGTGGACGGTCGTCCGTCGCCGACGCTCGGTACCCGTGGCGGCCTGTATCCGGAAACCAGCGTGATCACCGTGCAGGGCGCGCAGATCCTGCCCAAGTTGCAGGCCCAGGCCGAAGCAGCGGTGCGTCTGCTGGGCTTCACCCCGACAGCCAATGCCTTGAACGCTCCGCAATTGACCGTGACCCTGGCTGAGCTCAAGTATCAGTCGCCCAAGGAAGGCATGTACGTGACTGAGGCGACCATTGGCGCGACATTCCGCTCCGATGTGCAGAACGCCAGCCGCCGCTACAGTGGTCGTTACGGTGCTTCGTTGGATCAGCGCTTCGGTATGGCGCCCAACCAGGACACCAATACCAAGCTGGTCAGCGATGTGTTGAGCGATGCCCTGACCCGGCTGTTCAAGGACCCGACCATTGGTCAGGTGCTGGCTGAGTAAGCACTGAGCCCCTTGCCACCTGTGGGAGCGAGCTTGCATGCGATAGCGCAATGTCAGTGACTTTTATGTCGACTGATTCGCCGCCATCGCGAGCAAGCTCGCTCCCACAGTCGTTTCTTGGGGATGCTTAGGCTGCCTGGGAGTAGAACTCCAGCACACTGATCCCGGTCAGCAGGTCGGTTTCCGGCAGGTCGGCATGTTGATGGCCACCGAGGGCGCAATACACCAGCCAGTGCCGGTCCTGGACGTTGAAGGACAAGCTGTCGACGAGGTTCTGTTGTTCGTCGCTCGGGCTGATGAGGTAGAGGCGATCCTGATTCTCGGCGTGCAACATGTCGGGTTCCGTGCGGGTTTGAAAGGGCGACAGAGTGGCCTATTCAGATGACGAAACCGTGACGGGCGAAATTAACCCAAGGCTTGATTGCGGACCCTGTGGCGAGGGAGCTTGCTCCCGCTGGGCAGCGCAGCAGCCCCGGCTAGCGTCTCGGTGTGTCAGGTTAATCGCGCAAGTCGTTTTTTGGGGCTGCTGCGCATCCCAGCGGGAGCAAGCTCCCTCGCCACGAAGTCACCAGGCATTACCCCAGCTGATCGTTACCGGTCGGAAAAAGCAGGGCAGGGCGGCGGGCTTTCGGTAGAATCCGCGCCCTGTTCGTAGGTCCCGGGCGCGTTGTGTCCGTTTATCGCTTGAGGTTCATGATGTCGCTGCATCTGTTTTCATTGTTCGCTGCCCACCCCGCCAAACTGATCAACCTGCTCGCGTTGCTGTTTGCCTGCCCTGGCGGTTGGGTGTTGCACGCGACGCATCGTCGTGAACAACGGGCGCGGGCCTGCCTCGAAGCGCGTAACAGCGCAAGCAATGAACGATTCGAAGCGTTGCTGGACCTGGCGACCCAGCGGATGAACCGGTTTTTCTACCGGTTCGGTTTCGGCTGCCTGGCGCTGGCGTTGCTGGTGTCGTGGATCAGCACGCAGATCCGCTGAGCTAGCCCGTGGCGAGGGAGCTTGCTCCCGCTGGGCTGCGAAGCAGCCCCTCTAGAAAAGGCCTTACAGTGCCAGCCCGGCCTTGACCCGATACTGATTGCGCACCGGTGTCGCATATTGCAGCACCAGGAACGGCCGGTGTTCCGGTGGGCAAGCGTCCAGCCGGCGCTGCCATTCCTGCTCGGCCTTGGCCAGTTCGTCGGCGCCAAATACTTCGCCTGCCGTGGGAACCTGCAATTGCGGGTCGGCGTCGGCCCACTGGGCATAAGCCAGGTAATGCACCGGGAATAGCCGATAGCCGCCAAGGATCTGCCGGTCCATTTCCAGGGCCAGTTGCTTGGTGTCTTCGAACAGCTCGGTGATCGGCGCGGCGAAATTCACATGGACCCGACCCTTATAACCGGTGATACCCGTGGCAATGCTCACGTCGTCCTCGCCCGGTGCCTTGGTGTAGGTGCCGGTGGTGGCGCGGATGTACAGCTCGCGAGCCTTGGCCTGGTCGCACGGGTCGTATTCGTAGCTGATCGACACCGGCGTGAGGTTCAGTGACTGGATCACCTCACCGAACGGCTCATCCTTGCGACTCATGTGGAACATTTTGAGGATCGCCGATTCGGTACGGTCATCACCGTCCTTGGCCCGACCTTCTGCCTGGGCGATCCAGATCGAGGCGCAATCGTTGCGGATCGAATGATTGATGTACGCCGACAGCAACTGGTAGGCCGCCATTTTCTCCCGCCGTCCGGTGATGGAGCGGTGCACGATGAAGCTTTTGTTCAGGCGCATCAGGTCGCTGACAAAAGGCTTTTGCAGCAGGTTGTCGCCAATGGCGATGCGCGGCGTCGGCAGGCCGGCGTGGTACACGGCGTAATTGACGAAGGCAGGGTCCATCACGATGTCGCGGTGGTTGGCGATGAACAGGTACGCACTGCCTGACTTGAATTGCTCAACCCCGGTGTAGGTGACGCCATCGGTGGCCCGCTCGATGGTGTGGTCGACGTAGAACTCCACTTTGTCCTGCAAGGTGGCGACCGACGTCACACCGGCAAACTCACGGCGCAATCTTTGCGCTATAAGGGGTTTGAGCATCCAGCCGAAGGCGCCGGCCAGGCGTGGGAAGCGGAAGTGGGTGAGGATATCTAGAAACGCCTTGTCGCCGAGCAGCCGTGCCAGCACCGCTGGTACTTCGCTGTCGTCGTAAGGTCGGATGGCATCGAATTCGCCCATCATGCTCTCTTGTTGGAAACGGCTAGGGTAAGTAAAGGTTCGATCGAAAAAACGACGGGGCACGGCCTGAAAAGTAAGCCAGACAAAAATAGCCCTGCAAATAGACCGGCGATTATACGCACAAGTCACCTGGGAGACCGCGATGCTGGAAACTGCTCTTTATGATTGTCCGTATTGTGGTGAGGAAGTGGAGACTTGCGTCGATCTGTCCGGCGGCGACCAGACTTATATCGAGGATTGTCAGGTGTGTTGCAAGCCAATCACCTTTGTCCTGCAGGTCCATGATGAGGAATGGCATCTTGAGGTCTTCAGCGAAAACGAATGACGGGGCGCCCATGCAGCGAATCTACGAGCTGGAAAACCTGATGGAAGGCGAGTTGTTGCAAGGCATGCTCGCCAGCGAAGGCATCACGGCGCACTTGATGGGCCGGGATCTGCTGGGTGGCGCAGGGGAGTTGCCCATGCAGGGCTTGCTGGGACTGGCAGTGGAGGACGACCAGGCGCAATACGCCCGTGAGTTGATCGCTGCGTACAATGCGGCGATGCCGTTGCCTGGCGATGAGCCGGACAGTTACCCCGGGACGCTGGTCTGCTAGGCTGGCGGCCGTTTGATCAAGAGTTGTGTTGCGCATGTGTGGACGTTACGCCCTGTTTCGCTGGAATCCGACCTTCGCGGCCTTGCCCGGCTTTCCCGCCGACCAGAAGGCCCAATGGAATATTTCGCCCAACGATTCGGTGCTGATGTTGCGAGCCGGTGCCGAGGGACAGCGTGAACTGGCGCGCGCGCGCTGGGGGCTGACGCCACCGTGGCTGACCGACCTGTCCCGCACCCCGGCCCATGCCCGGGCCGAAACCGTGGCCGAACAGCCGATGTTCCGTGAAGCCCTGCGGCTGCGTCGCTGCCTGCTGCCGGCCAACGGCTTCTACGAATGGCGCGGCGGCACCCGCAAGCGGCCGTATTGGCTGACGCCGGGGGAGGGCTCGTCAGTGTTCTTCGCCGCTATCTGGGAGGCGTATCCGGTCCAGGAGCAGGTGTGGCTGAGCACGGCGGTCATCACCCAGCCGGCGGCGGGTCAGCGCCGGCCGTTGATCCTTGACGAAGAGGGCCAGCGCCTGTGGCTCGACCCCGAGACGCCGCTGCATGCACTGCAAGGATTGCTGGCCAGCGAGCCGGCGCAATTGCGTGAGCGGGTGCTGGCCAACATGGTCAACGATCCGAAACTCAATGGGCCGGAGTGCCTGACCCCTGCTTGAGTGTTGTGGCGCCAGTGCCGGCCCCTTCCCGAGCAAGCCCGCTCCCACAGGGGCTGCGGGCGTTTCACAGATATTGTGTCCACCATAAGTCCCTTATGGGAGGGAGCTTGCTCGCGATGAGGCCTTTGGATCAGACCCTGAACTGATTGATCAACCGCCGCTGCTGCTCTGCCAGTTTTGTCAGGCCGGCGCTGGCTGCGCTGGATTCATCGGCTCCGCTGGCCACTTCGTTTGCCACTTGCCCGATGTTGATCACGTTACGGTTGATGTCATCGGCCACGGCGCTTTGCTCCTCGGCGGCGCTGGCGATCTGGGTGTTCATGTCGTTGATCACCGACACCGCCTGGGTGATGGTTTCCAGGGCCTGGGCCGCTTTCGCCGCGTGCTGCACGCTTTCATCTGTGCGATGTTGGCTGTCTTCCATGACCCGCACCACATCCCGGGTGCCCTGTTGCAATTGCTGGATCATCGACTGGATTTCTTCCGTGGCCTGTTGCGTCTTCTGCGCCAGGTTGCGCACTTCATCGGCGACCACCGCGAAACCACGGCCTTGCTCGCCGGCCCGGGCCGCTTCGATGGCCGCGTTGAGGGCCAGCAAATTGGTCTGTTCGGCGATTCCGCGAATGGCGGTGAGAATCGCGTTGATGTTCTCGCTGTCCTTGGCCAGGGTCTGTACCACGCCCACGGCCTTGCCGATTTCCACGGCCAGGGCACCAATGGACGTGGAAGTGTCTCGCACAATCTGCATGCCCTGGCTGGCAGCCTGGTCTGCATGGCTGGCGGCTTGGGCGGCCTGGGTCGCGTTGCGCGCCACGTCCTGGGCGGTGGCCGTCATTTCGTGCACGGCGGTGGCGACCTGATCGATTTCCGACATTTGTTTATGCACGCCCTGGTTGGTGCGGATCGCGATGTCGGCGGTGTGCTCCGACGAATCGCTGACGCTCTGCACCGAGGTCACGACCTGGGTAATCATCCCCTGCAACTTGCTCAGGAAGGTATTGAAGCCCCGGGCAATCGCGCCCAGTTCATCGGCGCGGTCGCTAACCAGGCGACGGGTCAGATCGCCTTCGCCCTGGGCGATATCGTCGAGCATCGCCACCATTTGCTTGAGTGGCCGGGCAATGCCGTGGCCCACCAGCCAGATCACCAGCAGACCGATACCGGCTATCGCCAGGCCGACCATGGCCATGCCGAAAATGTCGGTCTCGCGCTGCTCATCCAGGTCTTTTTGCAAGGTCTGCAAATCGGCCATGACCGCGTTCAGCGGCAACTGCAGCATCAAGGTCCAGCGGGCGTTGGTTTCGCCGATGCCGAACGGCATGTACACCTCGATGTGGCCATGCTCCTCGTCGATGTCGTAGCGAATGTCGCCGACGGCAAGCTTGGCCAGGTTATCCAGTTCACTGGCATCAAGCAGGTCACTGGCTTTCTCGCCGAGTTTGCTCGGGTCCTTGGTAAAGGCTACGAGTCGATTGTTGCTGGAAAGCAACGCCATCTCGCCGGCGCCGTTGTACAGCTTGCCGTCCGCGGCAACGAGCATGTCCTGGATGAAGTTCACCGACAGGTCGGCCCCGACAATGCCTTGGAACTTGCCGTCGATCAGGATGGGTTCGATGAACGAGGCGAGCATGGTCATGGTGTCGCCGACGCGGTAGGGCGCCGGGTCGATCACGCAGGCTTTCTTGCTGTCTTGGGAGCACAGGTAGTACTCGCTGGCGCGGATGCCGGTGGAGAGCAGTTTCTGGTCGGTCACGTCGGCGAGTTTTTCCAGGCCCAGCGTACCGTCCTGATTGCGGAACCACCATGGCAGGAAACGCCCGTTGGTCTCCATGCCCAACACCTGGCTGTTCACATAATTGGCGTCGTCGTGATCGATGGCGTTGGGTTCCCAGGCGATGTAGGCACCGAGGATTTTCGGATTGCGCACCACGTTCTCGCGCAGCAGGCTGATCAGCTGTTCCCGGGGGATCTTCAATTGTGGGCTGCCATCCGCGCCGTTCATGCCCATCATGGCATTGCTGGTAGCCAGGCCACGGGCGAGCAGCAACGGGGCTTCCAGTTCCCGTTGGATCAGGCTGGCCTGGGTGCGGGCCAAGGCACTGAGACGCTGTTCGATGAGTTGCTCGAACTGCGCCGTGGTCCGCTGTTGCACCATGTCCTGGGTGCGGGCCCCGGCGAACAGCGCATACAGCACAAGGGCGCCGACCACGCTGAGCACGATGGCACCGGCCAGGGCGGCTACGGAAGACTGGATCGATTTGAATTTCATAAAGGCTCCGGACGCGAAGATGACGTCTTGAGCGTGTATCGGCGTTTTCACACCCCGGCATGAGGCACTGTTCGTCGGCTGACTGTTTTGGCTTCGTGGGTGTCGCAAATGGACTGGGTGGGCCTGGTCTGAAAAAAACGCTTGGCCCCTCGTTGTTGTATCTGGCGCCGATACAAATCAACGCCTAGGATACGCCCACGTTTCCAGGGAGCTTCTACATGAACAAGACATTGATGGTGAGCGCTCTGAGCGCGGCGTTATTGCTTACCGGTTGCCAGTCGGTCAACACCACCAGCGGCGGAGCCGTGGGCGTGGAGCGTAAGCAGTACATGTTCAGCATGCTGTCGACTGCCGAGGTCAACCAGATGTATGCCCAGTCTTATCAGAAGACCGTGGGCGAGGCGGGCAGCCAGGGCGTGTTGGACAAGACCAGCAGCGACGCCAAGCGCATCCAGACCATTTCCGACCGGCTGATTGCCCAGGCCCCGATATTCCGTCCGGATTCGGCGCAGTGGCAGTGGGAAGTGAACCTGATCAAGAGTGACGAGCTCAACGCCAACTGTGGTCCTGGCGGCAAGATCATTTTCTATACCGGGCTGATGGACAAGCTCAAGCTCACCGATGCCGAAATCGCCGCGATCCTGGGCCATGAAATCGCCCACGCCCTGCGCGAGCATGGGCGTGAAGCAATGTCCAAGGCTTATGGTATCGAGATGGCCAAGCAGGGCGCCGGCGCCTTGTTCGGGCTGGGCCAGGACAGCCTGGCGTTGGCCGACACCGTCGCCAACTACGGCATGACCCTGCCCAACAGCCGCGAAAACGAGAACGAAGCCGACCTGATCGGCCTCGAACTGGCTGCCCGCGCCGGCTACGACCCGAACGCCGCGATCACCTTGTGGAACAAGATGGCCAAGGCCTCCGAAGGGGCGCCGCCGGAATTCATGAGCACCCACCCTTCGTCCAGCAGCCGGATCGCCTCGTTACAGGCGGCGATTCCGAAGGTGATGCCGCTTTATCAGCAGGCCAAAAAGTAAGCGTCAAGGCTGTTTCTCTGTGGCGAGGGAGCTTGCTCCCGCTCGGTCGCGCAGCGGCCGCAAAAGCTTAGGGCTGCTTCGCAACCAGCGGGAGCAAGCTCCCGCGCCACAAGAGCCTGCATCAATCTGATCAAACCCACCCACTGCTCTGCATCGCCTTGTACACCGCAACAATCGCCAAGACGAAAAACGCCGAGGCGGCCAGGCGGCGGATCAAGGTCAGGGGTAGTTTCTCGGCGGCGAAGTTGCCCGCCAACACCACCGGCACGTTGGCAATCAGCATGCCCACGGTGGTGCCGATGATCACCAGCCACAGCTCAGGGTATTGCGCCGCGAGCATCACCGTGGCGATCTGCGTCTTGTCGCCGATTTCCGCCAGGAAAAAGGCAATCAGGGTGGTCAGGAATGGCCCGAACTTGCGGGCGGTGTTGGCTTCTTCGTCGTCCAGCTTGTCCGGGACCAGGGTCCACAGCGCCGTGGCCGCGAAGCTCGCTGCCAGGATCCAGTGCAGGACCGCATCCGAGAAAATACTGCCGACCCAGGCTCCGACTGCCCCGGCTGCCGCATGGTTGGCCAGTGTCGCGGCAACGATGCCGGCGATGATCGGCCAGGGCTTGCGGAAGCGAGCCGCAAGAATGAGCGCGAGTAATTGCGTCTTGTCGCCGATTTCGGCCAGCGCAACGATAGCGGTAGGTACGAGGAGAGAGTCCAGCATCAGGTGATTCCTAAAGGGGCGGGTCGACACGGCTATGACACGTACAGCCTTCCCGCCCCGGGTAAGGTGTGCGTGTCATAGGTCTTGTCAAACCCAGCGACCATCTGCGTGGACGCTTGGGCCGCATACGCCATGGTCTGCTGACCAAGTATGTTGACGTATGCCGGGCGAGCCTGGCGCTCGCGGGAGACTACTCCCCTAGGACGGAGCGGATTCTGCCTAGGCAAATCCGATTGGGCAAGTGCTGTTTCTTAAAAAAGGTTTCAGCCACGCTTGGCCCGGTAGATGCGGAAACCCTGGCCTTCGGCCTTGATGGCGCACACGCCCAGGTGCTCTTCGATCAGCGGCTGGTACTTGAGGAAACTGTTTGCGACCAGCCGCAGTTCGCCACCGTTTTTCAGATGTTTCGCTGCTTTTCGCAGCAGATTTTCCGTGGCGTGGTAGTCGGTATGCACGCCGACATGGAAAGGCGGATTGCTCAAAATCGCACTCAAGCCCATCGGTGCAGCATCGATTCCGTCACCGGTCAGCACCTCGGCTTCCAGCCCGTTGGCAGCCAGGGTCAGGCGACTGCTGGCGGCGGCAAACGCGTCCACGTCCAGCAGCGTGACGGTGTTGTGCGGATAGCGACGCTTGACCGCCGCCCCCAGCACACCGGCACCGCAACCGAAATCGAGCAAATGGCCGCTGGGCAGCTTGTCCAAATGGTCGAGCAACAGCGCGCTGCCACGATCCAGGCGCCCATGGCTGAACACACCTGGCAGGCTGATGACTTTCAGCGCGCCTTCGGCCAGGGGCAGCTCGTAGGTCTGGGCCAGGCTTTCCAGGGGCTTGGCCTCGGGGGCATTGGCGACGGTGACTTGCCAGAGCTGACAATGCCGCGCGCTGTCGAGCTTGCGCGGTTTGCCGAACGGGTTGAGCTGTTTCGACGCGCCCTCGATACCGCTGCGTTTTTCCCCCACCAGATACACCTCGCGCCCGCCCAGGCGCGCCGCCACGGCATTGAGGATGTAGTCGGTGAGGTCCTTGGCCTTGGGCAGGAACACCACGGCGGTGTCGAACCCCCGCTCGGGTACGTTCACGCCAAAGTGGCTGCGTTCGGGAAAGCGGGCCTCCAGCGCGGCCTGATCGCCGGCGTGCCAGCACCAGCCATGGGCATCGGGCAAGCGGCCAAGCAGATCATCGGCGGGCAGGCCGGCCAGCAACACCGAGCCCTGGAATAAATCGGCCTGACGAAGCAGTACTTCACTGCGCGGATCCATGGTCTGCTCCTTGAAAAAAAGTGCGGCAGTTTATCAACTGACGACCCGCTGTGGTGTTCCGCTGAAAAAGCCCCGGGCATTTTCGGACATCTGGCCGACGATTCGCTGCCGCGCCTCACGGCTGCCCCAAGCGTTGTGTGGCGTGACGATCAGCCGAGGGATGTCGCCGGCCAGCAGCGGGTTGCCCTGGGTCGGCGGTTCCACGCTGAGCACGTCGGTGGCGGCGCCGCCCAGGTGGCCACTGCGCAACGACTCGGCCAATGCCTGTTCGTCGATCAGCCCTCCGCGTGCGGTGTTGACTACCAAAACGCCAGGTTTGAGCAGCGCCAGTTCCCGAGCGCCGATGAACCCTCGGGTGTGTTCGTTGAGCGGGCAGTGCAGCGTCAGCGCATCGACCTGCCCCAGCAGTTGCTCCAGCGGCAAACGATCGGGCCGGGCAGGGCGCCCCGGGATTTGCCCCAGCAGCACGCGCATGCCAAAGGCTTCGGCCAGCCGTGCGACGGCGCTGCCCAGCTCACCATGGCCCAGCAATCCCAGGGTCTTGCCTTGCAGCTCGATAATCGGGTAATCCAGCAGGCAGAACTGTGTAGCTTGCTGCCAGCGACCTTCACCCACCGCTTTTTGGTAATCGGCCAGGCGCGTCGCCAGGTTCAGCAAGAGCATGATCGTATGCTGGGCCACCGATGGCGTGCCGTAGCCCTGGCAATTGCACACTGTGATGCCGTGGCTGCGGGCGGCCGCCAGATCGACATTGTTGGTGCCGGTGGCGCTGATCAGGATCAGCTTGAGCTCCGGGTTGGCGGCCATGGCGGCGGCATCGATCACGATTTTGTTGGTGATCGCGACGGTAGCGCCCTTGAGCCGCTCGGTCACTTGCTCCGGCGTGGTCCGGGCGAACAGCTGCAGTTCTTCGAAGCAATCGCGCAGCGGGCCCAGGTCCAGGTCGCCGAGGTCCAGGGAAGGGTGGTCGAGGAAAACTGCGCGGGCGTTGTTCGTCATCAGCTGTACCTTTTATGTGAAGAACCGAAGGCGTAATGTGGCGAGCCTATCAGATGAACCATGGCCGTGGCGCCGACATCCGTGGCGAGGGAGCTTGCTCCCATTGGCCTGCGCGGCAGGTCCAATCAACGGCAGGCGATCGCTGCGCAATCGAGCGGGAGCAAGCCCCCTTGCCACGGTCGTCACTTAACAAGGCCTAACCTCAAGGAGCTCCCATGTACCTCGCCGAATTTCTCACCGTCGCCCTGATCCACTTGTTGGCCGTTGCCAGCCCCGGGCCGGATTTTGCCGTGGTGGTGCGTGAAAGCGTGACCCATGGCCGCCGCGCCGGGACCTGGACGGCATTGGGCGTTGGCACGGCGATTTTCCTTCACGTGGGGTACTCGCTGCTGGGTATAGGCCTGATCGTGTCGCAATCGATCGTGCTGTTCAACGCGCTCAAATGGGCCGCCGCGGCGTACCTGCTGTACATCGGCTTCAAGGCGCTGCGGGCGCAGCCGGCCAAGCCGACCGACGAAAACCTGCACAAGGAAGTGGGTGAACGTACCGCCCGCGGCGCGTTCACCTCGGGCTTCGTCACCAATGGCCTGAACCCCAAGGCGACGCTGTTTTTCCTGTCGCTGTTCACCGTGGTGATCAATCCGCATACGCCCCTGGCGGTCCAGGCCGGCTACGGCGTGTACCTGGCAGTCGCGACGGCGGTCTGGTTCTGCCTGGTGGCGATGCTGTTCAGCCAGCAGCGGGTGCGCGCCGGTTTCGCCCGGATGGGCCACTGGTTCGACCGGACCATGGGCGCGGTGCTCGTCGCCATTGGCGTGAAGCTGGCCTTTACCGAAATGCACTGATCGTATCGATCGTTTTCACGGAACATCGAAGGATCAAGGACGTCGATGGACGTAATCCAGGAAGGCGTCGATGTTGTCGCTGCACAGCAGCGGTGACACCGCCTTGATTTCTTCCATCGGCCACTCCCACCAGGCCGACTGAAGCAGGGCCTGACGTACCGGTTCCTCGAAGCGCCAGCGGATGAACCGGCACGGGTTGCCGCCCACAATGGCGTAAGGCTCGACGTCCTGTGTCACCACCGCCCCCGCCGCGATCACGGCCCCATGGCCGATGGTCACGCCGGACAGGATCATCGCTTCAGCGCAGATCCAGCAATCGCTGCCAATCACCACGTCGCCCTTGGTTGGGCTGCAGCCGGGAATGGCGCGGGCTTCATCGATCATCAGCGGGAACGGGAACGTGCTGACCCAGTCGGTGCGATGTCCGCCGCCCAGAAGGATCTTCACCCCTTGGGCAATCGACGTATAAGACCCGACCTTGAGGATCGTGTCGTCGCCGAACTCCATCACCTCGGGCACGCCATAAGTGCCTACGCCGACCTGGTATTTCGGATATCGCAGGCGGATTTTTTCCGGTGCTCTCTCCAGTTTTTCCAGGCGCTTGAGGTGCTTGCGTACGTTGCGTTCCTTGAGTTTTTGCAAGAACTTCATGGCCGAGGTCTCGCCTTCGGACGTCGCAAGACCAGCCGCCTGAAACGCTTGAAACTGGTTTTGTTCAAGTAGCGCCATGGAATGCTGCGCAATAACTGCCAGGCTTCCTTCCGGTCTTCGACCACGGCGTATTTCAGCGCTTTATGCACCAGCACCGTGCGCGCCGACTCGTAGGCCGGGTGGTCCTGATAGGGCTCGATGGCCTGCAGGTCCGCCTCGAGCATCAAGCGGTACTTTCGCGACAAGTTGTTGGGGTGGCGTCGATACCGCGTGACGCGGATCGGCAATTCATGAATCTCATAACCACGGTGAGCGATCCGCAGGGTGATCTGGAAGTCCTGGACCCGCAGCAGCGGATCGTAAAAGTTGGCGTCCTGCAGTGCGCTCATGCGGTACAGCGCGGCGGGCGCGCCGATTACCGTAGCATCGCGCAACAGCTCATCGAAGGTATGGACCCGGATGTGATCGCGCTGTTGTTCCTTGATGGTGCGGCCTTCACTGTCCATGTAAATGACCAGCGCGCCGACACAGCCGACTTGCGGATGCTCGTCCAGGTATTGGGCTCGCACCCGGATCGAATGGGGCAACATCACGTCGTCGAGGTCCGGCGTCGATACGTAAGTGCCCTTGGCATACGTCAACCCGTGGTTGAGTGCTGCACTGACACCCTGGTTCTCCTGGCAATAGAGCTGGAAATCGTAGGTCTGCTGCAACTGTCGGAGCAGGGCGAGGCTGTTGTCGGTGGAGCCATCGTCGACCACGATTACTTCAACGTTCGGGTAGTCCTGGGCGAAGAGGCTGTGGATCGCTTCTTCCAGGTATCTCTCGGCGTTGTAGCAAGGGGCCACGATCGACACCAGCGGCGCAACCTGGGGTGCTGTGGCCTGGGAAAAGGTCAATTCGGCGCTCATTAATTCTCTGCCAAGGGCGGCGGCATTGTGGAAACCTGTCAGGGCACGTCCCTACAGGCCTTGTAACAAGAGTGGTACCTATGCTCGCCGTTGGATCTCGATCTGACAAGTCTGGTGATGGCATGTTTGCCGAATCTGCTGCCTGGATGGCTCAAGGCTAGTATTTGCGTGGTGAATCAAATCATTCCTTTGGCTGATTTGATCCGTGTATAAGCGCTCTAGAGTGCTTATCTTCCAGCCAAGACCGTGCAGTCAGAAAAGGGACACTTATGTTGCAGACTCGCGTTATTCCTCCAGCCGAAGGCGCTTATCAATACCCGCTGCTGATCAAGCGCCTGCTGATGTCCGGCACACGTTACGAGAAAACCCGCGAGATCATCTACCGTGACCAGTTGCGCTACACCTATCCAACGTTGATCGAACGGGTGGCGCGCCTGGCCAATGTGTTGACCGAGGCCGGGGTCAAGGCTGGCGATACCGTGGCGGTGATGGACTGGGACAGCCATCGTTACCTGGAATGCATGTTCGCGATCCCGATGATCGGCGCGGTGATCCACACCATCAACGTGCGCCTGTCACCGGAGCAGATCCTCTACACCATGAACCACGCCGAGGACCGCTTCGTGCTGGTCAACAGCGAGTTTGTCGGTCTTTACCAGGCGATTGCCGGGCACCTGACCACGGTGGAGAAAACCCTGCTGCTGACCGACCTGCCAGAAAAAACCGCCGACCTGCCCAACCTCGTCGGCGAATACGAGCAATTGCTGGCCGCCGCGAGCCCCACCTACGACTTCGAGGATTTCGACGAAAACTCAGTCGCCACCACGTTCTACACCACCGGTACCACGGGCAATCCCAAGGGCGTGTATTTCACCCATCGTCAGTTGGTCCTGCACACCATGGGCGTGGCGACCATCATGGGGTCCATCGACAGCGTGCGGCTGCTGGGTACCAACGACGTGTACATGCCCATCACACCGATGTTCCATGTCCACGCCTGGGGCTTGCCGTACGTGGCGACCATGCTCGGGCTCAAGCAGGTCTACCCCGGGCGCTACGATCCGGAGTTTCTGGTCCAGCTGTGGCGCGAGGAAAAGGTGACCTTCTCCCATTGCGTGCCGACCATCCTGCAAATGCTCCTCAATGCCAAGGGCGCCCAGGGCACCGATTTCGGTGGCTGGAAAATCGTCATCGGCGGCAGTGCACTGAACCGCAGCCTGTATGAAACAGCCAAGGCCAAGGGCATCCAGCTCACCGCCGCCTACGGCATGTCGGAAACCGGTCCGTTGGTGTCCTGTGCCCACCTCAACGAAGAATTGATGGCCGGCAGCGAAGACGAGCGCACCACTTACCGGATCAAGGCCGGAGTGCCGGGGCCATTGGTGGAAGCGGCAATCGTCGACACCGAGGGGCGGTTCCTGCCCGCCGACGGTGAGACCCAGGGCGAACTGGTGCTGCGCGCGCCATGGCTCACCGAAGGTTATTTCAACGAACCGCAGAAGGGCGCCGAACTCTGGGCCGGCGGCTGGCTGCACACCGGCGACGTTGCCACCCTCGATAGCATGGGCGTTATCGACATCCGCGACCGTATCAAGGATGTGATCAAGACTGGCGGCGAATGGATCTCGTCCCTGGACCTGGAAGACCTCATCAGTCGTCACGTGGCGGTACGCGAAGTAGCAGTGGTCGGCATCCCCGATCCACAGTGGGGCGAGCGGCCGTTTGCCTTGCTGGTGATTCGCGAAGGGCATCAAATCGGGGCTCGAGAACTCAAGGAACACCTCAAGCCGTTCGTCGAGCTGGGGCACTTGAGCAAGTGGGCGATCCCGAGCCAGATCGCCCTTGTTACGGAAATTCCCAAGACCAGCGTCGGCAAGCTCGACAAGAAGCGCATCCGCGTCGACATCACCGAATGGCAGAGCAACAACAGCACCTTCCTCTCTACGCTTTAAGGCGCTTTTCCGTGCCCGAAAGGGCACGGCACCCCCACCAAGCAAGCGCTTGCCTTGTCAAACCGAAAATTTCAGCCATCCTTGCCGTGCCGACACCAGTCGGCCTGGCGAAAGGACTGTCCCAGAGTGGTTGAGGGCTGCAAATCACACTTTAGAGGGATCAAGCCGTACTACCTGCTGGCTATAGTCCGCTCACGGATTTTCAAGAACGGGGCGCACGCACGAAAGGGCGTTGCGACTTCGATGGATGTCGGGACGCTGCCGTTCCCTGCCGTCGAAGTGTTCCTGGAATGTCCACTGCCATAACAATAAAGCACATGGAGTAGCGTCGATGACCTCAGCAACCACGTTCTGGCGCCGGGCAAAACTGCCTCTGGCGGTCAGTCTCGCCTCTTCGCTCGCCGGGCCAGCATTCGGTGTCAGTTTCAACATCGGTGAAATCGAGGGCCAGTTCGACTCGTCCCTGTCGGTGGGCGCGAGCTGGTCCACGGCCAAGGCCAACCGGGACCTGATCGGTGTCAACAACGGCGGCAAGGGCCTGTCGCAGACGTCCGATGACGGCCACCTGAACTTCAAGCGCGGGGAAACCTTCTCGAAGATCTTCAAGGGCATCCACGATCTGGAGCTGAAGTACGGCGATACCGGTGTGTTCGTGCGCGGCAAGTACTGGTACGACTTTGAACTCAAGGACGAGAACCGCCTGTACAAGGACATCAGCGACAACAACCGCAAGGAAGGCGCCAAGTCCTCCGGCGGGCAGATTCTCGATGCGTTCGTCTACCACAACTACGCCATTGCCGATCAGCCGGGCTCGGTCCGCCTGGGCAAGCAGGTAGTCAGCTGGGGTGAAAGTACCTTCATCCAGGGCGGCATCAACTCCATCAACCCGGTCGACGTATCGGCGTTCCGTCGTCCCGGTGCCGAGATCAAGGAAGGCCTGATCCCGGTCAACATGTTCTATGTGTCCCAGAGCCTGACCGACAACCTGTCGGCCGAGGCGTTCTATCAGTTGGAATGGGACCAGACCGTCGTCGATAACTGCGGCACGTTCTTCTCCCAGCCGGACGTGATCGCCGATGGCTGTAACGACAACCTGCGGGTGCTGAACAAACGCTCAAGCGTTCCGCTTCCGGGTGTTGTCCTCCCGATATTGGAGGGCCAAGGCGTCAACATCAACGAAGAAGGCGTGCTGGTGCGTCGTGGTCCGGACCGCGATGCCCGCGACAGCGGCCAATGGGGCGCCTCGTTGAAGTACATGTTCGAGCCACTGGACACCGAGTTCGGTGCCTACTTCATGAATTACCACAGCCGTGCGCCGATCTTCAGCGCCCAGGGTGCTGCCCAGCAGTTCTACACCGCCGGGCCCATTGCGGCGCTGCGCCCTCTGATCGTGGCGGGTAATTCCAATTACTTCGTCGAGTACCCAGAAGATATCCGCCTGTATGGCCTCAGCTTCTCCACGACCCTGCCTACCGGTACGGCCTGGAGCGGCGAGCTCAGCTATCGTCCGAATGCGCCGGTGCAACTGAGCACCACCGACATTCTTTTCGCCGGTGTGACGCCGCTTCCCGGGTTTGGCAATGCATCGGTGCTCCAGGGCACACCAGGCCAGGATCTGCACGGTTATCGCCGTAAAGAGATCACCCAATTCCAGACCACCTTCACGCATTTTCTTGATCAAGTCATGGGCGCCAGCCGCCTGACCCTGGTCGGTGAAATCGGGGTCACCCATGTTGGTGGCCTGGAAAGCAAATCCGACGCTCGCTACGGCCGTGATCCGGTATTCGGGCCGGGCGAATTGCCTAACGGTTTCTGCAACTCGCTCAACACCTCCACTGCGGCGGGGGGCGGCCAGACCATCAACGACGTGAACAGCAACTGCAACAACGACGGCTTCACCACCGCCACCTCATGGGGCTACCGCGCACGCGCCATTTGGGAATACCCGGACGTCTTCGCCGGGGTGAACCTCAAGCCCAACGTGGCTTGGTCCCATGACGTCAAAGGCTACTCGCCAGGCCCTGGCGGCAACTTCGAGGAAGGCCGCAAAGCCGTCAGCCTCGGGCTGGATGCCGAGTACCAGAACACCTACAACGCCAGCCTGGCCTACACCAACTTCTTTGGTGGCGACTTCAGCACCGTGGACGATCGCGACTTCCTGGCGCTTAGCGTCGGCGTGACCTTCTAAGCACCGTATTTCAGGACGACACACTATGAAAATAACAAAAAGTCTATTGCAGGTCGGTGTTCTCGGGCTGTCCCTGCTGGCCGCCAGCGTCATGGCGGCAGTGCCTGCCGCCGAGGCCGACAAACTGGGCAAGAGCCTGACGCCAATGGGCGCCGAGATGGCCGGTAACGCCGATGGTTCGATCTCGGCCTGGAAACCCATGGCCAAGAACGCCGGTTCAGTGGACAGCAAGGGTTTCCTCTCCGACCCGTACGCCAGCGAAAAGCCGCTGTTCATCATCACCGCGCAGAACGTCGAGCAGTACAAGAACAAGCTCGCACCGGGCCAGTACGCGATGTTCAAGCGTTATCCAGAAACCTTCAAGATGCCGGTCTACCCGACCCATCGCGGCGCCACGGTGCCGGATGAGGTGTACGCCTCCATCAAAAAGAATGCGGTCAACACCAAGCTGGTGTCTGGCGGTAACGGCCTGGAGAACTTCGAGACGGCCGTGCCGTTCCCGATTCCCCAAAGTGGTGTGGAAGTGATCTGGAACCACATCACCCGTTATCGCGGTGGCAGCGTGACGCGCCTGGTCACCCAGGCCACGCCGCAACCCAACGGCTCCTACAGCCTGGTGTATTTCCGCGACCAGTTCGTGTTCCGCGACAAGATGAAAGATTTCGATCCAGCCAACCCTGGCAACATCCTGTTCTACTTCAAGCAGCAAGTGACCGCGCCGGCACGCCTGGCCGGTGGCGTGCTGCTGGTGCACGAAACCCTCGACCAAGTGAAGGAGCCCCGTTCGGCCTGGGTCTACAACGCCGGTCAGCGCCGCGTGCGCCGTGCACCGCAGGTGTCCTACGACGGCCCGGGCACTGCCGCCGACGGCCTGCGGACTTCCGACAACCTGGACATGTACAACGGTGCGCCGGACCGCTACGACTGGAAGCTGGAAGGCAAGAAAGAACTGTACATCGCCGCCAACAGCTACAAGATCGATTCGCCGCAACTCAAGTACGCCGACATCCTCAAGGCCGGTCATATCAACCAGGACCTGACGCGCTACGAGTTGCGCCGGGTCTGGCACGTGACCGCGACCCTGAAGGAAGGCCAGCGCCACATCTACGCCAAGCGTGACTTCTTCATCGACGAAGACACCTGGCAAGCGGCGGTCATCGACCATTACGACGGTCGTGGCCAACTGTGGCGCGTGGCCGAGGCCCATGCCGAGAACTACTACGACAAGCAAGTGCCGTGGTACGCCCTGGAAACCCTCTACGACCTGCAGTCCGGCCGCTACCTGGCACTGGGCATGAAGAACGAAGAGAAATCGGCCTACGACTTCGGCTTCACCGCCACCACCGCCGACTTCACACCCAACGCACTGCGCCAGGACGGCATCCGCTAAACCGTTTACCCGAGGCCGCATCCTCGAAGAAACGCCCCGACCTGGTTCGGGGCTTTTTTTTGGAGAAAGATTTAAATACAAACCCGGCACCTTCAAGGGCAATCGCCATGTAGTCTTTTTGTAGCCATTTGTAGCACTCCCTTCAATACCTCCTCGTTTACCGCTAGTCTGCGGACATCTGCAACGCCGCCATTCGCATCTCAACAAGAGCCGGCCATGACTAATTTGTCTTCACTTCCGGATTCCGCCCGCGCGGCCATCGCGGTCCAGGACGGGCGTTTCTACCGCCCGCCCTTGCCCGACGGCCATGTGGTGCGGCCGCGGTTGTGCGAGCGTCTGAGCGCCGGGCTCGGGGGGCGATTGCTGTTGGTGAGTGCCCCGGCGGGGTTCGGTAAAAGCTCCTTGGCGGTGGAGTTTTGCCAAGGCCTGCCGGCCCATTGGCGCAGTCTCTGGCTGGGGCTCAGCGCCCGGGACAACGATCCGGGGCGTTTCCTGGAGCGGCTGCTCGAAGGGCTCCAGGCGTTTTTTCCACAGTTGGGCGGCCGGGCGTTGGGGTTGCTGAAGATGCGTCAACGCCATCAACCCTTTGCCTTCGAAGAATGGCTCGACGGCCTGCTGGATGAACTGTCTACCCATTTATCGCCCCGCGATCCCTTGCTGCTGGTGCTCGACGATTACCATCTGGCCCAGAGCGCGGTGCTGGATCGCTGCCTGCAATTTTTCCTTACTCACTTGCCAGATGGTTTGTTGGTGCTGGTGACTAGCCGCCAGCGCCCGGACTGGCACCTGGCGCGCCTGCGCCTGTCGCGCCAATTGCTCGAACTCAACGAACAGGACCTGCGCCTGACCCACGACGAGGCCTTGACGTTGCTGCAGCATCACAGCAGCTCCTTGCGTGGAGAAGCTCTGGAAAGCCTCATCCAGCGCAGCGAAGGCTGGGTGGCGGGGCTGCGCTTCTGGTTGCTGGCGGCGTCCGAAGCAGGCCCTGAAGGCTTGCTGCCCCAGGCCCTGCATGGTGGGGAAGGGCTGATTCGCGACTACCTGCTCGAGGAAGTCATCGACTGCCTGCCCGCCGAAGTGCAGGCCTTTCTCTACGACACCGCGCCCCAGGATCGCTTTTGCAGCGAATTATGCGACGCCGTGCGCGAAGCCCATGACAGCGCTGAAATCCTGCATTACCTGGCCGCCCACCAGGTGTTCCTGGTGCCGCTGGACGAGCACGGCCACTGGTATCGGTATCACCACCTGTTTTCCGACTTGCTGCGCAGTCGTCCCACTGCGCCGGCCATGGTGCCGGCCGCGACCCTGCACCTGCGGGCGTGTCGCTGGTTCAACGCCCAGGGCCTGATCGACGAAGCCGTGGAGCAGGCGCTGCGGGCCGGGCACCTGGATGTGGCGGCGAACCTGGTGCAGAACCTGTCGGAGGAGCAACTGCTGGCCGAGCAGAACGTCGGCATGTTGCTGCGCTGGAAGATGGATTTGCCAGACAGCCTGCTTATCAGCACACCGCGGCTGATCGTGCTCTACAGTTGGGCACTGGGGTTGGCCTGCCAATTGGACGCCGCCGAAGAACTGGCTGCGCATTTGAGTCGTTTTTTGCCGGCCCCGTCGGCCACGGCGCAGAAATCCATGCTCGCCCAATGGCTGGCCCTGAGCGGGATCGTCGCCCGTGGCCGCGGGGACCGTGAAGCCACCGTGCGCTACTGCAGCGAAGCCCTGCAAAGCCTGCCGCAAAAACGCTACGGCCAACGCCTGATGTGCCTGTCCACGCTATCGAACCTGGCAATTGCCGACGGTGATCTGTGGCGCGCCAGAAACCTGAATCGTGATTCCCTGGAGCTGGCGCAGCGAGTCGGTAATCCGCTGTTCGAGGCCCTGGCCCATTACGATCGCGCCCGGGTGTTGCAGGCGCGGGGCGAAATCCTGCGAGCGCTGGAGGAAGTGCACCAGGGGCTGCAACGTTTGCACAAATTATCGCCCCAGCGGCTTTATGCGGTGCGGGCGCGTTTGATTTTGTACGAAGGGTTCCTGCTGACCTTGCGTATGCAGCCCCAGGCTGGCTTGGCGCGGTTGCAGGCCGGCCTAACCGAAGCTCGCGCCTGCCGTGACATCAGCGTACTGATCGGCCACTGCGTAATCGCCCGTATCGAAGGTTACCGTGGCGAATTCGCCCGGGCCTTTGCCGAACTGGCCGAAGCCGAGCGCCTGATGCACATCTGGGATGTGCCGCCGATCTACTATCTGGCGATGATTACCCTGGTCAAGTGCGAGCTGTGGCTTGCCCAGGGCAGAACTGACTTGGCTGAGGCCTGGCTGGCGCGGTTGGGCCAGACCTACACCGGCGAGCAGGCTGCGGCACCGCCGGAATTCCATCCTCAGTTGCCGCTGCATGTCGAACTGCAGCAGGCGGTGCTGGAGACCATTCGCGGCCAGCCGATGCTCGCCGAGGGACGGCTCAATGCATTGCTTGAGCATGGGCAGCAAACCGGCCGGCAGATGCTTTGCGTAATGGCGCTCAACCAGAAAATCGCCCTGCTGTTGAGCGTTGGTCGTGAGCCCGAAGCCCGCCGCACCCTGGCCCAGGCCTTCGAAGCGGCCGCCGGTGGCGTGCTGCAACCTTTCGAATGGTTGTTGGGGGAGCATCGTGAATGGCTGCGCGAGCAATTGCTCGCCGCCCCACCCAGCACCTTGCGTGAGCATCTGCTCGAACGCTTGCCGTCGGTGGCGGGTCCGTCCGCTGACCCGTCGGCCCCCATCGAAACCCTCAGCAGCCGCGAACGGGCGGTGCTGCAATTGATTGCCCAAGGCTGTTCGAACCAGGAAATCAGCGAGCAGTTGTTCATCTCGCTGCACACCGTCAAGACCCACGCCAGCCACATCAACAGCAAACTTGGTGTGGAACGTCGCACCCAGGCCGTTGCACGGGCGAAGGAGCTGGGGTTGTTGGGGTAAGCGACGTTTGTTCAAGCAAAGACAAGCCCGTGGCGAGGGAGCTTGCTCCCGCTGGGTTGCGCAGCAACCCCAAGGCAGCGAACATGTTTGCCTGATACACCGCGTCGCCCGGTTTTGGGGGCGCTTCGCACCCCAGCGGGAGCAAGCTCCCTCGCCACAAAGCGGTTGGCTCGCGATAAGGAACACTCGATGCTACCCCTCTACAAAACCATCCAATCCCCCGTAGGCCAACTGATCCTCGTCGCCCGAGAGACAAAGCTGGCCGCGATCCTGTGGGAAAACGAGCGGCTCAACCGCGTGCGCCTGGGGCCTTTGGAAGAAGATATTGAGCACCCGACCCTCAAGGAAACCGAGCGCCAACTCATGGAATATTTTGCCGGCCAGCGCACTCGTTTCGAACTGGCGCTGGACTTTGTCGGCACTGATTTCCAGGTCCGGGTCTGGCAGGCGCTGCTGACCATCCCCTTCGGCCAGACCCGCAGCTACCGCGACATCGCCATCCAGATCGGCCAGCCGACAGCGGTTCGGGCGGTCGGCGCGGCCAATGGCCGGAACCCCATCTCGATCATTGCCCCCTGCCATCGCCTCATCGGCACCTCCGGCAGCCTCACTGGCTTTGCGGGTGGCCTGGCCGCCAAACAGTTCCTGCTCAGTCTCGAAGGCCAGCAAACCCTGCAATTGGCGTTCTGATCCGCCAAGCCCGTCCCAATCCCTCGGGAATGGGCAAGCATCGACAGCTTCAGGTCGGAGGCGATTTGGGTGGCCGCATGCGTGTCGGCGGTTGGCCGTTGGCGTTGTGCTGGTAGATCTGCGTGGGTTGGCCCTGTTCATTGAAAAACACCTGGCCGATCCCCGCGCTGTTCCATAACCGCTCGCCTGCCTCGGCGTGTTCTGGGGTATGGGGGACGATGCGCATGCTCCGGCGCTGGGTGAACCAGTTCAGGGGCGAGCGCGGGGAATAGAGCCAGCGGTTCAGGCGGTCGAACCATTCCAGCAACGCGGGGGGAAATTCATTCTTGATACCGCTGCTGGTGATCTGCCAGATACGCGGGCCGCCCTTGCGGTGTGGGATCAACACCTCATAGACGAAGGAATAATGCACATCACCCGACAGCACCACGTAGTTACCGGGTGTGCGCGAGTGCCGGAAAATATTCAGGATCACCTGGGCCGCGCCGCGATGGGCCATCCAGTTTTCCGCGTCTACCAGCAGCGGATAACCGCACCAGCTGAACACCCGCTGCACGGTCTCGATCAGCTTTACACCGAAGATCGGCGCCGGTGAGACGATGATTGCCGAAGGATGATCCAGCAGTTCTTGCTGCAATTCGCTCAGGGCTTCCCAATCCAACAGGCCGGAAGGTTGCTTGAGATTGTTCTCGCTGCGCCAGCGCCGGGTGCGGGTGTCGAGCACCACCAGCGCCGGCGTGCTCGGCAACAGGTAATGCCATTGCTGGAAAGCCAGCAGGGTGCCGATGAGTTTGTCCTGGGAGCTGCTGTCGAGGTAGCGATCCCGGGCGGTGTCACTCAACGCCACGGTTTGCTCGATCACGTCGGCAAAGGCATCCGGGTTGTTGCCCCAGCCCTGGCAGAGCAAATAAGCGATCAACGCATTGCCGATGATGCGCTTGGAGAATGGATGGCTGTAGGCCGTTTCCTCCCATTGCGCGGACAGGTTCCAGTCATCGGTAATGTCGTGATCGTCGAAAATCATCAGGCACGACAGGTGCGCAAACACCCGCGCCACGCCGCCCAGTCCGGCCTTGAAGCCCTCGATGCGTTGCTGTTCCAAGTCGTAGCGCTGGCGCCGTTCAGCGGTGAGTTCGGGCGGCTGCGGATCGATCAGCATCCACGGTATCGGCGACCATACCAGCAGATACATCGCCATGACTTCGGCGAAGGTCACCAAGTGATTATCGGCGCTGCTGCTGGTGAAAATCGGCTTACGCGCACCGCCGAAAAATCGCTCGCGCAGGGTTTCGTTGCTCTCAAGCGCGGGTAACAAATCGGCGCGATGGTAATAACTGGCCGGGTGCTGATAAAGCTTGGCGCTGTCTTCCACCACGGCACCGTCGAGGCATTCCTCGAACAACCCGAGCCGCCCGATCAGCGCGTGAATCGCTCGCAACATCGGCCCGGCGACATCATCGGCATAGACCTGGTCGCCGCTCATCATCAACAGTGCCGGTCGATGCGCCGGGTTCCCAGCCAACAGACGATCGACGCAGAGCAGGCCATCGTTGGCTGGATGATGGGGCTTGCGGCAGGAACCGTGGACCAATTGGTCGATGCGCGAATGCAGTATGAAATTCGGGCGCTGCGCCTCGCCATATAGCAAGTGGGGCGCCCATGCGGCAATGGGCTCGCCATCCACCAGCAGGTCATAATCAATCACCACGTCCCGGGGGAGCGGGGTGTCGAGGCGCACATCGACCAGATGCACGAACGCCTGCTGCCCCACCGGCACCACTGTGCAACGCGGCGCATCCAGCTCAAGATCGCCGACGCCGTCCACCCGCAGCGTCAGCGCCAAGGGTCGCGTACCTACTAGCCACATCACCAGCCGCGAGGGTTCCAGCCGCCGCAACAGCGGGCCGACGAGAACAGGGGGCAGGGCAGTGAAGATGTCAGGGGCAGGCGACAGCATCAGGGGTAAAAGCTCTGTTCAGGGGAAGGCGGGGATCATAGCGCAATGTGCTGTGCAGCTGGGGATGGGGGGGCGGGCACTTTGTGGCAAGGGAGCAAGCGCCCTTGCCACAGGAAAGTGTTAGCCTGGCGACGTCACTGGGCTGTGTTGGAAGCCTCGGCCGCCTTGATCAAATCCGGCCCGATGTCCTTTTCGAACTTCGCCCAGACCGGCTTCATCTTGTCGCGCCACGCGCTGCGTTCCTCCGGCGTGAGGGCAATGATCTCGGTGGTCTTGGCATCCAGGACGAACTGCTTGTCCTGTTGATTCAGTCGCTGTGCTTCGTTATTGGCGTAGGCGGTGGATTCCACCACGATCTTTTCCAGCTCGGTACGGATGTCCTGCGGCAGGCCGTTCCAGAAGTCTGACGTGGTGATCAGCATGTAGTCGAGTATGCCGTGGTTGGTCTCGGTGACGTACTTCTGCACTTCGTTGAGCTTCTGGTCATAAAAATTCGAATAGGGGTTTTCCGTCCCGTTCATCAGGCCAGTCCGCAAGCCCTGGAACACCACCGAGAAAATCATCGGCTGCGCCTTGGCGTCCACCGCCTTGAATTGCTCTTGCAGCACAGTGGAAGTCTGTATGCGAAAGGTCAGGCCACGGGCATCGTCGGGCTTGCGCAATGGTCTGTTGGCCGACAACTGCTTCATGCCGTTGTGCCAATAGGCCAGGCCGGTGATGTTCTTGCTTTCCATGGACTTGAGCAGCTTCTGACCCTCGGGGCTCTGCTGGAAGCGATCCACCGCGGCGATGTCGTCAAACAAAAACGGCAAATCGAACAACTGAACTGCCTTGGTGTACTGATCGAACTTGGCCAGCGACCGCGCAATGATCTGCACATCCCCCAGGAGTAACGCTTCCATCTCCTTGTCATCGCCGTACAGCGTGGAATTGGGGTATACCTCGACCTTCACTCTACCCGGCAGCCGTTCTTCCGCCAGCTTCTTGAACATCAGCGCGCCCTGGCCCTTGGGCGTCTGCTCGCCCACCACGTGGGAAAACTTGATGACGATCGGCTCGGCCGCCATGGCTGTGCCGCATGCAACGAGAGCGAGCGCGCAGAGGAGCGTTTTCCATATAGGTTTGAGCATTGCGGGTTTCCCTTTTTATTCGTCTTTATCGTACGGGCCCATTCAAAACCCGGCGTACAGCGGACAGCTGCAAGTCTAGGGGAAAAACTGTCGACTGCAGGGGTTCGATGCAGGAGTGCTGATCGGCATCTGCTAGGCTACGCCCTCAGAGCCGAGAACCTAGGGAAGGGAGCAGGATGTTTACATTCGATAAATTATGGAATAGCCATCCGCAGATATACGGTGACGCCGCACCCTGTAGAGATAAAGGCATCAAAAACTTCAGTGACCAATGTGCGATCAACCTCGGCGTAGCCCTGCGCCGCGCCGGTGCCGACATGAGCCAGCTCAAAAGCGTGCGCCATTGTTGGCAGCACGCCAAAAGCGAAGGGCACATCCTGGCCGCTGAAGAGCTTGCCAGCGCCTTGATCCGCGCCAGGATTCCTGGCTTGCAGCCGATGAAGAAAGTCAAAAGCGAAGCCTTCGAAGAAGACCTGAAAGGTCAGCAGGGGGTTATTTTTTTCAAGGATTTCTGGCGTCGTGCCAATGAAACCAGCGCTGGTCGCAGTGGTGATCACATCGACCTATGGAATGGTCGGCGTCTGACCGATTGGATGAGCTACGTGCGCATACAAATGGGTTTTTCAATCGAAGGTACGTTCTCGGATTTCCATGACTCCAAAGACATATGGTTTTGGAGGGTCATATGAACTTCATCAAGGGAGCGTTGTTTGTCCTCCTGATCATTGCCCTGGCCGTTGGGGCGTTCAATCTGGTCTTCATAGCGGTTGGCAACTACTTTGGACCGTTTTACGAGAGCGATGCGGATCAGAGCCGTAACTTTGCAATCTGGTTGTTCGGTAATGCCGGGGTGCTGATTATCGCAGCGGTGGTGGGCGTGCTCTGGAATCGCCGACGCAACCCCCGAATCTGACAGCGGTCGACGCCTTGCATCAACATGTGAGGCAGTCCTGGGGCGATCCTGGGCTACTCCTCCCTGGGCAAGGTGAGATTCGAATTTACCGAGGCGAGCCCCGTCTAAATCGCCAGGATGATTTCCTGCCCCCTTCTGACCTGACCCTGCGTGCCTATGGCTGGCACAGACGCTGTGCCAGCCATAGGCCCCTGTGGTAGCGAGCTTGCTCGCGATGACGGCAGCACCTTCAACATCATCGGCCCAGGCATACCGCTATCGCGAGCAAGCTCGCTCCCACAGGGTTTTCTAGCCCCCAGCTCCATTTGTTTGCCTCCTGGTCACCGTTCCTTCCTGCGCCAAGTGGTAACCCTTTTTGCGTTTGTGGTATGACGACATTTGTGGATTTCACACGCAGAAATGACCTTTCCTTTCAAGTGAAGCCCATTTAATCGCATGTTTTGTTGAATTTCAGGGTTGACAGCTCACTCGAAACATCAGAATAATCCGAAAAGTTGTATGACGACATACAAATAAAAACAACTCAGGGTTTACTTCTCTATGCGAATCACAGGCGTACACGTCGAAGTTTTTTCCACCCCTTCGCGCCGCGCTCAAGACAGCGCCGGCCACGCCCACCCCGGCGATGAGGTCATGATCAAAATGGCCCTGCTGCGAATCGGCTGTGATGACGGCAGTGAGGGATATGCCTTTGGTCCGCCTGAATTGATTCGCCCGCACATCATCGAATCCTTCGTGCGCAAAGTGCTGATCGGTCGCGACCCGATGGATCGCGAGAGCATCTGGCAAGACCTGGCGCACTGGCAGCGCGGCAGTGCCGGGCAGTTCACCGATCGGGCGTTGGCGCTGGTGGAGCAAGCGCTGTGGGATCTGGCCGGGCGCAAGCTGAAGTTGCCGGTGCACAAGTTGATTGGTGGTTATCGCGACAAGGTCCCGGCGTACGGTTCGACGATGTGCGGCGACGATTTGCCCGGAGGCCTGTCCACGCCGGACGAATACGGCCAGTTCGCCGAGAAGCTGGTCCAGCGCGGCTACAAAGCCATCAAGTTGCACACCTGGATGCCGCCGATTTCCTTCGCACCGAATCCGCAAATGGACATCCAGGCCTGCGCCGCGGTGCGTGAAGCGGTGGGGCCGGACATCGCGCTGATGCTCGACGGTTATCACTGGTACAGCCGCATGGATGCGTTGACCATCGGCAAGGCGCTGGAGAAGCTGAATTTCGCCTGGTTCGAAGAGCCGATGATGGAAGATTCCGCCGAGTCCTATGCCTGGCTGGCCGCCAACCTGGACATCCCGGTGCTAGGCCCGGAAAGCATCGCCGGCAAGTTTCACAGCCGCGCCAGTTGGGTGACGCAGAAGTCCTGTGACATCCTGCGCGCCGGCGTGGCCGGGGTCGGTGGCATCGGGCCGTGCCTGAAGGTGGCGCACCTGGCCGAATCATTCGGCATGGACTGCGAAGTGCACGGCAATGGCGCGGCGAACCTGGCGGTGGTCGGGGCCATCAGCAACTGCCGCTGGTACGAGCGCGGCCTGCTGCATCCGTTCCTCGACTATGAAGACGTCCCGGCGCACCTCAACAGCATCGTCGATCCCATGGATGCCGACGGTTATGTGCACCTGTCGGATCGGCCTGGATTGGGTGAGGACATCAACTTCGCGTACATCGAGGCCAATACCTTGTCTCGACATTGACCGTGCGGTACGTCCGAGGCCAATAGCTGCCCGGGCGACAAGTCTTTATAAATATAAGAAAGGACTGAACCATGAATCTCTGGCCCAAGCGCCTGACCAGGCTGCTGTGTGTCACCGTGGCCCTGTGGGCAGTGCAGGTGCCCGCAAGCCTGGCCCAAGGCGAAACGCCCGCCGACCAATTGGTGGTGGGCATGAGCATGATCAACCTGTTGTCCCTGGACCCCGCCGCCGCGACGGGCCTGGAGGTCGCCGAGGTCAACGCCAATGTCTATGACATGCTCCTGGAGCAGGACGCGGCGCAGCCGGACACGCTGATTCCGGCCCTGGCGAAAGCCTGGGAGATCAGCCCCGACCGCATGCGCCTGACCTTCCAGTTGCGCAATGACGTGCGCTTTCACTCCGGCACTCCGCTCACGGCGCAAGACGTTGCCTGGTCATTGCAACGCGTCGTCACCCTCAACCGCGCCCTGGCCTCCACTTGGAAAGCCTACGGCTTCACCGCTGAAAACGTCACCACGCTGATGCGCGCCGAAGGGCCGCACACCTTTGTCATGGAACTGCCGCGCAGCACCGATCCGATGCTAGTGCTCAACACCCTGGCCACCTCGCCCAGCGCTTTCATCATCGATCGTTCGGTCGCCTTGCAGCATCAGGTCGGCGACGACCAGGGCGCTGCGTGGCTGGCGACTCACACGGCCGGTTCCGGCGCGTTCAAGCTCGACATCTGGCGGGCCAACGACGTGATCCTGATGAGTCGCAACGACGACTATTGGCGCGGCGCTCCGAAGCTGCGCCGGGTGATCATGCGCAACATGACCGAATCCCAGGCGTTGCGCCTGATGGTCGAACGCGGTGACCTGGACGTCGCCCGCGGCATGGCCGCCACGGACATCAAGGCGCTGGGCAAGGTCGATGAGGTCCGTATCCAAAGCATCGCCCGGGGCACGCTGTACTACGTGGCGATGAGCATGCAGCAGCCGTTGTTCCAGGACATCCGTGTGCGCCAGGCGATCCGCCTGCTCATCGATTACCAAGGCATCAATGACGTGGTCATGCCGCACTACGGCGTGATCAATCAGCGACCGTTGCAGCTGGGGCTGCCGGCACGCCTGGACGACCCGGGTTATCGCCTGGACGTGGACGAAGCCAAGCGTCTGCTGGCAGCGGCGGGTCACGCCGATGGCTTCAAAATCACCATCCGTTCGCTGACCGATCCACCCTTCATCAACATCGCCACCAGTCTGCAAGCGACGCTGGCCCAGGCCGGTATCCAGGCGACGATCATCACCGGCACCGGCAACCAGATCTACGGGGCGATGCGCGACCGCCAGTTCGACATTCTCGTCGGTCGCGGTGGTGGCGGGGCGGAGCGGCATCCACATTCGAGCCTGCGTGCCCTGGTGTACAACCCGGACAACCGCACCGAAGCCAAGTTGAGCAACTTCCAAGGCTGGCGCACCTCGTTCTTCAACCCGCAGCTCAACCAGATGATCGAGCAGGCCGAGCGCGAGCGCGACCCAGAACGCCAGCGTGAAATCTACGCACAGATCCAGACCCTCTATGACCAGCAGGCCGGGGCGATCATGCCGGTCTCGCAGATGGTCGATGAGGTGGTGATCCACGCGGATGTGCGCAACTACATCGGCCACACCGCCGCTACCACCCGTCTTCGGGACGTCTACAAGCAGCGCTGAAATCGACGGCCATATGGCCAAGGCAGGAATGAACATGTCGACTGCATCATTTTCAATCTGGACAACCCGGGCCGCTTCGGCGACCCGGCGCGGCGGTTCGGTGGCGGTGACGCTACTGGGGTTGCTGCTGCTGACCTTTTTCATCGGTCGCGTCATGCCTCTGGACCCGGTGCTCGCCATCGTCGGCCCGGACGCCGACGCCTCGGCCTACGCCCAGGTGTACAAAGAGCTGGGCCTGGATAAACCGTTGTGGACCCAGTTCGCGATCTACCTCGGCGATCTGCTGCACGGTGACTTCGGCATGGCCTTGCTGACCGGCAACCCGGTCATCAGCGACATCGCCCGGGTCTTCCCGGCGACGTTGGAACTGGCGACCCTGGCCATTCTGTTCGGCGTGCTGGCGGGCTTGCCGCTGGGTGTCTACGCGGCAACCCACCAGGGCCGTGCCGGTGACCATGTCGCACGGTTGATCACGCTGTTCGGTTACTCCACGCCGATTTTCTGGATCGGCATGATGGCCTTCCTGGTGTTCTACGCCTGGCTGGGTTGGGCCGGTGGCGTCGGGCGCATCGGCTTGGCCTATGACGGGCTGATCCCCAGACACACCGGGCTGCTGCTGATCGATACCGCCTGGTCTGGCGAGTGGGAGGCTTTCCGCAGTGCGTTGCGCCACATTCTGTTGCCGGCGGTGATCCTCAGCTTCAACTCGGTCGCCTACATCAGCCGCATGACCCGCAGCTTCATGCTCGAGCAACTGTCCCAGGAGTACATCATCACCGCCCGGGTCAAGGGTTTGTCCCAGCGGCGGATCGTCTGGGGCCATGCCTTCGGCAACATCCGCGTGCAGTTGTTGACCATCGTCGCGCTGGCCTACGGCGGCCTGTTGGAAGGCGCGGTGTTGATCGAAACCGTGTTCGCCTGGCCGGGCTTCGGCCAGTACCTGACCAGCAGCCTTCTACTCGGCGACATGAACGCGGTGATGGCGTGCGTGCTGCTGATCGGCCTCATCTTCGTGACGCTGAACCTGATCAGCGATGCGCTGTACAAGATCTTCGACCCGAGGACTCGCTAATGAACCTGCCCCTTGCTTCCAGCGCCGCCGGCAGTGCCGCGCTGCCCGCTTCGAGTACGGCAGCGCTGGCGGCCAGCGCCTTGCGCCTGCTGCGTTTCCTGCTGCGCAACCCGATGACCTTCGCCGGCCTGATTGTGGTCTCGACGCTGATCCTGGTCGCCGTTTTCGCACCGTGGATTGCCGGTCACGACCCATTGCTGCAGAACCTTGCCGGGGCCTTGCAGGCGCCAAGCAGCGTGCACTGGTTCGGCACCGACGAATACGGTCGCGATGTCTTCGCTCGGCTGGTGTACGGCTCGCGCATCACGCTGTACATCGTCTTGCTGGTGACGGTCATTGTCGGCCCCATCGGCCTGTTGGTCGGAACGGTTTCCGGTTACTTCGGCGGTTGGGTGGACAGCCTGTTCATGCGCATCACCGACATCTTCATCTCGTTCCCCAGCCTGGTGTTGGCGCTGGCGTTCATCGCCGCCCTCGGCCCGGGATTGGAGCATGCGGTGATCGCCATCGCACTGACGGCCTGGCCACCGATTGCCCGTCTCGCTCGCGCCGAAACACTGCCGCTGCGCAACGCCGACTTCATCGTCGCGGTGCAGCTGCAGGGCGCGTCGAGTACCCGCTTGATCCTGCGCCACATCATCCCGATGTGCCTGTCGTCGGTGATCATCCGCCTGACCATGAACATGGCGAGCATCATCCTCACCGCCGCCGCCCTGGGCTTTCTCGGCTTGGGCGCCCAGGCACCGCTGCCGGAGTGGGGCGCGATGATCTCCACCGGGAGGCGCTACATGCTCGAAAGCTGGTGGCTGGTGGCGGCGCCGGGTGCGGCGATCATGCTGGTCAGCCTCGCTTTCAACCTGTTGGGCGACGGCTTGCGCGACGTCCTCGACCCACGCAGCCAATCCTGAGGAACAGCCCATGACTGAGATAAAACTTGCCGTGCAGGACTTGTGTGTGGAGTTCCGCAACGCCGGCAAAACCTCGTTGGCGGTGCGTGACGTGTCATTCACTCTGGGCCGGGAAAAACTCGCCATCGTCGGTGAGTCCGGCTCGGGCAAATCCACCGTTGGCCGCAGTCTTCTGCGCCTGCATCCGCCGACGGCACGGGTCACCGCCAAGACGTTGCGCTTCGCCGATATCGACCTGTTGGCCGCCAGCGAAAAACAGATCCAGGCGATTCGCGGTGCGCGCATGTCGATGATCATGCAAGACCCCAAGTACTCGTTGAACCCGGTGGTGCGAGTCGGCGAACAAATCGCCGAGGCGTACCTGGCCCACAACAAAGTGCCCCATCGCGAGGCCCGCGAACGGGCCTTGGACATGCTCGCCAAGGTGCACATCCGCGACCCCCAGCGGGTCTACGATTTGTATCCCCACGAGGTCTCGGGCGGCATGGGCCAGCGGATCATGATCGCCATGATGGTCATCACCGATCCCCAGGTGATCATCGCCGACGAACCCACTTCGGCACTGGACGTGTCGGTGCGCCGGCAAGTGCTCAACGTGCTGGAAGAATTGGTCAGCGAGCGCGACCTGGGGCTCATTTTCATCAGCCACGACTTGAATCTGGTGCGACATTTCTGCGACCGCGTGCTGGTGATGTACGCCGGCCGGGTGGTCGAGTCGATTGCCGCCGCCGACCTGGACCAAGCCAGCCATCCCTACACCCGTGGGCTGCTGGCCGCACTGCCCAGCCTGGATCATCCACGCGCCACGCTGCCGGTGTTGCAGCGCGACCCACTCTGGTTGAACGCTTGAGGAGCCTGTCATGAGCATGATTGAAATCGTCGGTCTGAACCTCAGTTTCGGCACGGGCGCGGCACTGAACGCGGTACTGCACGACGTCGATTTGAGCGTGGCCGAAGGCGAGGCATTCGGCTTGGTGGGGGAGTCCGGTTCCGGCAAGACCACCGTGCTGCGTTGCCTGGCCGGGCAGTACCAGCATTGGACCGGGCAACTGCACATCGCCGGCCAGGCCGTGACCCGCAACCTGCCGCTGAACCACTACCGCACCGTGCAGATGGTGTTCCAGGACCCGTATGCCTCGTTGCACCCGCGCTACACCATCGATGCCGCGCTGCAAGAACCGCTGCGCATTCACGGCATCGACGGGCGCGCGCAGAAGGTCAGCGAGATCCTGCGCAAGGTCGGTTTGAACGACAGTTTTCGTTTCCGCTATCCGCATCAGTTGTCCGGTGGCCAGCGCCAACGGGTGGCGATTGCCCGTGCGCTGATCCTGCGCCCCCGGGTGCTGTTGCTGGACGAGCCGACCTCGGCACTGGATGTCTCGGTGCAGGCGGAAATCCTCAACCTGCTGGCCGACCTCCGTCGTCAGGAAGGGCTGACTTACCTGATGGTCACCCACGATCTGGCGGTGGTGGCGCATTTGTGTGATCGGCTGGCGGTGATGCAACAGGGCAGGGTGGTGGAGACGCTCGACAGTCAGCTTCTGGCGAACGACGGCGCGACGCATGCGTATACCCGTTTGTTGGTGCAGGCCAGCCGCGACCTACAGCGCGTGCCCATCGCTGTTTGAGTTTCTATTAATCAGTTGTACTTGTTTTAACCCGTAGAAAACGTTGAAGCCCAGGCATCAATGCTGCGCACGCGCTCGCCTGCGATTTGACGTTTAACCCAACTTGCTCTTTTAACTCACAAGAATAAAAAACATGAAAAAGACACTCGCCGTACTGACCGTTACTTCACTGTTCGCCTCGGTTGTGGCCCACGCCGATACCGGTTATATCAACGTTCGCCATCAATATGCGGAACAATCGCGCATGCACGCCGACCGTGCCAAGTTCGGCATGCGCCTGGACAATGGCGTGGGCCTGGAAGGTGAACTCAAATACAAGACCGCCGGTGATCGTGAAGACGTGGCCTTCGACAACACCGTCGGCAGCGGTCATGAATTTACCGTCAACTACCAGCACAAGATCGATGACCGCTGGACGCTGACACCTTCGTTCGCCATGGAAAGCGACGAGGAGTCCACCACCTACAAATTCGGCATGCGCCTGGGCTACAAAATCACCAAGGAACTGAGCATTGCCGGTCGCTACCGTTACGATTCATCCAAGCTCGACCGCGACCAGATCGACCGTGACGTGCCGGACAACGGTCAGGACGATCAGAAGATCAATCGCTATGACGTCTACGTCAATTACGCGAACCAAGGGCCGTGGGCCTATGAATATCAACTCACTTACTTTGACGCCAACTACATTCGTTATAACGGCGGCACCGACGACTATGAACAGAATGCTGTAGTCAAGTACAAGTGGGACAAACGCTGGGCGCCGTTCTTTGAAGTGGGTGATATCAAAGTCAACTCCGTCGACAGTGATCGGCAACTGCGCCTGCGGGTCGGTATTCAGTACAACTTTTTCTGATCCAGGTTGTGAGAGCAAGCGCCCACAGACAGCGCTGCTCGTTCAAGGGGGCGATGAATCCGTGGCGAGGGAGCTTGCTCCCGCTGGACTGCGCAGCAGGCCCATTCTTGTGAGCGCTTCGCACTCAAGCGGGAGCAAGCTCCCTCGCCACAGTGAGTCAAGCAAACCTTAAGTGAACAGCATTGCCAGAGGGGACGGGCTTACTCGTTGTAGAACGCCTGGCGCTGTTGCGTTTCACACAGGCGCATGCGGCTATTGCTCAAATGCAAGTACATGGCCGCCCGCGCCGCATCGACATTGCCGCTGGCGATGGCGTCGAAGATCTGCTGGTGTTCGGCGTTGATCCCTTGCAGGTACGCGCTGCGATCGCTCTGCCCGGAATAAGCGGAGTTCATCCGGGTACGCGGGATCAGCTTCGTGCCCAGGTGCTTCATGATGTCGATCAGGTAGTAATTGCCGGCCGCCTTGGCGATTTTCAAATGGAACTGGAAATCGGCGTTGATGGTGGTGCCGGACTTTTCCGGCCCTTGCAGCAACGCCTCCAAGGCCTGGGCCAGCTCGGCCAAGGCTTCGGGCGTTGCGCGCTCGGCGGCCATGCCAGCGGCCTGGACTTCCAGGCTCAGGCGAAACTCCAATAGATTGAGCACGTCCGACAACGTCGCGATTGTCGCGGGACCGAGGGTAAAGCCCTCCGGTGCCGGCATATCCAGGACAAAGGTCCCGACGCCATGCCGCGTCTCCACCAGCCCCGCTGCCTGCAAGCGCGAAAGCGCCTCACGCACCACCGAACGACTGACGCCTTCGGCTTCCATGATGTGCACTTCGGTGGGGAGCTTTTCGCCGCGCTTGAGAATGCCTTCACGCATGCGCTGGGCAAAGCGGTCGACCAGGGTTTCGGCGAGGCGGCGTGGCTTGTTCAATGGAGATAACGCTTGATCCGTCATCGGCTTGCTCTTGTTTGATCAGCGGGCATTATAGTGCGTTTCGCCGTTAGGTCGCGGCTATAATGCGCGATCGTCTGGCTTTAATGGATAGCTGCAATGGACCGTGTCACACCCGATCGACGCCTGAGCATGACCCAGCAACTGGTGGTCGACCTGACGCAGCAGATACTGGCCGGCGACTTGCCTGCGGGCAGCAAGTTACCCACCGAACAAGTCATCATCAAGGAGCGCGGCGTCAGCCGGACGGTGGTTCGCGAAGCCATGTCGCGGCTTCAGGCCGAAGGCTTGGTCGAAACCCGTCATGGCATCGGCACCTTCGTTGTCGACACCGCCCGCCCGGGTGATTTCCAGGGCAGCAAACACGTCAAGGGCGGCGCCTACGATGCGCTCGCCGTCATCGAACTGCGCCTGAGCCTGGAAGTGGAAGCCGCCGGCATCGCCGCACAACGGGCCACGCCGGAGCAGTTGCAGGCCATGCGTGCAGCGCTCGATGCGGCGAATGCGCTTGAAGCTGAAAATGACGAAAGCGCCCAGGTGGATTTCGAATTCCATTTGCAGATCGCCCAGTGCACCGGCAACAGCTTCTTTATCGATGCCATGGCCCATGTGGGCAACACGTTGATCGCCGTCGTGCAACAGGCCGGACCAGCGGAGACGGGCGAAAATCGGGCATTGGTGGTGCGTGAGCGGGAGCAGATCTACGCGGCGTTGGCGCGGCGGGATGCGGAAGCGGCGCGGGCTTCGATGCGCCTGCATTTGATCAATATGCTGCAGCGGGTTAGGGGTGTGGTTGAGCCAGCGGCGCAATAACACGTCCAACGGTTGCAGCGGCGCCCTGAGGGGGCGCCGCTGCAAGGCTCAGGCTCAAACCTTTGCAGGGTTCTGCTTTTGCGGATCAATGCCGTAGAGCCTGATCGCCTCGGCTACTTTTTCCCGAGGCATTTTTCCGTCGTCGGCCAGAGCCTTCAACGCCGCGAGGGCGATGAAGTGCCGATCCACTTCGAAGAACCTGCGCAGCGACTCGCGGGTATCCGATTGGCCGAAACCGTCGGTGCCGAGGGCCACGAAGCGGCGATTGGCTACGAACGGGCGAATCTGATCGGCGAATATCTTCATGTAGTCAGTCGCGACCACCATCGGCCCCTGTTTGTCCTGCAGGCAACTTTCCACATAACCGATACGCGGCGCATGCTCGGGATGCAGCAGGTTCCAGCGTTCGGCTTCCTGCCCATCGCGACGCAGTTCGGTCAGGCTGGTAACGCTCCAGACTTCGCTGCTGACGCCGAAGTCCTGTTCCAGCAACTGAGCTGCCGCGACCACTTCCTGAAGAATCGAACCACAGCCCATCAGCTGGACATGCTTGCCTTCGACAGTTTTTTCAGGCGCCGAGAGCCGGTACATGCCCTTGAGGATGCCGTGCTCGACGCCTTCGGGCATCGCTGGATGGGCGTAGTTTTCGTTCAGCACGGTGATGTAATAAAAGATGTCTTCGTTTTCGGCATACATCCGCCGCATGCCATCCTGGATGATTACAGCCAGTTCATATGCGTAGGTCGGGTCATAGGACACGCAGCATGGGATAGTCGACGACAGCACATGGCTGTGACCGTCGTCATGTTGCAGGCCTTCGCCCATCAGCGTGGTCCTGCCGGAGGTGGCGCCGAGCAGGAAGCCGCGGGCGCGTGCGTCACCTGCCGCCCAGGCGAGGTCGCCGACGCGCTGGAAGCCAAACATCGAATAAAAGATGTAGAAGGGCACCGTCATCACGCCGTGGGTGCTGTAGGACGTACTGGCAGCGATCCACGAAGAAATCCCGCCGGATTCGTTCAGCCCCTCCTGCATGATCTGGCCGTCCCGGGCTTCTTTGTAGTAGCTCAGCTGGCCGGCGTCTTGGGGCGTATACAGCTGGCCGACGTGGGAATGGATACCGATCTGGCGGAACAGGCTTTCCATGCCGAAGGTACGTGATTCGTCCGGGACAATGGGCACGATCAGCTTGCCGATGTTCGGGTCCTTGAGCAGCGTGCCGAGAATGCGTACGAACGCCATGGTCGTGGAGATGGCCCGTTCGCCGGTGCCTTTGAGCTGTGTGTCCAAGGCCGACAGGGGTGGAACCTGCAAGGGCGCCACGGCATTGAAACGGGCCGGGATGTAGCCACCCAATTGGTTGCGCCTGGCTTGCAGGTAAAGGGCCTCGACGCTGTCCGCAGCCGGCTTGAGGTAAGGCATGTCGCCCAACTGGTCATCGCTGAGTTCCAGTCCGAACCGATCACGGAACGCCTTGACCGCGTCGTCACCCATTTTCTTGAGTTGGTGGTTGATATTCTGGCCTTCACCGGCTTCGCCCATGCCGAAACCTTTAACGGTCTTGGCCAGGATGACGGTCGGCCCGCCGGTATGGCGCATGGCGGCGGCATAGGCGTTGTGGACCTTCTCAGGGTCGTGGCCGCCGCGAGACAGCTTCCAGATCTCGTCATCGCTCAGGTCGCTGACCAGCTCCAACAGCTCAGGATACTTTCCAAAGAAGTGCTCGCGCACATAGGCGCCATTCTGGGATTTGTAGTTCTGGTAGTCGCCGTCCACGCACTCCATCATCCGCTGGCGCAGCAGGCCGCTCTTGTCCTTTTCCAGCAGGGCATCCCAGCCGCTGCCCCAGATCACCTTGATCACATTCCAGCCGGCCGCCCGGTACAGGCTTTCGAATTCCTGAATCACCTTGCTGTTGCCACGCACCGGGCCGTCCAGGCGTTGCAGGTTGCAGTTGACGACAAAGATGATGTTGTCGAGCTTCTCCCGACCCGCCAGGGAAATCGCCGCCAGCGATTCCGGCTGGTCCATTTCACCGTCACCGAGGAACGCCCAGACTTTGCGGCCCTGGTGTTCCTTCAGGCCGCGATCTTCCAGGTAGCGCATGAATCGCGCCTGGTACGCGGCCGTGATAGGGCCGAGCCCCATGGACACCGTCGGGAACTGCCAGAAGTCCGGCATCAGTCGTGGATGCGGATAGGACGAGACGCCATCGCGATCGGTCTCGCGACGAAAGTTATCCAGCTGATCCTCGCTCAGGCGTCCTTCCAGATAGGCGCGTGCGTAGATGCCAGGTGAGGAGTGGCCCTGGATGTACAGCATGTCACCGGCGAACTGCTCGGTGCGGCCACGGAAAAAATGCTCGAAGCCGACGTCATACAAAATCGCCGCCGACGCGTAGGACGCGATGTGCCCACCCACGTTCGAATGTTTGCCGGCGCGCAGCACCATGGCCAGCGCGTTCCAGCGAATATAGGCGTTGATCCGGCGCTCCACGGCCAGGTCGCCGGGGTAGGGCTGCTGGCGGTCGACCGGTATCGTATTGACGTAGGGCGTCGTCACGCGACCGTAGAAATCGCCGTGGCGGTTGGCGTCGAAATCAAGCATCTGGTCGATCAGGTAGTGGGCGCGAGGACGCCCTTCGACACTCGCCACCGATTCAATGGATTCGAGCCATTCGCGAGTCTCTTGTGGATCCTCGTCGAGAAACATGGATTGTTGTGCCATCGTTGTCGTCTCCTGGACAGTGCTGCAGCACCGAGTCGTTTGGTGCCTGACTAAGGGGCGTGGGTCGACGCCAACCTTCGAGAATTTTGTAGTTGCAGATGCAACTACGTGCGAGAACTTAGCCTGCCGCGCGCTACAATTGCAACTAAATCGATTTCTAAGAAAGGTGCTGCATGTCTTCCAACGAGCCGGATACCTGGTTCAGATTCGTCAGGGCCCACCGTTGCCTGATCCGCGAAATCGAGCGCCGGCTGGCGGCCGCCGGGCTGCCTGCCTACGCCTGGTACGACGCGTTATGGGGCCTGGAAAGCGGCCCGGACGGCGCACGTCGCATGAGCGAGCTGGCCGACGTCATGGCCATCGAGCGCTACAACCTCACCCGCCTGGTGGACCGCCTGGAGGCGGAAGGCCTGGTCACCCGCAGCCGCGCCAGCGATGACGGTCGAGGTGCGTATGCCGCCATCACCGAGAGCGGAAAAGCGCTGCGCAAGAAGATGTGGAAAATCTACGAAGGCGCGGTGGACGAATTGTTCCTGTCACAATTCGACGACGACCAGCAGCGGGTCTTCAGCCAAGCGCTGGAGCGCGCGGCCAATGCCGCGCGCGGCAGCGGTCGAGCAAAGTGAACGCTACGCTTCATTGCAACAGATACCGACTCATCGCCTGCTTGACGCACGTCTGTTCGATGACACCTTCCTGAGCCAGCGCTTGCAGCGCCAGCACCACGATCCAGTGTTTATCCACGGCTTGCGAAGAGGTTCCGGTCGAATCGGCGCCGAGCGCTACGAACCTTGACGTGACATGTGCGCCGATCTGAGCGGCGACGTGCTGCGCGTAGCCCGTCACGGCGACGACCGGGCTCCTCCCCGCGCCCAGGCAATCGAGCAGATGCGCGGACCGCTTCGGCTTTTCAGGGTGCAGGCGGTTCCAGCGTTGGGCTTTGTCCGCGTCACGGGCCAGGCGGGTGTAGCTGGGGCAGCTCCACAGTTCACTCGCGATGCCCCAGTGTTCACCCAGCATCCGTGCTGCGCTCATCACCGACTGCAACGCCAACCCGGCGCCCAGCAAGCGAACCTGGGGCGCTCCTACATCAGTTTCGATCTCGGTGAGCTTGTACATTCCCTTGAGTGCCTGGCTCGCACTGATGTTGCCGACGGGACCGAGGAAATCGTTGGGCTCATCGTGAAGCGCCATGTAATAAAAACCGTCGTTACCCTCCACGTACAGGCTCTGCAAAGCGGCCAGGGCAATGGCGTGCGCTTCGGCACCGCTGGCCGGATCGAAGGGCAGGCATTGTGGGTTGGCCACTAGCCAAAGTGGCATCCAAGGGTGAACGCCTTTAGGCCATCGCGAAGGCAAGGTTTCGATGTCGTTGCACAAAATGCCCCGGTTGGCGGACTCGTTCGACAGCGCGCAAAGTTCCGCCGATGTCGCCGAGCTGGTCAGATACAGCAGCGGCTTTTCGCTGGCGCGTGCGGCAGGACTCAAACGCAGGGGCCAGGCACTGATGCGGGTGTGACAGTTCTCGACTTCAGGTTGCTTGTTGGCGCGGATCACCCAGACATGCCGGGCGGTTCCCGGGTCCCTCTCGAGGCGATTGGCGATATCGATCATGGTGTAGAGCGGCGAGGAAAAACCGCTGGCGTGCAGCTCTGAAAGCGTTCGGATCTTGTTGATACAGGCCTGGGCGGCCAGGCGGGTCTCTGGTGTTTTGCTGAAGCTGGCAAAGCCGATCATTCCACAATCTCCGTGCGTTCCGTCGTGCTTGCACCATACGGCACGGCTCAATATGATTGCAAATGCAATGAAATCCACCTGAAATGGAGTTCCTCATGACCACGGCTTCCGCCATTACGCTCTATACGGCAGATACGCCCAACGGGCAGAAAATCAGTATTTTCTTGAAAGAGGCAAGCATCGATTACGACGTGGTGAGGCTCAATCTGTCTGAAGGGCGACCCGATGCTGGGCCAGCTCTGGTGGTTCGCCCAGGTACGTTTGCTGTTGTCATCGACGACCAGCACTTTGAAGTGCCGCATACCTGCCCACACCGCGCCGGATGGCTGGAGCATGGGGGTGATCAATCAGCAGTGCAAAAGCATCACCTGCCTCTTGCACTTTTCGGTGTTCAGCCTGGAAAGTGTTCCTACTAGTTGCGTTTCCAGCACTCCGCAAACCGCGCACATACCCCGTAACGCTCATCCATTTGCGCCATCCTCTCCAAGTGATGACCTACCGCTTCGACCGTCACCCCATTCCCGATCCGGAAGTACTCCACCATCATCGCGACGTCCAGGTCGATCTCGGCTTTCTCCGGCTTGGCATTGGCGGTTTTGGGCAACGCCCATTGTTCCAACTGCTCATCCTTCAACTGCCGCAGGCGCACCTGGTATTCGTCCTTGAAGCGTTCCATCGAGCGCGCTTTGTTCTGCGCCATGTCATCGCCAAACGTCTTCAGGTTTTCCCGGTACAGCGTCCAGTAGTCAGCCGGCAGCTCGAAGCCGAGCTTGGCCTTGCGTTCGCTGATCAAGGTGTCCAGCTTCTCGGGCGAATAAGGCTCGATTTTTTCTTTGGCCGGGTCGGCCTTTACGGTGACGACCAGGCTTTTGTCGATGACCCGGTTCATCAGCTCCAGGCGATGGGGCGTGTCCGGGTAGGTTTTGGGAAACAGCGCATTGCGACCGGCGCAGGCCGGGAAGTCTTTCTTCAAGAGCGGAATCGGCGTGCGCACGTCCTTGCCATCGACCCGTTGCAAGCGTTGCAACTGAGTCTGGCAAAAGTTCTTCTCGGACTTGAAGGTCACCTCGTATTCCGCATTGGCTTCGGGGGTAAAGTTGAAGCCCTTGCCGCACACGGCATAACCCGTGTTCATGTTGGTGCGCAAGTAAATCTGCTCGCCGGGCTTGAGCTTGACCTCCAGATAACCCTTGGCGTCCTTGGGCGCCGGAACGCTCATCCCCACCCGCCGCGCGGTATCGCTCAGCAGCAGATTGTTGAGAATGCCCGTGGCTTGCCCGTCGCAATGAGCTGCGTCGAAATAATCCAGTGTGGCGTTGCTGGTATTGGCGACGAACCGCAACTTGGCAGCGTCCGGTTCAATCGCGTCGGGGTAACTGCCGTTGACGCTGCAACCGCCGAGCATTACAAACAACGCCGATAACACTGACAACGAGGAAGAGCGGCGGGGCAGGGTGAACATGGGGCGGCCTTGAAGGATCTATAAAGTTGACGAATGCTACTGAAGTGCCACCATTGCGTCCATCACCGGCCGCTTGTGGGAGCGAGCTTGCTCGCGATGACGCCGGCACAGTCAACATCACCGATCCAGACAGACCGCTTTCGCGAGCAAGCCTGCACAGGGGGATTGCCCGCAGTTGCAGCTCAGGGCTCCAGCGCCGGCCCCTTCAACTCGATCTGGTTGCCGTCCGGATCGAAGCAGTAGATCGACCAACCTTTTCCCTCCGCGCCATAGCGCATCTGGGCTTTCTCAACGCTCAGGCCGGCTGAAGTCAAATGAGCAAGAAGGGCAGGCTCATCGAACGGCTCGATACGCAGGCAGAGGTGGTCAACATTGTGTCCCTTTTTACCGGCCGCCGGCCCACCCTGGCGACCGAGAGGCCCGTCGACAGCCACCAGGTCAATCATCGAAACACCGGTGCCCAGATGAAGCATGCCAAGATCGTCCCGGCGCTTCTTGAGCTCGCAACCGAGCACCGCTGTGTAGAAAGCCAGGCTACGCTCGAGGTCTTTTACACGCAGGACGATGTGGTCGATACGTTGAATCGTGAAGTGCCGCATACAGGCCTCATGTATTGAGTGATGGACGCTACGGGTTACTTCACCTTAGCTAACCATGCTGGAATGGCATAGCGACACAAAGCTCTGTGGAAGCGAGCTTGCTCGCGATGACGTCATCTTGACCACCACAAATACCCGGACTCGCCACCTCATGATGAAATGGTTCAAAACTCTCACCCGGACAGATGCCATTGCAACTCTGGCCCTGGTCGTCTCCATCGCCTCCGCTTACTTCAGCTACCAGCAATATCAGGACAGCGTCGCCAGCCGCAGAACTCCGATCATCATCCGGGTCGGCGCCGAACACACCAAGGTGTCGTTCTACAAACCCTTCGCAGATTTCCCGTCGGTACTCTTCAAGCAACGCTACAAAATCATCCTCACCAACAATAGTTTCAATCCGGAAAGTGTCATCGATTGGCGGATATGGGAGCGCAGGGAAAATGGCGGCGGGGAGTACGCCGGCATGAAATCCAAACTCCTCGATTCGACGGGCACACCGATAACCTTGCCCTTCCTGATCGCCGCGAAAGAAAGCAAGGTGGTCTTCCTGGACGTCGGCCAGAAAGTCACGCCAGAGGCCTGGGCGGCGGTGGGCTCAAGCGTGAAAGTTGGTAACGAGATGGACTGGTTCGAGGCCGACCGGGTTTTTTCCGATGCAGGCTTTCCGCTGTTTGGGCAGCTCACGCCGGGGGAGAGCTCCAAGTATCAGGACCTGCAAGTCAACCGCTGGCTGGCCGGGCCGGCCTATCAGGAGTTTCAGTTGAGCTTCAGCAAGGCCGATGGTTATGAGGTGGCTGCGCAGCTGTCGTTGAATGTGAGTGATGTTTATCCACAGGGGGAGGCGCAGCGGTAGCTGGGTGTTTAGTCGCTTCGACCAGGTTTTTTGCACGCTATCAGCACGTCTGATAGCGCGCAAAAAACCTGATTCAAACGAGGCTCCAAATTCCTTGAATGAGTCCGATCTCGCGCCTCTGGTACTAGCCGATGGACCTTTCCATCAAGCGCAAACGCAGCTCTGGTTTGTCTTGCCTGGGCCCGATATCCGTCCAACCATGATGGCGGTAAAACTGCGCCGCCCTTTGGTTCGTCTCGCTCACAGATAATCTCATCCGCTCGCAGCCCAGCCCTGCAAGAAAACGGCAGCATGTCCTTGAAGAAGCGAACGCAAATGTCGCTGTCTTGGCCGAGGTTGATCGGTTGAAAGTTCAGCAAAGCATTCGGCGTGTTGTCGGTAGCCATTTGGGCATGACTCTGTGCTTCGATCAGGAAGGGATACGGACATCTTCGCGTAGGTATTCGAGTTTGTGTCGCTCGGATCTCAAACTTCCAGCGTTGGAGTCACTATCATTGGTCGACCGATCACCAGCGGACGCCCAAGCCATGAAAAAACAAGAACAAGACAACCTCATCCAAACCCTGAAAACCCGCTTCGAACAAAACCCCCAGCGTCATCCAGACATCGCCTGGGCCGACGTCCAATCCAGATTGGAAAACAACCCCAACACCCTGAAATCCCTTCAAGCCATGGAAGCCACGGGCGGCGAGCCAGACGTGATCGGCCACGATAAAGAAACCGGTCTTGTCACCTTCTGCGATTGCGCCAAAGAGAGCCCGACCGGCCGCCGGAGCCTCTGCTACGACCGCGCAGCCCTGGACGCACGCAAGGAGAACAAGCCCAAAGGCAGCGCCATGGAAATGGCCGAAGCGATGGGTATCGCCCTGCTGACGGAAGACCAATACCGGGCCCTGCAAACGCTCGGCGAGTTCGATGCCAAAACCTCCAGTTGGTTGGCAACGCCCCCTGAACTTCGCTCGCTCGATGGAGCGATCTTCGGCGACTACCGTTATGGCCGGGTGTTCGTCTACCACAACGGCGTGCAGTCGTATTACGCGGCGCGAGGGTTTCGCGGGTTGCTGCTCGTGTGAGAACACTGCTATCACCGTGGTGAGGGAGCAAGCTCCCTCACCACGGTGATAGCGTACGGTCGAAGAGGATGCGGCAGAGGCCCGTCACTCAAAAAACAGAACCTCACTCCCCTTGGCCTCGACCATCTCACTGAACGCGGGCAACCGCGCCACAAACGCCGTCTCGAACGCCAGGTACCGATCCTGTGCCGGCACATAACGAATACTCGGCTTGATCCGCACAATGTCCTTGGTAGACAGCTTCACCACCTCATCACTGCCCTGATTCCAGAACCAGACCAGGGTGTGCGAGCCAAACGTATTGGTCTGGTAGTTCCACACCCACCAATCACCGTGCCCTCGCGAAACATGAAGCTGCCCATGAAACGTGCGCAACGTGATGACCTGCTTCGGCTGGGTGACGAGCAAGCGCGTGTCCTGGCGCAGTTCGCTGCCGAAACCGTCCAGCGTTGCCTTACTCTTGGCCCCGGTGACAAAGTTGAAGCGCCACGCCAACAGCACCGTTTCCTGATAACCCGAATGCTCGACGTTCTGCCGTGCGCCTTCGCTGAACAGCAAAATCTCATCGCCCCCCAGATACGCGCTTGCCGCCCTGAGCTTATAAGCCTCGGCGGGCATCGGTTTGGCGGCGATGGTTTGCTGGGGCGTGTCCTGATTCCAGATCCAGCACTTCGGCCCATTGTGTTGCATGAACAGCAAGCGGCCAGGGCCGAGGGGCAGGATCGTCAGTTCATCCGCGTCCTCGAAAATCACCTCGCTGCTGTCCGCCGTGATCCGCCAGATCCGCGTCAAATGCTCGGGTTCGTAAAGGCGCTGACGTTCAAATATCAGCGACCCCAGCACCACGCAGGGCTCTTCAAACCCTGGCCATTCCACGTAGGCAGGTCCGAAATGCTCAATGGCATGACCCTGACGAGTTTCGTATGTGTACCGGTCGTCTGCGCTGTAATCACCGCGCTTAACCCGACGGCGCCACAACGTATGCTGGGCATCTGCATCAATGAGCGCCAGATCCGCGCCATCGATCCCATCGCTCCGGTGTTCAAGCATGTCCTGCTCAGCGGGCGGCCACTGGTTGTAATCAATCAGAAAGCACAGCCACTGATCTTCATCCTGTTCGGTGATCGCGGCCCAACCGTTGCGGTAGTTGTACTCATGCACATAGGTGGCGCCGGGATAGTCATGGACTTCCTGCAGCCACTTCACCTTACGGCCCTTGGGTTTGGCCGGTTTGCGTTCGGCGGAGGCAGGCTTGGGTGGCTCGATCAAGTTCGCGGTGAATCGCAGCTCGCCACGCTGGCCCTGCCAATGCTTGGCAAACGCCTCGCGCTGAGCGACCGGGACAACCACCGGCCGATAATCATCGCCACCGGCATCGAGATTCCACAGGTCATAGCCCTGGCTCGCCAACACCGGCGCCAACGCCTCGAAGCACACCTCGGGCATCTCGTTGGACAACTCATCCAACAGCGCCTCGAATACCGGGCCGGCAAACACACCGATGTCGGGATAGTAATGCTGCAACAACCCGAGCAAGTCGTTGCCGGGTGCCTTCCAATCGATATGAACCAAGGGATCAAATTGCGATTGCATCACGCCTGCCTTCCTTGTGATTTCTCTACGCGCCATCTTAGCCGCACACCCAAGGCAACCACCAATCCCCGTGGTGAGGAAGCAAGCTCCCTCGCCACGGGATTTCATGTTACCGGTCCTGAAAATCTGAGAGATAACAAACCGGCGAACTGGCTTCCGCGCGTTTTTCCACCTCGTCCTCCAGCCATTCGGCCAACACCACCGCGTTGTTCTCGACCGTAGACTTGGCCGCATAAACCAACGTCAACGTCCCACCCCGCGCAACATCCACCAATTTCCACCAATGCTCCGGCCGTCCCGCCAGCTCCCGCCGATACGCCACGCTGAACTCGGCAAACGAAATCGCCCCCGCCTTGAACGCCTTGCGCAACTCATGAGAAGGCCCGACCTGCGGCAACCACTCATCGATCACCAACGCGTCCTTGCGACAATTGCGCGGCCACAAGCGATCTACCAGAACCCGCACGCCGTCCTCGGCGCTCGCTGCTTCATAGGCGCGTTTGCATTGGATCATCAAAGCCCTGCCTGTCGAAGTGAGACCGCATCAGCATAGGTCGCCAGCGCTGGTGCGGCCATGGGTTCACCGTCTTCAAGTCTTCGCTGGACCTGCCGCTATCGGTATAACGATTTTTACCGATCCATCGATTGGCTTTGCAAAACCTTGGCTTTCCGGCAATTAATTGGCAAAAGCACGATAAGGAACATGGCGAATGGACGACGGACGATACGAAGGGCGGGCGGCTGTGGCTGTAGGCGCGACGGCGTCGTCCGAGCCGCTGCCGCATATTCTGCTTATCGACGATGTTCCGGAGGATATCCGCGCAACGCTCGTCCTGCTGAAGACGCAACCCTGGCGTATTTCCCTGGCCAGCGATGCCCATCAGGGTTATCAGCGTGCTCTGGCGTTGCGGCCAGACCTGATCGTGCTGGACGTGCACATGCCCCACATGGACGGTTTCAGCCTGTGCCGGCTGCTGCGCGAGGCGCCGTCGACGCGGCACACGCCGATTCTGTTCTTGTCTTCGGCTAACAGCACCCTTGAGCGCCTGGAAGGGCTGACCGTCGGCGGGGTCGATTACATCCCCAAATCCTGCGCGCCCGAAGAAGTGCTGGCGCGTATCAAGATCCACCTGCAATTGACCTGGCGCGCGCCGCCGGCCGGTGTACACAGCCCGGCAGGTCCTGAACCGGAAGGCGACGAGATCGTGCTGCGCGCCGCGATGCGGCTCATTGAACAGCACCTCGATGACATGCCGTCCCTGGTCGAGCTTGCGCAAAAAGTCGGAACCCATGAGAAACGTCTCTCACGGATCTTCCGCGAATTCCTGGGCCTGACCGTGTTCGCCTATATCCGCGATGCGCGGCTGCGTCGCGGTCAGGAATTGCTCTGCGAAAGCGCCATGAGCGTGCAGGACGTCGCCGAACTGATCGGTTTTCGCAGTGCCTGCAACTTCACCACGGCCTTTCGCCAGCGAATCGGCATGACGCCCAGCCAGTTTCGCCAGCAGACCCTTGGCATCGCTGATGCAGAGTCGGCCGGGCGCGTCTGATGCGGCTTCTACAGGTTCTATTACTGGCGATGGCGTTGTTATCCACAGGCCTGCTGCGGGCGGCGCCTGTGGATATCTGCCAGTCTGAATACCTCGACGTGATGCCGGCGATACGGATTTTCGAGGACGTCGAGGCAAAGTCGAGCCTGGCAGAAATCGCGCAGCTGCCCGAAACGCGATTCCACGCCGCAACGCCGAGTTGGCCGTCACAAGGCTATAGCCGCTCGGCCTTCTGGTTGAAACTGCAATTCACTAATTCCAGCGCTGCGACCTGTTCGCGTTTGCTGGTAGTCGGGGCGCCGCGCCTCGAAGACGTCCGCGTCTATCAGTTTGCCGACGGGCGCTGGCGTGATGCCCATGCCGGCGGCGCCCATCCCCTGGCCGACTGGCCGCAGCCGGCGGCGCGGCAACCGGCGTTCCCGGTCTCGCTGGCGGCAGGACAGAGCGCCACGGTGTACGTCCGGGTGACGAGCCATTTCCAGATGCTGCTGGAGCCGGAACTGTGGTCCGAACCGGCGCTGCTGCGCAGTCAGCAACGGACTTACCTGAGCGATGGGCTCACCCTGGGCATTGTCCTGCTGGTGGTCCCGTTCGGCTTCATTGTGGGCTGGATCTTGCGCTCCCGGTTGCTGAGCGTGAATGCCGGCGCGGTGCTGAGTTATATCCTGCTGACCTGCATCCTCAACGGCTACCTGATCTACTGGCCCAGCGTGCTGGGCTGGACCCGCGAGCTGCTGACGTGCGCCAGCGCGGTCTCGTTCGTGTTGTTCCTGGCCTACATGCGCGTGCTGCTGCAGGTTTCCCGGCTGCCCAGAATCGTTGGCTGGAGCTACTGGCTGCCGCTGTTGGGCTGTGTCCTTGGCCGACTCTGGTGGTTGAAGGTCGATCCTATCCAGGGCGCGCAGTGGGTCCAGCTGTCCCTGATGAGTTTCTACGGCGTGCTCCTCGCCACGCTGTTCATGGCCTGGCGCAGACGGCTCGCTTATCACTGGATGGCCTGGCTGGTGCCGGGGTTGTTGTTCGCGCAATTGCTGATGCGGCTGTTTTTCCCCCAGGAGCAATTGCCCTGGCAGTCGCCGCAAAGCAAATACAGCTTGTCCTCGACCCTGCCGGGCGTGGCGTTTCTGGTGTGCACGCTGATCATGGAAGTCAGCCGCAGCCGCCATCGCGAAAAGCATGCCCTGTCCAGCCTCGAACAACAGCGCCAAGCCGAGCAGGAACGCCTGGAAAGCACCGTGGCCCTGCGCACCACCCAGTTGCGAGAATCGCTTGCGGCGCGCAGTGCATTGATGGCGCGGATCAGCCATGACCTGCGCTCGCCGCTCGTGCGCATCATCGACTACGCGCGCCTGCTGCACGCCGGGCCCAACCGCGACTACCAGGCCACCATCGAGCGCAATGCCCGCCAGCAACTGGAGCTGATCGATGAGATGCTCGAATTCTCCCGTGGCGAGCTGGAACAGATGCAACTGACCCTCGCGCCGGGTTACCTCTACGGCTTTCTCCAAGAGATCGCCGATGAGGCAAGTTTTCTCGCTGCGCGCCAGGGCAACACCTTCGAGGCGGTGCTGGCGGATGATCTGCCGCCGCTCGTGGAGGCCGATTTCAAACGCCTCCGACAGGTCCTCATGAACCTCTTGGCCAATGCGGCGAAATTCACTCGCAACGGCCAGATTGGTTTCGAAGTGAGCGCGACTCCGGGGGCGACGCCTGAAACCGCCGAGCTGTGTTTCAGCGTGATCGACACCGGCATCGGCATCGATCCGCAAGAATTCGAACAACTGCTGCAACCGTTCCGCCGCGGCCGCAATGCGCAGCGCTACGAAGGCAGCGGGCTGGGCTTGTCCATCGTCACCCAACTGCTGGAGCGCATGGGCAGTCGGCTGGAACCGCAAACCGCCGAGGAGGGCGGCAGCCATTTCCGTTTCAGCCTGCAATTGATCCGCGCCCAGGAACACGACCTTGAAATCGGTATCGTCGATAATCATGCCGCGCCGTTTGACGGCCAAGGCAAGCATGTCCTTCTGGTGGACGACATCGAGCAGAACAGCGAATGGCTCTACGACCTGCTGGCCGGTTATGGGTTTGACGTGAGCATGGTGGCGAACGGTGAAGACGCCTTGGCTTGCCTGGCGCAGCAGCCGGTCGACCTGCTGATCAGCGACCAGATGATGCCCGGCATGGATGGCTGGGAACTGCTGCGCAATGTGCGCGAGCGCTGGCGCCATCTTCCGGTGATGCTGTATTCCGCCGTCCCGGCACGCAGGCCGGAAGGCTACCCAAAAGACCTGGCATTCGATGCGGTACTGCTCAAGCCCGCCGATAGCCGCGAACTGCTGGCCAGGGTCAAGACACTGGCTTGCTCGGATACGTTGCACCGCGCGATGGCTCGGGAGCAATAGCATGTCGGGGATGGGTTACCGGCTGCTCTGGCTCGGCAGCCTTTCGGCGTTGCCTTGGATGTCTGTTGCCGCGCTAGAGCAACCGCCGTCCGCGCCAAACGTCATCGCCCTCGACGCAACCACCGTCACCGCTCGCCGCCGCGAGGAAGACCCGCAGCACGTGCCGATCCCGATCAACGTCCTCTACGGCGAGCAGTTGGACGAGGCCGGCCTGCACACGCTTCAAGACATCCAGCAACGGGTGCCCGGCTTGGTCGTGTCCGGCCATGACGCCCGTTATGCCGGCTTCGGCCTGCGCGGGTTCGGCGCGACCGCCTACAACGAAGGTCTGGAAGGCAGCGTCGGCACTTACGTCGACGGCGTTTACCAGGCGCGCCAGGGCATGGCCTTCACCGAGTTGATGGACATCGAGCGCATCGAAGTGCTGCGCGGGCCGCAAGGCACCTTGTTCGGCAAGAACACCACGGCGGGCGCGCTGAACATCATCACCCGCCCACCGACGTTTCAACCCGAGGCCAACCTCGAAGCCAGTTACGGTGAGCGCGGTTTGCGCGAATATCGCGGCACGATTTCCGGGGCGCTGCGGGACGATGTGCTCGCCGGGCGACTCAACGTTTTCAACCGCGCCTCCGATGGCTCGGTGGAAAACCTGCAAGACGGCGCCCGCCTCGGCGACGCCGACAGCCAAGGTTTGCGCGGGCAGCTGCTGTGGACGCCGAACCCGGATTTCAGCGCGCGCCTGATCGCCGACTATGCCGAGCAAAACGAGGCCGGCAACGTGCTGCTGGTCAATCACTACAGCCAGCAAACCCGCCAGCGCGCCAAATTCCTTGGCTATCCGCTGGCGGAGCCCGACCCTTACAAACGGGAGACGCGCATCGACGCGCCGGGGCGCCCGCAAACCCTGCAGAACGGTGTCTCGCTGGAGTTGAACTGGGACCTGGACGAGGCGATGCGCTTCACCAGCATCACCGCCTACCGCGACTGGGACTACCGCGCTACTCGCGACGGCGACAGCACCGCGCTTTCCGTGGCGCAGTCCGAGACGGAACTGGCGCACCGGCAATTCAGCCAGGAATGGCGCCTGTCCGGCACCGCCGGTTCGTCCATCGATTATGTCGCCGGGCTCTATTACCTGCGCCAACAGCTCGACCGCGACATCGACGCCGAATTCGGCAAGGACGCCGCGCCCTGGTTTGTCGGTGATCAACTGGAGCAACTGAAGAAACTGGGCATCAACATCACCGATCCGAGCCAGGTGCCGGCCATGCTGCTGGACGGCGCCCGGCAACATTACGGCGGCGAGCAGAAGGGCGACAGCCGGGCAGTCTTCGGCCAGATCTCCTGGCGCCCCATCGACCCCCTCGAACTCACTGGCGGCCTGCGCTACAGCCAAGAGCGCAAGGACGGCTGGGTCTCCCGCGACGTCAGCAACCTCGCACCTTTGACCGGACTGCCGCCGGTTTTCCAGGCGGGCGGCCAACTGCTACGCGACATCGCCCTCGGCGCAAGCTATTACCGCGACGACTCGATTGCAGAAGACAACGTCTCCGGCCTGCTCAGCGCCGGCTACCGCTTCAGCGATGCCGTGATGGGTTACGTCAGTTGGTCGCGGGGCTACAAGGCCGGCGGCATCAACTTCGACGTGGTCGGCCCGTTCACCGCGCCGACCTTCGAGCCGGAGCGCGCTACGTCGCTGGAACTGGGCATGAAGACGCGCTTCTGGAATGACCGTGCGCTGCTCGACCTCGCCGTCTACCAGACCGACGTCGACAACTACCAAGCGCTGACCTACAGCCCGCCAACGTCGGTGTTCGCGCCACCGCTGCGGGACAACCTGATCAACGTCGGCAAAGTCCGCCTGCGCGGCATCGAACTGGATTCGGCCTGGCAACTCACCTCGCAACTCACCGGGCGCCTCGGCCTGGCCTGGAGCGATGCCCGCTACCGGAGCTTCCCCAACGCCCCATGCCCACCGGCCTCGGGCCAATGGACCTGCGACCTCAGCGGCGACCGGGTCTACAACGCGCCAGAATGGAACCTCAGCAGCGGCCTCGACCACACCCACCCGTTGCCCTACGGCTTGGAGGCCTACAGCGGCGTCGACTACAGCTTCCGGAGCGGTTACTACGGCACCCTCGAAGGCGGCGAAGGCAGTTATCAACCCAGCTACGGCCTCACCAATCTGCGCCTGGGCCTGCGCAGCCAGGACCGTGCGTGGGAAGTCGAAGGCTGGGTGCGCAACGTCTTCGACCGTCAGTACATCACTGCCGTCTATTCACTGCTCGGCGCCGGCGACTACGGTGTCATGACCGGCAACGAACGAACCGTCGGCACCACCGTCAGGCTTCGTTATTGACCGAAAGACAGCGGGTCGGACAAAACGCCAAGCGATTACCACCGGCCTTTTTCGACAGGTACATCGCCTGATCCGCCTTGCTGATCAGTCCATCGACCTCCAGCCCATGCTCCGGAAAAAACGCCACGCCGATACTCGCGGCAATCTCCACCGTTTGCGCACCAATCAAAATCGGCGCATTCGCCGCTGCCAGCATCCGCTTGAGCAAAGGCTCGCTGTCCTCCGCCTCCTGCAAACCCACCAACGCCGCGACAAACTCATCCCCGCCCAGCCGCGCCAGCGTATCGCTCTCCCGTAGCGTCGCATTGATCCGCGCTGCGACGATCTGCAACACCCGATCCCCCCAGTCATGCCCATAACTGTCGTTCAACGCCTTGAACCCATCCAGGTCAATAAACGCGATGGCCACCTTATGCTGATGAATCCGCGCCTTGCCCAACGCCTGACGCATGCGCTCGGCCAACAGCAAGCGATTGGGCAATTGCGTGAGCGCGTCATACCGGGCATCCCGCTCCAACAACTGCAGGCGCTGCTTCATCTGCGTCATGTCGCTGAGCAGCGCCACATAATGCTGAACATTGCCGTGACGGTCGTGCACCGCACTGATGCTGATCCGCGACGTCATCTCCCGGCCATCCTTATGGTTGCTTTGAATCTCACCGGACCAATGCCCGTGGAAATCCAGCGCAATTTTCATCGGCCCATAAAACGCCGCGAGCCGACGCACCATGCGATGGGCATTCAGTTCTCGGCCTTTTATTTCTTCTTGCCCGTAACCGGTGAGGCGGGTGAAAGCCTCGTTCACGGCGATGACCCGGCCGAATGGGTCGACCATGATGATGCCTTCGCGGGCGTGGCTGAATACGGTTGTGGCTAGTTCTGGGCATACGGCATTTGCGGACCTGTCCAGCGAGCCTTCGTCGCGGGTGGCCGGCCATGTTCGGGAATCGAACCCTTGCCGGGCCAGATAGGCGACCACGGCCGAGAGCGACTTGTGCAGGCGGAGTAGGGCATTCGTGGCGAGCCGAGAGTTCAGGCAGTAGCTACGGATGAAGGTGCTTAGGTTCATGGGGTTCTGGATGGAGCTGGCGGGTAAGGGGCGGGCTAGCGAAGTGGGCATTATCGGGGTGCGGATTGGCCGGGGACTTTGCTGGAGCGGATGGGAGCTTTGCGGGAAGGGATAGAACTGAAAGATTTTTATGCCGGGTCCGTCAGACATTGGACGACCAGACTCAAGAGCCGACGTTGCCTTGCGCCATTACCTACAACTACGCCAGAATCCGCCGGCTTGTGCGCCTTGGGTTGCGTCGGTAGTTTGGGTTCGGTCACTGCTCATCAGTGATCGGGTTTAGTCGCTCGCCGAGTTAAGTCGCACAAAGCGTCATCTCTTATTCGAAGAAAGTTTGCTTGCGCGATCGTGTTTAATACTTATGCCTATTCAATACAAACGATCTGAATGATTCGGTTATCACCGCCAAAGCGTGTTTGTGTCCACTCTTCTATCGTCTTTATCTGCGGTGGCAACAAATCATAGACAAAGCAAAAATCCTCAGGCTCTGTCCAACCCATAAGCGCAGCCAACTGGTCCATATAGGCGTCTGGGACTTCTACTGTCTGTATTAATTCTTCCGTTGTCATATCAAAAACTTCAACAATCGGCTTCATTTTTCTACTTTCCTTATCGGGTTGGCGGGTTTGGTTTGTTCGCCAGTTATCGGGTCATACTCACCCAGATGTTGACCTTGTTTTGTGTATAGCTCTACAGCGCCGTGCTGTGAGTCCCATTCATAAATCTTGCCTTTACGGTCCTTCCATCTTCGACGTTTAACGCCGCCGCCACGTACAAACGTTTTGGATGGGGCAATTTTAGCGTCTGGAAACGCAGGAAGCAGTGACGGGGGGGTGTAGTACTTGTGATCCCCCGGAACACTCAAAACCACATAAACCGGCCGAACCCCCGAATCCGCCGGAAACACCAGAATGAAATCCCTGTACTCCGGCGGATAGATCGGGTCGACGATGATGCTGTCGGCCATCGGCGTCGGCGGATAGATCCAAATTGGCGGTGCCTGGGGCGCCGCTTCCAGGGCGGGAATACCGAGGGTGTCGGACGGGTTGGTGGCCGGGGTCCAGATCAGTTCGATGCCATCACCCAGGTCGGCGATGAAGTGATCGGCGCGGGGGGTGAATTGGACAACATCGACCATTTCCCAATCGGGATGCTGGCCAGTGTAGAAACCGTAGCCCTTGAGGCTGCCGTCGGCCTGCTGCTCGATGCTCAAGCGCATGCGGCTGCGGGCTTGCTTGATGTCGCGTAGCTGGTCTTCGCTGTAAAGCGCGCTGTCGCCGAGGCTGGACGGCCAGAGCAGGGCGACAATACCTGTCAGCATGGCCGCGCCTACGGTGCCGCCCGCAGCGGCAGCCGTAGATGTTGCCGAACCGCCCAGCGCGAGCCTGCCCAAGGTAACGGGTACCGTGGCAGCGCCGATCTGCTTGAGGGGAATCGTGCCGGATGAGTCGGCGCTCCGGCCGCCGAGCCACATGAGGTCGCCGTACTGCTTGACCAGATCTGCCGGGACGTAGCCGTTGGGGTTGCTGTAATCGATGATGCCGTTGGGGAGCTTGCAGCTTTTGGCAAACACGCTTCCGGTCACGCTGGATAACGGCTTGCTATCCACTGTGGCCCAGCGCGCTTGTTCGTAGGCTGCCTGCCGGGCAAGCATGGCTTCATAAGCCCGCTGCCGGGCGTCGCGCTCGGCCAGTTCGCTGGCGTTCATGTCCCGATAAGTGACGTAGTGCCCGTCACCACCGGATGGGTTTCGGACCTGAGGGATGTCTTTTTTGCGTGTCGCCACGTCGTGAGTCTCGTCCAGTGAGTGCGGTACAGACGCTAACGCGGGAAGAGAGGGGCGCGATGTAGGAGGTTTCTTGGAGTGGTCGTTCCGGTTTCCTGAATATAGGTAGGGCTGGATGTTGAGGGGCGGAGCAATTAAAACGTCAGATGGGGCTGTCAGTCATTGGGCAACCGCAATTCGCCAGCCGACGTCGCCTTGCGCCTTTGCCTACAACTACGCCAGAATCCGCCGGCTTGTTCGCCTCGGGCTGCATCGGTAGTTTGGGACCTGTCACTGCTCATCAGTGATTGGGTTTAGTCGCGAGATGGCTTCAGCATCACTTACAGGAACCTAAGTAGATGGCGAAAGTTACTCCGAATCCTCCTGATACAGACGAACACGTCTTCCGCTCCCAGTCCGCCCGCAACAAAAAAAATCGACGACGCTGCCACGCGAGCTTTGGATTTCTATTTGAAGTTGAAGCCTAAAAGCGAAACGTCTGACAATCCCAACACCATTTTCCGCATTGCTGCTGATGTTGATTCTGAATGTTTGCTTGCGAATCTCAGTGAGAGCTTGGCTTCGGCAAACGCGATGATCAGTGATTTGGCGTTTGATCTTGAAGGACCGCGGCGGCATGTGGCGTTGAGGATTTTGCAGGTGATTGAGTTGAGTGAGCTGTTGGCGAATCGGACGCTGGATATTGTTGTGGTGAGGTAGCGCTCAGCTGCCGTTGTAAAATAAAAAGGTCTTGCTTAACAAGACCTTTTTTCAAATAAATCCCTCTGTTTTGCTTCTTTAAGAGGGATCGGTTGTTTCTAGCTGAAAGACCCAAAGCTGATCTGGAAAGCTACCAGAGTATAAGCCGAACACGCCATTGGTATTGTAATAAAGGTTAGGCATGCCTTTTTGGATGCCCAGTTTGTTCTTTATATACACGCCGGCGAGTTCAGGGTCGGTGCTGAATTCCCATACCTGGTCGGGGCTATGCTCGTAAGCATTGTATTCCATTGAACAGGTGGCCAATTCACTGTCGTTGTCGTTCCAATAAAAAGTGAGGTATGAGTTATACGCGACGCTGCATATTTTCAGATCCCCATCAAGGTTTTTTATATAAAATAGTTGGTTGTTTTGGTCGGTGTCCGCGATATAGGCTTTTCCTGCGTCGCTGATGGTAATATATTTTCCTGTTTGCGCATTCATAATCCTAAAGGTCACCCCCTCAGGAATGTTTTCTGCGTTGACAGTGAACGTCTGTATAGTGAAATGTTGGTCGGGATAGTCTGGATTATAGACGCCAATGCCAGCATTGTTGTTGGCAAAAAGGTTCAGGCCGGTGGCACTGTTTTTTATCGTGACCACCTCCGGATTCTTACTTATTTCCGTAATGTCCCAATGTTGGTCCTCATAGTCCGCATACCCTAACGGATACAAACCGACTTTGTTGTTGCTTGAGGAGTAATCTGTCAGCCATTTTTGCGCATAGACATTCAGTATCTTTATTTCTCTAGTATCGTTGCCGTGTTCTGGCTGAATAGACCAATAGGAAGGATATTCCAATGGGTTGTAGGGCTCGGAGTGATCCAAAATCTCAACGCCTTCTTTGTCTGGAGTCGCGGACAAGTACCCAGATGAATTGCAGGCGCGGACAAACATAGTGTCCGCATAGGCAGACAGATTCGGCTTGACATACAGCGGCTCAGAGTTGTAAGGAGGCGTGATCTGACCCTTGTCATGCTCAAGATGTAGATACCAGATTTTATGGCTATGATCCAACTTGTATATTGGGTCGAGCGTCGCGTAAACAACCAAGTCCGAGCTGCCGTAGACCCCTTCTTTTTTTGCACCAAAATAAGCGTCGGCGTCGGGGTTGGTGTTCTTTACCTTAAATATTCCCGATAGCTGTGATACGGCCCAGCCCAAAATTGAACCGGCAGCCGCTCCGCTTCCTCCTTCCTCCCAGTCCGCGGAGTCGAATCCCAAATCATCGAGTTGTTGTACATAATCACCAGAGAACTGTTCCCACTGGCTAAGATTGATAGCATCTCCGGGGCCTTTAACCCTTGTAGAAAACCAAATTAAACAAGCATGAGCCGTTTGTGTATCGTTGGCAGCCAGTTCAAGCGTAGGGCCTGCAAGTGCGTAGAAGGTTACCGGAAACGGACAGGCATTACGTACTTTCATTCTTCCCCAGGTCATACTTAACTACTCCTTGTTGTGAAAAATTCCATAAAATCAAGTTACATGGCCCTGCCTTTGTAAATAAGGCTTTATTAATCCTGATGGGCAGTGCCACGGAACTACTGATTCATAACAACCGATCAAGGCGGTTTTCAGGTATGTGTGTCACCTAGTGTTCGAAGCGAACGATTTCTCTTGATCTCAACCTAGTTGAAGGTGTTTGTTTACGCAAATTGTTGAGGTGAGGTAGGCCACGCTGGGGAAAATGTCATTCAGCCGTAAAGGGGAGCTCAGCAGCCCATTTTTGAGGGGTTCAATGAGACCTGGGGCGGCGATCTGGGCGGGCGGCTGTCATCTTGCGCCGGATGGCATAGGAGCAGGCCTGTGAGGCGGTGCCGACGTCCATTGCGAAAAGCCCATCAGCTAAGACAAACTCCCCGTCTTTCCAGACTCGATAAGGATGCGAGCATTGAAATTTGAAAACGGACAGTTTTCCAGCAGCCATGGAATTATCTTCAGCGTATCGCGCTTCACCTTGTCAGCCGATGAACGGGGTAGCCTCAGGGAGCTGCATTTTGGTGAAGCTAAAGCCGCCCACTATGAAGTGAGCAACCGGGTGGTAGAGCTCTACGACAAGATGCTTGCCAAGGATTTACCCTGCCAAATGATGGTCGGGATCTCCAAACCCTTGACCCGGCAGCAGGGGGATTTACTCAACGCCCAACGAATGAGTATCGCCAACCTCACCAGCGGTGTTTTCGCCGCAGCGGCAGGTAAGTTCATGCCCGCCGCAGTCATCCCTGTGGGATGGGCCGTCCGCGAGTTCACGCTAGGCAAGTTGCCGACCTACCACGCCGGTGATGTCATCGTCAGTCTGGATGCGCAGGTCAGCGGTGGCATCGGTCCGCAACACTCCGGATCCTCCATGATCATCAAGACTCAGGGCGGCTAGGACGATGAACGAATATGGCCTATACGCATTGGCGTACGCAGTGTTCCTGCTGTTGTTTTTCTATATGAAATCCTACAGCCTCAGGAAATGGCTAGGCATTGCCCTGGTCGCCCTGGGGTTCGCGAGTATTTTTGCGCTGCCGTCTTTCATCGCCGGTTTTGACCTGGGTATCGTCTCGACCAGTGCAATTGGCATTGGAGCGGCACTGTTTTTTAGCCGGGGCCGGTATGGGGCGTGAACCATTGGCGCTGGACCAAGTGGGTGAGGCGGTGCCGACCTAGGCACTCTCAGTTGGATCTCATGAACCCGTGCCGTCATGGAACAATCCCCTTGCGCCAGATAGCTGAACTCTCTGCTTATCTTTGATCAGATAGGAGTCAAGGGACGTTGATGTTGATTCGGCGTTACCAGCTAAGCACGAGTGGAGTAGCGACCATGGATTACGACGACAAGTTGATAGAGGAAGCTGTGCTTGCCTTGTTGGCAGCCTTCAGCTCCGACGACGGCAACGCCTGGAAAGGTTTCGACTTCGAGGTCATGAACCGATTGCATGAACAAGGCCTCATCAGCAATCCGGTAAACAGGAACAAATCGATCTGGTTGACGACTGAAGGGTTGGAGCGAGGTCGGCAGCTTGCCGACAAGTTGTTTGGGACAGAGCGTTGAGGGGCGCGTCTGAACGGATTACCCACTCGCCAGCACAACCCGGCCAAACCGGGCGTTATGATCCTGCGGCCTAATCGCCAATAACTGATCGAGGCGAATCTCCAGGCGACCGTCCGCAGTTTCCACGTCAAAAAACTCCTCCCGGGTGGAGGCGGTGCGCGTGGTGATCGCGCGGGCTGTCAGGCGTTGGCCGTCAGTCAGTTCGATGTCCAGCGTGTAGCCGTACAGGCAGGCAATCTCAAGGTAATCATGCAGGTCGCAGTTCAACGGTTGATAGGTCTTCATCTCAAGTGGCCCCAATGGCGCGACCGGACAGGTTAGGGCACCACCTGTCCGTCGCAAAGTTAGAACACAGCGCCCTTCGCAAATCAGAGCAGTTGTTTCAACATCGTCTGCAGTTGCTTGTTACGGGCGTCATCCAGCGGGAACACCGGCAGGCGCGGATCGCCGACTTCCAGGCCAAGAATGCGCAAGCCGGCCTTGGTGGTGGCGGGCAAACCGCCCTTGAGGATGAAATCCAGCAGCGGCAATTGACGATAGAACAACGCCCGGGCCAGGCTCAGATCGTTTGCCAGCACGGCTGCGTAAAGGTCGAGGTTGAGCTGCGGGATCAGGTTCGACGCGGCGGTGCACCAACCCTTGGCGCCGGCCGCGAAGGCTTCCAGCGCCAGTGGGTTGCAACCGTTGTAGAACGGCACCTGGCCCTCGCCCAGCAATTGCAGCTTGTGCATGCGCTGAATGTCGCCGGTGCTTTCCTTGACCATGGTGACGTTATCCACCGCGTTGAAAATCCGCAGGATCAGCTCCACCGGCATGTCGATGCCGCTGGTGGCGGGGTTGTTGTACAGCATGATGGGCAGGTCGATGCTCGCACCGATGGCTTGGTAGTGCGCCAGGATTTCCGCCTCGCTCAGTTTCCAGTACGAGGCCGGCAACACCATCACGACATCGGCGCCCTTCGCCTGGGCAAAACGCGCACGGCGCACCGCCTTGGCGGTGGTCAGGTCCGACACGCTGACCACGGTCGGCACCCGGCCGGCGACGCGGGCAATACTGAACTCGCTGACCTGGTCCCACTCGGCGTCGCTCAGGTAGGCGCCTTCGCCGGTGCTGCCCAGGGGCGCGATGGCATGCACGCCGCTGTCGATCAGACAGTCGATGGACCGGCCCAGTGCGTCCAGGTCCAAGCCCTGGCCGTCGGTGGAGAAGGGCGTGACGGTGTAGCCGATGATGCCGTGGATGTTGGGGGTAGACATGGCGTCGCTCCTAATGGGTTCAGTTCAGGCAATCGGCGTGTTGACGCAGGTTCTGCCGGGCGTAGTAGTTGAAAGCGGCCGCGTGACGCTTGGGGCGGGCGATCCAGTCGTGGGCTTCGCGACCCAGGTGAGGCAGGATCGGCTTCACCTCGCCGGCGGCCATGGCCAGCAATTGCAGCTTCGCGGCGCGTTCGATCAGTTGAGCGATGTTGCAGGCTTCTTCCACGGTGGCACCGGTGGACAACTGGCCGTGGTGAGAAAGCAGGATGGCGCGCTTGTCACCCAGGGCCCCGGCGATCAATTCGCCTTCCTCGTTGCCAACGGGCACGCCCGGCCAGCCCTCCAGAAAGGCGCAGTCTTCGTACAGCGGGCAGAGGTCCATGTGGGAAATCTGCAGTGGCACTTCCAACATCGACAGCGCGGCGATGTGGGTCGGGTGGGTGTGAATGATGCAATTCACATCCGCCCGGGCGCGGTAGACCCAGGTGTGAAAGCGGTTGGCCGGGTTGGGCATGCCGTGGCCCTCCAGCACCTCAAGGTCTTCATTGACCAGCAACAGGTTGCCGGCGGTGATTTCATCGAAGCCCAGGCCCAATTGCTGGGTGTAATAAGTGCCAGGTTGCGGCCCACGCGCGGTAATCTGCCCCGCCAGCCCTGAGTCGTGACCGTTCTCGAACAGGATGCGGCAGGTCAGGGCCAGCTTTTGTCGTACAGTCCACGTATTATCCGGCAGTGTTTTCTGCATCTGATTAACAGCATGCTGGACCAACTGGTCCTTGGGCGTCGCCAGTGTCTTGCTCATACCCGTTCTCCTGATTCGCTCTTTGACCGTTCTTGATCCGCGTCATGGAAGCTATGAAAGGAAGGTGCTAATGACACTAAATAGACTATATGACACAAAGTGTCATTTGCAATCGCAGATTGTCCGTTTCTCTGGAAATGTTGGTTACCTATGTCCATTCGCTTGAAATTGCTCAGGAAAAAACTCGGCATGACACTGGACGTCCTGGCCGAAAAAACCGGGATGACCAAGAGCTACCTGTCCAAGGTGGAGCGGGGCTTGAGCACCCCCTCCATCGCCACGGCGCTCAAGCTCGCCAAGGCCCTGAGCGTGAAAGTCGAGGAGCTGTTCTCCGAAGAAAGCGTCTCCCTCGACAGCTACAGCCTGGTGCGCAGCGAAGACCGCCAATCCCTCGCGGCGAGCAGCGGCAGCTCCGAATACGCGGTATTGGCCCACCAAGTGTCCGAGCGCAGCCTGCTGCCCTTCATCCTTTATCCAGCGGCCGAATTCACCGCGCATCACGCGTTCAAGGAACACACCGGAGAGGAGTTCCTGTTCGTGCACGAGGGCCAGGTGGAAGTGGACTTCATGAACGAACGCGTGCTGCTGAACCGTGGCGATGCCTTGCATTTCAATGCGCAGAAACCCCATCGCCTGCGTTCGGTGGGCGACGTCCAAGCGCAGTTGCTGGTGGTGGTCCACAGCGATGAGTCGTCGGAGAGGGGCGAGGGTGCCTAGCGGCTCCAATCGCAATGCCATCCAGGAAACCAACGTGGCGAGGGAGCTTGCTCCCGCTGGACTGCGAAGCAGTCCCCTCCAATGACCGCCTCGCCACAGATCTTCCGACAGCCTCAACTGAACGGCATCAAGCATCTGCTCGGCCCAGTCGAATGGCATCTGTCAGTAAAGACCGACAGACACCGGCGACGAAGGCTCGCCAAGCCACAGCGCCTTGCGCCTTTGCCTACAACTACGCCAGAATCCGCCGGCTTGTGCGCCTTGGGTTGCGTCGGTAGTTTTGGACCTGTCACTGATGGTCAGTGATCGGGTTTAGCAGCTCGCCGAGTTAAGTCGCACAACGCGTCCATCAGACAGGAATCCCCATTCCTGCACTTGATGGTGGCTGTGCGCAGGGCGTCCTCGGACGCGCCGATTTCTTAACTCGTCGGTCTGCTAACCTGCGTACAGCTGCCTCCCAATTCGTTTAGCAGCGAACGGGTCGTGGCCTCAACCAGAGAGTTAAGACCATGGTCAAAATTACACCGAATCCTCCAGTTACAGACGAACCCACATCCCGTGCCCAGTCTGCCCGCAACAAAAAGCTCGACGACGCTGCCACCCGCGCGTTGGATTACTACCTGAAACCCAAGCCTAAGGGCGAAACGTCTGACAAGTCCGACTCTATTTTTCGGATTGATCCAGAGGTTGATTCTGAGTGTTTGCTTGCGAATCTCAGTGAGAACCTGGCTTCGGCGAATGCCATGATCAGTGATTTGGCGTTTGATCTGGATGGGTCGCGGCGGCATGTTGCGTTGGGGATTTTGCAGGTGATTGAGGTGAGTGAGCTGTTGGCGAATCGGGCTTTGGATATTGTTGAGGTGAGGTAGGGCTGCAGCTACGTGCCGCCCGGATTAAAAAAGGTCTTGCCCGGCAAGGCCTTTTTTTTGTGCTTGAAGGGCGCTTAACGCTCCCATAAATCCTAGGTCTCGAATAGCTATGCTGTTTCATACATCTGAGCTTTCATCTGCTAGCAGGGGTATGACAATTTCTATAACGCAGCAGTGGCGTTTTGCTGCTATACCTCAGTCGATCATTCGGCGCGTTGGTAATAGGAGTTCAGCGGCATGCACACCATAAGGAAAGTGGTAATTCAGAACTTTAAAAAATTCAAAACACTCACACTCGATTTCGAGCCTGGGAAGAATGTTCTGATTGGCAACAATGAGGCAGGAAAAAGCAGCATTTTGCTCGCTCTAGATCTCGCGCTAGGCGGGAGCCGCAACCGCATTGAAGCTCTGGGGGCAGAAACACTGCTCAATAAGGACTCGGTGAACACCTTCCTTGCTGGGGAGAAGAGCCTGGAGAACCTACCTGAGTTGATAGTCGACGTTTTCCTAGAGGAAGGTGATGACGAAGGCCTCTATGGAACCAATAATGCCCAGCAGCGCCAGACTGACGGTCTGCGCATGATCCTTGCGGTTATGGTCGAGTATGGCGAGGCTGTACAAGTGATCTTGGCTGACGCTCAACCAAACTTCCCTTTCGAATATTACGCGGTGCGGTTTGAAACGTTCGCCGGCAGGCCCTACGCAGCATTCAACCGACCCATTAAACACATGATGCTAGATGGTTCACGTATCGATGGCGACTACGCATCTCGTGAATACACCCGAGCTGTGTACGCTTTCAACGCCCCCGTGGAAGACCGCTATAAGCTTGAAAATCTGTATCGCCAAGGTAAGCATGCGTTTACAGGACAGCATCTGGCAGCGCTTAACGCTGACCTTCCTGCGTATCAGTTTGACGTACGTACTAGCGTCCGGTCGAATTTGGAAAGCGACCTAATTATTACTGAAGACAATATTCCGCTTGAGAACCACGGGAAGGGACGGCAGTGTTTCATCAAGACCGAGTTTGCGCTGAGCAAGCACAAACAAGGAGGCTTAGATGTAATGCTATTAGAGGAGCCTGAGAACCATCTCAGCCATTCATCCATGAAAGCACTCGTCGCCAAGCTAGCGGAGAACGAAAGCACACAGCTTTTCATAGCAACCCACAGCAGCCATATTTGCTCAAGACTTGATCTTCGGCATGCCCTTTTGATCGGCCCGAACGCAGTTGCTGGCTCACTTAAAGCTCTATCAACCGAGACCGCAGAATTTTTCATGAAGGCTCCGGACAATAATGTTCTAGAGTTCGCGCTTTCGAAGAAGGTGATCTTGGTTGAAGGTGATGCCGAATTCATCCTTGTGGAGGAGTTCTATAAGCAATGTACAAAAGGGCGTCTACCGCATGTCGATGATGTCCACATAATTTCTATTGGCGGCACCAGTTTCAAAAGGTACATGGAGCTCGCTAACCTGCTTGGAGTTCGAGTCGCAGCCATACGAGACAACGACAAGAGCTATCAGAAAAACTGTGTAGAAAACTACGTCGACTTCGCTTCGGACAATGCCAAAGTCTTTGCCGATAGAGACGATGAACGTTCAACCTTCGAAATAGGATTGCACAACGATAACGTGGAAACCTGCAAGACTGTTTTCGGGCCTGGACGAAAAACCCTTTCGCCCTTGGAATACATGCTAGCCAACAAGGCAGAAGCTGCATTTGAGCTGCTCAAGGGCAAGCCCGGTGAGCTCACCGTTCCAGCCTATATTGTGGAGGCAATCAAATGGATAAACGAGTGATGTTCGCTGTAGCAGGATCAGGTAAGACAACCTTGCTGGTGCACCGCCTGAGCTTAGAGAAACGAGCACTAATTGTCACCTACACGGACAACAACTATCGGCACTTGCGTAATAGCATCATCAAACGGTTCGGTCATGTCCCCAAAAACATAAATCTCCTAAGTTATTTCACATTCCTCCATAGCTTCTGCTATCGCCCGTTGCTGCAGGTGCACTTGGAAACTCGAGGGATCAGTTTTCGAACACCACCCCCCCGTACATTGAAACTCAAGCGCGATGATATGGCTTACTACGCTAGTAAAAGCGGAAGCTTATATCACGGCCGCTTAGCAAAGCTTGTTGAGTCCGCAGGGGCAATTCCTGACGTGATAGCGCGAATGGAGCGCTTTTACGATGAATTTTATGTCGACGAGATTCAAGACCTAGCAGGCCATGACTTCAATCTGCTGATGGCGTTGGCGAAAGCCAAGATTGAAATGCTGTTTGTGGGAGATTTTTATCAGCATACCTTCGACACTAGCCGTGATGGAAATGTGAACAGCTCTCTACACGCTGAAATCGGAAAGTACGAAAGACATTTTCAAAAGGCGGGTATCATCATCGACAAAGAAACATTGAGTCGAAGTTGGAGATGCGGCGTGACCGTGTGCGATTTTATCCGTGCGAATCTGGGGATTGATATGCGGTCACAGTATACCTATGAAACGGACATCATATCTCTGGCCAATCAAGCGGATGCTAATGCCGTGCACGCGGACGCCAGCGTCGTAAAGCTGTTCTATCAAGAGCATTACAAATACGGATGCGTGTCTAACAACTGGGGCGCAAGTAAGGGGCTAGATCACTATAACGATGTGTGCGTTGTGCTGGGTGCTACTCATTGGAAGAACTACGAAAAACTTTCGCTTGGTGAACTCCCTCCACAGACCAAAAACAAACTTTATGTTGCAATTTCACGGACGCGTGGGAAGCTGTACTTAGTACCTGAAAGGCTATTCAAATCGTTCAAAACTGTTTAAGTCGGATCGCGAGGGTTCGGATGTGAAACCTAAAAAGCATCGAATTTGTTTCTTTGGTTGAAAATAATCTGTTCTAGTTTTTGTTTGCTAAGGTTGTTAGTTTTGTTGTTGTGGTTAAATTTGAGTGTGTGGGGGGCTCGTTGCTAGCTTATTGTTTTGCCTAATGTATGAAGAATTGCTCCAGATGTTAAGCTCCACGATATGCAGTGGCTGTCGTGCCACTATCAAACTTGGCTGTTAAGTTCAACCGTTAATGATCAAGATCCTTAGTTGATTGCTGTGGCATGACGAGTTGCAGCCGCCCGAAAACTAATTCTGGACTGGTTCCGCTATCGAGTACTTGTGCTTTTTGACCGATATAAGCAATCATACAAGCTCAACAATAGCTGGAGCTCGGCAGGGTCCAGCCGTGCTCCTATAAGGTGGAAGGTATGGTATTTAGCCCGTTCAACGCAGAAGACCTAGCAGCTGCGGCGGTCGATGCTCTGAAAATGCGGGGCGACGCACGCGCAATCGCCGTGGTCGTCGCGGGTGATTGCAAAGTTGATCTATCAGGCTCGGATTTTGGGATTAATTATTGGCAGTTTTTAATTTCGCTACCCGTACAACTTTTCTATGCAATGTCAGACGACGAGCGTAAGGCAACAGAAGCCTCTATAGCTGAGGTGATTATTCCTTTCTATTCCACAACTCCGAATGACTCTTCAGAAGGAGTAATTATTGCCCCTAGGGTAGGGGAGGCGGTATATGGGTGGCGTGAAGAGGCTATGCGTTACGTGAAGGGGGATGGGGTAACAAACCAAGGTAGAGTGCGTAGCGATAATATTGCCTCACAGCAACATCAGGGGCTACTCTTTCGGTCACAAGCAGAAGTCACGCTTTTCAAGGCACTAACTAAAGCTCGGCTTCCAGTAGCACCTCTTCCAGTATTTGTTCGGATAGGAAATACTTATAATCGACTCGAGCCTGATTTTGTAGTGATTTATAAAGGGCTAACTTTTGTTGTTGAAGTTGACGGAGATACTTACCACGCTGAGTTGCCTGCAGAGGCGGACAAGCGTTTAGTCCCATTGACATATGAGGGGGTAGAAGTAAGGAGATTAGGGCAGTAGAGCTAGGCTCGGATGCTCAGGCGGACTCAGTCGTAAGAGAGTTGATCGATTTTATGGCTCGGCGTAAAGCATCCCGCTGAGCAGGCCTACACCAAAGGTTTTAATGATTAAGAAAGGAAGTTTTAAATCCCCTTCTACTTTTAATTAATGCATAATTGCACTGCTCAATGTTGTAAGGGAGTAGCGAAAATAAAAAGCATATTTATTGAGGGTTTATGTGCTCATTAAAAAAGTCATTCTTTTTTGTTTAACCTGGCTCGGACATCGGCTGGTAGAGGATCGAGCCATTCAATTTTATTTGTCTCTGAATTTAAATGAACTAGAATTATTCCATTCGACGATTCGCTTTTTGTAATCTCGCTTTCAGCTGCCGAGTTTTCAGTTAAATGATAGTCGCGGATAAAGTCAATAAATTTTTCTATGGTTTTGTCGTAATTAGAGTTCCCATTACTTTTTTCTAATAAAAGCTTCAGGGTGTGGTTGTCTTTTCCTTCTGCTACAACAGAAAAAGCCATGGAGTATGGATTTTTCTTATCGGATTTGCCCTGTGTACTCAGGATCGTTGGTTCGATCCTCGGTTGGTTTAATGTTCTCTTGGTTAATCGTTGTATGGATTTTTTAGTATGTGGTAATGGTCTTTTCCCATTTCCTTTAAAAATTCCTCGAAGTATGCTTTTCCAATAAATAGTATTATAGTTGTTGGGACTAGCCACTCTATTGCAGCATAGGGGGCCGGAGCTGGTCTGGTCTCAATATCAAAAACTAACGCCGGATGGGATATTTCTGAAGCGAAATCGTCAAATATTGCGGTCTCTATCTGGCTAATATGAGATATTCCGATTGTTGGGCGCATGATTTGCTCTTCATTAAGATGTTTAAATTAAGTGGGAGGCGGGTGGGTCTATTATTGGACAGTAAGTTTGTCTTTTTTGCGAGGTGATGATTCTATTATAATTTTATATGGTGTCTACCCGATTTTTACGCCATTTGTATAAAAGGTCGATGTGCCATCCTCAGTGTAATCGGCAATCATTACATTGAACCCTTCCGTAACCAAGTGCGTACCAATTTTATGAAGATATTCGATGTTGTCGTCCAATCGGCCTACAGATATTATTTGCTCTCCAAGGGCTGTTGCTCGGTATCCGCGTAGTTTGATGATTTTATTTTCAGTATGCCTGGCGACTAAACACTTCTTGGATGCTCTTAAAATGCGCACCCATCCATCATTTGATTTTTGCGTAGATGTATTATTTACTAGCCCGCCTGCGCTCACACCGGACAGAACTCCAAGGTTCTCTAGCTCAAGCAGCTCATCAAAAGTAATAAGCTCTACCGTTCCTCCTTCCCAGATTAAACCCTCCACCACTAGGCTTGATAGCCGCTCAATTAGTTTTGCCTCGGTTGGAGATAAGTTTCTTAAGAAGTCGAGGCTCCGAAGTGAGTATCTCCCAGGTGATTTAATCTCGCTGACTAACAGTCTGCCCCAAAGCTCTTGCATGTCATTTAAGGAAACATCTCCCACGTAGTCGCGCCACCTAAATAACCAATCCGTGTCAACTTTGCTCAGGGGCGGTTCTTGTCCATCATCGATTACGGCTTGTTCAGCATGCAAAACTGCTTTGGTAACATTAATCTCTTTTCTCAGGGCATTTATGATTTGTTGTTTTTCGGATGCGTGCGCCAGCGTTTCAAGATTTAGAGTGGGTTCCGTACGAACTAGAAGATCATTATTTTCCTTCTTTTCCATGAAGCTTATTTTTAAAGAGAAATCAGATAGATCCTTATGTCCACTTTGGATTTCTTTCACTTCGCGTTCAGCTTGAGCCAAAACCAACATCTCAGCTCGTCGAACCTCGATGTTCGCTACCCCTTCGCGACGTACTAGGCTCGGCCTAAAGATTGCACCGATGCCTTTTTCTGAAAGTGTTTCCCATATTCGAATGATTAATTTTTCACCCGGGATTTCCATGTCGCATCCTTTAGATATAGTTGCTATGTTTTTATGGTTATTTCGATAGGTCTAGGTTTATATCGCCTTGATAGTTAGTGCTACAGGCGCCTGAGATTACGAGGATGTTGATTTCGCAGGCGGCGGAGTGAATGGAATAAGAGGCTCCTGGAGTGAGGCTATACTAGGAAGTGCAGTAATCGAGCCGCTTTCCCCCGATAATAGAGGTGGTAGTGGGGGAGCGACGAGCACCTCTACTGATGTAAGTAGGGGATTCAGTAATAAAACAACATGATGCCAGCCTTTGCTTTGTGCATAAATTTTTAGCTCTCGTAACTGCCGTTTCGATAGATTGTTTTTTCTGTAATCCCAGGTCTTACCTGCTGCATGGGACTGACCGCTCTTTTTTCCAATGAATGGAGCTTGTCTGTTCAACGCGTGTGCTAGTTTATGAAATAGCGCCGGAGGCATATGGGCGTCGCCATAGGTTTCCAAAATATCAAGTACTATAGTCAAGCCCTGCGCGTAGCCTTGAAAAGCGCCGTACCCAGCTGATCTTTCGAAAGTTTTATCAATGCACTTCTCAAAAAAAGGTATAAAGCCATCGATTATTGGTGAATAATTGCTGTTGTTGACAAATGAAAGCGTTGTTTCTCTGAAATTTTTCTCATCAATAAAATTAATTACGGCGTCTTGCGGAGATTTAACCATCAGATCGCGAATGCTATGTAGCTTCCTAATTAATTCATCTTGAAATTGTCTCCGTTGGACGACAATTGGCATTAGCTCTTCGAAGAATCCTGCCAAGCCGGAAACCTCTAAAATTGTAGCTCCGTTATATCCTCGGTAAGGATCACTTTTTGGAGTGTTAACCCGAACTATCTGAATAGTCTCATTGGGGTAGCTCTTGATAACTTCGTCAAATACATTTTTTGACCAATCAAAAGCAGTTAAAACATTGTCATCACCTAGTCCATAACCTAAAAGTACTGTTGTAGATTCCTTTAGTGTCAGAGCTAGCTTTATCTGGCGATATTCATTAGGCCTGAACAGTGCGGTATAGTCTTCACGGCAAAGTACAATCTTATCCGGGTACGTACGTACGCCATGAAGATGATAGACGGGTGTGCGTCCCTTGGGGAAAACCAGTGGCTGATCCGGCCCGATTGTAATGGACTCGCCCGGCAGCAAACTCTCTATGACTAAATCGTAGTTAGTAGTTATCACCCAGGCGGGAGACAATTTGCTAATATGGTCAGCGTATACGGTTTTTTTCTGATCCGTTGGGTACCAGCAAGTCAGCTCGGCAACCTTTTCTTTCAAGGAAGACATGCTGCTTGTAATCGATAGTCCTTTTGCTTCTGAATGTTTTCGGCAAATAGAAGAGGCTATCTCCGGATAGCCCGTGCCAATTAAATTGGGATTGTCAAAATCAAATTCTATTTCAAGCTCTGTTGTAGCCTTCTGCAATAATTGCCCCCATGAAAGAGCCTCTTCACCAACTAGTTCTTTAGAAAATCCCGCGCCTATGAACAGGCATAAATTTCCATATATGCTTGATTCTGAAATGTGGGCCAGTAACTGCTGGCGGGTTGGTCCTTCAGGAAGCTCGAACATAATTCACTCCTTTGCAATTATATTTCGATCCTATACAAATTTAGGCTAGTCTCCAACCCCCTTTCATTGGCTTTTGGGTGGGAGGAGAAGCGCTTGAAAATTGCTGGTTGACCCTTGCTCTTCACTTCAGAGCGAGAAAAGCTGAATAAAACGGCTCCCTGAGCAGAGAAGAGGGGGCGCATTTATTTATTTTGCAATAGATCGGCACCGTTTCCTTTACCTTTATCCTGAAACGACAGCCGTTAGGATCCTCTATCCAAACCCGCCCACACTAGCCACAACCCCAATTCACGCTTACCATCCCACCACCTCGTATTACCGCGGCTGCTGAACCCGGTACTCACGAGGAAACAACCATGGAAAGAACCCGTAGCTGGAGACGCGCGCAATCGCGCAAGCACAATGGGCGCGAAGCGATTAGCCCGCAGGACTTCAAACCAGAAAAGAACTGGAAGCTGATCTACACCCGTGCGGACAAGCTGCACCGAGCGCGTCAGCTCGGTATGAGCTATCCCATCCGCACCACCCGCCATCTGTTGGATCAAGAGTGACTAATCTCCTGTTCGTTTGCAGTCGTAACCAATGGCGTAGCCCTACCGGGGAGGCGATCTGGCGTCGGCGCCCTGGTTTCGGTGCTCGTTCGGCGGGCACCAGCCCCAATGCACGCAAGCCTATCGGCCCAGCGGATATCCGGTGGGCCGATGTCATATTTGTGATGGAGCGCAAGCACGAGCATCGTCTACGGGCAGAGTACGCTCGGCTGCTTGAGCACAAGCGGCTGCATGTTCTGGATATTCCTGATGACTATCGCTTCATGGATCCTGAGCTAGTGGACATGCTTGAGCAGGCGGTGACGTCATACCTGTGTACTTGAGCATTCAGGGCAATCTTCACGAGCTGCTCCTTTCCTCAATGGCTAGGTGAAACGGTCACCGGTAGAAGGTTGATCCCGCCGTATTACCCCCGTTTGAGAAGCTTGGATACGCGTGTCGCAGCGAACCATGCAAATTGGCCGAAACCGACCAGCAAGCGCCTCAGTACCCGGAAACACTGTCCCAGCCGATACCGTGCAGCCCTAAGAACGCGACGCCTATCAGCCGCAGACCGTGCATCAATCAAGCACAGCTTGGTAGTCGCCAAGGCCACTTTTGCTCCGACCGCCACAGCGACAGCAAGGAAATACAGCCAACGCTGATTCTTGGCTTTGTCATGTTGGCTGACTAGCGCCGACAACTGCTTCAAGGAAGGCTTGGCACCGGCGAGCCAGGGAATGATGCATTCGCTGGCCAAGGCTACGGTGTGGCTGCTGATATTTTTGTCCACAAGTCCCGGCGGACCATCAGGATTGACCGAGCAATAGCCGCGGGGGACGTACTCGCAGGTGCTGGAGAGGGGCGATGAGCGCGAGATGGCATTAGAAAGGTACTTCACGGGGCACAGCCGTTGGTTGTACTCGTTGATCTCTGTGCGAATGGCGATCACGTCCTCATCGCTTAGGGTTCTTCTATTCGCGGCGTAGAACCCTTTGGAGTCGTCCGGTGCGTAATCCATGAAGTAGCTGGCTTCACCTTCTTTGATGTGAGTAAAGGTCCACTGTGAATCGCTGCTCCACTGGCACGACTTCAGGCTACCCAAGCCATTGGCCTTACAGTAATCATCGTAGCGCCTGATTTGGCTCAACAGGAACGCGCTGGCGTCCTGGATGCTCGCTGTCGCCTCCTTCAGCAGTGCGGTGTCTTCATTGGCGCCATTGTCCGCCACAAAGAACACCGCTGCGACCAATGCCAGCGGAAACCAGAAGTGATCTTAGAGCTGTCGGAAGCGTTCGGTGAGGTTGAGGTTGTCATAAACAAGAACCATGACACCCCATCCGGTGAGGGCGCAAAGCATCAACAGGGGAATCAGCCCGACTTCGCTGCCCAGCTTCCCAACGCCGTTGATGGTGTAACGGATGGGCAGGTAATTGATGATTGGGAAAAGGCCCAGGCAGTTCAACACACCGGGTAGGAACAAGAGCGCGAAGAAGATGAACACGCCTCGCTTTTTGCTCACGGTAAAGGCCGCTGCTGCCAGCAAGGGAATCAGCAGCAGTGACAGCATCATCAGATAGCCAAGTGTGATCACCATGGCTTCATCGGGCGACCAGTAAGTTCCGGTGATTTGCCCGGCGTCGTTACGCCCGGTGAAGGTCGATGATACGACGCCAAGACCTTCCAGGATCTGGTGCAGGTTGTAGGCAGCGCCGTGGAGAAATTTTACGTAAGGGTAGAAAAATCCCCTATTGAAATTGACATCTATTTGAGTCCTTCAATTTTTTAGTCATTCCGTGGTTACGTAGAAGAGCTGTGGATGAAATGGCTTGCATCCGGTTTAGGCGCGCAGACAGACGACGAGTTCGTCTTCGCCGTGGAAGATTGTTACAGGTCCTCGTTGCTTTGCGGTGCGCGGTTGGGAACCTTTTCGCTCCCCGTCTCTTTACCTCTAGGATTTCAGATGACACTGACAGATTTGCAACAGCTATCCGCATCTCAGAACGAACTGGTTCTTCCTTACGTGCAAGCGATGAAAGCATTGGAGCTTCTGGAGTCAGCGGGAGCATCGCTGTTGGGGTGGGAAGGTTGGCTGCGCTACCCGGACCGCAGGTTAGGGCATTCGTCCCTGCATCAAGGTGTCGATACTTCAAAGCTCAATCCGTCGGAAGCGTATCGTTTGGCTAGGGACACTATTTGTATTTCGCAAAAGGAATACGAGTCCACGTCCGCGATGGCCGATGTTCAGTTGCTTTTCTGCATTACGGTAAGTGGTTTGTAACTGGGGATCGACTCTTTACGTGCCCGAACGATCAGAAATCCTGTGTTTGGCGAGGCCTGGGAGGTTATTGAAAGCGACGGCCTCCCATGAAGCTCCATGGGCCTCTCCTCATTGGATATCTTTTAGATAATCCCTAAGTGCTATGAGGGGAGCGTCAAGCTGCTTCATTGCCCGAGCAGCGCCGAAATCCGCCGCCAAGCGACTCAGTTCCCGCCCCAAGATCGTATTGCTTCCCCCAATCGCCTCCAGCGCCAAGTCCAAGCAGTGCTGCACTTTCGCCTGGATAGCTTGGATGTCTTCTCTGCGCACCAACAACCCAAAAACCTCCCGATCACACCCGCCCATCAACGGATCATCCCGCAGAATCGGACTATGCCCCTCCGTCTCATAAGCCAGCTTCAGCGAGTAAAGAGCGACCGTTTCCAGTAGCAATTCCATGGGGTGAAGTCCTTTGTCAGCGGGTGAGGAGGGGCGGTGGGTCAACTGGGCGTTGCAAGGCGGAGCATCGGTGGGGGCTGTGACATTTTTGTGAGCGCTTTGCGCTCAAGCGGGAGCAAGCTCCCTCGCCCCGGGTTCTTCCTTGCTCCCAGGTTCTTCCTTACCACTCGCTCTTCCTCACCATGAGGTTGGGTATTCTGGGGCCGCTTCGCGGCCCAGCGGGGATAAATCCCCTCGCCACAAAGGGGAGCGGTGATTTATCCCCCCCACCACAAAAGCGGGTGGGGGATTGGTTGGGATCTGCGTTAGCCGCGAAAAACTACTTTCCTGCAGGCGAAAAAAAAGACCTTGAATTTCAAGGTCTTTCTTTAAGATGGTGCCCCGAGGGAGACTCGAACTCCCACTCCTTTCGAAAACGGATTTTGAATCCGCCGCGTCTACCAATTCCGCCATCAGGGCTCAATGGCGGCGAAGTATAGAGAGGTGCCTACCGTTGGTCAATCACGTTTCATGGTGAATTTTTGATAATTCCGCTAGACTTTCCGGCCCTGCTAGACGAACCCCATCATGCGTGTTGCTGACTTTACCTTCGAACTCCCGGATTCGCTGATCGCTCGCCACCCTCTGGCCGAGCGTCGCGCCAGTCGACTGTTGACCCTGGACGGGGTCAGCGGTGCCATGGCTCACCGTCAATTCACTGATTTGCTTGAGCATTTGCGCCCGGGCGATTTGATGGTGTTCAACAATACCCGGGTGATTCCGGCGCGGTTGTTTGGCCAGAAGGCCTCCGGCGGCAAGCTGGAGATTCTGGTGGAGCGGGTGCTGGACAGTCATCGTGTGCTGGCCCATGTGCGCTCCAGCAAGTCGCCCAAGCCGGGTTCGTCGATCCTCATCGACGGCGGCGGCGAGGCGGTGATGGTGGCGCGGCATGATGCGTTGTTCGAGCTGGAGTTTGCCGAAGAGGTGTTGCCGCTGCTCGACCGTGTCGGGCATATGCCGTTGCCTCCTTATATAGATCGTCCGGACGAAGGTTCGGACCGCGAGCGTTATCAGACCGTGTACGCCGAACGCCTGGGGGCGGTGGCGGCGCCGACGGCGGGGCTGCATTTTGATCAGCCGTTGCTGGATGCGATTGCCGCCAAGGGCGTGGAGACCGCGTTCGTGACGCTGCACGTCGGCGCTGGCACGTTCCAGCCGGTGCGGGTCGAGCGCATCGAAGACCACCACATGCACAACGAATGGCTCGAAGTCAGCCAGGAAGTGGTCGATGCAGTGGCGGCTTGTCGCGCGCGTGGCGGTCGGGTGGTGGCGGTGGGGACCACCAGCGTGCGTTCCTTGGAAAGCGCCGCCCGCGATGGCGTGCTCAAGCCGTTCAGTGGCGACACCGATATCTTTATCTACCCGGGCCGGCCGTTTCATGTGGTCGATGCCCTGGTCACCAATTTTCATTTGCCCGAATCCACGCTGTTGATGCTGGTTTCGGCGTTCGCCGGTTATCCCGAAGCCATGGCCGCCTACAAGGCCGCCGTCGAGCATGGATACCGCTTTTTCAGCTACGGTGATGCGATGTTCATCACCCGTAACCCCGCGCCACGCGGACCCGAGGAAACAGTATGAGTCGCACCTGTCGCATGTCCTTCGAGTTGCTCGCCACCGATGGCAAGGCTCGTCGCGGTCGTCTGACCTTCCCCCGCGGTACGGTGGAAACCCCCGCGTTCATGCCGGTGGGCACCTACGGCACGGTCAAGGGTATGCTGCCACGGGACATCGTCGCGACCGGCGCGGAGATCATCCTCGGCAACACCTTCCACCTGTGGTTGCGCCCGGGCACCGAGGTGATCAAGGCCCACGGTGACTTGCACGATTTCATGCAGTGGAAAGGCCCGATCCTGACCGACTCCGGCGGTTTCCAGGTGTTCAGCCTCGGTGCGATGCGCAAGATCAAGGAGGAGGGCGTGACCTTCGCCTCGCCGGTGGATGGCGCCAAGGTGTTCATGGGGCCGGAAGAGTCGATGCAGGTGCAGCGCGACCTGGGCTCGGACATTGTGATGATCTTCGACGAATGCACGCCGTACCCGGCCGATGAAGACGTGGCGCGGGTGTCCATGGAGCTGTCGTTGCGCTGGGCCCAGCGCTCCAAGAACGCCCATGGCGACAACACGGCGGCGCTGTTCGGGATCGTCCAGGGCGGCATGCACCAGGACCTGCGCATGCGCTCCCTCGAAGGCCTCGACAAGATCGGCTTCGACGGCCTGGCCATCGGCGGCCTGTCGGTGGGCGAGCCCAAGCATGAAATGATCAAGGTGCTCGATTACCTGCCGGGCCAGATGCCCGCTGACAAACCTCGTTACCTTATGGGCGTTGGCAAACCGGAAGATCTGGTTGAGGGTGTGCGCCGCGGGGTGGACATGTTCGATTGCGTGATGCCAACCCGTAATGCCCGCAATGGGCATCTGTTCATCGACACGGGCGTGCTGAAGATCCGTAACGCGTTCCATCGCCATGATGATTCGCCGCTCGATCCGACGTGCGATTGCTACACCTGCCAGAACTTCTCCCGCGCTTATCTGCATCATTTGGACAAGTGCGGCGAAATGCTCGGCAGTATGCTCAATACCATCCACAATTTGCGCCATTATCAGGTGCTTATGGCTGGTTTGCGCGAGGCTATCCAACAGGGTACATTGGCCGCCTTTGTCGAGGCCTTCTATGCCAAGCGCGGGTTGCCTGTACCGCCCTTGGACTGAGTTTTCCCGATCCTAAGATTCAATACTTGCAACTGGAGTGCTAAATGAGCTTTTTTATCTCTAATGCCATGGCTGACGCGGCTGCACCTGCTGCTGCCGGCCCAATGGGCGGCGGTTTCGAGTGGATTTTCCTGGTCGGCTTCCTGGTCATCTTCTACCTGATGATCTGGCGTCCACAGGCCAAGCGCGCCAAAGAGCAGAAAAACCTGCTGGGCAGCCTGCAGAAGGGCGACGAAGTGGTCACCACCGGCGGCATCGCGGGCAAGATCACCAAAGTGGCCGATGACTTCGTGGTTCTGGAAGTGTCCGACACTGTTGAAATGAAGTTCCAGAAGGGCGCCATCGCGGCCACGCTGCCAAAAGGCACGCTGAAAGCGATCTAAGGTTTCAAACTTCTATTCAATCGACGGGGCGCGCAAGGCGCCCCGCGTCATAAGCGGGCGGCGTGATGCTGAACAAATACCCTCTGTGGAAATATGTACTGATCCTGGCGGTGCTGGCGGTCGGTCTGATTTATTCCGCTCCCAATCTATACCCGGATGACCCGGCCATTCAGGTCAGCGGTGCAAGCACTGCGCTGGCGGTCACCCAGGCCGATCTGGATCGTGCGAGCGCTGCGCTCAAGGCTGCCGGGATCGACGTCAAGGCTGCAACCATCGCCGAAAACGGCAAGGGTGGCCTGTTGCGTCTGACCAAGGCTGAAGACCAGCTGCCGGCCAAGGACGTGGTGCGCAAAACCATGGGCGACGATTACGTCGTAGCCTTGAACCTGGCCCAGACCACTCCGCAATGGCTGCGCAAGCTCGGCGCGCACCCGATGAAGCTGGGCCTGGACTTGTCCGGCGGTGTGCACTTCCTGCTGGAAGTGGACATGGAAAAAGCCCTCGACGCGCGGATGAAAGTCTACGAAGGCGACGTCAAGAGCCTGTTGCGCAAAGAGCGCGTGCGTTATCGCAGCCTGCCGCAACTCGACGGTGCCATCCAGCTGGGCTTCAGCGATACCGATACCCGCGAGCAGGCCCGCAGCCTGATCCGCAAGAACTTCAACGATTTCGATGTTGTGCCGGCCGACCTCAATGGTCAGGCGGTGCTGCGTCTGGCGATGACCCCGGCCAAGCTGGCGGAAATCCGTGAATACTCCATCAAGCAGAACTTGACCACGGTGCGTAACCGCGTCAACGAGCTGGGTGTGGCCGAGCCAATCGTGCAGCGCCAGGGCGCCAACCGCATCGTGGTTGAGCTGCCAGGCGTGCAAGACACCGCCGAAGCCAAGCGTATCCTCGGCAAGACTGCCAACCTGGAATTCCGCCTCGGCGCTGAGCCGGGTGCTTCCAAGGCCACGACCGAAAGCTTCGAGTTCCGCGAGGGCAATCGCCCGGCGGCGCAGATCGAGCGCGGCCTGATCATCACCGGTGACCAGGTGACCGACGCCAAGGCCGGCTTCGATGAGCAGGGTCGTCCGCAGGTGAACATTCGCCTGGACGGCCACGGCGGCGAGCTGATGAGCCGCGCCACGCGCAGCAACGTCGGTCGCAGCATGGCGGTGATCTTCATCGAGCAGAAGCCGACTACCACCTACACCAAGCAAGTGGTCGACGGTGTCGAGAAAGACGTCGCGGTGCAGACCTTCAAGGAAGAAAAGAAGATCATCAGCCTGGCGACCATCCAGTCGCCGTTGGGCAGTCAGTTCCGCATCACCGGCCTGAACGGCCAGGGTGAATCCTCGGAACTGGCCCTGCTGCTGCGTGCCGGTGGCCTGGCTGCACCGATGTACTTCGCTGAAGAGCGCACCATCGGCCCGAGCCTGGGTGCCGACAACATCACCAAGGGTATCGATGCATCGCTGTGGGGCATGCTGTTCGTCTCGCTGTTCATCATCGCCATCTACCGTTTCTTCGGCATCATCGCCACCGTCGCGCTGGCGGTGAACATGGTGATGCTGCTGGCCCTGATGTCGCTGCTGGGCGCTACGCTGACCCTGCCAGGTATTGCCGGTATCGTGTTGACCATGGGTATGGCGGTGGACGCCAACGTGCTGATCTTCTCGCGGATACGTGAAGAGATCGCCGCGGGCATGACGATTCAACGTGCGATCAACGAAGGCTTCGGCCGGGCATTCACCGCGATTCTCGACGCCAACCTGACCACGTTGCTGGTCGGCGGGATTCTCTTCGCCATGGGCACCGGCCCGGTCAAGGGCTTCGCAGTGACCATGTCCCTCGGGATCTTTACCTCGATGTTCACAGCCATCATGGTGACCCGCGCAATGGTCAACCTGATCTTTGGCGGTCGTGACTTCAAGAAGTTGTGGATTTAAGGGGCTGCCATGTTACGTACAATCAACTTCATGGGCGTTCGCAACGTTGCGTTCGGCGTCACATTGTTCCTTACCGTGCTGGCGTTGTTCAGCTGGTTCCACAAGGGCCTGAACTACGGCCTGGACTTCACCGGCGGTACGCTCATCGAGCTGACCTACGAGCGTCCGGCCGATGTCACCAAGGTGCGTGAGCAGCTGGCGACCTCGGGCTATAGCGATGCCATCGTGCAGAGCTTCGGTGCGACCACCGACCTGCTGGTGCGCATGCCGGGTGAAGACCCGCAGCTGGGTCACCAGGTAGCCGAGGCCTTGCAGAAGGCTGGCGGCGACAACCCGGCGAAGGTCAAGCGCGTCGAGTTCGTCGGCCCGCAAGTGGGTGAAGAACTGCGCGACCAGGGCGGCCTCGGCATGCTGATGGCGCTGGGTGGCATCCTGATCTACCTGGCCTTCCGCTTTCAGTGGAAGTTCGCGGTGGGCGCTATCGTTTCGCTGATCCACGACGTGATCGTGACCGTGGGCATCCTGTCGTTCTTCCAGATCACCTTCGATTTGACGGTGCTGGCGGCGGTGCTGGCGATCATCGGTTATTCGCTCAACGACACCATCGTGGTGTTCGACCGGGTGCGCGAGAACTTCCGTGTGCTGCGCAAGGCGTCCTTGATCGAGAACATCAACATCTCGACCACCCAGACCCTGCTGCGGACCATGGCGACGTCGATCTCCACGTTGCTGGCGATTGCGGCGCTGCTGTTCTTTGGCGGCGACAACCTGTTCGGCTTCTCCGTCGCGCTGTTCATCGGTGTATTGGCGGGTACCTACTCGTCGATCTATATCGCCAACGTTGTGTTGATCTGGCTGAACCTGAGCACTGAGGATCTGATTCCTCCTGCAGCCGTGGAGACAGAGGTGGACGACCGTCCGTAAGGCCTGTTGCTCCTTCCGTCACTGCTGAAAAGGCGCGAGTTGAACTCGCGCCTTTTTTTATGCTCCAAGGCTGGGAGAAGCGCGGATTAATCCGCTTGTGATGCCCTGGAGGTTCAAGTGAACAAATCGATGCTGGTTGGTGCGGTATTGGGTGCTGTCGGTGTAACAGCCGGTGGTGCGGTCGCCACCTACAGCTTGGTAAAAAGTGGCCCTGAGTCTGCGCAAGTACTGGCCGTGGAGCCGGTCAAGACCCAAATCAAGACCCCGCGTGAAGTGTGCAAGGACGTTACCGTGACCCGGCAGAAGCCAGTCCAGGACCAGCACCAGATCGCCGGCACCGTGATCGGCGCCCTGGCCGGTGGCCTGTTGGGCAACCAGGTCGGTGGCGGCACCGGCAAGAAAATCGCCACCGTGGCGGGTGCGGCCGGCGGCGGTTATGCCGGTAACAAGATTCAGGAAGGGATGCAGGAGCGCGACACTTACACCACGACCCAAACGCGCTGCAACACCGTCAATGACATCAGCGACAAGGTTGTAGGCTACGACGTTCGCTACATGCTCGACGGCAAAGAAGGCAAGGTCCGCATGGACCGCGACCCGGGCAACCAAATCCCGGTGAACAAGGAAGGCCAACTGATCCTGGGCCAGAACGAACCGGCTCAGTGATCCAGCTGGTATGAAGAAGCACCCTTCGGGGTGCTTTTTTTGTGCCCGGATTTCGGACATCCCCCCCCATCCTTGTGGGAGCGGGCTTGCCCGCGAAAGCGGGGGTTCAGCTTGCCTCGATGTTCTTGGATGTAATCCATTGTGGCGAGGGAGCTTACTCCCGCTCGGTTGCGCAGCGACCGTAAAATCTTGGGGCCGCTGCGCAGTCCAGCGGGAGCAAGCTCCCTCGCCACCGGGTGTTCAATGGTGTAATCGCAGACATAAAAAAAGCACCCCGAAAGGTGCTTTTTCTGTAGCCGAGTTGCTTAGCGCTTCAGCGAAGCCGGCAAATGGGGCTGGATGGCGGTAAGTACAGCCTTGAAGCATTTGGTGTTGCCGGCAACGATGTGGCCCTTTTCAAGGAAGTCGTGACCGCCGGTGAAGTCGCTCACCAAACCGCCGGCTTCCTGGATCAGCAGGGCGCCTGCAGCCATGTCCCATTCGGACAGGCCCGATTCCCAAAACGCATCGAAACGACCCGCAGCCACATAAGCCAAGTCCAGGCTGGCGGCACCGGCGCGGCGGATACCGGCAGTCTGGCCGACCAGCGCGCGGAACATGCCCAGGTAGTTGTCCAGGTTATCCATCTGGTCATCACGGAACGGGAAGCCAGTGCCCAGCAGGGCACCGTCCAGGCTGGTACGGCCGCTGACGCGCAGGCGACGACCGTTCAACTGGGCGCCACGGCCACGACTGGCGGTGAATTCTTCCTGGCGAACCGGGTCCAGCACAACGGCGTGTTCCAGGCGACCACGGTATTTGCAGGCGATGCTGACAGCGAAGTGAGGGATGCCGCGCAGGAAGTTGGTGGTGCCGTCCAGCGGATCGATGATCCACAGGTATTCTTCGCCTTCGATGCCGGTACCGGCGTGCATGCCAGTCTCTTCACCGAGGATGGAGTGGTTCGGGTAAGCCTTGCGCAGGGCGTCGACGATTTTTTGCTCGGCGGCGCGATCAACCTCGGACACGTAGTCCTTGGCGTCTTTTTCATCGACCTTGATGGTATCCAGGCGCTCGATGGAGCGGAAGATCAGTTCACTGGCGCTGCGGGCGGCGCGCAGCGCGATATTCAGCATGGGCTGCATGGATGTGTCACCTAAGGTTGTTAAAGAAAGCCGCGCATTCTATCAGAAAGTTTTCCGAGGAGAAGGTTGGTGTTCGCTTTCATAGCTTAACGGTAGGTGCTTATGTAAGATTTGCTCCCTTTATCGTGTTCGAGAGCGCCTCCCTTGTTGCAGAACATTCGTGTCGTCCTGGTCAATACCAGCCATCCGGGTAACATCGGCGGAGCGGCGCGGGCCATGAAGAACATGGGCTTGTCGCGGCTGGTGCTGGTCGAACCGCGCCTGTTTCCCCATCACGAAGCCGACGCCCGTGCCTCCGGCGCCGGTGACATCCTGGCCAACGCTCAGGTCGTCGCCACCTTGGAAGACGCCCTGGTGGGTTGCAACCTGGTGCTTGGCACCAGCGCCCGCGACCGCCGCATCCCCTGGCCGCTGCTCGACCCCCGCGAATGCGGCACGAAAGTGGTCGAGGAGGCCGCGCAGGGCTTCGAGATTGCCCTGGTGTTCGGCCGTGAAGACTCCGGCCTGACCAACGACGAGCTGCAGCGATGTCACTTTCACGTGCATATCCCTTCCGACCCTGAGTTCAGTTCCTTGAACCTCGGGGCGGCGGTGCAGGTGTTGAGCTATGAAGTGCGCATGGCCTGGCTGGCAGCCGAAGGCAAGCCCAGCAAGGTCGAAAAAACCGAGGTCACGTCGCCGCGCAGTGAGACACTGGCGACCATGGACGAACTGGAGCGATTCTTTGAGCACCTGGAGCAGACCCTGGTGGACATCGAGTTCCTCGACCCGGAAAAGCCGCGACATTTGATGGCGCGCCTGCGTCGGTTGTACGGACGAAGCTCGGTCAGCCGGGCGGAGATGAATATATTGCGCGGCATCCTCACGGAAACCCAGAAGGCGGCCCGTGGCGAGCTGATTAAGCGGAAGAAATAAAATGTTCGAACGTTTGCGTGAAGATATCCAAAGCGTTTTCCATCGTGACCCGGCGGCGCGCAATGCCTTTGAGGTGCTGACCTGCTATCCGGGTATGCACGCGATCTGGATCCATCGCCTGTCTGGCGCCTTGTGGAATATGGGCTGGAAGTGGCTGGCGCGGCTGGTCTCGAACTTCGGTCGCTGGCTGACCGGCATCGAGATTCATCCAGGCGCCAAGGTCGGTCGTCGGTTCTTCATCGACCACGGCATGGGCATCGTCATTGGAGAAACCGCCGAAATTGGCGATGACGTGACCCTGTACCAGGGCGTGACCCTCGGCGGCACCAGTTGGAACAAAGGCAAGCGCCACCCGACCCTGGAAGACGGTGTGGTGGTGGGCGCGGGCGCCAAGGTGCTCGGTCCGTTCACCGTCGGCGCTGGGGCGAAAGTCGGTTCCAATGCTGTGGTCACCAAGGCTGTGCCGCCCGGCGCGACCGTGGTGGGCATTCCGGGGCGAATCATTGTCAAGTCCGATGATGAGCAAGACGCCCGGCGCAAGGCCATGGCCGAGAAAATCGGCTTCGATGCCTACGGTGTTGGCGAAGACATGCCCGACCCGGTCGCTCGCGCCATCAATCAATTGCTCGATCACCTGCAGGCCGTCGATGGGCGCCTGGAAGGGATGTGCGGCGCCCTCAAGGACTTGGGCAGTAATTACTGCGCCAAAGACCTGCCTGAACTGCGCGAGGAAGATTTTGCGTGTGTGAAGGACAAGGATGAAAGCCAGGCCAGCTGAAACCCTGCTGGCCTCATCGCGAGCAAGCTCGCTCCCACATTGGATCTGCGTGGTACATGAGTTGTGTTCTCGCCAGAGATCCCTGTGGGAGCGGGCTTGCCCGCGAAGAACGATAACGCGGTATAGCTGGTCGTTAGTCGCCTACCTTTGATATCATGCGCGCGCTCTTTCGCGGGTAAACCCGAGTAATGCGCTAGGTCTTATACTTGACTTAAATACTCGGGAATTGCATACTCGCCTCCATTCCGAAACTCCGTGGTAATTGTCCATGCGACTGACTACAAAAGGCCGATACGCCGTGACCGCGATGCTGGATCTTGCATTGCATGCGCAGCACGGGCCGGTGTCCCTGGCCGATATCTCCGAGCGCCAGGGCATTTCCCTGTCTTACCTTGAACAGCTGTTCGCCAAGCTGCGCCGCAGCAACCTGGTCTCCAGCGTTCGCGGTCCCGGTGGCGGCTACCAGCTGTCGCGTGACATGCAGGGCATCCAGGTCGCCCAGGTGATCGATGCCGTAAACGAATCGGTCGATGCGACCAAATGCCAGGGCCTTGGCGACTGCCATGGCGGCGATACTTGCCTGACCCACCACTTGTGGTGCGACCTCAGCCTGCAGATCCACGAATTTCTGAGCGGTATCAGCTTGGCTGACCTTGTAACTCGCCGTGAGGTGCAAGAAGTAGCCCAGCGTCAGGACCAGCGCCGTTGCAACAGCAAGGCGCCGCACCTGGACAAGATTGAAGCGTCCGCCGTCGAATGACTGCCGCAGAGCAAGCGGAACGCCAGCCAGCCTGATTTAGGAGAGAGTCCATGAAATTGCCGATTTACCTTGATTACTCTGCGACCACCCCGGTTGATCCGCGTGTCGCGCAAAAAATGAGCGAATGCCTGCTGGTCGACGGGAACTTCGGTAACCCGGCGTCCCGCTCCCACGTATTTGGCTGGAAGGCTGAAGAGTCGGTCGAAAACGCGCGTCGCCAAGTCGCTGACCTGGTCAACGCCGACCCGCGTGAAATCGTCTGGACCTCTGGTGCCACCGAGTCCGACAACCTGGCCATCAAGGGTGTCGCGCACTTCTACCACACCAAGGGCAAGCACCTGATCACCTCCAAGGTCGAGCACAAGGCTGTCCTGGACACCATGCGCCAACTGGAGCGTGAAGGCTTCGAAGTCACCTACATCGAGCCGGGCGAAGACGGCCTGATCACCCCAGCCATGATCGAAGCCGCGCTGCGCGACGATACGATCCTGGTTTCGATCATGCACGTGAACAACGAAATCGGCACCATCAACGACATCGAAGCCATTGGCGAGCTGACCCGCTCCAAAGGCGTCCTGTTCCACGTCGATGCGGCCCAGTCCACTGGCAAGGTCGACATCGACCTGTCCAAGCTCAAAGTCGACCTGATGTCGTTCTCGGCACACAAGACCTACGGCCCTAAAGGCATCGGCGCGCTGTACGTGAGCCGCAAGCCGCGTGTTCGCATCGAAGCGACCATGCACGGTGGCGGTCACGAACGTGGCATGCGCTCCGGCACCCTGGCGACCCACCAGATCGTCGGCATGGGCGAAGCCTTCCGCGTAGCCAAGGAAGACATGGCTGCCGAAAACGTGCGCATCAAGGCCTTGAGCGACCGTTTCTTCAAGCAGGTCGAGCACCTCGAAGAGCTCTACGTCAACGGCAGCATGATCGCCCGCGTACCGCACAACCTGAACCTGAGCTTCAACTACGTTGAAGGCGAGTCGCTGATCATGGCGCTCAAGGATCTGGCCGTGTCGTCCGGTTCGGCCTGCACCTCGGCATCGCTGGAGCCTTCCTACGTATTGCGCGCCCTGGGCCGCAACGACGAATTGGCGCACAGTTCGATCCGCTTCACCTTCGGCCGCTTCACCACCGAAGAAGAAATCGATTACGCCGCGCAGAAAGTCTGCGAGGCCGTTACCAAGCTGCGCGCTCTGTCGCCGCTGTGGGACATGTACAAAGACGGCGTCGACATTTCGAAAATCGAATGGGCGGCGCACTGAGAAGTCGCCACCAGAGCGACTCCACTGATGAGGATTGAAGCAAATGGCATATAGCGAAAAGGTCATCGACCACTACGAGAACCCGCGCAACGTCGGCAAGATGGACGCGCAGGATCCTGATGTCGGCACCGGCATGGTCGGCGCCCCGGCGTGCGGCGACGTGATGCGCCTGCAGATCAAGGTCAACGAGCAAGGCATCATCGAAGACGCCAAGTTCAAGACCTACGGCTGCGGTTCCGCCATTGCGTCCAGCTCCCTGGCCACCGAGTGGATGAAGGGCAAGACCCTTGATGAAGCCGAAACCATCAAGAACACCCAGCTGGCCGAAGAACTGGCCCTGCCGCCAGTGAAGATCCACTGCTCGGTACTCGCTGAAGACGCCATCAAGGCTGCCGTTCGCGATTACAAGCAGAAGAAAGGCTTGATCTGATCCGCGTAACGGTAAGGAGTTTCCATGGCTATCCAGATGACAGAAGCGGCAGCTAACCATATCCAGCGCTCCCTTGCAGGGCGCGGCAAGGGCGAGGGTATCCGCCTGGGTGTTCGCACCACGGGCTGCTCTGGCCTTGCCTATGTGCTGGAATTCGTCGACGAAGTGGGCGAAGACGATCAGGTATTCGAAAGTCATGGTCAGAAAGTGATCATCGACCCGAAAAGCCTGACGTACCTGGACGGCACTGAACTGGATTTCGTCAAGGAAGGGTTGAACGAAGGCTTCAAGTTCAACAACCCCAACGTGCGCGGTGAATGTGGCTGCGGCGAAAGCTTCAACATCTGAGGCAGCTTGTGGGTACTCCTTGTCATTTTGCGTTGTTCCAGTTGCAGCCTGCTTTCCAGCTGGACCTCGACCAGTTGTCGGCGCGTTACCTGGAATTGGCCCGTGGTGTCCACCCGGACCGTTTTGCCGATGCCTCCGAAGCTGAGCAGCGGCGGGCGCTTGAGCAGTCGGCGAACCTCAACGAGGCCTACCAGACACTCAAGCACCCGGCCAAGCGCGCGCGCTACCTGCTCGCCATCAGCGGTCATGAGTTGCCTCTGGAGGTCACGGTCCACGATCCCGAGTTTCTTTTGCAGCAGATGCAATGGCGCGAAGAACTCGAGGACCTGCAGGACAGCGCCGACCTGGCCGGTGTCGCGGTATTCAAGCGGCGCTTGAAAGACGCCCAGCAAGAACTGAACGAAAGCTTCGCAGCCTGCTGGAACGATGCCGCGCAACGCGAACAGGCCGAACGCCTGATGCGGCGCATGCAGTTCCTCGACAAGCTCACCTACGAAGTGCGCCAGCTCGAAGAGCGCCTCGACGATTAACCCAGTGCCGCTCCGGTCGCACGCCTGATTACAGATAAGTCCTGATTACGATGGCCCTACTGCAGATCGCCGAACCCGGCCAAAGTCCACAACCGCACCAGCGTCGCCTGGCTGTCGGGATCGACTTGGGTACTACCAATTCCCTGGTCGCTGCCTTGCGCAGCGGTCTTTCCGAACCGCTGGCCGATGAGCGCGGGCAGGTGATCCTGCCGTCCGCCGTGCGCTATCACGCCGATCGCGTCGAAGTGGGCGAGTCGGCCAAGCTGGCCGCCGCCACCGACCCGTTGAACACCATTGTCTCGGTCAAGCGCTTGATGGGTCGTGGTCTGTCCGACGTCAAGCAATTGGGCGAGCAACTGCCGTACCGCTTCGTCGGCGGCGAATCCCACATGCCGTTCATCGAAACCGTCCAGGGCCCGAAAAGCCCGGTGGAAGTGTCGGCAGACATCCTCAAAGTCTTGCGTCAGCGCGCCGAAGCGGCATTGGGTGGCGAACTGGTCGGCGCGGTCATCACCGTCCCGGCCTATTTCGACGATGCCCAGCGTCAAGCCACCAAGGACGCGGCGAAGCTGGCCGGCCTCAATGTACTGCGCCTGCTCAACGAGCCGACCGCTGCTGCCGTGGCGTATGGCCTGGACCAGCACGCCGAAGGCCTGGTTGCCATCTACGACCTGGGCGGCGGTACTTTCGATATTTCCATCCTGCGCCTGACTGGCGGCGTCTTCGAAGTCCTGGCCACCGGCGGCGACAGCGCCCTGGGCGGCGATGACTTCGACCATGCCATTGCCGGCTGGATCATCGAACAAGCGGGCCTGTCCGCCGATCTCGATCCGGGTGCCCAGCGTCACTTGCTGCAAACCGCCTGTGCCGCCAAGGAAGCGCTGACCGATGCCGCGACCGTCGAAGTGGCCTACGGTGATTGGAAAGCCTCACTGACGCGCGAAGCGTTCGATGCGCTGATCGAGCCGATGGTCGCCCGCAGCCTCAAGGCTTGCCGCCGTGCGGTACGTGATTCAGGCGTTGAGCTCGAAGATGTTAAAGCGGTGGTCATGGTTGGCGGTTCGACCCGTGTGCCGCGCGTTCGTGAAGCTGTTGCCGAAGCCTTTGGTCGCCAGCCGCTGACCGAAATCGACCCGGACCAGGTGGTCGCCATTGGCGCGGCGATCCAGGCCGATACCCTGGCCGGCAACAAGCGCGAGGGCGGCGAACTGCTGCTGCTCGACGTGATTCCGTTGTCCTTGGGTCTGGAAACCATGGGCGGCCTGATGGAGAAGGTGATCCCGCGCAACACCACCATCCCCGTTGCCCGCGCCCAAGACTTCACCACCTATAAAGACGGCCAGTCGGCCATGATGATTCACGTGCTGCAAGGCGAGCGTGAGCTGATCAGTGACTGTCGTTCCCTGGCGCGCTTCGAATTGCGCGGCATCCCGGCCATGGTCGCCGGTGCGGCGAAGATCCGCGTGACCTTCCAGGTCGACGCCGACGGCTTGCTCAATGTCTCCGCCCGCGAGCTCGGTTCGGGCGTCGAGGCAAGCATCCAGGTCAAGCCGTCCTACGGCCTGACCGACGGTGAAATCGCCAAGATGCTCAAGGATTCGTTCCAGCACGCCAGCGACGACAAGGTGGCCCGTGTGCTGCGTGAGCAGCAAGTCGATGCCCAGCGCCTGATCGAAGCCGTGCAAGGCGCCCTTGAAGTCGACGGCGAGCGATTGCTGGACGCCGAAGAGCGCATGGTCATCGAGCTGCAGATGCAGGAATTGTCCGAATTGATCAAAGGCACCGATGGTTATGCCATCGAGCAGCAGACCAAGCGTCTGTCGCAGGTCACCGATGCCTTTGCTGCCCGCCGCCTGGACTCGACGGTTAAATCCGCCCTGGCGGGGCGCAACCTGAATGAAATCGAGGAATAACTGATGCCGCAGATCATTTTTCTGCCACACGCCGAGCACTGCCCGGACGGTATGGTGGTAGAGGCCGAAACCGGCAAGTCCATTCTCGAAGTGGCCCACGATAATCACATCGAGATCGAGAGCGCCTGTGGCGGCGTCTGTGCCTGCACCACGTGCCACTGCGTTATCCGCGAAGGTTTCGACTCTTTGAACGAAGCCGACGAGCTGGAAGAAGACTATCTTGATAAGGCGTGGGGCCTGGAGCCGACATCGCGCCTGACCTGCCAGGCCAAGGTCGGCACCGAAGACCTCGTCGTCGAAATCCCGAAATATTCGCTTAACCATGCGGCCGAAGCGCCGCACTGATGGTGACACTGTCATGAGCTATGGTTGGAATGATGTACAGCGCATCGCTGAAGAATTGGCCGAAGCGAAGCCGGACGTGAATCCGCTGACTGTGAATTTTGTCGATTTGCAGCGCTGGATCATGGAGCTACCCGATTTCGACAATGCCTCCGGCCGTTGTGGCGAGAAGGTCTTGGAAGCGGTCCAGACGCTCTGGATCGCCGAAATCGACTGATCGACCTGGCAGGTTAGGCAATACCCCTGAACCCGCGTATAATTCGCGGGTTTAATTTTTCGCAAATTACCGTTTCTGGAGTTACACCATGGCTGTTCAACGTACTTTCTCCATCATCAAGCCTGACGCCGTTGCTAAAAACGTGATCGGCAAGATCGTTACCCGCTTCGAAGACGCTGGCCTGCGCGTTGTAGCTTCGAAAATGAAGCAACTGTCCAAGGCCGAAGCCGAAGGCTTCTACGCTGAGCACAGCGAGCGCGGTTTCTTCGGTGAACTGGTTGCTTTCATGACTTCCGGTCCGGTTGTCGTTCAGGTGCTGGAAGGCGAAAACGCCATTGCTCGCAACCGTGAGCTGATGGGCGCTACCAACCCTAAAGAAGCTGCTGCCGGCACCATCCGTGCTGACTTCGCCGAGTCCATCGACGCCAACGCCGTTCACGGTTCGGACTCCGAAGCCGCTGCTGCTCGCGAAATCGCTTACTTTTTCGCTGCTACTGAAGTAACCGCTCGCTAAGCATTGGCTTAAGAGCGAAGGTGAATCCATGACTACATCGACTGTTAAAACCAATCTGCTGGGGCTGACCCAGCCGGAAATGGAGAAATTCTTCGACTCGATCGGGGAGAAGCGTTTCCGTGCCGGTCAGGTGATGAAATGGATTCACCACTTTGGCGTCGACGACTTCGACGCCATGACGAATGTCGGCAAGGCCCTGCGCGAAAAGCTCAAGGCTGTTGCCGAGATTCGCGGCCCCGAAGTGGTCAGCCAGGACATTTCCAGCGACGGCACCCGTAAGTGGGTGGTGCGCGTGGCGTCCGGCAGCTGCGTCGAGACCGTCTACATTCCCCAGGGCAAACGCGGCACCTTGTGCGTTTCGTCCCAGGCAGGCTGTGCCCTGGATTGCAGTTTCTGCTCCACCGGCAAGCAAGGCTTCAATAGCAACCTCACCGCCGCCGAAGTGATCGGCCAAGTGTGGATTGCCAACAAATCCTTTGGCAGCGTCCCGGCGACCGTCGACCGTGCCATCACCAACGTGGTGATGATGGGCATGGGTGAGCCGCTGCTGAACTTTGACAACGTCATCGCGGCCATGCACCTGATGATGGATGACCTGGGCTACGGCATCTCCAAGCGCCGGGTGACCTTGTCCACCTCGGGCGTGGTGCCGATGATCGATGAGCTGGCCAAGCACATCGACGTCTCCCTGGCGTTGTCGCTGCACGCACCCAATGACGCATTGCGTAACCAATTGGTGCCGATCAACAAGAAGTATCCGCTTAAGATGCTGCTCGAGTCGTGCCAGCGCTACATGTCGTCCCTGGGCGAAAAACGTGTGCTGACAATCGAGTACACCTTGCTCAAGGATGTGAACGACAAGGTCGAGCATGCAGTCGAGATGATTGAGCTGCTCAAGAATATCCCATGCAAGATCAACCTGATCCCGTTCAACCCGTTCCCGCATTCCGGCTACGAGCGTCCGAGCAACAACGCGATTCGTCGCTTCCAGGATCAGCTTCACCACGCTGGCTTCAACGTCACCGTGCGTACCACTCGCGGCGAAGACATCGATGCCGCATGTGGCCAATTGGTAGGACAGGTGCTGGATCGCACCCGTCGCAGCGAACGCTACATTGCCGTGCGTGAATTGAACGCCTCCGACGATGCGGTGCAAAACGCTGCGAACAGTCACTAAGAGAGGAACTCTATGTCCCTGCGCTTCGCGCTCGTTTTGCTGTTGGCCGGCCTTTGTTCCGGTTGTGTCCTGTCGGGTGACTACAACCCGATGAAGACCAGCAAGGGGCGCGACGAGGCACGTGTGGCCTATGTGCAATTGGGCATTGGCTACCTGCAACAGGGCATGACCGAGCGGGCCAAGGTCCCGCTCAAGAAAGCCCTGGAGCTGGACAGTTCCGACCCGGATGCCAACGCGGCCCTGGCGTTGGTGTTCCAGGCGGAGATGGAACCCGAGCTGGCCGACGAGCACTTTCGCAAGGCGCTGTCCGGTCGGCCGCAAGATGCACGGATCCTGAACAACTACGGCAGTTTTCTTTTCGAGCAGAAACGCTACAAGGACGCCTACGAGCGTTTCGAGCAGGCTGCCGCCGATACCCTTTATCCTGAGCGTTCGCGGGTTTTCGAGAACCTTGGCATGACGGCTGCGCAGCTCGGCCAGCGTGACCTGGCGCGCCAGCAGTTGGAAAAGGCACTACGGCTCAACCGTCAGCAACCGCGAGCCTTGCTGGAAATGGCTGAGTTGTCTTACGAAGACAGGCATTATGTGCCCGCGCGCGACTACTACGAGCGTTTTAGCCTGCTGAGTGAGCAAAATGCACGTAGTCTATTGCTCGGTGTTCGGTTGGCACACGTGTTTGAAGATCGCGACAAGGCTGCAAGTTATGGCCTGCAACTCAAAAGACTCTATCCCGGTACGCCGGAATATCAGCAATACCTGTCGGAGCAATGATGAAAGCGGCGCATCCCGAAGTTGTAGCAGCGACTCGCGTAAACCCCGGTGAGACCCTGCGTCAAGCCCGCGAAAGCAATGGTTGGTCGCTGGCCGAAGTGGCCCTCAAGCTCAATCTCACCGTGACTTCCCTGAGCAATCTGGAAGCGGGCGCGTTCGATAAACTGCCGGGGCATACCTTCGCCCGGGGCTACATCCGCGCCTATGCCAAATTGCTTGGCATGGACCAGACCGTCCTGGTCCAGCAATTCGACCAGTACACCGGTTCCGACGCCCAAGGCAGCAGCGTGCACAGCCTGGGTCGCATCGAAGAGCCGGTGCGGGTTTCCCACACCATTTTGCGGATCGTCAGCCTGTTGTTGCTGATCGGTGTGATTGGCGGCGGTTTTGTCTGGTGGCAGGACCAGGCTTCCTTGCGCAACAAGGAGCCGGTCGCCATGAACCCTGAGCATGTCGAAGTCGAAGGCGCGGACGGCACTACCCAGATTCATCCGCTGGACGAGCCGGAAGACCAGGCCGTAGTCGAAGGCCAGGCCGAAGGCGAAACCGCGCTGGCGCTGCCTCAAGGCCAGGACGATGCGGACGCCGAAGGGGGCGCTGAGCCGGCTGTTCCTGCTTCCGCGCCGACCGCGCCAGCTGCCCCGGCCACAGGCGGAGCACCGATTGCCGCTGCACCTGCCGCGCCGAGCACACCAGCGCCGGCTGCGCCTGCTACCCACGCCGCTCCAGTCGCGCCGACAGCCTCCGCCGCTCCTGCAGCTCCGGCTCCGGCGCCAGTCGCGGGTGAAGGCCAGGTACAGATTCAGTTTGTTGCCGACTGCTGGACACAGGTCACCGATGGCAACGGCAAAGTGCTGTTCAGTGGCCTCAAGCGCAAGGGCGACAGCACCACCATCAATGGCAAGCCGCCATTTGCCGTACGCCTGGGTTACGCCCGGGGCGCGCAGGTCAGCTACAACGGCCAGCCGGTCGACATCGCTCCGTTCACCAGTGGCGAGACCGCTCGCCTGAAGTTGGGTCAATAAGTCATGCACGGCGAATCTCCAATCAAGCGTCGCGAATCCCGAAAGATCTGGGTCGGTAACGTGCCTGTCGGCGGCGATGCGCCTATCGCTGTGCAGAGCATGACCAACAGCGACACCAACGACGTGGCCGCCACGGTCGCTCAGATCAACCGCCTGGAAGCCGCCGGTGTCGACATCGTGCGGGTTTCCGTGCCGGACATGGACGCTGCCGAGGCGTTCGGCAAGATCAAGCAATTGGTCAAGGTCCCCTTGGTGGCCGACATCCACTTCGACTATCGCATTGCCTTGCGCGTGGCCGAGCTGGGTGTAGATTGCCTGCGTATCAACCCGGGCAACATCGGCCGCGAAGACCGCGTACGCGCCGTGGTGGATGCCGCCCGTGACCGGGGCATTCCGATCCGTATCGGCGTGAACGCCGGTTCCCTGGAAAAAGACCTGCAAAAGAAATACGGCGAACCGACCCCCGCGGCGCTGGTAGAGTCGGCCCTGCGCCACGTCGAGCACCTCGAACGCCTGAATTTCCAGGACTTCAAGGTCAGCGTGAAGGCTTCCGACGTGTTCATGGCGGTGGAAGCCTACCGTCTGTTGGCCAAGGAAATCGTTCAGCCGTTGCACTTGGGCATCACTGAAGCCGGTGGGTTGCGCTCGGGTACGGTGAAATCTGCCGTCGGCCTCGGTATGCTGCTCGCCGAAGGGATTGGCGATACCATCCGCATCTCGTTGGCGGCTGATCCGGTCGAGGAAGTGAAAGTCGGCTACGACATCCTCAAGTCCCTGCACCTGCGTTCCCGTGGGATCAACTTCATCGCCTGCCCGAGCTGCTCGCGGCAGAACTTCGATGTGGTCAAGACCATGAACGAGCTGGAAGGGCGCCTTGAGGACCTGCTGGTGCCGCTGGATGTCGCGGTGATCGGTTGCGTGGTCAACGGGCCGGGCGAAGCCAAGGAGGCCCATATTGGCCTGACTGGCGGTACGCCGAACCTGATTTACATCGACGGCAAGCCGTCGCAGAAACTGACGAATGACAATCTGGTGGATGAGCTGGAACGGCTGATCCGCCAGAAAGCGGCCGAAAAGGTCGAAGCCGACGCAGCGGTCATCGCGCGCGGCTGATCGAACGAATTAAGGAAATTTTGTGAGCAAGTCTCTGCAAGCCATTCGTGGCATGAACGACATCCTGCCCGAGCAGACGCCCCTGTGGCGCTATTTCGAAGGCACCGTGGCGCGTTTGCTGGATAACTACGGTTACCGGCAGATCCGCATGCCCATCGTCGAATTCACCGAACTGTTCAAGCGCTCCATTGGTGAAGTGACCGACATCGTCGAAAAGGAGATGTACACCTTCGACGACCGCAACGGTGACTCCCTGACCCTGCGCCCTGAAGGCACGGCGGCCTGCGTGCGTGCAGTGCTCGAGCATGGCATCACAGGCGGCGGCCAGGTGCAGAAACTCTGGTACGTCGGCCCGATGTTCCGTCACGAACGCCCGCAGAAAGGCCGTTATCGCCAGTTCCACCAGATCGGTCTCGAAGTGTTCAACCTCGACGGCCCGGACATCGATGCCGAGCTGATCGTCATGACCTGGCGCCTGTGGGGCGAGCTGGGTCTTCGCGATGCGGTCAAGCTCGAGCTCAACAGCCTGGGCACCAGCGAATCCCGTGGGCGCTACCGTGAAGCGTTGGTGGAGTTTCTCTCCGCGCACCTGGACAAGCTGGACGAAGACAGCCAGCGCCGTCTGAAGACCAACCCACTGCGCGTGCTCGACACCAAGAATGCCGACACCCAAGCGGTGCTGGTCGACGCCCCGAAAATGGCCGACTACCTCGACGACGAATCCCGCGCGCATTTCGAAGGGTTGAAGGCGCGCCTGGATGCCGTCGGCATTCCCTACGTGATCAACCCCAAGTTGGTTCGTGGCCTGGATTACTACAGCAAGACTGTTTTCGAATGGGTCACCGACAAGCTCGGTGCCCAGGGCACTGTGTGCGCCGGCGGCCGTTACGACGGGCTGGTGGAGCAGATGGGCGGCAAGCCGACTCCAGGCGTGGGCTTTGCCATGGGCATCGAGCGCCTGGTGTTGATGCTCGAAGCCTTGGACAAGGTTCCGCAAGAGCTGTCCCGTCAAGTCGACGTCTACCTGTGCGCTTTTGGTGAGGCCGCCGAACTGGCAGCCTTGTCATTGAGCGAGCGGATCCGCGACCAGTTGCCCAACCTGCGCCTGCAAATCAATGCCGGCGGTGGAAGCTTCAAGAGCCAGTTCAAGAAAGCCGACAAGAGCGGTGCGCTGTACGCACTGATCCTGGGTGACGACGAACTGGCCCAACAAGTGGTAGGTTTCAAACCCCTGCGTGGCCAGGGCGAACAACAAAGTATTGCCTGGGATGTGCTTGCTGCACACCTGGCCACCTGCGTCGTGCAGGGTTGAAGCTGTCGAACAGCCGATTTAGCGATTAAGGAGTATTGGGGTGTCGAGTACCGAAGATGAACAGCTGGCGGATTTGAAGGACTGGTGGACGCGCAACGGCAAGCCGCTGGTCACTGGCGGCCTGTTGGCGCTGGTCATCGTGTTCGGCTGGCAGGCCTACCAGAAATACCAGAGCAGCCAGTCGCAAGGCGCCTCGGCGCTTTACCAGCAATTGCTGGAAACCACGCTGACTCCCGACGGCAAGCCTGACGCTGCCCGTGTGGCGGACCTGGCCGGCAAGCTCGACAAGGAATTCGGCGGCACCGCCTATGCGCAATACGGTCGCCTGTTCGTGGCCAAGGTTGCGGTGGATAGCGGCAAGCTGGATGACGCGGCCACCGAACTCAAAGGCATCGTCGACAAGCCGGCCAACCCAACCTTGGGCGAAGTGGCGCGTCAGCGCCTGGCACAGGTGTTGGCGGCTCAGAACAAGACCGAAGACGCGTTGAAGCTGCTCGACGGTGATGCCGACAAGGCGTTCCTGGCGACCCGCGAAGAACTCAAGGGCGACCTGCTGGTACAGCTGGGCCGCGCCGATGAGGCCCATGCGGCCTACCAGAAAGCGAAGGCTGCGCTGTCGGATGAAGCCGCGGTCGGTGGCCTGCAAATCAAGCTCGACGACCTGGCCAAAGGGGATGCGTGACGTGATCCGTTGGAAACATGCAGCATTGCTGGCCCTGGCCATTCTGGCCGCGGGTTGCAGCAGCAACAGCAAAAAAGAACTGCCTCCGGCCGAACTGACCGACTTCAAAGAAGAAGTCGTGCTGCAGAAGCAGTGGAGCCGTTCCATTGGCGATGGCCAGGGTGAAACCTACAACATGCTGGTGCCGGCTATTGATGGCGACACCATCTATGCAGGCGACGTCACGGGCGTGGTCATGGCGATGGATCGCAGCAATGGCGACGTGAAGTGGAAGAAAGATCTCGAACTGCCTGTTTCCGGCGCCGTTGGCGTGGGTTACGGGCTGGTCATGATCGGCACGCTCAAGGGTGAGATCGTCGCCCTGGACGCAAGCAGCGGTGAAGAGAAATGGCGCGCCCGCGTGACCAGTGAAGTCCTCGCACCGCCAGCCACCAATGGCGATGTGGTCGTGGTCCAGACCCAGGACGACCGCCTGATCGGCCTGGATGCCGCCACCGGCAATCAGCGCTGGTTGTACGACAGCACCCCGGCGGTACTGACCCTGCGTGGCACCAGTGCGCCGATCGTCACCAACCGCCTCGCGGTGGCTGGCCTGTCGACCGGTAAAGTGGTCGCCCTGGATATTTCTAACGGCGTACCGGTCTGGGAGCAACGGGTAGCGGTCCCACAAGGTCGTTCGGAACTGGAACGTGTGGTCGACATCGACGGCGGCCTGTTGCTGTCCGGCGGTACACTGTATGTCGCCAGCTACCAGGGTCGCGTCGCGGCGCTGGACCTGGAAAGCGGTCGTCCGCTGTGGCAGCGCGATGCGTCCAGCTACGCCGGTGTCGCCCAGGGTTTTGGCAGCGTCTACGTGAGCCTGTCCTCGGGCACGGTTGAAGGCGTCGACGAGCGCTCCACTACTGCTTTGTGGAGCAACGACTCCCTGGCCCGTCGTCAACTGTCGGCCCCGGAAGTGTTTTCCAGCTACGTGGCAGTGGGTGACCTGGAAGGTTACCTGCACCTGCTCAGTCAGGTGGACGGCCGTTTCGTCGGCCGCGAGCGCATCGACAGCGACGGCCTGCGGGCTCGTCCGCTGGTGGCGGGCAACATGATTTATGTATATGGCAACAGCGGCAAACTGGAAGCCCTGACCATCAAGTAAGACTATGCTTGGGGCTAATCCCCCAAGCGGCCTTGTTCACAAGGTTTGCAGGGCTTGCACAGACTGCCCCGAGCACCAGCCGCTGCCTCGCAGCGGCTTTTGTATTTTCTGAAATAACGAAGTGGAGAGCCGCATGGTTCCCGTAATCGCCCTGGTGGGCCGACCGAACGTCGGCAAGTCCACCTTGTTCAACCGCCTGACCAGGACTCGCGACGCCATTGTCGGCGACTTGTCCGGTCTGACCCGTGATCGCCAATACGGTGAGGCCAAGTGGCAAGGGCGTACCTATATTCTGGTCGACACCGGCGGCATCTCCGGTGATGAACACGGCATGGACGAAAAAATGGCCGAGCAGTCGCTGCTTGCCATCGAAGAAGCCGATGTGGTGCTGTTCCTGGTAGACGCCAAGGCCGGTTTTACCGCCGCCGACCAGATGATCGCCGAGCATTTGCGCAAGCGTAACAAGCGTTCCTACGTGGTCGCCAACAAGGTCGACAACATCGACCCGGACATGGCTCGCGCCGAATTCGCACCGTTGGGCATGGGCCAGGCGATCCCGATCGCCGGTGCCCACGGGCGTGGCATCACCCAGATGCTGGAAATCGCTCTGGAGAGCTTCCCCAAAGACGACGCGGAAGAGCCGGAAGACGGCGAAGAAGAGATCGTTGCCGAAGGCGAGGAAGCCAAGCGCATTCCGGGCCCAAGCGAAAAGGACGGGATCAAGATCGCGATCATCGGCCGCCCGAACGTGGGCAAGTCGACGTTGGTCAACCGCATGCTCGGCGAAGACCGGGTCATCGTGTACGACCAGCCCGGCACCACCCGTGACAGCATCTACATTCCTTTCGAGCGTAACGAAGAGAAGTACACGCTGATCGACACCGCCGGTGTGCGTAAGCGCGGAAAGATCCACGAAGAAGTTGAAAAGTTCTCCGTGGTCAAGACCCTGCAGGCGATCAAAGACGCCAACGTGGTGATCTTCGTGATGGACGCCCGCGAGGGCGTGGTCGACCACGACCTGAACCTGCTGGGCTTCGCTCTGGAGGCCGGTCGTGCATTGGTCATCGCGATCAACAAGTGGGACGGCATGACGCCGAGCGAGCGGGATTTCGTGAAGGTCGAATTGCAGCGCCGGCTGTTCTTCGTCGACTTCGCCGACATCCACTTCATCTCGGCCCTGCACGGCACGGGCGTGGGCAACCTCTACGCGTCGGTGCAGAACTCGTTCAAGTCGGCGGTCACCCGCTGGCCGACCAACCGCCTGACCCAGATCCTGGAAGACGCCGTTGGCGAGCACGCGCCACCAATGGTCAACAACCGTCGGATCAAGCTGCGCTATGCCCACTTGGGCGGTGCCAACCCGCCGATTATCGTGATCCACGGTAACCAGATCGAGAAGGTGCCCAAGTCGTATGTTCGTTACTTGGAAAACACTTATCGCCGCGTCCTGAAGCTGGTCGGCACGCCGATCCGCATTGAATTCAAGGGCGGCGAGAACCCGTACGAAGGCAACAAGAACACGCTCACCGACCGCCAGGTCAACAAGAAGCGCCGCTTGATGTCGCACCACAAGAAGGCCGACAAGAAGCGCCGCGACAAGCGCTGATTCAATACCTGTTGCCCGCAAGCTTGTGTGGCGAGGGAGCTTGCTCCCGCTGGGGTGCGAAGCGCCCCCCAGATGTCTCTGCCCCCGCAGTGCATCAGGCACAACCCAGGGGCTGCTGCGCAGCCCAGCGGGAGCAAGCTCCCTCGCCACGGTCGTTCGGCGACATGAAAAGGGTGCCCTTGGTGGCACCCTTTTTCATGCCCGGTGATTGGGCTATCCTCGATCTCTCCCGCGCCGCACCAGAGCCGGGTGCAGCGCAGGGAACCCCGCATGATCACCAGCAAGTTGCCGAATGTTGGCATTACTATCTTCACCCAGATGTCCCAGCTCGCTGCGCAGACCGGCGCGCTGAACCTGTCCCAGGGATTTCCCGATTTTGATGGCCCGCAGGCTCTGCGCGATGCGGTTGGCCGGCACATCGCCCAGGGCCATAACCAGTATTCGCCGATGACCGGTTTGCCGGCCCTGCGTCAGCAGATCGCGGCGAAAATCAGCCGTAGCTATGGCGCCACGGTTGATGCCGATCAGGAAGTCACCGTGACGCCCGGCGCGACCCAGGCGATTTTCTGTGCCATCGCGGCGGTGGTGCACAGCGGCGACGAAGTGATCGTATTTGACCCTTGCTATGACAGCTACGAGCCGGCGGTGCAATTGGCCGGCGGGCGCTGCGTGCATGTGCAACTGGGCCTGGGTGATTTCGCCATCGATTTCCAAAAGCTCGGTGAGGCCCTGAGCTCGCGCACGCGCATGATCATCCTCAACACGCCGCACAACCCCAGCGGCGCCTTGATCAGCCATGCCGAACTGGATCAACTGGCGGCGCTGATTCGCGACCGGGACATCTACCTGATCAGCGACGAAGTCTATGAACACTTGGTGTTTGACGGCGTGTCCCATGCCAGCGTGCTGGCCCACGAGGAGCTGTATCGACGGGCTTTCGTGGTCAGTTCGTTCGGCAAGACCTATCACGTCACCGGCTGGAAAACCGGCTACGTGGTGGCGCCGCCGGCCCTGACGACTGAACTGCGCAAGGTGCACCAGTACGTCAGCTTCTGCGGTGTGACACCGTTGCAGTACGCCCTGGCCGACTACATGGCCGAGCATCCGGAGCACGTCGAGGCGCTGCCGGATTTCTACCAGGCCAAGCGCGACCTGTTCTGTGATCTGCTGGCCCCGTCGCGGTTCAGCTTCACACGGGTGGCCGGTACCTATTTCCAACTGGTGGATTACTCGCAAATCCGTCCGGACTTGAATGATGTCGATATGGCGGTCTGGATGACCCGCGAGCACGGTGTGGCGACGATCCCGGTCTCGGTCTTCTACCAGAACCCACCGCAGGGCCAGTGCCTGGTGCGCCTGTGCTTTGCCAAGCGTGAGGAGACGCTGCGCGAAGCGGCGGAGAAACTATGCGTGATCTGAGTATGCTGCCCAACCTTAACGTCGCCCTGATCCAGACTACCCTGGCCTGGCATGACCGCCGGGCCAACCTGGAACATTTCGAAGCGCTGCTGGAGCAGGCACGCGGGGCCGACCTGATCGTTCTGCCGGAAATGTTCACCACCGGTTTCTCCATGGAATCGCAGACCCTGGCGGAGCCGGAAAACGGCCCGACACGCCAATGGCTCAAGGCCCAGGCCGCGAAGCTGGACGCGGTAATCACCGGCAGCGTAATCATCCAGGCGGCTGACGGCAGCCATCGCAATCGCCTGCTTTGGGCGCGGCCAGACGGTGAAGTGCTGCATTACGACAAGCGTCATCTGTTTCGCATGGCGGGGGAGCATAACCATTACACACCAGGCGAGCGCCAGGTGTTGTTCGAGCTCAAGGGCTGGCGAATCCGCCCGCTGATTTGCTACGACCTGCGCTTCCCGGTCTGGAGCCGCGATGCGGAGGACACCGATCTGTTGCTCTATACCGCCAACTGGCCCGGGGCGCGACGTCTGCACTGGAACCGGCTACTGCCGGCCCGAGCCATCGAAAACCTGTGCTACGTGGCGGCGGTGAACCGCGTCGGCACCGACGGCAAGGGCTTCGCCTACACCGGTGACAGCCAGGTACTGGATTTTCAGGGCGAGACATTGCTCAGCGCCGGGGAGGCAGACGGTGTGTTCACGGTGTGTTTGAGTGCGGCGGACCTGGCGGCGTATCGCACGCGGTTTCCGGCGAACCTGGATGCCGACAGCTTCGAATTCATCTGATTGAAACGATTCAGCCCTCAAGAAGGGCTAGGGTGTGCCGATAAACAGTCAGCCAAGGAGGAGTCCATATGACCACAATCAGTGCAACCACCCTAAACCCTTACCTGCCATCGTCCCCTAATATCTCGCTCAAGGGAGCCGCCGAGACACCCGCGTCGGCTACCAGCCCAACGGTATCGTTGGGTATCACCGAAGAAAAAGACGATGACAAGCTTCCTGAAGCGACGGGTGTCAGTTCGGGCGGCAGCAACAAAGAAACCATCGATGAGCTGAAAAAACAGATCGAGCAGACCGAAAAGTTATTGGCTCAGCAGCAGGCCCAGTTGGCCCGGATTCAAAACAGCCGGATGGCGGAGGAGCAAAAGAGCCAGCAGGCCATGGCTCTGCAAAATCAGATCATGGGTACCCAGGCGACGTTGATGACCCTGCGAGGGGCACTGTTGCAGGCCATGACCGTTTCGATCGATACCCATGCCTGAAGTTTGCGCTGCCTGATAGATCGCTATCGCGAGCGAGCTCGCTCCCACAATGGGTCTGTGTCCACCAGAAATCCCCTGTGGGAGCGAGCTTGCTCGCGAAGAGGCCGGACCAGGCAGCATAAATATTCAGCCAAACAAAAAGGCCCCAGGGTTCACACCCCAAGGCCTTTTGCATTTTAGCCGTGGATCAAGCCGCTTTGGCTTCCGGCTGGCTCAGCGAGCGGTTCAGCGCGCTGAACAGCGCCTTGAAGCTCGCCGTGGTGATGTTTTCATCGATGCCCACGCCGTGCACCGCACGCTCGCCGTTGACTCGCAGTTCGATGTACGCCGCCGCCTTGGCGTTGGTACCTGCGCCGATGGCGTGTTCGTTATAATCCATGATCTCCACCGGAATTGGCAGGCCGGCCACCAGCGCCTCCAGCGCGCCGTTGCCCTTGCCGCGCCAGTGCAGGTTGGTCTCGCCCTGGCCCTTGCTGGCGACTTCCACTTCCACGGCGCTGTTGCCGTTTTCTTCCTGCAGGCGATGGCTGACCAGCGCGTACGGGGTATTGGCTTGCAGATACTCGCGCTGCAGCAAGGCATGGATCTGCTGGGCAGTCATTTCCAGGCCGAGGCGGTCGGTTTCGCGCTGCACCACCTGGCTGAATTCGATTTGCATGCGACGCGGCAGGCTGATGCCGTATTCCTGTTCCAGCAGGTAGGCAATGCCACCCTTGCCGGACTGGCTGTTGACGCGAATCACTGCCTCGTAGCTGCGACCGATGTCGGCCGGGTCGATTGGCAGGTACGGCACTTCCCACAGGCCTTCCGATTTCTGCTGGGAGAAGCCCTTGCGAATCGCGTCCTGGTGCGAACCGGAGAATGCGGTGTGGACCAGGTCACCAACGTACGGATGCCGCGGGTGCACCGGGATCTGGTTGCATTCCTCGACGACTTTACGCACGCCGTCGATGTCGGAAAAGTCCAGCCCGGGATTGATGCCCTGGGTGTAGAGGTTCAGCGCCACGGTCACCAAGTCGACGTTACCGGTGCGCTCGCCGTTGCCGAACAGGCAGCCTTCGACGCGGTCGGCGCCGGCCATCAGGCCCAGTTCGGTAGCAGCGACACCGGTGCCACGGTCGTTGTGGGTGTGCAGGCTGATGAGCACGCTGTCACGACGGGTGATGTTGCGGTGGAACCACTCGATCTGATCGGCATAGATGTTCGGGGTAGCGACTTCCACGGTGGCCGGCAGGTTGAGGATCACCTTGCGCTCGGGCGTCGGGTTCCAGACTTCAATCACCGCGTCGCAGACTTCCTTGGCGAATTCCAGTTCGGTGGCGCTGAAGGTTTCCGGCGAGTACTCGAACTGCCACTGGGTTTCGGGCTGCTGCGCCGCGTATTTGACGAACAGCTTGGCCGCGTTCACCGCGATTTCCTTCACGCCTTCCTTGTCCTGGTTGAACACGATGCGGCGGAACGAAGGGCAGGTGGCGTTATAAAGGTGGACGATGGCTTTTTTCGCACCGCGCAGCGATTCGAACGTACGGGCGATCAGGTCTTCACGGGCCTGGGTCAGCACTTGGATAGTGGTGTCGTCCGGGATGTGGCCTTCTTCGATGAGGGTGCGCACGAAATCGAAGTCAGTCTGCGAAGCGGCTGGGAACGACGCTTCGATTTCTTTCACGCCCACCGCGACGAGGGTTTTCCAGAAACGGAGCTTCTTCACCGCGTCCATCGGCTCGATCAGCGATTGGTTGCCGTCACGCAGGTCGGAACTGCACCAGATCGGCGCGGCGGTGATGGTCTTCGACGGCCAGGTGCGATCCGGCAGGTTGATGGTTGGGAAGGCGCGATATTTCGAAGACGGGTCTTTGAGCATGCTCATCGGGGGAATCCTTATTGTCGTGGCCGGAAAAAGGCGGCCTGCCGGTGGTTCGAATGGGGTGGCTTACAGCCTGGACGAGGTGCCGCGATTCAGCCTGGCAGTCGTGCGCTGACGAGGCACAGACTGCGGTGCTGGCGAAGCTGAATGAGGGTATGAGAGGTTTTCATGCTTCAACCCTAACCGCGCGGGAAGAGGATCGCAAGCAGTCGGAAAAAATTGAGAGAAGTTCTGCTTTTAGGCGAGCTTGCGAGATTTAATCGCGTGACTATGCGGTATTTGTAGTTTTATTGCGTCGATGCTTGTCACTCGGCAATCCATGACGAAGAGTTCCGATGCCGCTGGCCCTTTCGCGAGCAAGCCCGCTCCCACAGGGGAATGTGGACGATTTCAAAATCAACGCTGTACCTGTGGGAGCGGGCTTGCTCGCGAAGAGGCCGGTAGCCTCACCGCAAAAGCTCAGGGTTGAAACGCCCCGATAAAAATCGCCGGATCCACCCGCGCATCGTTCAGGCTGATGTTCCAATGCATGTGCGGCCCGGTCGCCCGGCCCGTGGAACCGACCTTGCCCACCACGGTACCTCGGGCCAGTTGCTGGCCGACCTTCACGTCAATCTTCGACATGTGGCAGAACATGCTGATAAAGCCTTGTCCATGGTCGACGAACACGGTGTTGCCGTTGAAAAAATAATTACCGATCAGGATCACCTTGCCCGCTGCCGGGGTCTTGATCGGTGTGCCCGCGGGCACGGCGAAGTCCAGTCCGGCGTGGGGGTTGCGCTCTTCGCCGTTGAAGAACCGGCGCACGCCGAACTTGCTCGACAGCGGGCCGTTGACCGGTTTGTCGAGCAGCAGGTTGCTGGGAATGTTTGGGCTGAAGCTGCGGTAGGCCTTCAGTTGCACGGCCAGTTCGGCGTCGATGCGCTTGAGGTCCGCCGGGTTCGGGTTGACCTGGCGTTTGTCCTTCAGCGTGATGTGCTGCTCGGGGTATTTTTTATAGCCGACCACGAATGGCTGGGTCGTTGCGCCGCTGCTGATTTGCTGGGTGCCAGGCTGGACCGTCAGGGGAATGCCGACGATTGCCAGCCAGTTGTCCTGTTCCTTGACCACCAGCACCGGTTTGCCTTGGTAGGTGGCTTTTGGCGGCTGGGCCGCACGGCCCAGGTCCACCACGGCCACGCCGCCGGGCACCGGTTTGTTCAACAGGCGGCTGATGTAACTGTCGGCGTGGGCGTTGAAGGTCAGGCACAGCAGGAGCAACGGAGCGAGAAATCGCGGCATGAATCAATCCAGTAGAGAAAGGGTGACCGGCGTCAGGTGGTTATCTTCGACCCGTACCAGCAGCTCACCTTCGCCGAGCTTGGCGGTCAGGCGCTGGCCGGTCTGGGTTTGCCCCGCGTTGCGGATCGCATGCCCACGCTCGTCGAGCAAAATGCTGTAGCCCCGGCCAAGGGTCGCCAGGGGGCTGACGATGTGCAGGGTCTGCATTTGGTTATGCAATTGCACGCGCCGCGCTTTCAGGCCTTCGCGCATGGCCCGGGGCAGCCGTTCGGCGAGGCTGTCCAGGCGATGGCGTAGCAGGGCCAGTTGCCGGCCTGGATGTTGCCCGGCCAGGTGGGTTTCCAGGCGGATCAGGCGTTCGCGGCGGGTATTGAGGTTGCGCTCGAAGGCCCGACGCAGGCGCATGTCCAGGTCGTCGAGGCGCTGGGCTTGCTGGCGCAGGCGCTCGCCGGGATGACGCAGGCGCCGAGTCAGGCCTTCGAGGCGCAGTTGATCGCGCATGAGGCGGTCGCGCATGCGCATCACCAGTCGGCGATGCAGGCTCTCGACCCGGCGCACCAGATCGCCGGCGTCCGGTGCCAGCAGTTCAGCGGCGGCGGACGGGGTGGGGGCGCGCACGTCGGCGACAAAGTCGCTGATGGATACGTCGGTTTCATGGCCCACAGCGCTGACGATTGGCGTGACGCAGGCATCCACCGCCCGGGCCACGGCTTCTTCGTTGAAGCACCACAAGTCTTCCAGCGAACCGCCGCCCCGGGCCAGGATCAGCGCATCGAAACCCCGGGCGTCCGCCAGCTTCAGGGCGCGGACGATCTGCGCGGTGGCTTCGCGGCCTTGCACGGCGGTAGGAATCAATGTCAGGGAAATCTGCGGCGCGCGGCGGCGGAACACGCTGATGATGTCGCGGATCACCGCGCCGGTGGGCGAGCTGATGATGCCGATGCGTTGTGGATGGGCCGGCAGCGGCACTTTGCGCTCGGCACTGAACAGGCCCTCTGCGCTGAGCTTTTCCTTCAACGCATCGAAGGCCAGGCGCAGGGCGCCGTCGCCTGCCGGCTCCACGGTGTCGAGAATCAGTTGATAGTCGCCGCGGCCTTCGAACAGCGAGACCTTGCCGCGTACCTTCACCGCCAACCCGTCTTTCAAGGCCTGGCGCACCCGTGCGGCGTTCTGGCGGAACAACGCGCAACGCACCTGGGCGCCGCTGTCCTTGAGGGTGAAATAGACGTGGCCGGAGGCCGGGCGGGCAAGGTTGGAGATCTCGCCCTCGACCCAGATGTTGCTGAACACGTCCTCGAGCAACACCCGCGCGCGGCCGTTGAGCTGGCTGACAGTCAGGACCTCGCGGTCCAGGCCCAGTCGGGCAAAGGGATCTTTAATCATGGGCGGCATGATAAGGGCATTTGTGGCTGAATCTCTATGTGTACAGACAAATCCCCCTGTGCATTTCCTATCAGACCGAGTCTCCCCTTTCGCGAGCAAGCCCGCTCCCACAGGTACAGCATCAATCTTGAGATCGCTGATATCCCTTGTGGGAGCGGGCTTGCTCGCGAAGGCGATACGTCTATGACCACAAGTGCTGGAAGTAACCCCCTGCATCTGGCTAAAGTCCCCGCTCTCCTCATCAAGGAAGTGCCGGATGAATCTTCTGTCGTGGTTGGGCCAGTGGGCATTCGCGCCCACGGAGTGGCTGGTGATCGGCTTGGCCATTACCCTGGCCTACATTGTGTTTGGCATTGCCGGGTTCGGCACGGCGCTGGTGGCCGCGCCGGTTCTGCTGCTGTTCATGCCATTGTCGAAAATCGTCCCGCTGCTGGTGCTGCTGGATTTCGTCGCGGCCTTCGGCAATTTGTTGCCGTCGCGTCGGGACGTATCCCGGCCCGAGCTGCTGCGGTTGCTGCCGTGCATGGCGGTGGGTTGCACACTGGGGGTGATTTTCCTGCTCAACCTCAAGTCCGACCTGTTGTTGCTATTGATGGGCGTGTTCATCAGCAGTTATGCAATCTATAGCCTGTTGATAAAAAAACGACCGGCACAGCTGTCATCCCTCTGGGCGTTGCCGATGGGCACGGTGGGCGGCATGTTCGGGGCGCTGTTCGGCAGTGGCGGCTTTTTATATGCCATCTACTTGAACAGCCGCCTGCCCAAGGAACCGGCGCGGGCCACGCAAAGTGCCCTAATCAGTTGCAGCACCGTGGTGCGCTTGAGCCTGTTCATCATCGCGGGCGTGTACGCCGAGCTACCCTTGTTGGTACTGGCGCTGTGTTTGTTGCCGGCCATGGCGCTGGGACTGTGGGTGGGCCGTCGCCTGACCATGCGGATGTCGCGGGAGGCATTCGTGCGATTGGTGACCTGGCTGGTGCTCGCCAGCGGCATTGCCCTGATCGGGCGCTATCTGAGCGCTTGACCTGGCTTGACCAGGGATTAAGCTGCCGGCCATTAATAGCCCTGCACGGGAACATCCAGGTTCGCCATGAATTCGCAAAGCATCATCGTTCCGAAAATTTCCACCTTGCCTGTCCACGAGCCTCGGGCCCGGGCGATCGTGCGTTGGCTGGTGCGCAAGAACATTGTCGAGGAACAACTGACCACTTGTGGGCGCACCGGCAATCGCATGGCTCACGCCATTGCGCCCGGCGCGAAGGCGGTGGTCCTGCATCCCGAAGCCTTGCCGTTCGGCGAGGCGATCAATGGCCTGGAGATCATCACCAAGCGCTGCATCTATACGCCGGCCAAGGGCTTTCTCGAAGAAGCCGGCTGTGCCGAGTGCCGCAAGGAAGTCGGCGAGGCGCTGTTCGAAAGTCTGGAAGACTGGATGCCGGCCCGCACCGACAACTTCACGTGCCCCGAGTGCGGGCACGAAGACGACATCAATGGCTTCCTGTTTCTTCAACCTTGCGGGTTTTCCAACCTGGGGTTCATCTTCAACAACTGGTTGGAGGCGGGGTTCAAGCAGGACTTTGTCGAAGAATTCGCCGATTGGCTGGATCAGCCGGTGAGTTGGGTGAAGGTGGAGTTGTAGGTGAGGAGGCATGCGGTCCCGTGGCGAGGGAGCTTGCTCCCGCTCGGTTGCGCAGCAACTGCCAAAAACCGGGGCCGCTTCGCAGCCCAGCGGGAGCAAGCTCCCTCGCCACAGGGGTTCTGTGTTGTATGAGAAGTAAGGTGATTAGCCCCGTCAATCAGCCCGCCAATAATAGACAGAGTTTTACATTGAGCCAGACGGGGTGCATGAGTATAATGGCGCGCTTCCATTTTCCCGCTCGGGAGCCCCCGCGATGCTGCGTATCAGCCAAGAAGCTCTGACCTTCGACGACATTCTCCTAGTGCCCGGTTATTCCGAGGTACTGCCTAACGAAGTCAGTCTTAAAACCCGTCTCACCCGTGGCATCGAACTGAATATCCCGCTGGTTTCCGCAGCCATGGATACCGTGACCGAAGCCCGTCTGGCCATTGCCATGGCCCAGGAAGGCGGCATCGGGATCATCCACAAGAACATGACCATCGAACAGCAGGCCGCCGAAGTGCGCAAGGTCAAGCGGTTCGAGGCTGGCGTGGTCAAGGACCCGATCACCATCGAGGCTGACGCCACGGTTCGCGATCTGTTCGAACTGACCCGCATGCACAACATTTCCGGTGTTCCGGTGCTGCACGATGGCGACCTGGTCGGCATCGTCACCTCCCGCGACGTGCGTTTCGAGAATCGCCTGGATGCCACCGTCCGCCAAGTGATGACGCCTAAAGAGCGCCTGGTCACGGTCAAGGAAGGCACCAGCAAGGACGACGTTCGCGAATTGCTGCACAAGCACCGCATCGAGCGCGTGCTGATCGTCGACGACAAATTCGCCCTCAAGGGCATGATGACCGTCAACGACATCGAAAAAGCCAAGGCCTACCCGCTGGCCAGCAAGGACGACCAGGGTCGCCTGCGCGTCGGCGCTGCGGTCGGTACTGGCAAGGACACCGGTGACCGCGTCGCGGCCCTGGTCAATGCCGGCGTTGACGTGGTGGTGGTCGACACCGCCCACGGTCACTCCAAAGGCGTGATCGACCGCGTTCGCTGGGTCAAGCAGAACTTCCCTGACGTGCAGGTGATCGGCGGCAACATCGCCACCGGCGCGGCCGCCAAGGCCCTGGCCGACGCCGGCGCCGATGCGGTCAAGGTCGGTATCGGTCCTGGCTCGATCTGCACCACTCGTATTGTCGCCGGTGTCGGCGTACCGCAGATCAGCGCCATCGCCAACGTCGCCGCCGCCCTTGAAGGCACTGGCGTGCCGTTGATCGCCGACGGCGGTATCCGCTTCTCCGGTGACCTGTCCAAGGCCATCGTTGCCGGTGCCTACTGCGTGATGATGGGCTCGATGTTCGCCGGTACCGAAGAGGCCCCGGGCGAGATCGAACTGTTCCAGGGCCGCAGCTACAAGGCTTATCGCGGCATGGGTTCGCTGGGCGCCATGTCCCAGGCACAGGGCTCTTCCGACCGTTACTTCCAGGACTCCTCTGCGGGTGCCGAGAAGCTGGTGCCGGAAGGCATCGAAGGTCGCGTGCCGTACAAAGGCACCCTGAGCGCCATCATCCATCAGCTGATGGGCGGCCTGCGTTCTTCCATGGGCTACACCGGCAGCGCCGACATCGAAGAAATGCGCACCAAGCCGGAATTCGTGCGTATCACCGGTGCCGGCATGGCCGAGTCCCATGTCCACGACGTGCAGATCACCAAGGAAGCGCCGAACTACCGTGTAGGTTAAGGCTTCCAGCAAAACGTTAATCACCGGGGCTGTTCATTCAGCCCCGAGTTGTTTCTGATTCACTACATGAGAATGAGTCATGGCCCTCGACATTCACGCTCACCGCATCCTGATCCTCGACTTTGGTTCCCAGTACACCCAACTGATCGCCCGCCGCGTGCGTGAAATCGGCGTGTATTGCGAATTGCATCCGTTCGACATGGATGACGAAGCGATTCGCGAATTCGCGCCTAAAGGCGTCATCCTCGCCGGCGGCCCTGAGTCCGTGCACGAAGCCAACAGCCCGCGTTGCCCACAAGCCGTGTTCGACCTGGGCGTGCCGGTCTTCGGTATCTGCTACGGCATGCAGACCATGGCTGAACAGCTGGGCGGCAAGGTCGAAGGCTCCGAACTGCGTGAGTTCGGTTATGCCCGCGTTGATGTCGTCGGCAAGAGCCGTCTGCTGGACGGTATCGAAGACCACATCGACGCTGACGGCCTGTTCGGCCTCGACGTGTGGATGAGCCACGGTGACAAGGTCACCAAGATGCCGGAAGACTTCCACATCCTGGCCAGCACCCCAAGCTGCCCGATTGCCGGGATGTTCAGTGATGAACGTCGCTACTACGGCGTGCAGTTCCACCCTGAAGTGACCCACACCAAGCAGGGCGGCCGCATCCTGTCGCGCTTCATCCTCGACATCTGCCAGTGCGAAGCCCTGTGGACCCCGTCGAAAATCGCTGAAGACGCCATCGCCCAGGTACGCGCCCAGGTTGGCACCGACAACGTGCTGCTGGGCCTGTCCGGTGGCGTGGACTCCTCGGTGGTCGCTGCGCTGCTGCACAAGGCCATCGGCGATCAGCTGACCTGCGTCTTCGTCGACAACGGCCTGCTGCGCTTGCACGAAGGCGAGCAAGTAATGGCCATGTTCGCCGAGAACATGGGCGTCAAAGTGATCCGGGCCAACGCCGAAGAGCAGTTCCTGAACAACCTGGCCGGCGAGTCCGACCCAGAGAAGAAACGCAAGATCATCGGCCGTACCTTCATCGACGTGTTCGATGCCGAATCCTGCAAGCTGGACAACATCAAATACCTGGCCCAGGGCACGATCTACCCAGACGTGATCGAGTCGGCCGGTGCCAAGAGCGGCAAGGCCCACGTGATCAAGTCCCACCACAACGTGGGTGGCCTGCCGGAAGAAATGAACCTCAAGCTGGTCGAGCCGCTGCGCGAACTGTTCAAGGACGAGGTTCGCCGCCTCGGCCTTGAGCTGGGCCTGCCGTATGACATGGTCTACCGTCACCCATTCCCAGGCCCGGGCCTGGGCGTGCGGATCCTCGGTGAAGTGAAAAAGGAATACGCCGACCTGCTGCGTCGCGCCGACCACATCTTCATCGAAGAACTGCGCAAGGCCGACTGGTACCACAAGGTCAGCCAGGCGTTCGTCGTCTTCCAACCGGTGAAATCCGTCGGCGTGGTCGGCGATGGCCGTCGCTACGCCTGGGTCGTGGCCCTGCGCGCCGTGGAAACCATCGACTTCATGACCGCTCGCTGGGCGCACCTGCCGTACGAGCTGCTGGAGACCGTATCCGGGCGCATCATCAACGAAATCGAAGGCATCTCCCGCGTCACGTATGACGTGTCGAGCAAGCCGCCGGCGACGATTGAGTGGGAATGATCCAGGCCTGAAAATCGGGACCGCTGACGGTCGTTATTGGCTCCGGCGCCTGCCTTGATCAAAAGCCCTGTGGATAACCCCCACAGGGCTTTTTTCATTTTTGCTGGCCAATTCCAAGCTCCATCAGACCTCCAACCGCAATGGCATACCGTGACAGTGATGGGAAGAGTGGTGCCGTCACCTTTCGCTACGATTACCCGCCTTGAGGCGCACCAGGACGGGCTTATCATCGGCGCAACCCTATGGGCATTTCACCGGCATGGTTAACGGAGATTTGTCACGTGCCAATCAATTTCGCCTTTTTGAGACGCTGCCGGGTTCGGCTGCTCGAAAGGAGGGTTGGTTGTCATTTGACAACTCTGCGGGTCATGCGAATACTGGAGTTCACGGATGATTCGTCCAACGCACCCGAAGAAAGAAATCGAAGAAGTGCTCAGGCATGCCGAAGGGCACGGATGGCGCATTGTGGTAGGTGGCGGCCACGCATGGGGACGGGTTTATTGCCCGTACAAAGATGTGGAGTGCCGTTGTGGTGAGTTCTGCATCACATCGATATGGAGCACCCCGAAAAGCCCTGGCAACCACGCGCGAGCGTTGCGACGCGTTGTAGACAACTGCTCGACGCATCGCAATCGGCGCGATGCGGATTACGATGCTAAGGAATAGAACAATGGAATTTACCTTTACGTTGAAATATCAGCTCGCTGACGATGGCGATGCCATGGCTGAACTGGTCGAACGGCTGGGCGAAGCGGGCTGCGACGATGCCTTGGTAGGCACCGGGCAGCCGGGACGACTGGCGCTTGAGTTCACTCGGGATGCTCCCGATGCGGTTAAGGCCGTGCTTAGCGCTTTGGCCGATGTCCGGCGCGCGGTGCCGTCGGCCAGATTGATCGAGGTCGCTCCTGATCTGGTTGGGCTGACCGACGTAGCGGAGATCGTAGGCGTATCTCGGCAGAACATGCGCAAGTTGATGTTGGCACATCCAGGCAGCTTTCCGACGCCCGTGCATGAGGGGAGTGCATCGATTTGGCACTTGGCAGACGTTTTGACTTGGCTGCAGGCCAGGGGTAGCTATTCGCTCACCAAAAGCGTGTTGGATGTGGCCCGGGTGGCCTTGCAGGTCAACATTGCGAAAGAAGGCCGACGCTTCCCTGACATGGCCCTCAAAGAGCTGGACGCTTTGGTTGGGTAACATTCACTGAGTGGAATTCCGACAATATGGACGTGCCAAGCTATGGGCGAGCCTGGGCGAGGAAAACCTGGTTTCGTTCGGAGGGGGTAGTAAGGGCTTTAGCCAATACCGTCAAGTCGACTGGCGGTTCCGGTTGATAGCGTATATCTCTGGAAAGCCTCCTATACTCACTGGCGCCCGGCTACGGCGATCATCACGCCGCAAATAGGAGCCTGCCATGAACGACACCCAACGACTCGCCGCCTTGCGTATTGTTTTGATCGTCGTAGGCCTGATCGCCGTGCTTGCAATCTGGCCGCTGATGATTCTGTGGCCGTCCGGCTGGGCTTGGCACAGCGGTCATTCCCAGTATCCGCTGATGATCGTCGGCATCTACGCGACACTCGGCGTGTTCCTGCTGATGGCGTCGCGCGATCCGATGAAACATTTGAGCCTGATCTGGTTCACCGTGTGGTCGAGCATCGTGCACGGTGTGATCATGGCTGTGCAGTCCTTTGGCGTCGAGATGGACGGGACGAGTCATGTTGGCCATCTGGTGGGCGATGTGCCTGCGTTGTTTGTCGTGGCGGCAGCGTTGGCGTTCTTCACGCCGCGGCGCAGTCAGGCGTAACCCGCGGATGGAACTGATTCCGCCGAGACGCTTGGATGTGCACAAAAAGGCCCTGTGGATAACTTCCCCAGGGCTTTTTCATTTTGTTTTTTTCATTTTCGCTGGCCTTACTGTTTCTCATCTGCGGGTGTATCGTATTCGCCTTTTGCGGGCCCAACGGTTCGCCGCGGATTCAATAGGTGGTTGCGTCATGTCTTTTACCCGTCGCCAAATACTCGGTGGCCTGGCTGGTCTTGTTGTCGTGGGTGTCGGGGCGGGGGGCGCGTCGCGGTATTGGTTGGGGAAAATGGCCGACTCCAACGCCGGTCATGACTACCAATTGATCGCCGCGCCGCTGGACGTCGAGTTGGTGGCCGGGCACAAGACCCAGGCCTGGGCATTCGGCCCGTCGGCGCCTGGGACCGAGCTGCGGGTGCGCCAGGGTGAGTGGTTGCGGGTACGCTTCATCAATCATCTGCCGGTTGCCACCACCATTCACTGGCACGGGATCCGTTTGCCGCTGGAAATGGACGGCGTGCCGTATGTCTCGCAATTGCCAGTGTTGCCAGGCGAGTATTTCGATTACAAATTCCGCGTGCCGGACGCCGGCAGCTATTGGTACCACCCTCACGTCAACAGCAGTGAAGAACTCGGGCGTGGCCTCGTGGGGCCGCTGATCGTCGAGGAGCGCGAGCCCACCGGCTTCAAATACGAGCAGACCCTGAGCCTCAAGAGCTGGCATGTGGACGAGCAAGGCCAGTTCGTGGAGTTCAGTATCCCCCGTGAAGCGGCCCGTGGCGGTACGGCCGGGCGGCTGGCGACCATCAACGGTGTACCGGAGGCGGTGATCGACTTGCCGGCCGGGCAGATCACCCGGGTGCGCCTGCTCAACCTGGACAACACGTTGACCTATCGTCTCAACATTCCAGGCGTCGAAGCGCAGATCTATGCGCTGGACGGCAACCCCATCGAGCCGCGTCCGCTGGGCAAGGAATACTGGTTGGGCCCGGGGATGCGCATTTGCCTGGCGATCAAGGCCCCACCCGCCGGCGAGGAGCTGTCGCTGCGCAACGGTCCGGTGCGCCTGGGGACCCTGCGTTCGGTGCCTAACAGTGATGCACCGAGCCCATGGCCGCCGGCGCTGCCGCCCAATCCGGTGTCCGAGCCGGACCTGGCCAATGCCGAGAAGCTCAACTTCAATTTCGAATGGGTCGGTTCGGTGTCGGTCAATGTCGATAACGGCAAGCCGCCGAGCCTGTGGCAGATCAATGGCAAAGCCTGGGACATCACCGACAAGACCTGCGCCGACCGGCCAATCGCTACGCTGAAGAAAGGCCAGAGCTACATTTTTGAATTGAAGAACATGACCCAGTACCAGCATCCGATCCACTTGCACGGCATGAGCTTCAAGGTGATCGCGTCGAACCGGCATAAAGTCGTGCCGTATTTCACCGACACCTACCTGCTGGGCAAGAATGAGCGCGCGCAGGTGGCATTGGTGGCAGATAATCCTGGGGTATGGATGTTCCATTGCCATGTGATCGACCACATGGAAACCGGCCTGATGGCCGCCATCGAGGTGGCGTGATGCGCCAGATTCGTCCCGCGCGGATCATCGACCGCAGCCGTGACCAGGATTTCATGCGCGAGGCATTGGCCCTTGCCGCACAAGGCGCCGCCTTGGGCGAAGTACCGGTGGGCGCGGTGCTGGTGCAGGACGGCGAGATCATCGGACGCGGCTTCAACTGCCCGATCAGCGGCCACGACCCCAGCGCCCATGCGGAAATGGTCGCTATCCGCGCCGCCGCCCAGGCCGTGAGCAACTATCGCCTGCCCGGCAGCACTCTTTATGTGACGCTGGAACCCTGCAGCATGTGCGCCGGCCTCATCGTCCATTCGCGCATCGCCCGTGTGGTTTACGGTGCCCTGGAGCCAAAGGCCGGCATTGTGCAGAGCCAGGGCGATTTTTTCAGCCAGGGGTTCCTGAATCATCGAGTGATATTCGAGGGTGGGGTGTTGGCCGAGGAGTGCAGCGCGATGCTGAGTGAGTTCTTCAAGGCCCGAAGAGCCAAATCCGCAGACTAAACATTGAGGCCTTGTGGGAGCGCTTGGGCTATTTATTTGCGCGCCACAATCACCGCCCGCATCGGCGCGGGCAGTCCTTCGATGGTTTTGCTGTGGTCGTCGGGGTCGAGGAAGTCGCTGAGCGACTGATATTTCATCCACTCGGTGCTGCGCTGTTCTTCCACGGTGGTGAGGCTTACGTCCACGCAACGCACATCGCTGAACCCGGCGCGGCGCAGCCAGCGTTCCAGGGCTGGGACCGAGGGCAGGAACCAGACGTTGCGCATCTGCGCATAACGATCCTCTGGTACCAGTACCTGATTTTCGTCACCTTCGATCACCAGGGTTTCCAGCACCAGTTCGCCGCCCTTGACCAGGCAATCCTTGAGCGCCAGCAAATGCTCGATCGGTGAACGGCGGTGGTAAAACACGCCCATGGAGAACACCGTGTCGAACCCTTCCAGCTCTGCTGGCAAGGCCTCGAACGGAAACGGCAAGTGCCAGGCGTTGGGCTGCGCGAGGTAGCGTTGTACCGCCTGGAACTGGCAGAAGAACAGCCAGTTCGGATCGACGCCAATCACGGTGTCGGCCCCGGCGCCGAGCATCCGCCACATGTAATAGCCATTGCCACAGCCCACATCGAGAATGCGCTTGCCCTTGAGATCCAGATGGGGCGCCACGCGCGACCATTTCCAATCCGAGCGCCACTCAGTGTCCACATGCACGCCAAACAGGTCGAACGGCCCTTTGCGCCATGGCGACAGGCCCATCAACGCGGCGCGCATTTGCGCCCGGTTTTCGTCGGAACAATCGGTGTCGAGCGTCAGGCCGTCCAGCAGATCGACTTCGCTCGGTTGCAGCACCGGCAGCGCATCGAGCGCGCTTTGCCAGCGCTCCAGGTCGCCATGACCCTTTTCCATTTTGCTGTCGAGTTGCGCCTGTAGCGTCGTGGCCCAATCGGCCAACGGTGTGCCGGCCAAATGGCGGGCGAGGGGAGACAGATCGATCATGGCAGGGCAATCAACGAGGCGAAGTTAAGACACTGGAACCACGGCACGACTTTCGAGAACCCGGCGGCCAGCAGGCGTTCGCGATGTTCTTCGAGACTGTCAGGCTTCATGACGTTTTCGATGGCGCTGCGTTTCTGGGCAATTTCCAGTTCGCTGTAGCCGTTGGCGCGCTTGAATGCCACGTGCAGTTCGGTGAGCAACGCGTGCTCCTGGGCATCGTTGAAGCGCAGCTTCTCCGAAAGAATCAGCGCGCCGCCCGGCAACAGGGCCTGACGGATACGGCTCAACAGTGCGGTGCGCTGGTCCGGTGCGATGAATTGCAAGGTGAAATTCAGCGCCACCACCGAGGCCGGCTGGAAAGTCAGGGCGAGGATGTCGCCTTCGATGACTTCCACGGGGAGCAATTCCTGGAACATCGAGTCCTGGCCGTTGAGGTATTCCCGGCAGCGCTCGACCATGGCCGCCGAGTTATCCACAGCGATTACGCGGCAGCCGTCGCTGCGCACATGGCGACGCAGCGCCTGGGTCACAGCGCCCAGGGACGACCCCAGGTCGTAGAGCACGCTGTTGGGCTGGGCGAATTGCGCAGCGAGCACTCCGAGGTTCTCGACAATGGTCGGGTAGCCCGGCACCGAACGCTTGATCATGTCCGGAAACACCCGCACCACGTCCTCATTGAAGGCAAAGTCAGGCACTTGGGCCAGGGGTTGGGCGAATAGGCGATCGGGCTCTTTGCTCACGGCGGTTCCAGCGGCATGGGTGGTGAAAAGGCCGGCATTTTAACCAAAAAACCTGTGGGAGCGAGCCTGCTCGCGATTGCGATGGTTCAGCCCGACGTAATGGTGCGCCAGCGGGAAATTCGAGGACAGTCAATCCGACATTTAATCCACCGAAATGGCGCAATCGAAGGTTTCCACTGGTGGCACTTCCGGTGCCCAGGGCTGTTGATAGGTGAGGCGCAGGCGGCCGGTGCCGGCGGCAAACGCCTGGAAGCGCCAGGTCGAGACCCCGGCGGCACCGACGATACCGGCGTCTTCCGGGTTGCGGTATACCTCTGGTCCCAAGCCTTTCAACACGCCTCCCGCTGAATCCTGGATCGCCCAGCGATAACCGGTGGTGGGGTTGCTGGGTAAGCTCAGGATCAGATTTTGCCCATTATTGAGCCGTACCGGGCACTGGCTGAGTTTTTCCACGGTCACGTTGTGTTTCGGTTGCGTGGCGCAAGCGCTCAGCAGCGCGAGGCTGAAGGGGACGAGCAGGCGGGTGAGGGACATACGGGCTCCGGCATTCACGACGAACGGCGAGCATAACCGAAGATGCTACTGGGTGTGTCAGATGGGCAGGCGTTGACGCTAAGAACGCCATCGCGAGCAGGCTCGCTCCCACGGGGTTGGTGTGGATCACACATTCTGTGGAACGACACAAATCCACTGTGGGAGCGAGCCTGCTCGCGATGAGGCCCGTCCAGACGCTACGGGATGATCAGAACAACACCTTGGCCACATCCGCAAAGCGCTTGGCAAAATGCACCGTCACGCCTTCCTTGAGGTAGTCCGGCAGTTCTTCGAAGTTGCCCCGGTTGGCTTCCGGCAGGATCAGTTCGTTGATTTTCTGCCGCCGCGCCGCGATGACTTTCTCCCGCACCCCACCAATTGGCAGGACATGCCCGGTAAGGGTCAGTTCGCCGGTCATGGCCACGCCTTTTTTCGGCGGCTGGTTGCGCGCAAGGGACAGCAAGGCGCTGGCCATGGTGACCCCGGCGCTCGGGCCGTCCTTGGGCGTGGCGCCTTCCGGTACGTGAAGGTGAACGAACGCCTCGTCAAAGAACTTCGGGTCGCCGCCAAACTGCTTCAGGTGCGAGCTGACGTAGCTGTGGGCGATCTCCGCCGACTCCTTCATCACTTCGCCCAGTTGGCCGGTCAGCTTGAAGCCGCGGTTGAGGGTGTGGATGCGTGTCGCTTCGATCGGCAAGGTCGCGCCACCCATGCTGGTCCAGGCCAGGCCGGTAATCACCCCGACGCCGGACAGCACTTGCTCGTTGCGGAACACCGGTTTGCCCAGGGAAGCCTCGAGGTCCTTGGGGCCAAGCTTGATCACCGCTTTCGGCTCGTCGATCAGCTTCATCACCGCCTTGCGCACCAGTTTGCCGAGCTGTTTCTCCAGTTGTCGCACGCCGGCCTCACGGGCGTAACCGTCGATCAGTGCCTTGAGGGCGCTGTCGTTGATGGTCAGGCTGCCTTTGGACACGCCGGCCTTGGCCAGTTGCTTGGGCCATAAGTGACGCTTGGCGATGGCGACTTTTTCTTCGGTGATATAGCCCGACAGGCGAATCACTTCCATCCGGTCCAGCAATGGGCCGGGAATAGAGTCCAGGGTGTTGGCGGTGCAGACGAAGAGCACTTTCGACAGATCCAGGCGCAGGTCCAGGTAATGATCGAGAAACTCGACGTTCTGTTCCGGGTCGAGGGTCTCCAGCAGTGCCGAAGCCGGGTCGCCCTGGTAGCTCTGGCCCATCTTGTCGATCTCGTCGAGCATGATCACCGGGTTCATGACCTCGACATCCTTGAGCGCCTGCACCAACTTGCCCGGCTGCGCGCCGATGTAGGTGCGCCGGTGGCCCTTGATCTCGGCTTCGTCGCGCATGCCGCCGACGCTGAATCGGTAGAACGGCCGCCCCAGGGATTCGGCGATGGACTTGCCGACGCTGGTCTTGCCCACGCCCGACGGCCCCACCAGCAGCACGATGGAGCCGCTGATCTCGCCTTTATAGGCGCCGACGGCAAGGAATTCGAGGATACGGTCCTTGATGTCGTCCAACCCGGCGTGGTGTTGATCGAGCACCTTGCGCGCATGCTTGAGGTCAAGTTTGTCCTGGCCATACACGCCCCACGGCACCGAGGTCGCCCAATCCAGATAATTGCGGGTGACGGCGTATTCCGGCGAGCCGGTTTCCAGGATCGACAGCTTGTTCATTTCCTCTTCGATGCGTTTCTGCGCCTGGGACGACAGCACCTTGCCTTCCAGGCGCTGCTCGAACTGTTCGAGATCGGCGCTGCGGTCGTCCTTGGTCAGCCCCAGTTCCTGCTGGATGACCTTGAGTTGCTCCTTGAGGAAGAATTGGCGCTGATGTTCGCCAATCTTGTTGTTGACCTCGGCAGAAATCTCTTTTTGCAGGCGCGCGACTTCGACTTCCTTACGCAGCATCGGCAGGACTTTTTCCATGCGCTTGAGCATCGGGACGCAGTCGAGCACTTCCTGCAACTCGCTGCCGGTGGCAGAAGTGAGTGCAGCGGCAAAATCGGTCAGCGGCGATGGATCGTTGGGGCTGAAGCGGTTGAGGTAGTTCTTCAGCTCTTCGCTGTACAGCGGATTGAGTGGCAGCAGTTCCTTGATCGCATTGATCAACGCCATGCCGTAGGCCTTGACCTCATCGGTCGGTTCGCTCGGCTGGTGCGGGTATTCGACTTCCACCAGGTACGGAGGGCGATGGTGCTTGAGCCAGGTGCGGATCCGCACGCGGGTCAGGCCCTGGGCGACGAATTGCAGCTTGCCGCCTTCGCGGCTGGCGTGATGGACCTTGACCAGCGTGCCGTACAGCGGCAGCGCCGAGGTATCGAAATGACGCGGGTCTTCCTGGGGCGTGTCCATGAAAAACAGCGCCAGGGAATGGTGTTCGGACTTGGCCACCAGTTCCAGGGTTTCGGCCCACGGTTCTTCATTGACGATAACCGGCAGCACTTGGGCCGGGAAGAACGGGCGGTTGTGGATGGGGATGATGTAGACCTTGTCCGGCAGGTTCTGGCCGGGCAGGGCCAGGCCGGTGCCGGAGGAGGTGTGTTCGATGTGTTCGGAGTCAGCGTAATCGTTCGTGGCTTCAGTAGAGTGCTGGTCGCTCATGGGGCACCTGCGCAATGGAGTATGGGTCTTAGATGGGGCAGGTGGGGGGTGGTTTCAATGGGGGGCGTTGTTAGCTGGTGTTTCATGGATCGGCGTTCAGGCGCCCGACAGGTTTGATCGGGCCTGTCGCCAGGCCCGATCAATGTTCAGGCGACCCTGTTCAGGTCGTTGTGGCGTGTTTCTTTCAGGCAGAGTACCGCAATGACGCTGAGCAGCGCGGCTGCCGATACGTAGCCGCCGACGTAGCCCAAGCCGCCCATGGCCACCAGCTTCTGGGCGAAGAACGGCGCGGCCGAGGCACCGACGATACCGCCCAGGTTATAGGCTGCCGAAGCACCGGTATAACGTACATGGGTTGGAAACAGCTCTGGTAGCAAGGCGCCCATGGGGGCGAAGGTCACGCCCATCAGGAACAGCTCGATGCACAGGAACAGCGCCACACTGGTGGTCGAACCCTGTGTCAGTAGAGGCTCCATGGCGAAACCGGAGGCAATCGCCAGCACGCCTCCGGTGATCAGCACCGGTTTACGTCCGAAGCGGTCGCTCGCCCAGGCTGACAGGGGTGTGGCGGCGGCCATGAACAACACGGCAAAGCACAGCAGGGCCAAAAACGTCTCGCGGCTGTAGCCGAGGGTGGACACCCCGTAGCTCAGGGAAAACACTGTCGAAATGTAGAACAGCGCGTAACACACCACCATCGCCGCTGCGCCCAGCAAGGTCGGTGCCCAGTACTGGCTGAACAGCTCGACCAACGGCACCTTCACCCGCTCCTGACGGGCCATGGCGTTGGCGAACACCGGCGTTTCGTGGAGCTTGAGCCTTACATAAAGGCCGACAATCACCAGCACGGCGCTCAGCAGGAACGGAATCCGCCAGCCCCATGAGCGAAATTGCTCGTCGTCCAGGGTCATGGCCAGGGTCAGGAACAGCCCGTTGGCCGCCAAGAAACCGATGGAAGGACCCAGTTGCGGGAACATGCCGAACCAGGCGCGCTTGCCTTTGGGCGCGTTCTCGGTGGCGAGCAGCGCCGCTCCGCCCCATTCTCCACCGAGCCCCAGGCCTTGGCCGAAACGCAGCAGGCACAAGAGGATCGGCGCCCAGGCGCCAATACTGGCGTAGCCCGGCAGCACGCCGATGAGGGTGGTGCACACGCCCATCAGTAACAGGGATGCTACCAACGTGGATTTGCGCCCGATCCGGTCACCGAAATGACCGAACAACGCAGAACCCAGCGGGCGAGCGAGAAAAGCGATGCCGAACGTCAGAAAGGACGACAGCATCTGCGCCGTTCCCGAGGTTTGGGGAAAGAACACCGGCCCGATCACCAGGGCGGCAGCCGTGGCATAGACGTAGAAGTCGTAGAACTCGATGGCGGTGCCGATGAAACTCGCGGTCGCCACGCGGGTGGCGGAGTTGGTCGGCTGGGCAGGCACAGCGTCGTTGTAGGTGGTGGTTGTCATGCGGTTATCCCTGACAGTCAATGTGCTCCGTTGGAGCGAATTATTATGGTCGAACACCCAGGGATGTGGGTCGGTGTCCTGTCGCTGTTTCAGGTAGGAACAGTCGCAGGCCTGAGGCGGATTTTGCCGGTGGTCTGGCCGGAACCGGCTGAGTGCGGGGTAAGCACAGGGTTCGGGCGGGGCTGGATAAGCGGCTTGAGTATAGGAAGGGGGCTAACGATTCGACAAGTGAGCTGTTGCACAATATCGACGCTTGCACAAAACCCGGTGGAGAGGGAGCTTAGAGAACGGTGGGCACCGAACTGTTATGCCACGCCAGCACTTGGCTGACACGGTTGTCCACGGTCTCGATGATTTCCAGGCGATAGCGACCGATTTTCAGGCATACCGGGCTTTCCGGGATGGTTTCCAGCGCTTCGGTCACCAGCCCGTTGAGGGTCTTGGGTCCGTCGCAGGGCAGGTGCCAGCCCAGGGTCCGGTTCAGTTCGCGGATCGACGCCGCGCCATCGATCATCAGGCGGCCGTCAGGCTGGGGATGGACGTGGGGGTTGTCCAGGCTGTGCTCGCTTTCGAACTCGCCGACGATTTCTTCGAGAATGTCTTCCAGGGTGACGATACCCAGCACTTCGCCGTATTCGTCCACCACCATGCCCAGGCGCCGCTGCTGTTTGTGGAAGTTCAGTAATTGCAGCTGCAGTGGTGTGCTTTCGGGCACGAAATAAGGTTCGTGGGAGGCGGCCAGCAAGGCTTCCTTGGTCAGGCTCGCGTCGGCGAGCAAATGACGGATCTGGCGGGTGTTGAGTACCGCTTCGACCTGGTTGATGTCGCTGTGGAACACCGGCAGGCGGGTGCGGCGGTTCAGGCGCAGCTGTTCGATGATGTCGCCAATGGGGTCGTCGAGGTTGATCCCGTCCACCTCGCTGCGGGGCACGAGGATGTCATTGACGGTGATGTTGTCCAGGGCGTGAATGCCGGAAATCGGATGCAGGCGACTGCTGTTGTGCTCGTATTCATGCTCGCCGCGCGGCGGTGCGGGCATTTCGTCATCGCTCTGTTGCACCACGCTGGCCTTGCGGGCAAATGGACGCAGCAATAGCTGGCTGATGCCATTGAGTAGCCAGGCAAGCGGGTAAAGAATTTTCAGCGGTATCCCAAGCAAGGTATTGCCCAGTGCCAGCACCGCGTCGGGCTGGCGGGTAGCGAGGGTGCGCGGCAGGTAGTCGGCGAACACCAGCAGGGCTGCGCTGGTGCCGAGCCAGGCGATCCACGGGCCGTTCTCCAGCCAGGTAAAAATCGCCAATAATGTGCCGATCACCACGGCCAGGGCGCGACACAGGGTATTGCACAGGATCAGGCTGGCCGGCGGAAAGCTCAGTGTTGCCAGCGGCTTGTCACTGGCGCGTGAGGCCGTTCGATGGGCCAGCAGGTGTTGCCGGGCGGCTTCGATGGCAGTGAACAGGGCTGACCAGAGGACCAGGACCACCAACACGGCGAACAGCGGTGCCACGGGCAACGTAGCCATCAAAGCCGTCCGTCACACATGCAGAATGTATTCGCGGACGAGCTTGCTGCCGAAATACGCAAGCATCAGCAGGCAGAAGCCGGCCAGGGTCCAGCGAATTGCCTTGTGGCCACGCCAGCCGAGACGGTTGCGGCCCCACAGCAGCACGCTGAACACCACCCATGCCAGGCAGGCCAGCAGGGTTTTATGCACAAGGTGCTGGGCGAACAGGTTTTCGACGAACAGCCAGCCAGAGATCAACGACAGCGACAACAGGGTCCAGCCGGCCCAGAGGAAGCCGAACAGCAGGCTTTCCATGGTTTGCAACGGCGGGAAATTGCGAATCAGCCCCGACGGGTGCTTGTTCTTGAGTTGGTGGTCCTGCACCAGCAGCAGCAACGCCTGGAATACCGCGATGGTGAACAGGCCGTAGGCCAGGATCGACAGCAGGATATGGGCGAGGATGCCCGGCTCCTCGTCGATGATCTGCACCGTGCCCGAGGGCGCGAACTGCGCGAGCAGCACCGTCGCCAGCCCGAGCGGGAAGAGCAGTACCAGCAGGTTTTCCACCGGAATGCGCGAGCAGGCCAGCAGCGTCAGGGCGATCACGGCCACCGCGATCAGGCTGGCGGCGTTGAAAAAATCCAGGCCCAGGCCGATCGGTGTCATCAAGTGTGTATAAAGGCTGGCCGCGTGGCCAAGCACGGCCAGCACGCCAAGCGTGACCAGCAGGCGTTTGTTCGCCTTGGCGCCGGTGGCCAGGCGGGTGCCCTGATAGAGGGTCGCAGCGGCGTAGAGACAAGCGGCGGCGATGGTGGCAAGCAAGCTGGGTGACAAGGGGAGCATAAATCCTGTTAGGCAGGCCCGAAAGGCGCTGAGTTTGGCATAGAACCGCCTCAGCACGAAAGACCACTGCAAGGTGTACGTAGCACGCTTCTTCGCTATAATCCGCGACCTGCCCACGCCGCAGGCTCGCCGAGCACATTTTTCACGGTCTGGGCCGCCATTATCCCGGTCTTATCTGGGCCTGAAAGGATCGCGCATGTTTGAAAACCTAACCGACCGTCTCTCGCAGACGCTGCGCCATGTTACCGGCAAGGCGAAACTGACCGAGGACAACATCAAAGACACCCTGCGCGAAGTGCGCATGGCGTTGCTCGAAGCCGACGTCGCCCTGCCGGTGGTCAAGGACTTCGTCAATTCGGTCAAGGAACGCGCCGTCGGCACTGAAGTGTCGCGCAGCCTGACGCCGGGCCAGGCGTTCGTGAAAATCGTCCAGGCCGAGCTCGAAAGCCTGATGGGCGCCGCCAACGAAGACCTCAACCTGAGCGCCGTGCCACCTGCCGTGGTGTTGATGGCCGGCCTGCAAGGTGCGGGCAAGACCACCACCGTCGGTAAGCTGGCGCGCTTGCTCAAGGAGCGCAAGAAGAAGTCGGTGATGGTGGTGTCTGCGGACATCTACCGCCCGGCGGCGATCAAGCAGCTGGAAACCCTGGCCAACGACATCGGCGTGACGTTCTTCCCGTCCGACCTGAGCCAGAAGCCGGTGGACATCGCCCAGGCGGCTATTAAGGAAGCGAAGCTCAAGTTCATCGACGTGGTCATTGTCGATACCGCCGGTCGCCTGCACATCGATGAAGAGATGATGGGCGAGATCAAGGCGCTGCATGCCGCGATCAATCCGGTGGAAACCCTGTTCGTGGTCGACGCCATGACCGGCCAGGACGCGGCCAACACCGCCAAGGCCTTCGGTGATGCCCTGCCGCTGACCGGCGTGATCCTGACCAAGGTCGACGGCGATGCCCGTGGCGGTGCCGCACTGTCGGTCCGCGCCATCACCGGCAAGCCGATCAAGTTCATCGGTATGGGCGAGAAGAGCGAAGCGCTCGAGCCGTTCCACCCCGAGCGTATCGCCTCGCGTATCCTGGGCATGGGCGACGTGCTCAGCCTAATCGAGCAGGCCGAACAGACCCTCGACAAGGACAAGGCCGACAAACTGGCCAAGAAGCTGAAGAAGGGCAAGGGCTTCGACCTCGAGGACTTCCGCGACCAGCTGCAACAAATGAAGAACATGGGCGGCCTCGGCGGCCTCATGGACAAACTGCCGAACATCGGCGGCGTGAACCTGGCGCAGATGGGCAACGCCCAGGGCGCGGCTGAAAAGCAGTTCAAGCAGATGGAAGCCATCATCAACTCCATGACCCCGGCCGAGCGCCGCGACCCTGATTTGATCAGTGGTTCGCGCAAGCGCCGTATCGCCATGGGGTCGGGCACCCAGGTGCAGGACATCGGTCGCTTGATCAAGCAGCACAAGCAGATGCAGAAGATGATGAAGAAATTCTCCGCCAAGGGCGGGATGGCCAAGATGATGCGCGGCATGGGCGGCATGTTGCCCGGCGGCGGCATGCCGAAAATGTAAAGAATCTGCGCCGGCTGTCATGCCGGCGTTGCCCCGCACGGATGCGGGGATCTCCAGCAAACCCGTGCTGCACGGGAGCTGACCTGCCGTTTTCATGACGGCTCTATGGCAAATCTTGATTGCATGGCGCCAGGCGCCGGAAAAAGACATTTGCAAAAGTCCGGATATTCCTTAGAATATGCGGCCTTTCGGGCACCTATGCCCGCTGTGCATTTAGATTTGCAGCACCGACTACAGGAACGATGTTCACATGCTAACAATCCGTCTTGCCCTTGGCGGCTCCAAAAAGCGCCCGTTTTACCACCTGACCGTAACCGACAGCCGCAATCCGCGTGACGGTTCCCACAAGGAACAGGTTGGTTTCTTCAACCCTGTTGCCCGTGGTCAGGAAATCCGTCTGTCCGTGAACCAAGAGCGCGTAGCCTACTGGCTGAGCGTTGGTGCACAACCTTCTGAGCGCGTTGCTCAGTTGTTGAAGGAATCGGCTAAGGCTGCGGCCTGAGCAATATGAACGCGACGCCAAAAGATGCTGATGATTTGATCGTTGTTGGCAAGATTTATTCTGTTCATGGCGTTCGCGGCGAAGTGAAGGTGTATTCCTTTACTGATCCGATCAAAAACCTGTTGGACTACAAAACCTGGACGCTCAAGCGCGAAGGCAGCGTGAAACAGGTTGAGCTGGTCAGCGGACGTGGGAACGACAAGTTCCTGGTCGCAAAGCTCAAGGACCTCGATGATCGTGAAGAAGCGCGTCTTCTGGCCGGTTACGAGATCTGCGTGCCACGCAACCTGTTCCCTGAACTGACCGACGGCGAGTACTACTGGTACGAGCTTGTAGGTCTGAAGGTCATCGACCACCTCGGGCAATTGCTCGGGAAAATCGATCACCTGCTCGAGACCGGTTCGAACGATGTCATGGTGGTCAAGCCTTGCATCGGCAGCCTGGATGATCGCGAACGCCTGTTGCCCTATACCGAGCAATGCGTGTTGGCCGTCGACCTCGAGGCTGGCGAGATGAAGGTGGAATGGGATGCGGATTTCTAAACGTGGCTAATTTGCGCGTTGAAGTCATCACATTGTTTCCTGAGATGTTTTCCGCCATCAGCGAGTACGGCATAACCAGCCGCGCGGTGAAACAGGAGCTGTTGCAGCTCACCTGTTGGAATCCGCGGGACTACACCACGGATCGACATCACACTGTGGACGATCGCCCGTTTGGCGGTGGTCCGGGCATGGTGATGAAGATCAAGCCCCTGGAAGATGCGCTGGTTCAGGCCAGGACTGCAGCCGGGGAGGGTGCGAAGGTGATCTACCTGTCGCCCCAAGGCCGCCAACTGACTCAGTCGGCGGTACGCGAGCTGGCGAATTCGGATGCATTGATCCTGATTGCCGGCCGTTATGAAGGCATTGACGAGCGTTTCATTGAAGCTCATGTCGATGAAGAGTGGTCGATTGGCGACTATGTACTGTCTGGCGGCGAGCTGCCGGCGATGGTCCTGATCGATGCGGTTACACGACTGCTGCCTGGAGCTTTAGGGCATGCAGATTCCGCCGAGGAAGATTCCTTTACGGATGGTCTGCTGGATTGCCCGCACTACACCCGACCGGAGGTGTATGCGGATCAGCGTGTTCCCGACGTGTTGCTAAGTGGCAATCACGCGCACATCCGGCGTTGGCGTTTACAGCAGTCCCTTGGTCGGACCTATGAACGACGCGCCGATCTTCTGGAAAGCCGCTCGCTTTCTGGAGAAGAGAAGAAGCTGCTCGAGGAATACATCCGCGAGCGGGACGATAGTTAACAACGTATCGATGGTAAGTCCGACGACTTGCCTTAGGAGCACAGCATGACTAACAAAATCATCCTTGCACTCGAAGCAGAGCAGATGACCAAAGAAATCCCTACCTTTGCCCCGGGCGACACCATTGTCGTTCAGGTGAAAGTGAAGGAAGGCGACCGTTCGCGTCTGCAAGCGTTCGAAGGCGTTGTTATCGCCAAGCGTAACCGCGGCGTAAACAGTGCATTCACTGTTCGTAAAATCTCCAACGGTGTTGGCGTAGAGCGTACTTTCCAGACCTACAGCCCGCAAATCGACAGCATGGCAGTGAAACGTCGCGGTGACGTGCGTAAAGCCAAGCTGTACTACCTGCGTGACCTGTCCGGTAAAGCAGCTCGCATCAAGGAAAAACTGGCTTAAGTCCAGCTTCCGATGCAAAAAAAAGCAGCCTGCGGGCTGCTTTTTTGTTGCCTGCGATTTGGTCTTTGCGCACCCTGCCTGCTTTCGCTGTCCGTTTTCGATGCCGTGTGCACCGGCATCCTTCGTGAGTTTTTATGCCAGCCATCGATCATCCCCTGATAGACCAGTTCCTCGACGCCCTGTGGTTGGAAAAAGGCCTGTCCGATAACACCCGCGGTGCCTATCGCAGCGATCTGGCGCTGTTCAATGGCTGGTTGCAGGAAAAAAACCTGGAACTGGTCAATGCCGGGCGTGAGTTGATTCTCGATCACCTGGCGTGGCGCCTGGAGCAGAACTACAAGCCTCGCTCGACTGCGCGATTTCTCTCCGGCTTGCGTGGGTTTTACCGTTATTTGCTGCGGGAAAAACTCATCGCCGTGGATCCGACCCTGCGGGTGGAAATGCCGCAACTGGGGCGCCCGCTGCCCAAATCCCTGTCGGAAGCCGATGTCGAGGCGTTGCTGGCGGCGCCGGACCTCAGCGAAGCCATCGGCCAGCGCGACCGGGCCATGTTGGAGGTTTTGTATGCCTGCGGCCTGCGTGTCACCGAGTTGATCAGCCTGACGCTGGAGCAGGTCAACCTGCGCCAGGGCGTGCTGCGGGTGATGGGCAAGGGCAGCAAGGAGCGCCTGGTGCCGATGGGGGAAGAGGCGATCGTCTGGGTCGAACGTTATATGCGCGACGCCCGCCACGAACTGCTGGGTGGGCGCCCCAGCGATGTATTGTTCCCCAGCCTGCGCGGCGAGCAGATGACCCGCCAGACCTTCTGGCATCGCATCAAGCACCAGGCCAAGGTCGCCGGCATCAACAAGTCCCTTTCGCCCCACACCCTGCGCCATGCCTTCGCCACACACCTGCTCAACCACGGCGCCGACCTGCGGGTGGTGCAGATGTTGCTCGGCCACAGCGACCTGTCCACCACCCAGATCTACACCCATGTCGCCCGGGCGCGGTTGCAGGACTTGCACGCCAAGCATCATCCGCGTGGCTAGGCGGTGCATCGCTTTTTGTGGCGAGGGAGCTTGCTCCCGCTCGACTGCGCAGCAGTCGCTCATGGAACACCCCCGTTTTTCTGGAGGTTCGTGGTGTCAGGCTCCAGGGCCGCTACGCGCCCCAGCGGGAGCAAGCTCCCTCGCCACCAAGTTCCTGGGCCTCGTGCATTGGGTGCTGTCTTGCGTCAGCGACATTCGGCCACGCGGACCTTATGTGGTAGGCTTTGCCGGTTTGCACAGTGGGCGGCTGGAACCCGATTCTGCGGGTCGGCGTTTCCCCGTCCCATTTGTTCGCCTCAGGAGTTCCCATGCGTTTGATCCAGATGTTCACCGCCGCCGCCATCGCGTTGGCCAGTACTTTTGCCATCGCCGACGACGCGGCGGACAAGGCTATCCGCAAGAGCCTGGAAAACCTTCAGCTCGAAGTGCCCATCGAAACCATCTCGGCCAGCCCCATGGCCGGCCTGTATGAGGTCAAGCTCAAGGGCAGCCGCGTGCTTTACGCCAGCGCCGACGGCCAGTACATCGTCCAGGGCAACCTGTTCGAGCTCAAGGACGGCAAGCCGGTCAACCTCACCGAAATGACCGAGCGCCAGGGCATTTCCAAGTTGATCAACGGCATTCCAGTCGCTGAAACCGTGGTCTATCCGGCAGTGGGCGAAACCAAGTCCCACATCACCGTGTTCACCGACACCACCTGCCCGTATTGCCACAAGCTGCACGCCGAAGTGCCGGAGCTGAACAAGCGCGGCATCGAAGTGCGTTATGTTGCGTTCCCGCGCCAGGGCCTTGGCTCGCCGGGTGACGAGCAATTGCAGGCGGTCTGGTGCTCCAAGGACAAGAAAGCGGCCATGGACAAGATGGTTGACGGCAAGGAAATCAAGGCCGCCAAATGCGAGAACCCGGTTTCCAAGCAGTTCGCCCTCGGCCAGTCGATTGGTGTGAACGGTACGCCGGCCATCGTATTGGCTGACGGTCAGGTGATACCGGGCTATCAGCCGGCGCCACAAGTCGCCAAACTGGCCCTTGGCGCGAAATGATCATGGGCGATCCGCTTTTGAAGATCACGGCTCGGCGAAACCTTCGTCGGGCCGTTAAACACAAAGTCGCGTAGCTGCGCGGCTGTATTTCACGGCCGACCTTGCGTCGGCCGTTTCATGGGGAGTCAAGAGTGAATCCGGTCAAAGTAGGCATCTGTGGGTTAGGTACCGTCGGTGGCGGCACCTTCAACGTACTTCAGCGTAACGGCGAGGAAATTGCTCGTCGTGCCGGGCGTGGGATCGAAGTGGCACAAATTGCCATGCGCACGCCAAAGCCTCAGTTCCAAACGACCGGTATTGCGATTACCAACGATGTATTCGAAGTGGCCACGAACCCTGAGATCGACATCGTCATAGAGCTGGTCGGCGGCTACACCGTCGCCCGCGAGCTGGTACTCAAGGCCATCGAGAATGGCAAGCATGTGGTCACCGCGAACAAGGCGCTTATCGCTGTTCACGGTAATGAGATTTTCGCCAAGGCCCGCGAGAAGGGCGTGATCGTGGCTTTCGAAGCCGCCGTGGCCGGTGGCATCCCGGTGATCAAGGCGATCCGCGAAGGCCTGTCGGCCAACCGCATCAACTGGGTGGCCGGGATCATCAACGGCACCGGCAACTTCATCCTCACCGAGATGCGCGAGAAGGGTCGCACCTTCGAAGACGTTCTTGCCGAAGCCCAGGCCCTGGGCTACGCAGAGGCTGATCCGACGTTCGACGTGGAAGGCATCGACGCGGCACACAAGCTGACGATCCTGGCGTCCATTGCGTTCGGCATTCCGTTGCAGTTCGACAAGGCCTACACCGAAGGCATCACCAAACTGACCACCGCCGACGTGAACTACGCCGAAGCCCTGGGCTACCGCATCAAGCACCTGGGCGTGGCGCGCAGCACCGCCAGTGGCATCGAATTGCGCGTGCACCCGACATTGATCCCGGCCGACCGCCTGATCGCCAACGTCAACGGCGTGATGAACGCGGTGATGGTCAACGGTGATGCCTCCGGCTCGACGCTGTTCTACGGCGCCGGTGCAGGCATGGAACCGACGGCCTCTTCGGTGATTGCCGACCTGGTGGACGTGGTTCGCGCCATGACCTCGGACCCGGAAAATCGTGTGCCGCACCTGGCCTTCCAGCCGGACTCGTTGTCGGCTCACCCGATTCTTCCGATCGAAGCGTGCGAAAGCTCCTACTACCTGCGCATCCAGGCCAAGGACCATCCCGGCGTACTGGCCCAGGTGGCGAGTATTCTCTCGGAACGCGGCATCAACATCGAGTCGATCATGCAAAAGGAAGTCGAGGAACACGACGGCCTGGTACCGATGATCCTGCTGACCCACCGTGTGGTCGAGCAGCGCATCAATGACGCGATCACAGCGCTGGAGGCCCTGCAGGGCGTTGTTGGCCCAGTGGTCCGGATCCGCGTCGAACATTTGAACTAACGCAGCTACAAGCTACAAGCTACGAGCCACAAGTCAGAAGCCACCTCGCTTTTACTTGCAGCTTGTAGCTTACAGCTCGCAGCTCAAACCGAAGGTTTGCCCCTATGCGCTATATCAGCACCCGCGGCCAGGCACCGGCCCTGAATTTCGAAGATGTCCTCCTGGCCGGCCTGGCCACGGACGGCGGTCTTTATGTGCCGGAAAACCTGCCGCGCTTCACTCAGGAAGAAATCGCCTCCTGGGCCGGCCTGCCGTACCACGAGCTGGCGTTCCGGGTCATGCGCCCGTTCGTCACCGGCAGCATCCCGGACGCCGATTTCAAAAAGATTCTGGAAGAGACCTATGGTGTCTTTTCCCACGACGCCATCGCACCGCTGCGCCAGCTCAACGGTAACGAATGGGTGATGGAGCTGTTCCACGGCCCGACCCTGGCGTTCAAGGACTTTGCCCTGCAATTGCTGGGTCGCTTGTTGGACTACGTGCTGCAAAAGCGCGGCGAGCGTGTGGTGATCGTCGGTGCAACATCTGGCGACACCGGTTCGGCCGCCATCGAAGGCTGCAAGCACTGCGAGAACGTCGACATTTTCATCCTGCACCCGCACAACCGCGTTTCGGAAGTGCAGCGTCGGCAGATGACGACGATTTTCGGCGAGAACATCCATAACATCGCCATCGAAGGCAACTTCGATGACTGCCAGGAAATGGTCAAGGCCAGTTTCGCTGACCAGGGCTTCCTCAAGGGCACGCGGCTGGTGGCAGTGAACTCGATCAACTGGGCGCGGATCATGGCCCAGATTGTCTATTACTTCCATGCGGCCCTGCAGCTGGGCGGCCCGGCCCGTTCCGTGTCGTTCTCGGTGCCTACCGGCAACTTCGGCGATATCTTCGCCGGTTACCTGGCGCGCAACATGGGGCTGCCGATCAACCAATTGATCGTCGCCACCAACCGCAACGACATCCTGCACCGCTTCATGAGCGGCAACCAGTACGTCAAGGAAACGCTGCACGCCACGCTGTCGCCGTCGATGGACATCATGGTGTCGTCGAACTTCGAGCGCCTGCTGTTCGACCTGCACGGTCGCAACGGTGCGGCGATTGCCGGCCTGATGGACAGCTTCAAGCAAGGCGGTGGTTTCAGCGTCGAGCCTGAGCGCTGGACCGAAGCGCGCAAGCTGTTCGACTCCCTGGCGGTGGATGATGCGCAGACGTGCGAAACCATCGCCGAGGTCTTCGAGCAAAGCGGTGAACTGCTCGATCCGCACACGGCCATCGGCGTCAGGGCCGCTCGTGAATGCCGTCGCAGCCTGGACATCCCGATGGTGATCCTGGGCACGGCTCATCCGGTCAAGTTTCCGGAAGCAGTGGAGCAAGCGGGCGTAGGAAAAGCGCTTGAACTACCAGCACATCTTTCTGATTTGTTTGAGCGAGATGAGCGTTGCACCGTGTTGCCCAACGACCTGAAAGCCGTGCAGGCCTTTGTCAGTCAGCATGGCAACCGCGGCAAGCCGCTCTGAGCGCTGAAACCTGTCACATTTTGAAGCCCGTCTCCTGACGGGCTTTCTTGTTTCTGCATGCCAAACTGATCGGGTTTTCGCCCTTGGAGGCACGGGCGAGTCATCTCGAAGGAAGTGCAGATGTTGCTTTTTATCAAATGCAAACCAGCGCTGGGCTGGGTGATGTTCCTGGTCCTGATGCACTGGGCGCAGGGAGGAGGTGCAGCTCCATTGGTGGCCCTGGAATCGCCGCCATTGGAATCTGGCGAACCGCTGGCGCTGGATGCCGGGGAAGTGAAGTGGATCAAAGAGAACCCACATGTGATCGTGGCGTCGATGCAGTTTCCGTTGTACCTGTTCAAGAATGAAACCGGGCAGTGGGACGGGCTGAACCATGACATTCTTCAGCGCATCGGGCAGATGACCGGTCTTGCGTTCGTGCATCGGGAGTCGTTCTCCCCCGACCAGTTGCTGACGATGCTGGAGAATGGCGAGGCCGATATGACGACCCTGCTGGCGATGAACGATGAACGCCGGAACTTTCTCCATTTCAGCCATGCCTTTGGCGGGTCCGGCTGGGTATTTGTCGGTCGTGATGGGGAGTCGGCCCTCCATTCGCTGGAGCAATTGGAAGGCAAGGTCCTGGCATTGCCGGTGCGGCATGCGCTGGAGGCGGAAATCAGGCGCGACTACCCGGCCATCGAACTGCGCACGGTCAAGACCTATGGGGAAGCGCGGGCGCTGGTAGAAAGCCGTGAGGCCCACGCCACCATTGAAAATGAGACGGGCGTGCACCTGCATCCGGCGGGACAACTGCAAGTAGGAACGAGCCTTGAGGGCAAGTGGGAACCGGACTATCTGGCTGTGCGCCAAGACCTGACACCCTTGCTCAGTATCTTGAATAAAGCACTCGAGGCATTCCCTGCCGAGGAGATGCGTACGCTGCGCGCCAAGTGGATGTCGGGTATCGTCCCGACCCAGCCGCCTTCGCTTTGGCAGCGGATGTCCCAATGGGGCTACTGGTGCGTGACCGTGGTCGTATTGTTCGGGTTATTGTCACTCTTGTGGAACCGGCGCCTGCAAGCCCAGGTCGATCAGCGCCTCAAGGCCGAGACCGTCCTCAAGGACCAACTGATGCTTCAGAGGGCGCTGATGGATGCCATTCCCGATCCGATATTCATTCGTGACCTGGAAGGGCGCCTGATCATGTGCAACAAAAGCTACGAGGAACAGTTTGCGACCCGCTTTGAAAAACTGCGCGGTACGCGGCTGACCGATTGCGCGGGGTTTCCCCCGGCCACCGCCGAGCTGTTGCATGGGGAGGTGATGGAACAACTGCGAACCGGCCAGTCCCGATTCGCCGATCGGCAATTGATGTTCAGCAGTGGATTACGGGAAATCTATCACTGGTCGGTGCCCTTCTACGGGGCCGACGGGCAGTTGCGCGGCCTGTTGGGAGGCTGGGCCGATGTCGGGCGCCGCTGGCGTCGTTCCGACCGATTCCTGGCCTGACGCAGGCATTCGCTACGAAACTGCATCCTGCGAAGGCGGTTGTTTGCCTGTCATATTGCACGCGCATGCTCGGTTGTACGGGTTCGATGTGTATCGGTTCGGTGCGCTGACGAACTTTCTGCTGCGGCCCACGGTCACTTACTGTGTACATGCAGTTGTTTTTTCAGACTATTGAAGGGTGAGCGAATGGAAAGTATCAGCCTATTGCTGGGTGAGGCTTTGAGCCCGTATCAGGTCACGCTGACCCCCTCCGTTGCTAAGGGCCAATGTCTGGTGACGCTCAGGAATGCCGCTGGGGCCATCGTGGTCGAGCGCGTATTCAATCAGGCCCAATTGAGCGACAAGCGACAATTGACGGACGTAGTCGATGGCCTGCATCGCGATGTGCTGATTGCCGAGGGTCGTCTGGAACCCTGTGTAATTGCGGCGCTGCGCAACCTGGCGGGCGACAAGGTCATGACCGCGGCGAATTGACTGCGGTTTGCTGGGAACCTTCCTACGCCTTAGTGAGTCAGACCTTTTACCAACAAGAGCAAGCATTGTGCTCCGGTGCTTGTCGCTTGTTGTACTGACCTGAAAAGTGGTCACGTTTAACCCCGAGTTGTCTCCCCACTTCTCGGGGTTTCTTTTTGTCCGGCGTTCAGGATTACCTCGCGCTCAAACTACTGAGCGGCGTTGAGTTTTTGTGGGAGCGAGCCTGCTCGCGATAGCGTCGGGACAGTCGAGTTGATGTTGCCTGACGCACCGCAATCGCGAGCAGGCTCGCTCCCACAGTGGATATGCGACGCAGATCTTATGGTGGGCATCAAATAGCCCCGTCGGTGCGCAGCTTGGCGATCTGCTGTGGATCGTAGCCAAGCTCGCCGAGTACCTGTGCGGTGTGTTCCCCCAGCGCCGGCCCGACCCATTCGGAAGTCCCTGGTGTGTCAGAAAGTTTCGGGACGATGCCCGGCATCTTGAACGCCTTGCCGTCCGGCAGCTTGGCCTGTAGGAACATTTCACGGGCGAGGAACTGTGGGTCGCTGAACATATCTTCGGCGCTGAAGATCCGACTGGCGGGTACGCCGGCCTGGTTCAACTGCTCTATGACGGCATCGAGTGGCAGCGAGTTGACCCAGCGATCGATGACGCCATATAGCTCGTCGCGCCGGCTGTCGCGGCCGTCGTTGCTTGCCAACTGCGGGTCACTGGCCAAGTCGTCACGGCCGATGATCTGCATGAAGCGCTTGAAGATCGCGTCGCCGTTGGCGCCAATTTGCACATGCTTGCCGTCGGCGCTGGTGTGGATCGACGACGGAGTGATACCAGGCATGATGTTGCCGGTGCGCTCGCGGATGAAGCCGAACACGTCGAACTCCGGCACCATGCTTTCCATCATGGCGAAGATCGCTTCGTACAAGGCCACATCCACTACTTGCCCGGTTCCGCCGTTGACCTCGCGGTGACGCAAGGCCATGAGTGCGCCAATCACGCCCCAGAGGGCGGCGATGGAGTCGCCGATGGAGATGCCAGTGCGCACGGGCGGCCGATCTTCAAACCCGGTGATGTAGCGCAGGCCGCCCATGGATTCGCCCACCGCACCAAACCCGGGCTGGTCCTTCATCGGCCCGGTCTGGCCAAAGCCTGAAAGCCGCACCATGACCAGCTTCGGGTTCAGCGCGTGGAGGACATCCCAGCCCAGGCCGAGCTTTTCCAGCACGCCGGGGCGAAAATTCTCGATCAGGATGTCGGCTTCGCCAATCAGCTGTTTCAGGATCGCCAGGCCTTGCGGGTGTTTCAGGTTCAGGGTCAGGGATTTCTTGTTGCGGGCCTGGACGAACCACCACAAGGAAGTGCCTTCATACAACTTGCGCCACTTGCGCAGCGGATCGCCGCCGTCGGGGGATTCGACCTTGATCACCTCGGCACCGAATTCACCGCAGATGCGCGAGGCAAAAGGCCCGGCGATCAAGGTGCCGAGTTCGATGACTTTGACGCCCGCAAGGGGTTTGGCAGTTAGCGACATGACGGATCCTGTAGGACAAAAGCGAAACGAGTAGAGCGTTTTATCATAGGCCGCTGTCAGTCGCCGCAGGTTGATGGTCGGCAATTCGTGGATTGCCCGCGTCATCGGTTAGACTTGCCGCCTTTCCTCGTATCAAGAAGCCCGTTCATGGCCCAGCCGTCCACGACCTACAAGTTTGAACTGAACCTCACCGACCTCGACCGCAATGTGTATGAGAATGTGAAGCAGACCATTGCCCGTCATCCGTCGGAAACCGAGGAGCGCATGACCGTGCGCCTGTTGGCCTATGCCTTCTGGTACAACGAGCTGCTGGCATTCGGCCGTGGTCTGTCAGACGTCGATGAACCTGCTCTGTGGGAAAAAAGTCTGGACGACCGTGTGCTGCATTGGATCGAAGTCGGCCAGCCCGATGCCGATCGCCTGACCTGGTGCTCGCGCCGCACCGAGCGCACCAGCCTGTTGGCCTATGGCAGCCTGCGGGTATGGGAAGGCAAGGTAATTCCAGCGGTGAAGAATCTGAAAAACGTCAACATCGCCGCCGTGCCCCAGGACGTGCTGGAAATCCTGGCCCAGGACATGCCGCGTGTGATCAAGTGGGACGTGATGATCAGCGAGGGTACTATTTTCGTGACTGATGATCGTGGCCAGCATGAAGTCCAGTTGCAATGGCTGCTGGGCGAGCGTGGTTGAGCTGCCGCCCCGGCACTTAATGAGCTGCACAATTAAATTTTTCAGAGAAATGTCCGTCCCCCCATGCGCATAGAACCCCGCCAACTGCCCGACACCCTGCCATTTCTCGGTGACCTGCCGCCGCTGTTGACCCGCCTGTATGCGGCGCGCGGCGTGCAGTCCGAGGCTGAACTGGACAAGAGCCTGGCGCGCTTGATTCCTTATCAGCAGCTCAAGGGCATCGACGCGGCGGTGGACCTGCTGGTGGTCGCGCTGGAGCAGCGTCAGCGGATCCTGATCGTCGGTGACTTCGATGCCGATGGCGCGACGGCGAGCACCGTGGGCATGCTGGGCCTGCGCTTGCTGGGTGCGGCCCATGTCGACTATCTGGTGCCTAACCGTTTCGAATACGGCTACGGACTGACGCCGGAAATCGTCGAAGTCGCGCTGACCCGCGAGCCACAGTTGCTGATTACCGTGGATAACGGCATTTCCAGCGTGGAAGGCGTGGCGGCGGCGAAAGCGGCGGGGCTCAAGGTGCTGGTCACCGACCACCACTTGCCGGGTCTCGAATTGCCGGCGGCCGATGCCATCGTCAATCCGAACCAGCCGGGCTGTGATTTCCCGAGCAAGGCGCTGGCGGGTGTCGGGGTGATTTTTTACGTGCTGATGGCGCTGCGGGCGCGTCTGCGCAGCCTGGGCTGGTACGCCAGCAAACCCCAGCCGAACATCGGCGAGCTGCTCGATCTGGTGGCCCTGGGCAGCGTCGCCGACGTGGTCCCGCTGGACGCCAATAACCGGATCCTGGTGCACCAGGGGCTGGAACGGATTCGCGCCGGACGGGCCCGTCCCGGTATCAAGGCGATTCTGGAAGTGGCCAAGCGCGATCATTCGCGTATCACGTCCACCGACCTCGGGTTCATCCTCGGCCCGCGCCTGAACGCGGCGGGGCGCCTGGATGACATGAGCCTGGGCATCGAATGCCTGCTCACCGATGACGTGGCCCTGGCGCGGGAGATGGCCGCACAACTGGACGGCATGAACCAGGACCGCAAATCCATCGAGCAAGGCATGCAGCGCGAGGCCTTGGCCCAGCTCAAGGACCTGCCGGTGGAGTCGATGCCATTTGGCTTGTGCCTGTTCGATCCGCAGTGGCACCAAGGCGTGATCGGTATCCTCGCCTCGCGTATGAAAGAGCGCTATTTCCGGCCGACCATTGCCTTTGCCGATGCTGGCGACGGCCTGCTCAAGGGCTCGGGTCGCTCGGTAGCGGGGTTTCACATTCGTGACGCGTTGAGCGTAGTGGCGGCGCAGCATCCGACCCTGATCAGCAAATACGGAGGTCACGCCATGGCGGCGGGGCTGACGTTGCCGGAAGCTAACTTTCCCTTGTTCGCCGAAGCGTTCGACGCGGAAGTGCGTCGGCAGATGCGCGAAGAGGACCTGACCGGGCGGCTGTTGTCGGACGGCACGTTGGCGGTCGAGGAATTTCACCTGGAGCTGGCCCGGGCGTTGCGCCATGCCGGACCCTGGGGCCAGCATTTTCCGGAACCGATGTTCCACGGCGTGTTCCAGCTGGTCGAACAGCGCGTGGTCGGCGAACGGCACCTGAAGGTCGTCCTCAAGAGCGAATGCGGCTCGGTGAAGCTCGATGGCATTGCCTTCGGCATTGACCGCGATATCTGGCCAAACCCAACCGTGCGTTGGGTCGAATTGGCCTACAAGCTCGACCTCAACGAATTCCGCGGCCAGGAAACGGTGCAGTTGATGATTGCCCATATCGAACCGCGTTAAGCGCAGAATCTCGTCACGATGTCGGTTTTTAACTTCTGAACCCTTCCTCCTCCCAGGTTGTCGACTAGGCTCTAAGCACTGGTTGATAGCCCTTGTGACGTCTTGTCGAATTTCATTGCCCGCGGGGGCGGGTGTTGCACCTTTTGTCACTCGTCGACTTTTCAAACAGAACCCTGGAGCCTGCCCACTGATTCGAGAGGTGCCCCATGAGTCTGCTGCTGGAACCCTATACGCTTCGTCAATTGACCCTGCCCAATCGCATCGCGGTGTCGCCGATGTGCCAGTATTCGAGCGCCGACGGCCTGGCTAACGACTGGCATCTGGTGCACCTTGGCAGCCGCGCCGTAGGCGGCGCCGGCCTGGTGTTCACCGAAGCCACCGCCGTCACCGCCGACGGCCGTATCACCGCCCAGGACCTTGGGCTGTGGAACGACGAGCAGATCGAACCCTTGCAACGCATCACCCGCTTCATCACTGCCCAAGGGGCCGTGCCGGGTATTCAGCTGGCTCATGCCGGGCGCAAGGCCAGTACCTGGCGACCCTGGCTGGGCAAGCATGGCAGCGTGAAACCTGCGGACGGCGGCTGGGTTCCGGTCGGTCCATCACCCATTGCCTTCGATCCGCAACACACCCAGCCGGTCCAATTGGACGAAGGGCAGATTGCCGACGTGGTCCAGGCCTTCGTCGATTCGGCCAAGCGTGCCCTGACGGCTGGCTTCAAAGTGGTCGAGGTCCACGCCGCTCATGGTTACTTGCTGCATCAGTTCCTGTCTCCCCTGAGCAACCAGCGGCGCGATCAATATGGAGGCTCGTTCGAAAACCGCATCCGCCTGGTCCTGCAAGTCACCGAGGCGGTGCGAGCCGTATGGCCTGACGAATTGCCGGTGTTCGTGCGCGTCTCTGCCACCGACTGGGTCGAGGACGGCTGGAACCCGGATGAAACCGTAGAGCTGGCACGGCGATTCCGGGCCTTGGGGGTGGACTTGATCGATGTGTCGTCGGGCGGAACCGCGGCCAACGCCGAGATTCCCACTGGCCCGGGCTACCAGACGCGCTTTGCCGAACGGGTGCGCAAGGAGTCGGAAATCGCCACTGGCACCGTCGGCATGATTACCGAACCGGCCCAGGCCGAGCACATCTTGCGAACTTGCCAGGCCGATATCATTTTCCTGGCGCGGGAGTTGCTGCGTGATCCCTACTGGCCCCTGCACGCCGATGATGATTTGGGTGGACGCAAGGCCACGTGGCCGGCGCAATACCAACGGGCGACGCATCGGGACCAGCCGATTCATGAGTCTGATTTGCGCGATTGAGCAAGGCATGAAACAAAAAGCCCCGGTCGTGTTGCCCGGGGCTTTTGGTTTATCTGGCTGGATGAGTCGGCGCTTGTACCGGCCTCATCGCGAGCAAGCTCGCTCCCACAGGGAACGGCGTCGAACACAAATTCTGTGAGCAACACGAACCCTCTGTGGGAGCGAGCTTGCTCGCGAAGGCGTCATTCCTGACGCCGCGGGACTTAGGGATACTTGCGCTTATCCGGCGCCGGCGGGAAGTACTGGTACAACCAGGTCTCGCTCAAGGTGCGCTCCTTGCTACGAATGAACAGGCGCATCTGCACCGGGTCCACGCGATCGTCCGTCGGGTACCAGTCGAACGTGATGCGGTAGCCCTTGATCTCATCGAGCACCAGCACGTTGAAGTCCTTCACTTCGCCGTGGGAGCAGGTCACCACCGGTTCGATGCCGGTGCCGGGCGGCAGTTGGTCGAGGCCGCCGCCGCTGAAGTCCACGGCGAAACGCCGCGCCCAGACGGTCGGGTAATGCTCGCCGGGTGCCCAGCCTTCGATGAAACCGCCCATGCCCGAACGGGTCGCATCGACATGCGCCAGGTCCGTGCTGACCGGAGGCAGGGCGCTCCAGTAGAGCTTGTAGCCGTAGTTCAGCGACTCACCGGCGGCAACCGGTTTCTTCGGTGTCCAGAACGCAACGATGTTGTCCAGGGTTTCGCCGGTGGTAGGGATTTCCAGCAGATCGACAGAGCCTTCGCCCCAGGCCGTCGTCGGTTCGACCCACAGGCTTGGACGCTTGCTGTACCAGTCCACGGTGTCCTGGTAGCTGGCAAAGTCATGGTCGGTCTGCACCAGGCCGAAGCCTTTCGGGTCCTTGTCGGCGAAGGCGTTGAACTGCAAGGTGGCGGGGTTGTTCAGCGGACGGCAGACCCACTCGCCGTTGCCGCGCCACATGGCCAACCGGTCGGAGTCGTGGATTTGCGGGTGAATGGTGTCGCACATGCGCCGCTCGACGGTGCCGCAGCTGAACATGCTGGTCATCGGGGCGATCCCGAGCTGCTCGATGGCCGTGCGGGCGTTGACGTGGGCGTCGATCTCCATGACCACCCGGGTCGGCTGGCAATCGATGTCAAAACGATAGGCACCCGTGGCGCTGGGGGAATCGAGCAGGGCGTAGACCACGAAGCGGGTGCTGTTCTTGTCCGGGGTTTCGAACCAGAACTTGGTGAAGTCCGGGAATTCCTCACGCTTTTTGGCGTAGGTGTCGATGGCCAATCCGCGAGCGGACAAACCGTACTGGCCGCTGGCGTCCACGGCGCGGAAATAACTGGCCCCCAGGAACGAAACGATGTCGTGCCGATCCAGCTCCGGCGCCTTGAATGCACGGAAACCCGAGAACCCCAGGTCACCGGTCAACTGCGAGGTGTTGACGGTGGTTTTCTCGTAGTTGAACAACTCCGGGCGGAAGTGCACCTCACGGGCCATACGGGTTTTCGGATCGACGCTGTACATGCGCACCGGCTGCTTGAAGCCCATGCCGACGTGGAAAAACTGCACGTCCAGCTGGCCATCGAGCTTGTTCCACAAGGAGTGGTTGGCGTCGTAGCGGATCGCGTTGAATTGCAGGGGTGACATCTGGGCGAGGGTCGGTGGCAAGACTTGCTTGGTGTCGACGTAGCGGCTCGCGGCCAGTTGCCGGGCCTGGTCTTTCAGGTCATCGAAATCGAAGGGACGGGCCTGGCCGTCGGCAGTCTGGTCAGCGGCCCAGGCACGTGCGGCCATGAGCCCGGAGGCCGATAGACCGGTGTAGGCGGCGAAGGCCATGGAGGCCTTGAGCAGATTCCTGCGGTGCATAAATACAACCTTTCTCGAAACAATCCCAAGCCGATCCTGGCAACAGAGACTGGTAAAGGAGTTCGGACATGCCTTTGGCCAAACGCGACGGACGTTAGAACAGATGCCTGAGAGCTGGATCGGTTCACCAAAGCGCAAAATCTTAGGGGATAACCAGGCTGGAGGGAGAATGAAAAGCGTGCCTTGGTTAAATTTTCTTACAGTTCTTTCTTTTTTTATGCCCATTCCAGCGTTTTTTGACTAATTACTCTAAAACTCTCTTTTCACGCTATGAATCCTCCCTATTCTTAAGCGTGACAGGCAATTCAACCCGCATTCAGACGCCGCTATCAGGTCGATTAGACGTAAAGAAGGACAACGCTCATGACAAAAATACAGGGCATTACCCAAATACTGGGGCTCTTTCCAGGCCTGGACAATGCGCGCAGGACAAAGCGGCTCAGCCTGGAGGAGATGAGGCTGGTGGAGCGCTATCGGGAGCTGTCGGAAAACGACCGGATCGCCATGCGTTATCTGGTGGATGCAATGAGGAGTGTTTCGAGGTTTTGAATAATCGTTTTGGGCGGCCGGGCAGATGGTCACTGGCCGCAATTATTCCGTGGACCAGTCCTGGGAGCGTTCGCTGCGTTGATGCAGTATGCGCAAGACCTGCAATTGCCCATGCATGAGCCGGTAAGGCGCAACGAACGGATAACGTGTCAACACCAGCTCCCGAATATCGGGAACGACAGAAGGACGGCCAGAGCCTGGAAAGCGCTGCAGTTGTCGCAGCGTTTCCAGAATGGTGGTGATGACATTGTCAGCGCCTTCCGTACCGATGGCGGTTTGGTAGTGTTCATAAATCGAGTCGAGGTCACTCTGTGCTTTGTCGGTCAGTACGATGCTCGGCACGCTTTGCCCACTTAGCCTTCACGGCATCCAGGTCGGTCAGATTTCCAGCATCGGCATCGACTATGCCTTCGCTGATGGCTTGTAGATGCCAGGACTCGGCTTCCACATATCGAACCAATGCACGCTTGAGGTGGTATTGACGGTCGCGGTCGGTGGCGGCAGCCAACAAATCCAGCTGCTGGGCCAGACCTTCTTCCACGCGAAAGGATAAAACGGGCGAGGCCATGGCAATCTCCTGGGGTGTATACGTTGTAGACACCCTAGGTGCTGCCGGGATTTCCGTCAACCGGCGAGCGCGCACCGATAGACGAAAACCTTAGCAGCACCCACACAGGGCTACCGCGAGCATGTGTTGCCAGTGTTGTCTTGTCCTCAATGCTTGAACATCACATGCCGCACCACCGTGTAATCCTCCAACCCATACATCGACATGTCCTTGCCATAACCGGAGCGTTTCTGACCGCCATGGGGCATTTCGCTGACAAGCATGAAGTGCGTGTTCACCCAGGTACAGCCGTACTGTAGGCGCGCGGACAAGCGATGGGCGCGGCCGATGTCAGCGGTCCACACCGATGAGGCCAGGCCGTAATCCGAATCGTTGGCCCAGCCCAGCACTTGGGCTTCGTCGAGAAATGGCGTGACGGACACCACCGGCCCGAACACTTCCCGGCGGACGATTTCATCATCCTGTTGAGCGTCGGCCAGTACCGTCGGTTCGAAGAAGAACCCATTGCCGTCCACCGCCTTGCCGCCGGTGATCAGGCGGATATGCGGCTGGGCGATGGCTCGTTCGACGAAGCCTGCCACGCGGTCGCGATGTTGCGCCGTGATCAGCGGGCCCATTTCGGTATCCGGCGCGTTTTGCAGGCCGTACTTGATGCTGCCCACCGCCGCGCCGAGTTTTTCGACGAACTGGTCGTAGATGCCTTGTTGGGCATAGATGCGGCAGGCGGCGGTGCAGTCCTGGCCCGCGTTGTAGAAACCGAAGGTGCGGATGCCCTCAACCGCCGCGTCGATGTCGGCGTCGTCGAAAATAATCACCGGGGCCTTGCCGCCCAGTTCCATGTGCGTGCGCTTGACGCTGTCGGCGGTGCTGGAAATGATGTTCGAGCCGGTGGCGATGGAGCCAGTGAGCGACACCATGCGCACTTTCGGGTGCGTGACCAGCGGCTGCCCGACGGTCTGCCCACGACCAAACACCACGTTTAGCACGCCGGCCGGGAAAATTTCCGACGCCAATTCCGCCAGGCGCAATGCCGTCAGCGGGGTTTGTTCCGACGGCTTGAGTACCACGGTATTCCCGGCGGCCAGGGCCGGGGCGATTTTCCAGGCGACCATCATCAACGGGTAATTCCATGGCGCGATGGAGGCGATAACCCCGACCGGATCACGGCGGATCATCGAGGTGTGCCCCGGCAGGTATTCGCCGCCGGCCGAGCCGTTCATGCAGCGGCTGGCACCGGCAAAAAAGCGGAAGACGTCGGCGATGGCCGGGATCTCGTCGTTCAGTGCGGCGCTCAGCGGCTTGCCGCAGTTATCGGATTCCAGCTTCGCCAGTTCTTCACCATGGGCTTCGATGGCGTCGGCCAGTTTAAGCAACAACAGGGAGCGGTCCTTGGGCGCAACCTGCGACCAGCTGTCGAAAGCGCTGTCGGCCGCGCGTACGGCGGCGTCGACCTGGGCTTCGCTGGCTTCGTTGATTTCCACCAGCACCCTGCCGAGCGCGGGGTTGAACACGGCCTGGGCAGGGCCTTCGCCGTTTACCAAGTGGCCGTTGATCAGCAGTTTGGTTTGCATATCCATTTCCTCTCGAATCTTGTTTGTGGTCTGGGTGGGAGCGGGCTTGCTCGCGAATGCGGTGTGTCATCCAACATCTGCACCGTCTGACACGCCGCTTTCGAGCAAGCCCGCTCCCACAGGGGATCCGGTTCCACCGTGGTATTTATTTCCCCCCACTACCGGCCACGCTTTCACCGCCACGGGTCAGGTAATAGGCGCCCAATATCGGCAGCATCGTCACGATCATCACCAGCATCGCCACGACATTGGTCACCGGCACGTCGCGAGGGCGGCTGAGCTGGTTGAGCAGCCAGAGCGGCAGGGTGCGTTCGTGGCCGGCGGTGAAGGTGGTGACGATGATCTCGTCGAACGACAGGGCAAACGCCAGCATCCCGCCAGCCAACAACGCCGAGCCGAGATTGGGCAGGATGATGTAGCGGAAGGTCTGCCAGCCATCGGCTCCCAAATCCATCGACGCCTCGATCAGGCTGTGGGACGTACGGCGAAGGCGGGCGATGACGTTGTTGTAGACGATCACCACGCAAAAGGTCGCGTGTCCGATGACGATCGTCAGCATCCCGGGTTCGATCCCCAGGGACTTGAACGTCGCCAATAGAGCAATGCCGGTGATGATGCCTGGTAGCGCAATCGGCAGGATCAGCATCAGTGAAATGCCTTGTTTGCCGAAAAAATCGCGGCGGTACAGCGCCGCCGAAGCCAGTGTGCCGAGCACCATGGCGATCAGCGTGGCAATGGCTGCGATTTGCAACGACAGTTTGATCGCCTCCAGTACGTCCGGGCGCGAGAAGGCGACGCTGAACCACTTCAAGGTCAGGCCCTTGGGCGGAAAGCTGAACGCCGCGTCCTCGGTGTTGAAGGCATAGAGGAAGATGATCAGGATCGGGAAGTGCAAAAACACCAGCCCGCCCCACGCTGCGATGCGCAGTCCCCAGGACGCGCGCCCTTGGGATGAAGAGTCAGAGTGCATCGAAAGCCCCCAGGCGCTTGACGATAGACAGGTAGATGGCGATCAGCACGATGGGTACCAGGGTGAACGCCGCGGCCATGGGCATGTTGCCGATGGCGCCTTGCTGGGCGTAGACCATGCTGCCGACGAAGTAGCCCGGCGGGCCCACCAGTTGAGGCACGATGAAATCCCCCAGGGTCAGCGAAAACGTGAAGATCGAACCGGCGGCGATGCCCGGCACTGACAGTGGCAGGATCACTTGCATGAAGGTCTGGCGCGGCCTGGCACCCAGGTCGGCCGAGGCTTGCAGCAGCGACGGCGGCAGGCGCTCCAGGGAGGCCTGGATCGGCAGGATCATGAACGGCAGCCAGATGTAGACAAACACCAGGAAGCGTCCCAGGTGAGAAGTGGAAAGCGTGCTGCCGCCGACGCCGGGAATCTCCAGCACGAACTGCAGCACTGGACCCAGCCCCAAGTGCTGGACAAACCACTGCGCCACGCCGCCCTTGGCCAACAGCAGTGTCCAGGCATAGGCCTTGACGATGTAGCTGGCCCACATTGGCAGCATGACTGCGATGTAGAAGAACGCCTTGGTCTTGCCGCTGGTATAGCACGCCATGTAATAGGCAATCGGGAACGCGACCACGGCGCTGGCGATGGACACGACGATGGCCATGCTCAACGTGCGCAGGATGATGTCGAAATTCGAGGGCTGGAACAGCGCCGCGAAATTCGCCAGGGTCAGGTCCGGCGTGACCGCCATGGTGAAGTCGTCGAAGGTGTAGAAACCTTGCCACAGCAAGGTCAGCAGCGAACCCAGGTAGATCGCGCCGAACCAGATCAGCGGCGGCACCAGCAGCATCGACAGATACAGGTTGGGCCGACGGTACAGCAGGTTGGAAAACCTGCGCAGCGACGATCCCGATGCCGGTGTCGGGTTAATGGCCAGGGTGCTCATCTCACACCTCACCGGCGACGGTGTCGTGCAGCGGGATCATGGCTTCACGGGCCCAGCGCACGCTCAGTTGCTGACCGGTCTGGTGCTGGGCGCCGTTGTCGATCCATTGGGTATTGGCCTGGCTGAGGCTCAGGGTCTGGCCGTTCTCGAGTTTCAACTCGTAGCGCGTGGCGCTGCCTTGGTACTGGATATCGTGAAGCAGGCCGCGGACCTCGATTTCGTGACCGGCCAACGGGCCTTCGGCGAAACGCACGTGTTCCGGGCGGATCGAGAACGGCTGTGGATAACCGCTCAATTGCTGGGCCAGTTCGCCACGAATCACGTTGGAGGTGCCGACGAATTCGGCGACAAAAGTCGTCGCCGGCTTCATGTACAAGTTGCGCGGTGTATCGACCTGTTCGATGCGGCCCTTGTTGAACACTGCCACGCGGTCGGACATCGATAACGCTTCGGTCTGGTCGTGGGTGACGAAGATGAAGGTGATGCCCAGTTGCCGTTGCAGCTTCTTCAGCTCGCCCTGCATCTGTTCACGCAGCTTAAGGTCAAGGGCGCCCAAGGGCTCATCCAGTAACAGCACTCGTGGACGATTGACCAGCGCCCGGGCCAGGGCCACGCGCTGGCGCTGGCCGCCGGACAGTTGCACCGGCTTGCGCTCGCCGTAGCCGCCCAGGGCGACCATTTCCAGCGCTTCGTTGGCGCGCTGGATACGCTCGGCCTTGGCGACGCCTTTGACTTTCAGACCGTAGGCGACGTTGTCGCGCACATTCATGTGTGGGAAGAGGGCGTAGTCCTGGAACACTGTATTGACGTCGCGCTGATAGGGCGGCAACCCGGCGGCTTCTTCGCCGTGGATGCGGATCGAGCCGGCGCTGGGCTGTTCGAACCCGGCGATCAGGCGCAGGCAGGTGGTCTTGCCTGAACCAGAGGGGCCCAGCATGGAAAAGAACTCGCCGTCCTGGATATCGATGGAAACCCGGTCAACGGCTTTCACTTCGCCGAACTGACGGGAAACGTGAGTGAATTGGACTGCAAGTGTCATGGTGCGGTGCTCCAAAAAGCGGGGCGGCTATGAAATATCAACTTTGGAACGCGGTCCCGTGGCGAGGGAGCTTGCTCCCGCTGGCGTGCGCAGCACGCCCAAAACAGATCGACGCGGTATTGCCTGACCCACCGCATCGGCTGGTCTTGGGGTGGCTGCGCCCCCCAGCGGGAGCAAGCTCCCTCGCCACAGGGCTAATCATGTCCCCGGTCCAAGCAGTTGCTGGGGTTTAGCGCCCACCCATAATCGCAATGTAGTCCTGGGTCCAGCGGCTATACGGAACGAACTTGCCGCCCTCGGCCTGCGGGGTTTTCCAGAAGGCGATCTTGTCGAACTGGTCGAAGCCATTGGTCTTGCAACCCTCGGCGCCCAGCAGCTCGCTGCCTTTGCACGCCGCTGGCACGGCGGGCAGGGAACCGAACCACGCGGCCACGTCGCCCTGGACTTTCGGTTGCAGCGACCAGTCCATCCATTTGTACGCGCAGTTGGGGTGCTTGGCCTCGGCGTGGAGCATCGTGGTGTCGGCCCAGCCAGTGGCGCCTTCTTTTGGAATGGTGGACGCGATCGGTTGTTTCTCGTTGACCAGGCCGTTGACCTGGTACGGCCAGGCGCCGGACGCCACCACGCCTTCGTTCTTGAAATCGCTCATCTGCACAGTGGTGTCGTGCCAGTAGCGGTGGATCAACGGCTGCTGGGCCCGCAGCAATTCCAATACGGCCTTGTATTGCGCTTCGTCGAGTTGGTACGGGTCCTTGATGCCCAGTTCCGGCTTGGCGGTCTTGAGGTACAGCGCCGCGTCGGCGATGTAGATCGGGCCATCGTAGGCTTGCACGCGTCCCTTGTTCGGCTTGCCGTCAGGCAGGTTCTGAGCGCTGAACAATACGCTCCAACTGGTCGGTGCCTGCTTGAATACGTCGGTGTTGTACATCAGCACGTTCGGGCCCCACTGGTACGGGGTGCCATAAGTCTGCTGGTTGACCACGTACCAGGGTGCATCCTTGAGGCGCGTGTCGAGGTTCTTCCAGTTGGGGATCAGCGCGGTGTTGATCGGTTGTACACGCTTGCCGGCAATCAGTCGCAGGGAGGCATCGCCCGAGGCGGTGACCAGGTCATAGCCGCCCTTGGTCATCAGGCTGACCATTTCATCGGAGGTGGCGGCGGTTTTCACGTTGACCTTGCAACCGGTGTCCTTTTCGAAACCTGTTACCCAATCGTAGGCCTTGTCGCTTTCGCCTCGTTCGATGTAGCCCGGCCAGGCAACGATGTCCAATTGGCCTTCGCCGGCGCCAATGGCCTTGGGCGGTTCGGCGGCCTGGAGGCTGACGCTGGTCAGCAGCGCCGTGGTGATAGCGCTGAGCAATGCGGTCTTGTGCGCGTACATGGAAATCCCTCTTGCTTTAATTGTGGTAGGGCAGTTGAGAGGCGTGTCGCTGATTGTTGTTTTAGCTTAGCTGCAAGCTGCAAGCTGCAAGCCATGCACTGCTGTTGCTTGCAGCTTGCAGCTTGCAGCTTGCCGCTCAAAACTCCCGGCTATGCCGGGCCATGATGTGGCGCACCACGCTGTAATCCTGGAGCGAATCACTGGACAGGTCCTTGCCGTAGCCCGAGCGTTTCAGGCCGCCATGGGGCATTTCGCTGACCAGCATGAAATGGCTGTTGATCCAGGTGCAGCCGTATTGCAGCCGCGCCGCCACCTGCATCGCCTTGTCCAGGTTCTGCGTCCACACCGAGGACGCCAGGCCGTATTCGGAATCGTTGGCCCAGTCCACCGCCTGGCTGAGTTCATCGAAGCGGGTCACCGTGACGACGGGGCCGAACACCTCGCGCTGGACGATCTCGTCGCTTTGCTTGCAGCCGGCCAGCAGCGTGGGTTGATAGAAAAACCCCGCGCCGGAATGCACCGCCGCGCCGGTGATGCGCTCGATGTGGGGCTGGCCGAGGGCGCGCTCGACGAAACTGGCGACGCGGTCACGCTGGCGAACGCTGATCAGCGGGCCGATTTCATTGTCGGCATCGCGCTTGCCGGCAAAGCGCAGGCTGCTGACCGCCGCGCCGAGCTCGGCCACCAACCGGTCGTGAATCCCACCCTGAGCGTAGATCCGGCAAGCCGCGGTGCAATCCTGCCCGGCGTTGTAATAGCCATAGGTGCGCACGCCCTCGACCACGGCTTGGAGGTCGGCGTCGTTGCATACGATTACCGGCGCCTTGCCGCCCAGTTCCAGGTGCGTTCGCTTGAGGGTTTTCGCCGCCGCCTGGAGAATCTTCTGCCCGGTGACGATGTCGCCGGTCAGCGAGACCATGCGTACTTTGGGATGGCTGACCAAATGGCTGCCGACCCCTTCGCCGCCTCCGCAAATGATATTGATAACGCCCCGCGGCAGAATCCCGGCCAAGACCGGCGCCAGCGCCAGGATCGACAAGGGCGTGTGTTCCGACGGCTTGAACACCAGCGTGTTGCCGGCGGCCAGGGCCGGGGCGATTTTCCAGGCGGCCATCATGATCGGGTAATTCCACGGCGCGATGGACGCCACCACGCCAATGGGATCGCGGCGCACCATGCTGGTGTAGCCAGGCAGGTATTCACCGCTGAGCTGGCCGGTCTGGCAGCGCACGGCACCGGCGAAGAAACGGAACACGTCCACGGTGGCGCTCAGGTCATCCTGGCGCGCCAAATGCAAAGGTTTGCCGCAGTTCAGGGATTCGAGGCGGGCCAAGTAGTCCGCGTTTTTTTCGATGGCGGCGGCAATCTCCAGCAACAGGTTCGAACGTTGTTGCGGCGTGGTCTGCGACCATTCGTCAAATGCGCGGTGGGCTGCGAGGATTGCAGCTTCCACCTGTTCGATGCTGGCTTCGGCGATATGAGCGAGTACTTCGCCGGTGGCCGGGTTGAGAATGGGCTCGACAACCCCCTCACCGGATACGAGTTCGCCGTCGATCAGCAACGCGGTGCACAACGGGGTCTGCGTGCCAGCCATTTTTATAAGTCTCAGTTTGAAGCACAGAACCATGGGATGCCTGAGAGACTAGTGCTCAGCCTCAAGGCCGACAAATTCTAAATACTCAAGGCTGCATTCGATTAAATCGATGGCTTGCGTCCGCCCGGCGGTTGTTCCCGGGCTACCGTCAGGAACGGATCGACCAGGGCTGGCCGCGCCGTGCCTCGGCGCCATGCCAGGCCGACGTCAAGGGTCTGGCTGAGGTCGGCAATCGGGCGCGCCTCGATGATGTCGCCCTCCAGTGACCAGGGGCGGTACGTCATGTCCGGCTGGATCGATACCCCGAGGCCTGCGGCCACCAGGCTGCGCACCGCTTCGGTCGAGGCGGTACGCAGCGTGATCTTCGGTTGCAGCCCGGCGCCGCGCCACAAACGCTGGGCGTTGCGGTCCATTTCATCGACGTTCAGCTGGATCAGCGGCTCGCGGGCCACATCTGCCAGGTTGATGCTGTCGTGTTCCAGCAACGGATGCTGGGCCGGCAGCCACAAGCGGTGGGGCGAGTGAGTCAGTACCTCGGTCTGCAAGGCGTGGCGATCTTCCAGGTTGGAGAGGATCAGCACCCCGACGTCGATTTCGCCGCTGACCAGCAAGTGCTCGATGTACGGCCGCTCATCCTCCATCACGCGGATTTCCACATTGGGGTAGGCCCGCTGGAAACGGGTCAGCAGGTCCGCCAGGTAATAACCGGCAACCAGGCTGGTGACGCCGATGATGACGTGGCCGGCCACCTGGTCGGTGCTCTGTTGCAGGCTGCGCTTGGCATTGTCGACGGTGGCCAGGATCAAATGAGCCTGGCGCAGGAATTGATGCCCCTGGTGAGTCAGGGTCATGCCCTTGGCGTGGCGGTTGAACAGGCAGACGCCGATTTCCTGCTCCAACTGCTGGATGGCCAGGGTCAAGGTGGACTGGGAAATGAAAACCGCCTGTGCGGCGGAGGAGATCGAGCCGGTCTCGGCCACAGCGATGAAATGACGGATCTGACGCAGGGTCATCATTGGACGAATACCCGGTGGGCTGTTTTTATCGATGCGCTGGAGTGTATATCGTTTTTTCTGTGGGGCTGGTGATACGCGAGGCAACATCTCGAAGCAATCTCGTCATGGCTGACGGGGCACTTTCGATCCAGGCTGGTGACCTTAATGATCCGGTCAACCCGAATGCGTGGAGGCAGCACATGAACACCCGTGGATTAATCGATCAGCTACTCAAGTCCGGTCAGGAAATGTTGCAGAACAAGGCTGGCGGTTCCCAGGGCAAGCCGTCCGCTGGTTTGGGCGAGTTGCTTGGCGGCTCCGGTAATCCGGGGGGCAACCTGGGCGGCTTGCTGTCCGGCGCGGGTGGCGGGGCATTGGCCGCTGGCGCCATGGGGCTGTTGCTGGGCAACAAGAAAGCCCGCAATTTCGGCGGCAAGGCGCTGGCTTATGGTGGCCTGGCTGCCTTGGGCGTGATCGCCTACAAAGCCTATGGCAACTGGCAGGCCCAACAGGGCGGTGGCCAAACAACCGAACCGCAGACCCTGGACCGCGTTCCGGCGGCGCAGGTCGAGCAGCACAGCCAAGCGATCCTCAAGGCATTGGTGGCGGCCGCCAAGGCTGATGGCCATGTCGACGAGCGTGAGCGGCAGCTGATCGAAGGCGAATTCACCAAGCTCGATAACGACCAGGAACTGCAGCGCTGGCTGCACGCCGAGCTCAACAAACCCCTTGACCCCATCGACGTCGCTCGCGCCGCCAGTACCCCGGAAATCGCCGCTGAAATGTATGTTGCCAGCGTGATGCTGGTGGACGAGGAAAACTTCATGGAAAAATCCTACCTCGATGAGCTGGCGCGCCAGCTCAAGCTGGAGCCGGGATTGAAGGCCGAGTTGGAGAAGCAGGTGCGGCAGGCAACACCGTAGAGCCGCCCCGACCTTAGTGGTTTGGGCCCTTTACTGGAATTGGGGCTGATGCAGATCCTCACAGGTACTCCATTGCTCCAACTGGCTCAAAATCCTCCGCCACCGCCATGCAGACGCCACGCCGCCCTCGGCTATACTCCCCAGCATTTTCAAGTGCCCGAGGTTTTACTGTGAAGAACTGGACATTGCGCCAACGCATCCTGGCGAGTTTTGCGGTGATCATCGCCATCATGCTGCTCATGGTTGTTGTCTCGTTTTCGCGGTTGCTAAAGATCCAGGACAGTGAGGAGAGGGTCCGGGCCGATGCGGTGCCGGGGGTGTATTACAGCTCCATGATTCGCGGTGGCTGGGTCGACAGCTACGTGCTGACCCAACAGATCGTCGGCCTTTCGGGCAACCATGAAATCACCGCCGAAGACAAGACCCGCTTCCAGGGCTTCGAGCAGCACCTGCGCGAAGAAATACAGAATTATCAACAGCTGATCCAGAACCCTGCCGACCAGGCGTCTTTCGACGAGTTCGAAAATAATCATCAAGCATTCAACCTGGCCATGGCGAAGGTCCTGGACTTGTATCAGCGCAAGGATTACGAAGGGGCGCGGCTGGCCTTGGAAAAGGAACTGACGCCAGCGTGGATCGGCGGTCGTCAGCATCTGAACCACATCATCGAGCGCAATCGCGAACTGGCCGAAAGCGCCACCCAGACCATCGACGACGCGGTGACGGCGGCAAAGGTCGCCATGGGTCTGTCGTTTCTTGTCGCGCTGATTGTCGCCCTGCTCTGCGGGCTGTTGCTGATGCGCGCGATCATGGCGCCGATGAACCGTATCGTGGAGATTCTCGAGGTCATGCGCAGCGGCGACCTGAGCGGGCGCCTGAACTTGGCACGCAAAGATGAATTCGGCGCAGTGGAGACAGGCTTCAACGACATGATGGCCGAACTGACTTCGCTGGTGTCCCAGGCCCAGCGTTCCTCGGTGCAAGTCACCACCTCGGTGACCGAAATCGCCGCCACCTCCCGCGAGCAACAGGCCACGGCCACCGAAACCGCTGCCACCACCACCGAGATCGGCGCGACGTCCCGGGAAATCGCCGCGACTTCCCGGGACCTGGTGCGCACCATGACCGAGGTTTCCACCGCCGCCGACCAAGCCTCGGTGGCCGCCGGCTCCGGCCAGCAAGGCCTGGCGCGCATGGAAGAAACCATGCATTCGGTGATGGGCGCCGCCGACCTGGTGAACGCCAAGCTGGCGATCCTCAACGAGAAGGCCGGTAACATCAACCAAGTCGTGGTCACCATCGTCAAGGTGGCCGACCAGACCAACCTGTTGTCGCTCAACGCTGCCATCGAGGCCGAAAAGGCCGGGGAATATGGTCGCGGATTCGCGGTAGTCGCCACGGAAGTACGGCGCCTGGCTGACCAGACGGCCGTGGCCACGTATGACATCGAGCAAATGGTGCGCGAGATCCAGTCCGCCGTGTCGGCGGGGGTCATGGGCATGGACAAGTTCTCTGAAGAAGTGCGCCGCGGCATGTTCGAGGTGCAGCAGGTCGGCGAGCAGCTGTCGCAGATCATCCATCAGGTCCAGGCCTTGGCGCCGCGGGTGTTGATGGTCAACGAGGGCATGCAGGCCCAGGCCACCGGTGCCGAGCAGATCAACCACGCCCTGGTGCAACTGGGCGATGCCAGCAGCCAGACCGTGGAATCCCTGCGCCAGGCCAGTTCCGCCATTGACGAACTGAGCCAGGTAGCCGTGGGGCTGCGCGGTGGCGTCTCGCGTTTCAAAGTCTGATGGCTGAATCAGAGACCCCGCGTGGCATGACCTCGACGGCCCGCCAGCCGCTGTTCCTGGTGTTTCGCATCGGTAACGAGCGTTACGCCCTGCAGGCCACCGACGTGGTGGAGGTATTGCCGCGCCTGCCCCTCAAGCCGATCGCGCGGGCGCCGTCCTGGGTGGCCGGCGTTTTTGCCTGGCGCGGGGTGGTGGTGCCGGTGATCGACCTGTGCGCGCTGACCTTCGGCCAGAATGCCGAGGCTCGCACCAGTACGCGGCTGGTGCTGGTGAACTACCAGCCCGACGCGCAGCAGGCGAGGCAAGTGCTGGGACTGATCCTGGAACAGGCCACTGACACCCTGCGCTGCGATCCGGCGCAATTCCAGCCGTATGGCCTCGACAATCGGCAGGCGCCGTACCTGGGCCCGGTGCGCGAGGATGCGCAGGGGCTGCTGCAATGGGTGCGGGTCAATGACCTGCTCGACGAGTCGGTCCGCGCCGTGTTGTTTCCCACACCCGGGCTGGACATCGATGACCTCGGGGCCCGGCCATGAGCAATGACCAGCGCTTTTTCGATTTCCTCAAAGAACGCATCGGCCTGGACGTGACCTCCGTCGGTTCAGCCATCATCGAGCGGGCCGTGCGCCAACGCATCATCGCTGTGCCCGGGCGAACCGCCGACGACTACTGGCAATCGCTGCAGCATTCGGGGCAGGAACAGCAAGCGCTGATCGAAGCGGTGATCGTCCCGGAGACCTGGTTCTTCCGTTACCCTGAATCTTTCGCGACCCTCGCCCGGCTGGCCGGCAAGCGACTCGCCGAGATCAAGCACCTGCGCGCTTTGCGCATCCTCAGCTTGCCGTGTTCCACCGGTGAGGAACCGTACTCCATCGCCATGGCCTTGCTCGACGCAGGGCTGGGCGCCCATCAATTCAAAGTCGAGGGGCTGGACGTCAGCCCGCTGTCGGTTGAACGGGCCAAGGCTGCGCGTTATGGCCGCAATTCTTTCCGTGGTGCTGACCTTGCCTTTCGCGAACGGCATTTCGAGGCCGAAGACGAGGGCTATCGCCTCAGCGAGCGGGTGCGCGAGCAAGTGCGCCTGCAAGTGGGCAACCTGCTGGATCCGGCCTTGCTGGTGAATGAAGCACCTTACGATTTCGTGTTCTGCCGCAACCTGCTGATTTACTTCGACCAGCCGACCCAGCAGCAGGTGTTCGAGGTGCTCAAGCGCCTGACCCACCAGGATGGCGTACTGTTTATCGGCCCCGCCGAGGGCAGTTTGCTCGGGCGCCTGGGCATGCGCTCGATCGGGGCTGCCCAGTCGTTCGCCTTCAGTCGCCAGGGCGCCCCCGAACCACAACCGTTGCCGACCTCGCCACCGACCTTGCTACCCACGTTGATGCCGGCCCCGCTGCCGGTTCGCCAAGTGCCGCCCCGAACTGTCGCCCCGGTGATCCGCTCCGTGCCGTTTTCCCAGGCCCGGCCCGCGGTTGCCCAAGCCAAGGGCGGCGACGCGGCCGGGTTGCTGGCGCAGATCGCCGCCCTGGCCAACAGCGGCAAGAGCGCCGAGGCCCGCACGGCCTGCGAACAGTACTTGCGTAGCCATGCGCCAGCGGCCCAGGTGTTTTATTGGCTGGGGTTGCTCAGCGACATGGCCGGCAGCGCGCTCGAGGCCCAAGGGTTTTATCGCAAGGCGCTTTATCTTGAACCGCAACACGCCGAGGCCCTGGTGCATCTGGCGGCGCTGCTGGCTTCCCAGGGAGACGCGGCCGGAGCCCGTCGATTGCAGGAACGCGCTGCCCGTAGCGAGCGCACCGCAGACAGTGAGCGTAAACGATGAGCGGTTCGGCTTTTTACAAGGTCACCCATGACGATGCCGAGGCAATCGACGATTGCTGGAACCGCATCGGCGTGCATGGCGACAAATCGTGTGAACGACTGACCGAGCATATCCACTGCCGCAATTGCCCGGTGTATTCGGCGGCCGCCACCCGCCTGCTCGACCGGTATGCCCTGCAACAGGATGACCGGGACCTGGTCGGCGCCCCGCTGGACACCGACATCGCCACGCGCTCATTGCTGATGTTCCGCCTCGGCGAAGAGTGGCTGGCCTTGACCACCCGCAGCTTGGTGGAGGTCGCGCCGTTGCAGCCGATCCATTCGTTACCTCACCAACGTTCGCGGGCCTTGCTCGGCGTGGCGAACGTGCGCGGGGCGTTGGTGGCCTGCCTGTCGCTGGTGGAATTGTTGGACCTGGAGCCCGGCGCGCCGGCGGTTCCCGGTGGGCGAATCATGCCGCGCATGTTGATCGTCGCGGCCAAGGGCGGGCCGGTGGTGGTGCCGGTGGACGAGGTGGACGGCATCCATGCCATCGACGAACGGATCCTGGCGAGCGCTTCGCCGTCAGCGGGCAAGTACACTCGCGGTGTGTTGCCCTACAAGGGCCGCAGCTTGCGCTGGCTGGACGAAGAACAGCTGCTGTCCGCCGTGTCCCGGAGCCTGTCATGACGCCCGATCAGATGCGCGATGCCTCGTTGCTGGAACTGTTCAGCCTGGAAGCCGAAGCCCAGGTCCAAGTGCTGAGCACCGGCCTGCTGGCCCTGGAGCGTGATCCGACCCAGGCCGAGTACCTTGAGTCATGCATGCGCGCGGCCCACTCGCTAAAAGGCGCGGCGCGCATCGTCGGGGTGGACGCCGGCGTCAGCGTGGCCCATGTCATGGAAGATTGCCTGGTCAGTGCCCAGGAAGGCCGCCTGGTGCTGGGTGCCGTTCACATCGATGCCTTGCTGCAAGGCACGGACCTGCTGACGCGCATCGCCACGCCGGGCAACGACATTGGCGCTGCTGACATCGATGCATACGTGGCGCTGATGGGGCGACTGCTCGACCCTGAGGCCGCCCAGGCTTCGGCCGCAGCGCCGCCGGCAATCGAGATGCCCGTCGAAACCGCTCCTGTCGAATTGCCCGAACTGGGACCTGCCGCGCCCATCGAGCCGACGCCCAAGGCCAAGGCTAAACGGGTCACCGAAGGCGGCGAACGGGTCCTGCGGGTCACGGCTGAACGCCTCAACAGCCTGCTCGACCTGTCGAGCAAATCCTTGGTGGAAACCCAGCGCCTCAAGCCCTGGCTGGCAGCGATGCAACGCCTCAAGCGTCAGCAAGGCAACGGCCTGCGTGCCCTTGAAGAGCTGAACGTGCACCTCAAGGATCACGCTCTGAGCCTGCAGGCCCAGGAAGCCCTTGGCGATGCGCGCCGCTTGCTGGCCGAAACCCAGCAACTGCTGGCGCTCAAGACCGCCGAGCTGGATGAGTTCGCCTGGCAGGCCAGCCAGCGGGCGCAGGTGCTGTATGACACGGCGCTGGCCTGTCGCATGCGGCCGTTTGCCGATGTGCTCAGCGGCCAGGTCCGCATGGTCCGTGATCTCGGTCGCAGCCTGGGCAAGCAGGTCCGCCTGGAGATCGAGGGCGAAAAAACCCAGGTCGACCGCGACGTGCTGGAAAAGCTCGAGGCGCCGCTGACCCATTTACTGCGCAATGCCGTGGACCATGGCATCGAAACCCCGGAACAGCGCCAACTGGCCGGCAAGCCCGCCGAAGGCCTGATCCGCCTGCGGGCTTCCCATCAGGCCGGCCTGCTGGTGCTCGAACTGGTGGACGACGGTGCCGGCGTGGATCTGGAACGGGTCCGCCGCAGCATCGTCGAGCGCGGCCTTTCCCCAGCGCAAACCGCTGCCAGCCTGAGCGAAGAGGAACTGCTGACATTCCTGTTCCTGCCCGGTTTCAGCCTGCGAGACAAAGTCACCGAGGTATCCGGTCGCGGCGTCGGCCTGGACGCCGTCCAGCATATGGTCCGGCAGTTGCGCGGGGCCGTGGTGCTGGAGCAGACGGCGGGCGGGGGCAGTCGTTTCCATCTCGAAGTGCCGCTGACCCTGTCGGTGGTGCGCAGCCTGGTGGTGGAAGTCGGCGGCGAGGCGTATGCCTTTCCCCTGGCCCACATCGAACGCATGTGCGACCTGGCGCCCGACGACATCGTGCAGGTCGAAGGCCGCCAGCATTTCTGGCACGAGGGCCGGCATATCGGGCTGGTCGCCGCCAGCCAATTGCTCAATCGCCCGGCGACGCAGAACAACAGCCACACCCTCAAGGTCGTGGTCATTCGCGAGCGCGAATCGATCTATGGGGTCGCGGTGGAACGCTTCATTGGCGAGCGCACATTGGTGGTCCTGCCTTTGGACGAGCGCCTGGGCAAGGTCCAGGATATTTCCGCCGGAGCCTTGCTGGACGACGGCTCGGTGGTGTTGATTGTCGACGTCGAGGACCTGCTGCGGTCGGTGGACAAGCTGCTCGATACCGGGCGCCTGGAACGCATTGCCCGGCAGAACCAGGCCCAGGCTCCGCGCAAGCGGATCCTGGTGGTGGATGACTCGCTGACCGTGCGCGAGCTGCAACGCAAGCTGCTGCTCAATCGCGGCTACGAGGTGGCCGTGGCGGTGGATGGCATGGATGGATGGAACGCATTGCGCTCGGAGGATTTCGATTTGCTGATTACCGATATCGACATGCCGCGCATGGATGGCATCGAGCTGGTGTCGCTGTTGCGACGCGACAACCGTTTGCAATCGCTGCCGGTGATGGTGGTGTCCTATAAGGACCGCGAAGAAGACCGTCGCCGTGGCCTGGACGCGGGGGCCGACTATTATCTAGCGAAGGCGAGTTTCCACGACGACGCCTTGCTCGACGCTGTAGTCGAATTGATCGGGGGAGCCCGCGCTTGAAGATCGCCATCGTCAATGACATGCCCCTGGCGGTCGAGGCCCTGCGCCGTGCCCTGGCGTTCGAGCCGGCGCATCAACTGGTCTGGGTGGCCGCCAACGGGGCCGAGGCGGTGCAGCGCTGCGCCGAGTACACCCCGGACCTGATCCTGATGGACCTGTTCATGCCGATCATGGATGGCGTGGAGGCTACACGGCGGATCATGGCCGATACGCCCTGCGCGATTGTCATCGTCACCGGTGACAGCCAACAGAACGTCCATCGGGTGTTCGAGGCCATGGGCCATGGCGCCCTGGACGTGGTCGATACGCCGGCCCTGGGCGTCGGTAATCCAGCGGACGCAGCGGCGCCCCTGCTGCGCAAGATCACCAACATCGGCTGGCTGATCGGCGAGCGCAACAGGCGGGAACGACCCGCTGCGACGACGCAGCGTGCGGCGGTGTCGCGAAATAGCCTGGTGGCCATCGGATCGTCGGCGGGCGGGCCGGCGGCGCTGGAGGTGCTGTTGAAAGCCCTGCCGCGTGATTTTGCCCCGGCCATTGTGCTGGTCCAGCATGTCGACGAGGTGTTCGCCGCAGGCATGGCCGAGTGGCTGGGCAGTGCGTCGGGCCACAGGGTCCGCCTGGCCCGGCACGGCGAGACGCCGCAGAGCGGCACGGTGTTGCTGGCCGGGACCAATCACCATCTACGTTTGTTGAAGGACGGTACCTTGGCCTACACCGCCGAGCCGGTGAATGAAATCTACCGGCCCT